>NKXN01000099.1 GCA_002261155.1 Bacillaceae bacterium SAS-127 | reverse complement strand
GAAAGTCCCGAACCTCGAAGGCAGTAGTAGGGGTTAGCTGATGACAAGGGTGTCCGTGGTGACGCGGAATCTGAAGGAAGTCGGAGGCAAATCTCCGCCCCAAGGAACACGAACTACATAGAAGGCTGGCTGTCATTGAGTGAGTTTGCTAAACAAAACAAAGCTCTTACTGCCAAAGGTGACAGTGGGTAAATGTAGTGGGGACATGGAGAGAAAGAGTACATCCTTACCCAGGGAGATCTGATGAACACGTCAAGTACACTTGGTAACCTGTTCAGTGATGGACAGCTGAATCATCAGAAGTCAGCCGAGGTCATAGTACCTGCCTACTCGAGAAGACAGGGAAGGACCGAACAGATGAAGGAAAACGGATACTAGGCGTTCGTTATCTACGAAGAAGCAGACAATTCCTAACGGAACCTACTCGAAGGAGGATGTGGTGAATACACGGGGGACTTTGAGAGGGCCGAGTAGATAAAGGCACAAATAGAACATCACGTTCACGTAAGGAAGGAAACAGACGATGTTAATGGAACGAATACTAGGAAGGGACAACTTAATACAGGCACTGAAGCGTGTAGAGAGAAACAAAGGGAGTCATGGTGTCGATGGCATGCCGGTTCAAAACCTGAGACCGCACCTTGTCACGGAATGGCAAAGGATCAAATCCTCCCTTTTAAATGGAACCTATCAACCGCAGCCCGTCCGTCGGATCGAAATCCCGAAACCGAACGGCGGAGTTCGGTTATTAGGCATACCAACCGTCCTAGACCGTTTCATCCAACAAGCCATCGCCCAAGAATTAACGAAGATATATGATCCGACTTTCTCAGAAAATAGCTACGGTTTTCGTCCAAATAAACAAGGACATCAAGCTGTGAGAAAAGCGAAATCCTATATAACCGAAGGATATTCATGGGTAGTGGATATAGACTTAGAGAAATTCTTCGATAAAGTCAATCATGATAAATTGATGGGGTTATTGGCGAGAAGGATGGAAGATAAACGAGTCCTCAAACTGATTCGTCAGTATCTACAGGCAGGCATCATGATCGGTGGTATGTTTCACAGAAGTAAAGAAGGGACTCCACAAGGCGGTCCACTAAGCCCGTTACTGTCTAATATCATGTTAAATGAATTAGATAAGGAACTGGAGAAACGAAATCTGCGATTCGTTCGATACGCAGATGACTGTAATATCTTTGTGAAAACACGAAAAGCCGCCAAGAGAGTGTTGAAGAACCTTTCCACCTTTATTGAAACCAAACTAAAGTTAAAGGTCAATGAGGAGAAATCCGCTTACGACCGCCCTTGGAATCGAAAGTTTCTAGGTTTTAGTTTTACAAGAGCGAAGAAGAATCCTAAAGTTCGACTAGCCAAACAAACGGTACAAAGGTTGAAGAAGCGAGTGAGAGAAATCACTTCGAGAAAGCAACCGATCCCGATGGAAAGGCGAATCACCAAACTAAAACAATACCTTAAAGGATGGATGGGCTACTTCGCTCTCATGGATACCCCAAGTGTCCTGAAAGAATTGGACGCATGGATTCGAAGAAGACTCAGAATGTGCCTATGGAAACAATGGAAGCGTCCGAAAACGAGAATCAGAAAACTGAAAGTTCTAGGCGTTCCACATCAAAAGGCATATGAGTGGGGGAATAGTAGGAAAGGGTATTGGCGAATCGCTCATAGTCCAGTTCTAGACAAAACCCTTGATAACACCTATTGGTATCATCAAGGGCTAGAAAGTCTATATGTCTGTTACACTCAATTGCGTCAAACTTAATCTGAACCGCCGTATACGGAAC
>NKXN01000098.1 GCA_002261155.1 Bacillaceae bacterium SAS-127 | reverse complement strand
GCTCAACTGGTAGAGCAACTGACTTGTAATCAGTAGGTTGGGGGTTCAAGTCCTCTTGCCGGCACCATTTTTGACAATATTATTTTGAGCCATTAGCTCAGTTGGTAGAGCATCTGACTTTTAATCAGAGGGTCGAAGGTTCGAGTCCTTCATGGCTCATTTTTACGCGGGTGTGGCGGAATTGGCAGACGCACCAGACTTAGGATCTGGCGCCGCAAGGCGTGGGGGTTCGACTCCCTTCACCCGCATAAAATTTGCGCGGAAGTAGTTCAGTGGTAGAACACCACCTTGCCAAGGTGGGGGTCGCGGGTTCGAATCCCGTCTTCCGCTCCATAAAATGCCGGGGTGGCGGAACTGGCAGACGCACAGGACTTAAAATCCTGCGGTAGGTGACTACCGTACCGGTTCGATTCCGGTCCTCGGCACCACTTTTATGCGCCCGTAGCTCAATTGGATAGAGCGTTTGACTACGGATCAAAAGGTTAGGGGTTCGACTCCTCTCGGGCGCGCCATTAATTATTCAAGCGGGAAGTAGCTCAGCTTGGTAGAGCACTTGGTTTGGGACCAAGGGGTCGCAGGTTCGAATCCTGTCTTCCCGACCATTTGAAGCTCTAAAAATAATAACATGGGGCCTTAGCTCAGCTGGGAGAGCGCCTGCTTTGCACGCAGGAGGTCAGCGGTTCGATCCCGCTAGGCTCCACCAACTTAATATACAATACATGGCGGTGTAGCTCAGCTGGCTAGAGCGTACGGTTCATACCCGTGAGGTCGGGGGTTCGATCCCCTCCGCCGCTATTGAAATATGGAGGAATACCCAAGTCTGGCTGAAGGGATCGGTCTTGAAAACCGACAGGCGGGTTAAACCGCGCGGGGGTTCGAATCCCTCTTCCTCCGCCATATTTTATAAATTTTCATTCATATCGTCGCGGGGTGGAGCAGTCTGGTAGCTCGTCGGGCTCATAACCCGAAGGTCGCAGGTTCAAATCCTGTCCCCGCAATAAATGGTCCGGTAGTTCAGTTGGTTAGAATGCCTGCCTGTCACGCAGGAGGTCGCGGGTTCGAGTCCCGTCCGGACCGCCATTTATATAATTTCTTGGCTCAGTAGCTCAGTTGGTAGAGCAATGGACTGAAAATCCATGTGTCGGCGGTTCGATTCCGTCCTGAGCCACCATTTTTTATGAATACATGCCTTCTTTAATCTAAATATGGAGGGGTAGCGAAGTGGCTAAACGCGGCGGACTGTAAATCCGCTCCCTCAGGGTTCGGCGGTTCGAATCCGTCCCCCTCCACCAGTTTTATAGGGGCATAGTTTAACGGTAGAACAGAGGTCTCCAAAACCTCCAGTGTGGGTTCGATTCCTACTGCCCCTGCCAATAATTTAAACTTAATACTATTTATGGCGATCGTGGCGAAGTGGTTAACGCATCGGATTGTGGTTCCGACATTCGGGGGTTCGATTCCCCTCGGTCGCCCCATATTTAATTAATGGGCTATAGCCAAGCGGTAAGGCAGCGGATTTTGATTCCGTCACGCGAAGGTTCGAATCCTTCTAGCCCAGCCATCCCATTTAAAGGGCGGCATAGCCAAGTGGTAAGGCAGAGGTCTGCAAAACCTTTATCACCGGTTCAAATCCGGTTGCCGCCTCCATAATCGTCTATGCGGGTGTAGTTTAATGGTAAAACCTCAGCCTTCCAAGCTGATGTCGTGGGTTCGATTCCCATCACCCGCTCCATTTAATTTTAAATGGGCCTGTAGCTCAGCTGGTTAGAGCGCACGCCTGATAAGCGTGAGGTCGATGGTTCAAGTCCATTCAGGCCCACTTTATTCCGCAGTAGCTCAGTGGTAGAGCTATCGGCTGTTAACCGATCGGTCGCAAGTTCGAATCTTGCCTGCGGAGTTAATACTTCTCGAAAATAAAAAATGTGCAGAGGATGCAAAATCCTTTGCACATTTTTTATTTGTCTCTTTTTTTAGGAGTACGTCCGTCGTTAGATGCAGATGCTATTTTATTTCAGCTGATACAAAAACCTGTTACGGGACAGGTATTTATTATTGATAATGGACAAACTCTTTAAAGCTCCAGAGCAGTTCATGTAAGCTATCTTTTAAGCCTCTTCCTGAGTTTTTTCTAATGAAAAGGTGGCTTTGTAGGGAGGGGTAATGTATAGTGATAGAATGAACAATAACGACTGGAGGAGCTAAATTTATGTCAAGTTTACCAAATTGCCCAAAATGTAATTCAGAGTATACATACGAGGATGGAAGTCTTTTTGTCTGTCCAGAATGTGCACATGAGTGGACGTTACAATCAGAAGCAGAAAATAACGAAGATCAAAAAGTTGTTAAAGACGCGAATGGCAACATTTTAACAGATGGTGATTCGGTTACGGTCATTAAAGACCTTAAAGTAAAAGGAAGTTCATCCACATTAAAAATCGGGACGAAAGTAAAAAGCATTCGTTTAGTAGATGGCGATCATAATATTGATTGCAAAATTGACGGTTTCGGTGCGATGAAATTAAAGTCGGAATTTGTGAAAAAGGCGTAAGTGCTGATTTAATAGGGTCTGGCTCCAAAAGGATATCTAAATAAAGAGGGTGTGATCTTCTTTAGCTACTAGATATCTTTTCGGGGTCAGGCTCTTTTGTTTTCAGTTTTGGGACATATGTCCTTCCTAATATACTGAGCTGTATTTCATAATAAAAGAAATCAAAATTAGGGGAACGGAGGTGCAAGGGGGGATGAAAGACAGTGAGCAATTAACAGCTTATTTGAAGGTTTATCAACTAGAATCTGTATTTAATGAACAGTTACTCTCTCATTTGTCGTTATATCAATTTGATAAAGGAGAAGTCATCTGTTCTCAAGGAGATCTTTCAGAGTATTTGTACGTGCTTGTGAAGGGAAAGGTGAAAATTTATACGACCTCAGCGGAGGGGAAATCGCTCATTCTTTCTTTTAAAACACCGCTTGAAGTGATTGGGGATATTGAATATATACAGGGGATGGATATGATGAACACAGTGGAGGCTGTCTCAGCTGTTAGTATGATTGGCGTTCATTATCATTGGCTGAAAAAATATGGACAAGAGTACACACCGTTGTTGCAATTTTTACTGGATATCATTACTCGGAAGTTTTACATTAAATCGAATGCTTCAAACTTTAATTTAATGTATCCAGTGGAAGTACGATTGGCTAGTTATCTACTGTCTGTCTCCTTTGATGAATCAGATTCTCAATTTCAAGGCCAACTAAGTACAAGTAGTCTAAAGGATGCAGCAAATTTAATTGGAACGAGCTATAGACATCTCAATCGGGTGATTCAGCAATTCTGTCACAAGGGGCTGATTGAGCGAGGTAAAGAATTTATTCTTGTTAAAGACAGGGAAGGGCTACATGCATTAGCGAGCCGCAACATTTATGAATATTAGACGATCGATTGAATGGAGAGAGAATATTGAAGAACTATCAAACATTATTATTTGATGTAGATGATACATTATTGGATTTTGGGGCAGCGGAAGATTTAGCGTTGCGCTTACTTTTTGAGGGTCAAGACATCTCTTTAACGGCAGAGGTAGAAGCTCATTATAAGCAAATTAATCAAGGTCTTTGGAAGTCTTTTGAAGAAGGAAAAATAGATCGTGATGAGGTACTGAATACTCGTTTTTCTGTTCTATTTGAGGCGTATGGTCAAGAAGTGGACGGAGTTGCACTGGACAACAAGTACCGAAGCTATTTAGAGCAGGGACATCAGCTAATAGATAGAGCCTTTGAGCTAATCACAGATTTACAACACCAATATGACTTATATATTGTGACAAATGGTGTGTCTAAGACTCAGTACAAACGGTTACGTGATTCAGGCTTATATCCGTTATTTAAGGGTATTTTCGTTTCAGAGGATACTGGCTACCAAAAGCCAATGAAAGAGTATTTCGATTATGTTTTTGCTCGCATTCCTAATTTTTCTGTAGACCAAGCAATGATCATCGGAGACTCCTTAAGTGCTGATATAAAAGGCGGACAGCTTGCGGGTATAGATACGTGCTGGTTCAATCCCAAAATGAAATCCAATGACACTGACATTGTTCCAACTTATCAAATTCAACAGCTTGATGAGCTGTATCGGGTTTTGAAAAAAGTGAAGCTTTCAATTGAAATGTAAGTTTTGATATGAATTTGATAGCTTTCTAAAAAGAAGGGATGATTTATGAAGTTATTAAAAATAATTTTCATTTGTTTAGTTAGTATAATGATTACTTTTTGTACAATTAAAGTGAGCAAAAGCATCATAGAAGATAAAAATGCTCATTATGTTCCAGAGAATTCATTCGTTACGAAGGACACTCAAGAGGACCAACTAAAGCCAGAAGATATTGATCGTATGATCTCGCATAGTCTATCTGGTACTAAAGAGACAACTTTACCTGTGGAATATGAAAAAAACCACACCATTTATGAGGGCAAGCTCTATGTTACAAACAACAAGGGGAAGACTTGGATGCAAGTCCCGGATGATGATCAACTAGGATATGCCCGTATCAGTGAATATCTAGATACGATTTCACAAAGCAATATTTACGTATCAAGTGAAAAAATCACCATTGTATATGGTGGGCGTGGTTCAGAAAATATTAGCATAATTACGACAGATAATCCAGGTGAGTATTGGAGTGTGGGGAGTATATCTAAAACAGCTACTCATGATTTACAAAATGGTTATGATAAGATGTACATTGATTTCTTAGAGGACGCTGGAACGGGGTACCTTGTTGCTATTAGAAACAACGGAACAGAACAAGAAAAAACGTTAGCTTATCTTAGTGTAAATACAGGTGTGACTTGGGATTATGTAGATATGAATGATGCAATTTACCGTGAAATTATGGCGCAGTTTGGATTGTAGGTGACTATGCTATGATTAAGAATCGAAAAATGAAAATAATGTTATGTTGGATGGCCGTCGTGCTGATGATTTTTCAAGGGTTAATAATTGGGGTTGCCGCTCCGTTAGGATACTATTTAATTCATGAGTGGATCTTTTATGTAATCAATTATGTAATTATAATTATCTTTCTATTGTTGTACAGGAAGAATCGCTTGGTTAAATGGATTCAAATGATACTGGGTCTAATATTGTTGGTGAGCAATTCTACATTTTTCTATTATATGGGAGATGTAAATGTGCTGGTGTCAAAGTCAAAGGACAAGCAACATGAAGTGATTTTGAAAGAATATAAGAAAATGAGTAACGAGACAATTAGATTAAAGCGTAGAGGCGTGCTCTTTGGAAAAAAGGTAGCTACATTAATGGGAAGCTCTACATATAAGACCCTTGAAGAAGAAACGTATAAAATCGACTGGGTTAGTGGAGACACTGCTGTTGTTACATACCAAGTGAGTGAAAAAGGTACTTTGCACCAAAGTATTTTCAATTTTAGAAGTTCTAATTATGTTTCCTATCAAAATGTAGCTGTTAGCTTGACTGGCAAATGGTTTGAACAAGATAACCCTCAAAACTACTTTATGTACGATGCAGGTGAGATTATTTATGCGAAAGATGGCCAACTTTACTATTACAGCGATGACGATTCAGAACAACAAGGGATTTTTTCTATTGTAATAAAAGGGGATGAGAAAAAGCCTTCTTTTACAGTGGTATTAAACTCTGGTTCCGTATTTGGAGACGATGGTTTGATTAAGGATGGGGGAACGATTACCATTTATCCAGTCACTCTTAAAGAATTAGAGGGCAAGGTGTATTATAAGCAATAATGCATATTGATTAAGCATAATCAACAAACAGGATGGAGAAGAAAATATAAAGGTGAATTCAATTGGATTTTTTATGTTTTGATGATAGGAAAAATGTAACTCTTTGACGAAGCTATTAAAAAACGAATGTAGGAGGGATTCAATTGAACTTGAACATGAGGTATGTGATTTTATACGTTTCCGATCATGCAAAGTCTATGACATTTTACAAGGATATTCTAGGTTTACCGATTCGTGGCGAGCATGAAGCTTATATTGAATTCGAAACCGGCTCGACGATTTTAGCGATAAATACAAGAGAAAGTGTTCAAGAGATTACGGGTTTGAGCATCCCAAAACAGGGCGTGTCCCAAACATTTGAGCTCGGATTTGTCGTAGAGAATGTAGAAGCAACGATTGAAAAATTGAGAGAGCAAGATGTTCAAATCCTTGTGGAGCCAGTAGTGAAACCTTGGGGACAAGTAGTTGCGTACATAGCAGACCCTGATGGAAACTATATTGAAATTTGCAGTTCTCTTGGTTGATAAGAGAGGGAGCCGACTAGAAAATAATGATTCAGCTTCTAGTCGGCTCTTTCATTTTTCTAAACTAAAGACGGCGTCAGGACAAATAATATATGATTCGGTTCATCGCTTTTGTTCAAAAAGCGGTGTTTTACATTAGGTGGGATGCGGACGACGTCTCCTTCGTTTAAAAAGTATTCTTTGCCTTCTAGTTCAACGTTGGCTTGTCCTCTTTCAATTTGACTAATCAGTGAAGTACTGATTCCAGCGTAATCGGCGAACTCGCGAATGGTCATGCCGTTTTTCTTGCGATAGCTTAAGACGGTTTGGCCGAGATGGTGATGGATCATCTTAAAACTCCTTCTATTATAATGTCTATTTCCTCCTTTTTGTGCTGACTTAATAAACAGGGGAAATTACTCCTTTTTAAAAGAGCACAAAAATCTTATACTTATTTTTGTATATTATATTGTAGGACTTTTATTATTGTAAACGACAGCTTAGGGGGAACAGGATTGAAATCACCGTTTATTTCTTATGTAGCGTTATTTTTTGGAGTATTTGCTTTATCTACTTCCGCGATCTTTGTGAAGTTAGCAGATGCGCCAGCGGCAATTACCGCCTTTTATCGGCTGTTTTTTGCTACGTTGATTCTTTTGCTGTTTTTATTAATGAATAAAGAGAATCGTCAAGAGTTGCGATCATTGTCTAAAAAACAATGGGGACTAGGGCTGTTATCGGGCTTGTTTTTAGCCGCTCATTATGTGTTATGGTTTGAATCATTAAATTATACATCGGTAGCGAGCTCGACGGTTATTGTCACGTTACAGCCATTGTTTTCGATGATAGGCGGGTATTTTTTATTTAAAGAGCGTTTTAGCACAGGAGCGATTGTCGGTTTTCTCGTCGCCATTGCTGGGAGCATCGTTATCGGCTGGGGAGATTTTCAAGTGAGTGGGGAGGCGCTGTTTGGAGATGTTTTAGCTTTTATTGCAGCAGGTGTGATTACCGCTTACTTTTTCGTTGGGCAGCATGTTCGTAAAAGTTTGTCGCTCGTTCCTTATTCGATTATTGGCTATGCGAGCAGTGCTTTATTTTTAAGCTTGTTTGCTTTTAGCCAGCAAGTCTCCTTTGTTGATTATTCTGCTCAAACGTGGTGGTCTTTTATTGGATTAGCGTTTATTGCGACGATTTTAGGACAAACCGTGTTTAATTGGTTGTTGAAATGGCTCAGTACCTCCGTTATCTCTATGAGTATTCTAGGAGAAACGATTGGCACTTGCATCCTCGCTTATTTTATTTTAGATGAAGTCATTTCTGTTCAGCAAGGGATCGGTATCGCTCTTATTTTAATCGGTTTAGCTGTATTTTTGTTGCAGCAAAGAAAGATGGCATAGGTGGATAGAAAGCAAATGGAGCAGTTTCAACTAGGTGAAACTGCTCAAAATCCTTATTTAGATAATAGTTGATTTCTTAACTTCGACATTTCCTCGTCCAATGCAAAGGAAGCTTTTGATAGCTCGACTAATTGTTTTTGAGCCTCTTCTGGTATCGCTTCTCCTTGATATTTATAATTGAGTTTATGTTCTGTCGAGGTCCAAAAATCCATGGCAGAAGTGCGAATTTGGATTTCAGCGGGAACCCATAATACTTGATTAGATAAAATGACTTGTGTTTCGATAATTAGATGCAAGCTTTTGTAGCCACTCTTTTTCGGTTCTTCAATATAATCTTTGACGCGAAGGATTCGAGTATCTTCACGCTGTTCAATATGTTCTTTCAGCATGTAGACATCATCGATAAAGCTAGTAACAATACGGACGCCAGCAATATCCCGTATTTCCTTTTCAACGGCTTCTTGCGTTAATGGGATGTTCTTACTTTCAACTTTATCGACTAATGAAAAGACGGTTTTCATTCGCGTTTTCAAATGTTCAATGGGAGAATAACCATGTGCTGTTTTCCACTCTAAATCAATAATTTTGAAATCACTTTCTAGCTCGTTTAATGCCATTTGATAAGGAATAAAAAAGCCTTTCCACTCTTTTAATATTTTTTGGACGGCATCGACTGAATGTGTCTCTTGATGCATCATAAACAACCCCTTGTTCAAAATACGTTGTACTATGCTGTCATCATATCATAGCTTTGTTTGAGCAGGAAGGGATATGAATTTTCTTCTATTTAGCGTTCATTTCTTCTTGATTAGCTTCGAGTTGGGCTTGAATACCTGCACGGTCAATTTGAATCCAATACTCCGTTATTTTTCCATTTTTTACACGATAAACAGCGCTAGCTAATTGTATAATTGGGAGTCCGGTTGGTTGGAATCGATTGATTTGCCCGAAAGGAATGTACACAAAAGTGTATTTTGTGTGAACTTATTGAACGAAATGACAATAGTATGAAGACTTATGCTTATATTGATATCATAATGAGAGAATGAATCAACGAATGTGTGAAGTTTTATGATAAAATTGAAGAAGGTGTGAAATGATAAAAAGGAATGAATAATAAAATCATGCGAAGTGAATTGAAAATGGATAAAAGAGATCAAACAGCTTCTGTAACGACATCGACTAAGTCTTGGTCAACTGTTTTGGCGCAGACGGTTAAGACGGGGATTATCAAATCTAATTTGATTCCGATGTTTGCAGGACTAACATTGGCTTTATATACGTATGACATGGGACTAGTGGAACATATTCCAGAAATGATTTTTGCGCTCATTGGTTCCGCTTTAATTATGGGAGCGGCGGGAGCTTTTAACAATCTGTATGATCGTGACATTGATGCGGTGATGGAACGAACAAAAACGAGACCAACTGTAACGGGTGAAATCAGTTCGAAATCTGTCCTGTGGCTCGGGATTGTGATGACGATCTTTGGAATAGGGGCACTTGCTTTAGCTTCTCCGTTAGCAGCGTTTTTAGGGTTTTTAGGTTTGTTTTTTTATGTCGTTCCGTACACGATGTGGACGAAACGTCGAACGATTTATAATACGGAGGTTGGAAGCATTTCTGGAGCGATGCCCCCGTTGATTGGCTGGGCGGCTGTTCATCCAGATATCACACATCCAGCTAGCCTTGGTCTGTTCATTATTATGATCATTTGGCAAATGCCGCATTTCTATGCGATAGCGATTCGTAAACACGATGAATACAAGGCAGCTAATGTTCCAATGTTACCTGTTGTGAAAGGCTTTAGGCGTACTTATATTCAAACGAATGTTTATTTAGTCATTTTGATCGCGACAAGCTTTCTATTTATGTCATTAAGCTTGGGAATCACATTAGTGGCACTGCTTTTAAGTGTCATTTGGCTAGTGTTAAGTGTATCAGGTTATCAAAAAATGGATTCGGAGAAGTGGGCAAAATCGTTGTTTCTGTATTCGTTGATCCATATGACTGTCCTGTTTTCGACGGTTATCATTTACTCGATTGTTGGTATAATTTTCGATTTGTAAAATAGTATGAAATGAAAAAGCTCTTTTCCTATTTTAAGGAAAAAGAGCTTTTTTCGTATGAATTTCAAGAATATCCTCATAAGAACTATCTTCTTTAAAAGTGGATTCGCGTGTTAAGAATGTCGAAAAATTTTCTAATTCTTCTTTGTTCGCTCTGAAGTTACAAATGCGGAATCTAATTCGTTGCATGGATCATTAGTTAATAAATGTGATGTTCCAGTTTCCATGTTTGAGACATAAGCTGTAAATTTAATCCTCATATAGCTTTTTACCTTTCTATTTTCTTAAATATAAACTTGCAATATAATTATCTCCCACTATAGCAGTTTATATTATCTATTTGTAGGTTTCTATACAGTATGAAACATTTCATGCATTGGCTTTGTTTTCATGTTATCCCTGTAAATATACAGGGATAATTGGTATAAAGAAACTAAATGATTAGGACTATTTACTTGTTTTTTCAAATCTTAGAAGTGTATAATCTAGTTGATTCATAGTTTCCATATAAAAAGGAGCGTTCAACTTATGACAAGTCAATTAAGTCCAAAAGTAGTTTCGTTTTTAGATGGTTTGAAAAAACTTTATATTAACGGTGAATTCGTTGATTCCGTATCAGGAAAATCATTCGAAACGCTGAATCCAGCAACAGGTGAAGTGTTAGCTGTTGTGGCAGAAGCAGTGGAGGAAGATATCGATTTAGCCGTTCGTGCAGCACGAGAAGCATTCGACAATGGTGCTTGGTCGAAAATGGGATCAGCGGAAAGAAGTCGCTTAATTTATAAGCTAGCAGATTTAATGGAAGAGAATAAATTAGAATTAGCTCAATTAGATACATTAGATAATGGTAAACCACTTCAAGAGACGCTAAATGCGGATGTACCGTTAGCGATTGAACATTTCCGTTACTTTGCTGGCTGGTCAACAAAGATTGTTGGGCAAACGATTCCGGTACAAGGAAATTACTTCATGTACACTCGTCATGAGCCAGTTGGGGTAGTAGGTCAAATTATTCCTTGGAACTTCCCATTATTAATGGCTGCTTGGAAATTAGGTGCATCACTTGCGACTGGTTGTACAGTTGTTCTTAAACCAGCAGAAAACACGCCTTTATCAGCCCTATACTTAGCAACATTAATTGAAGAAGCAGGCTTCCCTAAAGGGGTTGTTAACATCGTTCCAGGATACGGTAAAACAGCTGGACAACCAATCGTTGATCACCCGTTAGTAGACAAAATTGCTTTCACAGGTTCTACGCCAGTTGGTAAAGCAATTATGAAATCAGCTGCGGATACAATGAAACGCGTGACGCTTGAGCTTGGTGGTAAATCACCGAACATCATTTTACCAGATGCCGATTTAACGAAAGCGATTCCAGGAGCGTTAATGGGTATTATGTTTAACCAAGGTCAAGTATGCTGTGCAGGAAGCCGTCTATTCGTACAAAAGAAAATGTACGATAACGTTATGGCAGACTTAGCAACAGCTGCGAAGTCTGTCAAACAAGGAAATGGCTTAGATTTAGATACAACAATGGGTCCTTTGATCTCTGCGGCGCAACAACAACGAGTAAAAGGCTACATTGACCAAGGAATCGAAGAAGGTGCGGAAGTATTAACAGGCGGTACGATTCCGTTTGATAAAGGTTACTTCGTATCGCCAACGATCTTCGCGGACGTTGATAGCAAAATGACGATTGCGAATGAAGAAATCTTTGGACCAGTGGTTGCAGCGATGCCGTTCGATGATATCGATGATTTAGTAGCGAAAGCGAACAACTCTGATTATGGGCTTGCAGCAGGTATTTGGACACAAGATTTGAAAAAAGCGCATAGCGTTGCTCATAAATTACAAGCTGGAACTGTATGGATCAATGCTTACAATGTATTTGATGCAGCCGCTCCATTTGGTGGATATAAACAATCAGGACTTGGACGCGAAATGGGAAGTTATGCTTTAGATAACTTCACAGAAGTAAAGAGCGTTTGGGTAAATATGGACTAAGTAAGAGTGAAAAAGCCGTGTTTTTGCACGGCTTTCAGTTTGTAGACAAAAG
>NKXN01000097.1 GCA_002261155.1 Bacillaceae bacterium SAS-127 | reverse complement strand
AGGCGCTAGCGACTAGTGGACTTCCACGATCCTCCTTGCGATAAGTCAACATCGATTCACTGACGTTCCTCGTGTTTCCTTTATCTCGTGCGGCTCGTTCCAGTCCATACGTCGCTGAACAGCGCCTTCCGCTTTTCTTCTTATACATAAAAGAGGGGGACGGTACGGGTGGGAGGCCGTACCGTCTTCGTGCATACTGTGTAAGATGAGATAACTAATGATAATGATTATCATTACTAACTACAATTATCATATTAAATGATTTGTTCCATACTGTCAACTGAAATTGGAGAATTTTTTCAATGTTTTTTGATAATAGAAAAATAATGCAGCGGCTATAAGTGAAGCTATCGCAATACTTACTAAGCACATGGAAAATGCAGTGCTTGGTAACATAAAGCTAGAAAATAACATACTGATAAAAGCTACCGCAAAAGAATTAGCTAAGTACATAGCTGTATTAAAAATACCAGAAGCAACACCGACAATATGGAGAGGTAAGCCATTTAAGATAATACTCGCTAAAGGTGTAGTAGCTAAACCAAGACTTAAACCATAAATAAACAGTACCGCAATCACTAGTGTATGTTGTAGCGTCCAATCAAAATACAATAGTATCGCTAAGAGCGCAATGCAAATGCTCATTGTTAATGCCGCGTAATACAAAATTAAATCACCTAAAAATTGTGTAATCTGAGCGGCTAATAATGAAGTGATAAAAAATCCTAGTCCAATCGGAAAATAAATGATGCTTGTTGCTTTAGCATCATAGCCTAAAAAGTTTTGTGCATAGTAGCTCAAAATAAAGAACAAGGCAAACATACTTAAGTAAATACTAACTAGCGAAATGATCCCTAAGCTAAAGCGTTTATTTGTGAATATGTTTAAATCTATTAAAGGGTGTTTTTGTTTTTTCTCTACTTTAATCAATAATCGTGTACTCATAACAGTTAAAAATAAGAGGAAAATCGTAAGAATATTAACGCCATGAGTTTGACTATTTGTTAAGGTGGCAATGGCTAATAAAATACTACTCATTAGTAAAGCTGTTCCTAGCCAATCAATTTTAACCTTCAAGATAGGCGAATCTTTAGGAATGAAAGGTAGAAGTACTAGCACTAAAACACCAAATGGGATATTCACAAAGAAAACATTGCGCCATGTTAATCCCCATAAATTCCAGTCGATCATTAATCCACCTAAAATTAAACCAAAGGCAAAGGCAATACCAATAACAGCACCATACAAACTAAAAGCTACTTTTTGTTCTTGTGGTGGAAATAGCACTTGGACAATCGCTAAAATTTGCGGCTGAATAATCGCAGCGGCAAGACCTTGAACGAAACGCATACTAATTAAAATCGTAGTAATGGATGTAAGCCCACCAATTAATGAAGAAAGGGTAAATAAAGCCACCCCAAGCGATAGCATGTTTCGTCTGCCATACATATCCCCAAGCTTACCACCGACAATTAACAGCGCAGCTAAACCAATCGCATAGCAAGAAAATAAAACTTGGGCAGTTGTAAAAGATAACTGTAAATCGCTTTGCATACTCGGTAATGCAATTTGTAGCATATAATTGTTCAATGAAATGAGTAAGGTTGGTAATAATACGATCCCCAGTGCCCACCAGCGGTATTGATTATATGTATTTTGTGATGCAGACATCAAAAAACTCCTTTATTCGTCACCTAACATCGGAAAATATGAAATTGTCAGTTGGTTTGTGACGGGGTTTGTGGAAATATAGCAATCTACGCCATACACCTCTTTAATTAATGTCGTTGTTAAAATATCTTTTGGTTTTCCTTGGGCATAAAGGCGTCCATTATTTAAAACATAAAGGTAATCGCAATACATGGCAGCGATTGATAAGTTATGTAGCGCAGCTAAAGTGCCAACTTTTAAAGCTTTCACTACACTTAAAATTTGAATTTGATATTTAATATCTAAATGGTTTGTTGGTTCATCTAATACTAAAAATTTCGGATCTTGTACTAACGCGCGTGCTAATACAACACGCTGTTGTTCACCGCCAGATAAAAGCGCAAACATTTGCTCTTGTTTATGAAGTAAATTTACTTTTTCTAATGCAGCATGAATTAATGTTCGGTCATGTGCATTATCATTTTCCATAAATTTTTTATGAGGTGTGCGCCCCATGGCGACCATTTCATACACAGTAAAATCAAAAGCAGTCGTATTAAATTGACCAACCACCCCCATATGTGTAGCTAGTTTTTTAGGCGTAATTTCTAAAACGTTAAGGTCACCTAACATGACAGTTCCAGTGTGCGGTCGATTTACTTTATAAATACTTTTTAATAACGTTGATTTTCCACAGCCATTCGGGCCTAAAATACCGACAAATTGTCCTTCATTTACTTGCAGTGAAATATCTTCAATAATTTTTGTATGATCCACCATAAAAGAAATGTTTTCGGCATATAATTTCATTTTAATTTCCCCCAAAACCATATTTCTTTTTTACTAACATGTGCATAAATACAGGTGCACCTAAAATCGCTGTTACAATACCGATGGGTAATTCGCTGTTTGTGACAATAATGCGTGCTAATATATCAGCCCACATTAAAAATATGCCACCAACGAGTAACACAATAGGTACTAAAAAGCGATGATTTGCGCCTGAAAAAATTCGTACTAAGTGAGGAATAATTAAACCAACAAATCCGATAATCCCGCACTTTGCCACAATAATCGCTGTTAAAATAGCAGAGATCATTAAGTACACTTTACGCAAAACATGAAGGTTGACTCCTAAATTCATTGCCGCTTCTTCCCCCATCAGCATGGCGTTCATGACACGCCACTGCGAGATGAAGAAAATCGAAATCACCACAATAAAAATCGCGATGAGTGACAAGTCTGTCCATTTAGCTGAAGCGAGACTACCCATTGTCCAAAAAGCAATGGAACGAACACCTTCCGCATCTTTTGCGAAATAGATAAATAGATTAGAAATGGCTGTGAATAACGCATTGACAATTGTACCGGCCAAAATTAATTTCACTACCGACATTTTTTGTCCGAGATTAGCGAGTAATAAGACGACAACAGTAGCTAATAATGCGCCAAGAAACGCCCAAACAAGTAAACTAATTGAACCAAAGAAATTGCCTAGCGTATGACTAACTACAATTGAAAAAGTAGCACCTAATAACGCACCAGATGAAATACCTAAAATATAAGGGTCAGCTAAAGGATTTTGCACAGAGGCTTGCATGACGGTACCACACAGTGCTAAACCAGCCCCGACTAATAAAGCTAATAAAGTTCGCGGAACACGAATATCCCAAATGATGTCATAAAATAAATTTTGCTCTTGAGTAGCAAAGGGTGAAAAAATGGTTTCGATTGTTGTACCTACTGGAATCGTGACCTGTCCAATTGCAATGGAAAGAACGATCGTACAAAAAGTAGCTAACAATAAAATAAAAAGTGTTAAAGTGAAACGTTTTTGTATCATGATTCAGCCTTTGAAAATTGAGTAGGTTGAATAAATTTCGCTACATCTTCATATAAGTTTGCAATTTCAGGGCTACCATTGACTGAATTAGTATAGTCCACAACTAAAACATCATTGTTTTTAATGGCATTTACATTTTTTAATTGTTTATCTCCTAAAAGGACCTGCAATGTTTTTTCTTCATTTTGCTTTTGGAATTGTGTCAAAATAATTTTGTCTGGGTTTTCCGCAATAATAGCTTCAGCAGACAACTCGATATACGGTTGATCGGACATATTTACAAACTCACCATTCGCAAGCTCAATCATTTCATCTACCATGCACCAATCAGGTGAGTAGTAATAATATTTATCACGTACATGACTGATAAAAAGCACTTTAGGTTTTTCTTGTGAGTGGTCGATCGTATCGGCTACTTTTTGAATACGTGATTCCTGTTCATTGATATATTCATTTGTTTGATCTTCAATGTTAAAAACATGTCCAAAATTTTTAATTTCATCAAAATAAGTTTCTTTACTACGTCCCACATTGAAATTAACTGCCGTTAAAGTAGGAATGTCTCGCTCATTCCAAGAAGGAATGGAACCAATCATATCCTCACGAAAAGCAGAAGCAACTGAAAAAATTAAATCGGGCTTTAAGGCGATAATCGATTCTTTTGATGGCCACATCTCACTTAATAAAGGCATCTTTTTAATTTCTTCTCGGTAACTTGTATTTGTTTGATCGTCATAACCAAAACCAACTACTTTATCTTGTAAGCCGAATTTCACCATCAACTCCGCCATTGCAGAGCCAATAACTACAACACGCTCAGGCTCATTTTTTATTGTTTGCTGTAGCACATCACCTTCATAATTAAAAACATCATAATTCAATGGGTAATATGAATTCGTTGCTTGAGGTTTTTCTTCCTTAGTTTCATTTGCGGCATTACAGCCTACAAGTAAGAATAATAAACTGATAACTAAACTACTTATTATGATTTTTTCATTTTATTTGCCTCCTATTGAAATAACTCTGGGTGAATAAATTAATAGAGCAAAGCCAGTAGATATACTTTTTTAACATATAAAACCTCCTTTTATTGACTGACAATCAGTCAATTTCTTTCAACCGTTTGACTACCTTTATACTGAGTGTTTAAATAAAGAAATGGGGGTGATACGCTTGGCAAGAATCACAAAAAATACAACAGAGCGCCGCAACGAAATATTAGATATGGCTGAAAAATTATTCAGCGAAAAAGGCTATGATAAAACATCAACAACAGATATAACGAAAAGTTTAGGAATTGCTCAAGGAACACTTTATTATCACTTTGCTTCAAAAGAAATATTGGCCCAAAAATTAGTTGATCGACAATTACAGATTTTACATAAACATTTTCGTGATGTATTGCTACGCCCAGATTTAAATGCTTATGAAAAATTAGCATGGATTTTCATTTATGAATTAGACGATCCGCTTAACCATGTTGAAATCTTTAGCTATCTACGCAATGACCATAACTCGCTGCTGCGTCAAATCGTATATGTACAAACAATATGTCAATTCTCACCAATCGTTACTGAAATGATTTTGCAAGGTAATCAAGAAGGGATTTTCAAAGTCGAAAACCCCACACTAGTTGCAGAATTTTTCCTATCTACTATTCATCACTGGGTTGATTCATCCTTATTTAATTGGACAAAAGAGGAGAAGATTGCTCGTATTATAGCGTTACAATCTACTTTTGAACATTTATTCGGATTGAAGCAAAATCAACTCGATTTAACTACGATGCGTAAAGTTGTAGCTGAAAAAATTCTATAAACACTCCGGCTTAAATGATAGTTATTATCAATTAAGCTGTGTTTTATTATATTAAATGACTGACAACCTGTCAATTTTAATTTTATCGTATAAATTTAAAGAAGCACTTTAGCGGATAATGGCTAAAGTGCTTTCATTTTGTGTGTTTCCTTTATCTCGATCGGACCGCTCCAGTCCATACGTCGCTAAACAGCACCTTCGCTTTTCTACGGTACCATCCAACTTAGTACGTTGGATTGGAGGAAGGTGAGTATGCCGACGATGATGACTAGGATGAAGCTGTGTTTGACGGTGAAGCGGAATAGGTCGGATTCTTTTCCGGCTAGTCCAACGGCTCCAGCTGCCACAGCGATCGATTGTGGAGAAATCATTTTTCCGGTTACCCCACCTGATGAGTTAGCGGCAACGGCAAGTAATGGATCCATTCCGACGGATTCGGCAGTGACTTTTTGTAAGTTACCGAACAATAGGTTGGCTGATGTATCGGAACCTGTGATGAATACGCCGAGCCAGCCGAGGAATGGCGAGAAAAACGGGAATAAGTATCCAGTTTTTGCGACGACTAATCCAAGAGTTGTTGTCATACCTGATGCATTAGTTACGTAAGCGAAGGCAACAACGCTTGCGATCGTTAAAATTGGGAATTTCAATTCATTCATTGTTTCTCCCAATGTTTTTACCCATTCAGACCAAGAAATTTTCACAATATATTTACTAACAATGGCTGCGATTAAAATGGCTGTACCTGCTGCACCGAGAAGTTCTAGTTTGTAAATGGCAGCAAGAGCTTCGCCATCTCCATTGAAAATATGATTGTGTAAAAACGGTACTTCTGGCGTAAAGGTTAATTTGTGACCAATAGAATTAATCGCTAATAATACGCTGTTTGTTCCTTCGTAATGACCCGTTAATGCAGCTTTAATTGATGGAATTCCCCAAACAGAAATGAAAGCTGTTAGAACAAGGAATGGTGACCACGCTTTGAAAATAGCTCCAGCTGAATGTTTTGGTACTTCCTGATGCTGTGCATCTTGTTCTTCGTGAGCAAAACGATAAATCGTTTTCGGTTTCCAGAACTTTAAGAAAATAGCGAGAGCAAATAAAGATACAAGTGCGGATAAAATATCCGGAAGCTCTGGGCCTAAGAAATTGGAACTTAAAAATTGAGTAACCGCAAAGGAAACACCAGATACTAAAATAGCTGGCATAACTTCTTTTGCTCGCTTAAATCCAGCCATTATAATAACTAAGTAAAGCGGAATAAATAGGGATAAGAACGGTAATTGTCGTCCGACCATTTTCGATACTTCCATCGCTGGAATTCCTGTTGGACCTTCTACGGCAATGATTGGAATTCCCACTGCACCAAAGGCAACTGGAGCGGTATTGGCAATTAAGCAAAGACCAGCGGCATATAGCGGGTTGAAACCAAGCCCAACTAATAAAGCAGCTGAAATGGCAACGGGTGCCCCAAATCCGGCCGCTCCTTCAAGGAAAGCACCGAAAGAGAATGCCACAAGCAAGGCTTGTAAACGACGATCTTCTGTAATACTTAAAACAGAATCACGAATGATGTCGAATTGTCCTGTTTTGACTGTTAACTTGTACAAGAAGACGGAAGTAATAATGATCCACCCAATTGGTAGTAATCCGTAAACAGCTCCTTGGCTAGCAGATAATAAAGACAATCCAACTGGCATTTTGTAAGCGATTGCAGAAAGGACAAGAGAAATCGCTAACGTAATTAAACCGGCTTTGTACCCTTTCATTCTTTTGACAGCCAGCGCCCAGAAGAAGAAAATAATTGGAATTAAAGCCACGAGTGCAGATAAGCCCAGGCTGTCTGCAATAGGAGTGAAATGTTGTTGATACTGCATAAAAAGCCTCCTAACAGTTTTTTCTTTTTTGAATAGTCAGATTAAATGAAGTGTAGGTCATCTGATGATCTAATGAAATGATCGTCTATCTGTTTACTTATTATAGAAGTTGTTGTCGAAAAAGACAATATAAATGTTACTATTTTGTGAAAATCAAAATTGATATTGATTTAGATGGGGCGATGAAAACAAATTTCTCAAGCAAAGTGAAAATTTTCGTTTATAATAATTGTATTAGGACAGCAAAATTGAAATTTTCGTTATATAATGATTGTATTAGGACAGTTAGAGGTGAAACCGGTGGAGTATAAAAAAATTAAACCGAAAAAAATATATGAAGAAGTCGCAGAAGCTCTTTTGGATTCGATTCGCTCTGGAGTGTTGAAACCAGGCGACAAATTAGATTCGGTTCAACAATTAGCAGAAAATTTTCATGTAGGTCGTTCGGCTATTCGAGAAGCATTAACATCTTTACGAGCTATGGGGTTAATTGAAATGCGTCAAGGAGAAGGAACATATGTGAAAGATTTTTCTCCATCAGGTATTGCTTATCCAATTCAAAACGCTCTATTAATGAATAAAGAAGATATGTTTCATTTAATGGAGGTTCGGCAACTTCTTGAAGTGGGTGTCGCTTTTAATGCAGCTCAAAAGCGTACAGAAGAAGATTTATTAAAAATTCGATGGGCGCTTGAGGAAATGAAGCATCATTCTAACCCGACAGAATTAGGGGACGAAGCGGATCTTGCCTTTCATTTAGCGATTGCCGAGGCCACTGGCAACCCGCTTTTATTGAGCTTAATGAATCACGTATCGGATTTAGTGTCAGAATCAATGAAAGAGGCGCGCCGCATTTGTCTTTATTCAGAAATGACAACATTTGATCAATTGAACGAAGAACATGAAGCTATTTTTCAAGCGATTGAAGAAGGAAATCCAGAAAAAGCTCGGCTAGAGATGCAAAACCATATTCATAATGTGGAGAATATTTTGAGAGAATATATAGAGGGAGCCGAAAAGGTAAGGTAACTGAGTAGATGGAATGAGGTAGTTAGTTAGTTCTAACTACCAATTATTCTATTTTTTTCATTTGACTAATCATTGTAAATAAAAAAAATATTTCGGCATTTGAAAAAAACTTCAAAAAACATTTTTATTGTAGTATGATACATTTTATTGGTTAATAAGGTCATCAGATGACCAGTTCTTTGGATAGGTAATTCCTTTCGACAAAAGTCGGGGAGTGCCTGTCACTTTTAAAAAAGAGGTGTTCAACATGAAAGTTGCTTTGTTTGCTACGTGTCTTGTAGATATGTTTCAGACGGATGTGGGAAAGGCGACAGTTGAGATTTTAGAGCGTTTAGGCTGCGAGGTGGATTTTCCAGAGCGTCAAGTATGCTGTGGACAACCAGCTTTCAACAGTGGCTATGTAGAAGAGTCTAAAGGCGCGATGAAGAAAATGATCGAAGCCTTTGAGAGCTCAGAATATGTCGTATCGCCATCTGGTTCATGTATTACGATGTTTAAAGAGTATCCACATGTATTTAAAGGGGATGCTGTTTGGGAGCCGCGTGCGAAAAAATTAGCAGAAAAATCGTATGAGTTCACTCAATTTATTGTCGATGTATTAAAAGTGGAAAACTTAGGCGCGAAATTGCCTGGAAAAGCTACGTACCATACATCTTGTCATATGACTCGTCTTCTAGGTGTAAAAGATGCACCGATGACTCTTTTGAAAAATGTCGAAGGTTTGGAATTTGTTCCACTACCAAATGCGCATAACTGTTGTGGCTTTGGGGGAACGTTCGCCGTGAAAATGGGACAAATCTCTGAGCAAATGGTCGATGAAAAAGTGGCTTGTGCCGAAGAAGTAGAAGCAGACTATTTAATCGGAGCCGATTGCGGTTGCTTAATGAATATCGGTGGACGCATGGAGCGTAAAGGCAAACCGATTCGCGTGATGCATATTGCAGAAGTGTTAAATAGCCGCTGATCTTTTAAGTAAGTAGTAGACAAATCGAAAAAAAAGAGGTGACGTTCAATGGCAATGAAATTTGGAGCGGATGATTTCAAAGGACGCGTCAAAGAGAAAATGAATGACACGTTTATGAGAGGAGCCGTGGCAGGTGCGCAAGAACGTTTGCGAACTCGCCGTCTTGATGCAGCTGAAGAGCTTGGCAATTGGGAAGATTGGCGCTCTCATGGGGAAGAAATTCGTCAACATGTGCTTGAGAACTTAGATTATTATTTACATCAATTAAGTGAAAATATTTCTAAACGTGGTGGACATGTATTTTTTGCAGCAACAGCGGAAGAAGCAAATGAATACATTACAAACGTTGCAAAGCAGAAAAATGCGAAGAAAATTTTAAAAGCAAAATCAATGGTGACAGAAGAGATCGGTATGAATGGTGCGCTTGAAGATATGGGCTGTGAAGTCATTGAGACTGACCTTGGCGAGTACATCTTACAAGTCGATGATCATGATCCACCATCTCATATCGTTACGCCAGCTCTTCATAAAAATAAAGAGCAAATTCGTGACGTATTCACTGAAAAACTAGATTATCATGAGACGTCTAAACCAGAAGAGCTTGCATTGCATGCTCGTAAAACGTTACGTGAGGACTTCTTGAAGGCTGATATCGGTGTGACAGGCTGTAACTTCGCTATCGCTGAATCTGGTTCAATCAGCTTCGTAACGAACGAAGGAAATGCTCGTCTTGTAACAACGATTCCAAAAACACAAATTACGGTTATGGGAATGGAGCGTATCGTTCCAACTCATGAAGAATTTGAAGTGCTTGTTAGCCTATTAACACGCAGTGCGGTTGGACAAAAATTAACAAGTTACGTTACAGCGTTATCAGGACCTCGTGAAGAAGGTGACGTAGATGGACCAGAAGAGTTCCACTTAGTCGTTGTCGATAACGGTCGTTCGAAAATTTTAGGAACAGAATTCCAATCTGTTCTTCAATGTATTCGTTGTGCTGCTTGTATTAACGTATGTCCAGTATACCGTCACATTGGTGGTCACTCATATGGATCGATCTATTCAGGTCCGATCGGTGCAGTGCTTTCTCCATTACTTGGTGGATACGATGATTTCAAGGAGCTTCCGTACGCGTCTACGTTATGTGCCGCTTGTTCCGAAGCTTGTCCGGTAAAAATCCCGTTACACGATTTGCTTCATAAGCATCGCCAAGTGATCGTTGAGAAAGAAGGACGTGCGCCAATTTCTGAAAAGCTAGCGATGAAAGCATTTGGACTAGGAACGTCTTCTAATCCGTTGTATGGCATGGGATCAAAAATGGCGTCAACAGTGATGAAACCATTTACGAAAAATGATCGTATTTCTAAAGGCCCTGGTCCATTGAAAGCTTGGACAGAGCTTCGTGAATTCCCAGCGCCAGACAAAGAACGCCTGCGCGACTGGTTTAAAGAACATCAAAAAGAGAAAGGAGGCGACAAATAATGGCAGGAACGATTCATAACCGTGACTCATTTTTAGCCAACATCGCCTCAAATCTTGGAAGAGAAAGAAAAGCACAAGTAGAGCGTCCGAAATGGAAGTTCCAACCTCAGCATGAAGTGTTGAAAGGTGCGACACAAGATGAGCTTGTGGATGTATTGCGCGAGCAGTGCAAAAACATTCACACAGACTTTATTGAAACATCATCTGCCGACCTTGTGAAAACATTGTCTGAGAAAGTAGATGCTTATGGTGGTGGACCAATTTCTTTATGGAATGACGAACGTTTTGAAGAATTCGGTTTATCTAACTTAATTCAAGAAACATGGCCGCAAGAAAATAAAGAAGTTAACGTCTGGAATCCAGAGTTAGGGCAAAAAAATATCGATGACGCAGAAAAAGCGAATATCGGTATTACATTTAGCGATATGACTTTAGCTGAATCAGGTACAGTTGTGTTACTGAGCAGTAAAGACAAAGGTCGCTCAGTGAGCCTTCTTCCACATAAATATATTGCGATTGTGCCAAAAAGCACGATCGTTCCACGCATTACCCAAGCGGCACAAGCCATTAGCCGCAAAGTACAAGCTGGTGAGCTAGCGCCATCATGCGTGAACTACATCACGGGTCCAAGTAACTCTGCCGACATCGAAATGAACCTTGTTGTTGGTGTACACGGCCCTGTGAAAGCTGCTTATATTATCGTTAATGATAAATAAAGATTCGCCTCTTTTATGGATCATTTTTCCGATATATTGATGATTCGCCAATTATCAATAAAAAACGGACTCGTCTAACAAGATGAGTCCGTTTTGTGCTTTTCATGATCCCGCCGCAAAACGGGGCTTTCCGCTTTTCATGATCCAGCTCCAAGCCCCAGCGACTAGTGGACTTCCACGATCCTCCTTGCGATAAGTCAACATCGATTCACTACGTTCATCGTGTTTCCTTTATCTCGTGCGGATCATTCCAGTCCATACGTCGCAAAACGGGGCTTTCCGCTTTTCTATTGTCCAGCTCCAGGCGCTAGCGGCTAGTGTACTTTCGCCCTCCTCCTTGCGATAAGTCAACATCGATTCACTACGTTCATCGTGTTTCCTTTATCTCGTGTGGATGGCTCCAGTCCATACGCCGCTGAACAGCGCCTTCCGCTTTTCTATTTATCTTTCAGTATCGCGTATGATCTAACCATTGAGCCGACGAACATGATGAGTGCGCCGCTTAGTAGCGTTTTTTGGAGTGTTGCTTTAGTGATCATGTCTAATGGATAGAGCAGACCGCCGAGCATAAGTACGACCCCAATGGCTGTTATGATCCAGCTGATTTTTTTCATTACATTTCACCTTCATTTCAATCGATTGTATGTTCATCTTTCAATCAGTGAGGGATGAAGCTCCCCACTGATTGAAGTTTCACTTCATTATAGCATGATCGCTGAATTTTTGACGTTTTGAATCGATCCAAATGTGGTATGGATGAATAGAATAGTTAGAAAATTTATAGTTTTTAATCTTTTATCATTGCACCATCTTATTAATTGAGTTATATTAAAATTATCAATAAATGAATGAGTATTCATTCAAAAGGGTGTGAAGGGGGAAATGAAGTTGGTTCAGCACATTCAAAAAGCGGCTATTCTTGGATCGGGTGTGATGGGTTCTGGGATTGCAGCACATTTAGCGAATATTGGTATACCATCGATTGTATTAGATATCGTTCCACGTGAATTGTCGAAGGAAGAGGAAGCAAAGGGGTTAACATTGAACGATCGTCAAGTGCGCAATCGTTTTTCAGAAGGAGCGTTGAAGAAGCTATTAAAGCAAAAACCAGCTCCGCTTACATCTAAAAAGAATCTCTCATTAATTACTGCAGGAAACTTAGAAGATGATTTAGAGCAATTGCAAGAAGTCGATTGGATTATTGAAGTCGTTGTTGAAAATCTGGACGTAAAAAAACAAGTGTTTGAAACGATTGAAAAGTACCGCAAACCGGGCAGTATCGTGAGTTCCAATACATCTGGTATTTCGATTGAAGCGATGGCAGAAGGCCGTTCGGAAGATTTTCGCAAACATTTTTTAGGGACACATTTCTTTAATCCACCTCGTTATCTAAAGCTGCTAGAAGTGATTCCGACAAAGGGTACAGATCCTGACGTGCTTGAATATATGAAAACATTTGGAGAAGACACGCTCGGTAAAGGGGTGGTACTGGCGAAGGATACGCCAAAC
Source organism: Bacillaceae bacterium SAS-127 (assembly GCA_002261155.1). Taxonomy (GTDB): domain Bacteria; phylum Bacillota; class Bacilli; order Bacillales; family Domibacillaceae; genus Bacillus_CE. Next base: position 6,967 of record NKXN01000097.1, on the reverse strand, counting down.
TTTATCGCTAACCGCGTTGGTACTTACGGTTTATTGAAAACGGTGCAGGAAATGCTTGCGACAGGTTTCACGCCAGGGGAAGTGGATTCGATTACTGGTCCACTAATTGGCCGCCCGAAAAGTGCCACTTTCCGAACGTTGGATGTTGTCGGCCTCGACACGTTTATTCACGTCGCCAACAATGTGTATGAGCAAGTGGAAGGGGAAGAAAAGCAAGTATTTGAAGTGCCAGAGTTCATGAAAACGATGCGTGACAACGGCTGGATTGGCGCGAAAAGCGGGCAAGGTTTCTTTAAAAAAGAAGGCAAGACAATTTTAGAATTACATCCAGAAACGATGAAATATAGCGACCAGAAGAAGTTAACGGCCGCTTCGATTGAAATGGCAAAGCAGCAAAAAGGTACGGGAGCAAAATTGAAAGCGCTTATTTATGCGGATGACAAAGCAGGTCAATTTTTATGGAAGATTATTGCGCCTGTACTGACGTATTCTGCTGAGCTGACAGGTGAGATTGCTGACGATATTTTAGCGATTGATCAGGCGATGAAATGGGGCTTTGGCTGGAGCCAAGGACCGTTTGAAATGTGGGAAGCGATCGGTGTCGAGAAGTCGGTCGGGAAGATGGAAGCAGAGGGATTAAACGTACCTGCTTGGGTGAAAGAAATGCTAGCAAGCGGCCATACTTCATTCTATCAAGAAGATCATTTTTACCATAAAGGGGAATATGCAGCGATTCCGGTCAATTCGAAAGTGATTGATTTGAAAAAATTGAAGAAGCAAGGAAATGAGATTAAAAGCAATAGTGGCGCTAGTTTAATTGATATTGGCGATGGTATCGCTTTACTTGAATTCCACTCAAAAAGCAATGCAATCGGCATGGACATTGTCCAAATGATCAACTATGCCGTTGATGAAGTCGAGAAGAATTATAAAGGGCTTGTGATCGGGAACCAAGGCAAGAACTTCTGTGTCGGCGCAAACTTGGCGATGATTTTGATGGAAGTACAAGATGACAACTTATGGGACGTAGAAATGGTTGTGAAAGGCTTCCAGGAAGCGATGATGAAAATGAAATATAGCTCGAAGCCAGTGGTTGCCGCTCCATTTGCAATGACGCTCGGTGGTGGAGCTGAGGTTTGTTTACCAGCCGCTCACATTCAAACAAGTACAGAAACGTATATGGGACTCGTTGAAGTGGGTGTCGGTCTAATTCCAGGCGGTGGCGGTAACAAAGAGCTGTATATCCGTCATTTAGAGCAAATGGCCAATGGAGTACAAGTGGATTTACAAAACGTCGCGAACAAAGTGTTTGAAACGATTGCGATGGCGAAAGTGTCGACATCGGGTGAAGAGGCGCGTGAAAATAATTTCTTAATGAAAGTAGATGGCGTGAGTGTCAATCCGGACCATCTTTTACACGATGCGAAACAAGCGGCGTTGTATTTATATGAGAGTGGCTACACTGTACCGGAAAGAAAGAAAGTTCCAGTCGTTGGGGAATCCGGCTATGCGATGCTGTTGTTAGGGGCGCAATCGATGTTAAAGTCTGGCTATATTTCCGAACATGATTTAAAAATTGCCCAAAAGCTTGCTTATGTGATTGCAGGTGGGAAGCTTCCATTCGGTACAGAAGTGGATGAACAATACTTATTAGATTTAGAGCGCGAGGCCTTTTTAAGCTTATGTAAAGAGCCGAAAACGCAACAGCGGATGCAGCATATGCTCGTGAAAGGAAAGCCATTACGTAATTAATTTGCAAGGGGGAGAAGGAGAATGAAGGAAGCGGTCATTGTAGCGGGTGCAAGAACTCCAGTCGGTCGTGCGAAAAAGGGCTCGTTAGCGACTGTTCGTCCAGACGATCTCGGGGCGATTGCGGTGAAAGAAACGTTAAAACGGGCAGGAAATTACGAAGGAGAAATTGACGATGTTATTATCGGCTGTGCGATGCCGGAAGCGGAGCAAGGAATGAATATGGCACGAAATATCGGTGCGCTCGCAGGGCTTCCTTACACTGTACCAGCGATTACGATCAATCGTTACTGTTCATCAGGTTTACAGTCAATCGCTTTTGCGGCAGAGAGAATTATGACGGGGCAAGCAGAGACGATCATTGCTGGTGGAGCCGAATCGATGAGCATGGTGCCGATGATGGGTCATGTCGTTCGTCCGAATATTTGGCTTGCGGAAAATGCGCCTGAATATTATATGAGCATGGGCCACACAGCTGAAGAAGTTGCCAAAAAATACGGCATTTCTCGCGAAGAACAAGATGCGTTTGCTGTTCGGAGTCACGAACGTGCGGCGAAAGCGATCGCAGAAGGAAAATTTGTTGATGAGATTGTCCCGGTGGATGTGACGCTTCGTCGTGTCGGAGCAGACAATAAATTAGTAGAGAAGCAGATCAAGTTTTCACAGGACGAAGGGGTACGTCTAGGAACAAACATGGACACGTTAGCGAAGTTGCGACCTGCTTTTTCCACAACAGGTACAGTCACAGCGGGGAACGCCTCGCAAACGAGTGACGGTGCGGCAACCGTGATGGTGATGGAACGTGAAAAAGCCGAATCACTCGGATTACAACCGATGGCAAAATTCCGCTCGTTCGCAGTAGGGGGCGTCCCTCCAGAAATTATGGGAGTTGGTCCGGTTGTGGCGATTCCGAAAGCGTTAAAGCTTGCTGGATTAGAACTAGCAGATATCGGCTTAATTGAATTAAATGAAGCCTTTGCTTCTCAGTCAATTCAAGTGATTCGTGAGCTTGGTTTAGATGAAGAAAAGGTTAATGTCAACGGAGGAGCGATTGCGCTCGGTCATCCACTAGGCTGTACAGGAGCAAAGTTAACCTTATCTTTAATCCATGAGATGAAGCGACGCAATGAACAATTTGGAATGGTGACGATGTGTATCGGTGGAGGCATGGGAGCCGCTGGGGTATTTGAGCTTTTATAATTAACGAAACAGGGGGAGAAGAATATGACGAAGCAAACGGAAAAGCAAGCTGTTAAAGGTGGAGAATTTTTAATTGAGGACATTTCATATGATCGCGTATTTACGCCAGAGGACTTTTCTGATGAGCAAAAAATGATCGCCAAAACAACCGAAGAGTTTGTGATGAATAGTGTCATGCCGCAAGTCCCTTATTTAGAAAAGCACGAATTTGAGCGCTCCGTGAAATTGCTTCATGAAGCCGGTGAGCTCGGACTGTTAAGCGCCGATGTCCCAGAAGAGTACGGCGGCTTAAACTTAGATAAAGTCAGTTCCGCTTTGATCGCGGAGAAGCTAGCGGTAGCGGGTGGCTTTTCGATCACACACGGTGCCCATGTCGGAATTGGTTCGTTGCCGATCGTCTTATTCGGAAATGAAGAGCAAAAGCAAAAATATTTGCCAACATTAAGCACAGGGGAAAAAATCGCGGCGTACGCCTTAACAGAGCCAGGTTCGGGGTCAGATGCACTAGGGGCGAAAACGACGGCAAAATTAAATGCAGCAGGTACGCATTATGTATTAAACGGTGAAAAACAATGGATCACAAATGCGGGGTTTGCCGATGTATTCGTTGTATATGCGAAAATTGACGGCGATAAATTTTCTGCCTTTATTGTAGAAAGAGAATTCCCAGGTGTATCTACAGGTGCGGAAGAAGACAAAATGGGGATTAAAAGCTCGTCAACGCGGACGTTAATTTTACAAGATGCCGAAGTGCCGAAAGAAAACTTGCTTGGTGAAGTCGGTCGTGGCCATGTGATCGCGTTTAATATTTTAAATATCGGCCGTTACAAACTCGGCGTCGGTACAGTCGGAAGCTCGAAGCGTGCGCTTGAAATTACAGTGAAATATGCAAATGAGCGTAAGCAGTTCAACACACCAATCTCTGCTTTTAACTTAACGAAAGAGAAATTCGCGACGATGGGAGCAAAACTCTATGCTTCTGAAAGTGCGATTTATCGCACAGTCGGCTATTTCGAAGACCGCATGAGTCAGCTGTCGGAAGAAGAGCAAAAAAATGGTTTAGCGATTTCCCAATCGATCGCTGAATACGCGATTGAGTGCTCTTTAGGAAAATTCTTCGGCTCAGAAGTGCTTGATTATATGGTCGATGAAGGCGTGCAAATTCATGGTGGCTATGGCTTCATGGAAGAATATGAAATCGCTAGAATGTACCGCGATTCCCGCATCAACCGCATATTTGAAGGAACGAATGAGATTAATCGCTTAATCGTGCCAGGCACTTACGTCAAAAAAGCGTTTAAAGGTGAACTTCCGTTACTGGAAAAAGCACAGCAATTACAAGGTGAATTAATGATGCTTATGCCAGAAGAAGTGGGCGAGGAAGCACTTGCACAAGAAAAATATTTAGTGAAAAATGCGAAGAAGCTCGGTTTAGTAGCCGCTGGTTTAGCGGTTCAAAAATACGGCAAAGCACTTGAGAAGGAACAAGAAGTGTTGTCTAATTTAGCAGATATCGTTAATTTAGCCTATGCGATGGAATCAGCGGTTCTGCGCACAGAAAAAGCGATCGCCAACGTAGGGGAAGAGAAGAGCAAGCAAAAATTATTGTACACACAAATCTTCTGCCAAGAAGCGTTCAATGAAATCGAAGCTCACGCGAAAGAGACATTGATTGCTGTAGAAGAAGGCGATAACCTTCGGATGATGCTATCCGTCTTACGGAAATTGACACGCTACACACCAGTCAATATCATCGCGAAGAAACGTGAAGCGGCCGAAAAACTAATTAGTGCTGAAAAATATGTCGTTTAATTTAGCTAGCACCCGCTTAAGTGGCGGGTGCGTTTCATTTGAAGTTTGAACCTACAAAAGAGGATTTTTTGTGGCAAACAGCGAAGTTATTTGTTATAAAAGGGTATAAGTTATTTAGAATGGAGGTCGACGAAAGAATGACGTTGACATTTTATTGGTATCCGAAATGCGGAACGTGCCGCAATGCGAAAAAATGGTTAGAAGAGCGCAACATCGAATTTCAAGCAGTACATATTGTAGAACAGCCTCCTTCTAAAGAGGAATTGAAAGAGCTATACGAAAAAAGCGGCTTAGAATTGAAGAAGTTTTTTAACACGAGTGGACAGAAGTATCGTGAGCTTGGGCTCAAAGATAAAGTCAAAACAGCTACGGAAGATGAATTGCTAACTCTTTTAGCTTCTGATGGCATGCTAATTAAACGTCCACTTACGACAGATGGGCAGAAAGTGACCGTCGGTTTCAAGGAAGATAACTTTGAAATGAACTGGGCACAACAATAGAAAGAAGTTTCTTGCTTTGTTCCTGTAAAATAGGTAAAGTTTAATTGAAATCACGTAATGGAGGGATAGGTATGAACGCACCAAAAGAGTTACGTTATTCTGAAGAACATGAGTGGGTAAAAACAGAAGGGGAAAAAGTTCGCATTGGAATCACTGAGTTTGCACAGTCTGAACTTGGCGATATCGTATTTGTTGAGCTTCCATCTGTAGGGGATGAAATTACAGCAAACGAGCCATTCGGTAGCGTAGAATCTGTTAAAACAGTTTCTGAATTGTACGCGCCTATTAGTGGAAAAGTCGTTGAAGTGAACGAAAATTTAGACGATAGCCCAGAGCTTGTGAATGAATCTCCTTATGAACAAGCTTGGATGGTCGTTGTTGAAGTATCTGACGCTTCTCAAGTAGACGGCTTAATGACAGCCGAGCAATATGAAGAAATGGTGAAAGAAGACTAATGACGAACAAGAGCACTTCCATGTGATGGAGGTGCTTTTCTTTCAAAATAGACAGACTGATCATCGAGGCGAAGGGTGATGACGATGTTTTTGGAGAAAACGATTGTTGTTGAAGGTACTTCTGATAAAAAAAGAGTGAAAGAAATTGTGAAAGAGCCAGTTGAAATCATTTGTACAAATGGTACGATTGGTGTGAGCAAATTAGATGAAATGATCGATGAGCTTGATGGTCGAGATGTGTATATTTTAGTAGATGCCGACAAAGCAGGAGAAAAGCTGCGAAAGCTATTTATTCGCGAGTTGCCAGAAGCTCACCATTTATATATTGATCGAGTGTATAAAGAAGTGGCGACGACTCCTTATCGACATTTAGCTACGATCTTATTAAGTGCCAACATCGATGTACATAGTAAGTTTTGCAAAAAGGTGGATAAACATGCAACCAGAACAATTGTTAGCGATGATCGAGCAACAGCCGAAAGTAGCGGTTTACGCTTACGCTCCCATGTGTGGGACGTGCCAGCTTGCTTCGAAAATGCTCGATGTCGTAGAGAAAGTAGGAACGACTTACGAATGGGTTCGGATCAATTTAAATTATTACGAAGATTTTGCCGAAACCTATAGTATTGAAAGTGTTCCATGTTTGCTTATTTTTCATAAAGGGCAACTCATGGAAAAGATTTATGCGTTTCAGTCCGTTCCGCATATTTATGAAAAATTGAATCAGTATGAATAAAAACCTGCCATCGTTTTGGCAGGTTTTTTGGCGAAGATATTGTCGAGCGATTCTCAAAGGAGTTTCCGCCCTTTTTTTTGAAATAAGTAATCATAAAGCGATTAGAGGGGGCGAACAGATTGCATAAGCAACTTTCGATGATTCAAGAGGCATGTCAAGAAAGAACGCATCTCCATTCGATATTACCGGCCGATCCTGTTGGGGTGCTTTTAGAAGATGAACATGAGCATTGGTTGTTGACGATTAGCAAAGAAGGCGTTGTTTTTTCCAACGAAGACTTTCAGCCATGGCAGTTAAAAGTGAGTGCCAAAGAAGGCAACATGGCTCAGTGTTTGGCTGGAGAGCAACGCCTTTTTCTGTACAATCGCATGGGCAAATTAGACATATCAGGCCTCTATCGACTGCAACTCTGGTTCGAATCCCTCCTCTGGCTTTGTCGGGAGTATGATTAAAAGCGGAGCCGACTGTTCAGACACGACAAGCAAATGTTCTGGCGCTGGAAAGGCGATGAGCCT
>NKXN01000096.1 GCA_002261155.1 Bacillaceae bacterium SAS-127 | reverse complement strand
TGATCATCTCGGGCAGCTTTTGATTATTTTTCCTCTTCATCTGAACGACTATTATAGTCATAATCGGATGGGTCGACTGACGTAAAGCCTTTCGGTTGATGGAAGCGCAACAAGTCTTTCGTTACGATCGCATCTGACGTTTCTAAGCGCTTATCAACGGATTCCTTCATTCGTGTGATTTCTTCCGTTTCTTCGAGTAGTTCCCCAGTCGCTGTGTTGTAATACTTTCCTTTAATGCCTGTCACGTCTTTGCTTACGAAATCGCCATTACGGAATGGAACGATCGTATTATGATCTTTAGATAATAAGTCTGTTCCTACATGAAGATAGTCTTTCGTATCGACACCAAGCAAATGCATTAATGTTGGCATTAAGTCGACTTGACCACCATATTGATGTTGCACGCCCCCTTTGACTCCTGGTACGTGAATCAATAGTGGTACACGTTGAAGCTGTGCATTTTCAAACGCGCCAACCTCTTTATCTAATACAGTAGACATCGCTTTATTATGGTTATCAGAAATACCGTAGTGATCGCCATACATCACAATCACTGAGTTATCATATAAACCGGATTCCTTTAAATACGTGAAAAATTGCTCCACAGATTCGTCCAAGTATCTCGCCGTTTGGAAGTAACCATCGACAGAAGTATCTCCTGTATGATGCTTTTCAATCGTCGCTTCCTGTTGATCCATTGGATACGGGAAGTGATTCGATAGTGTGATAAATTTCGTATAGAACGGTTGTGGCAACGTTTCTAACAACGGAATCGACTCTTCAAAAAACGGCTTGTCCTTCAATCCGTAGTTCATGACATCTTCTTCATTCATGTCGTAATAGCTAGAATCGAAAAATTGGTTCATTCCGAAAGCTTTATAGATTTCGTCACGATTCCAGAACGATTTAGTATTGCCATGGAAAGTCGCTGACGTATAACCTTGCTGCCCTAAAATAGCTGGAGCAGCTTGATACGTATTTTGTCCTTTCATTGAAAAAGCTGATCCTTTTGGTAACCCAAACAATGAGTTTTCTAACATAAATTCCGCATCTGACGTTTTTCCTTGCGCGGTTTGATGGAAGAAGTTATCGAAATAAAACATATTCGGATCATGAGCTAACGAATTTAAAAACGGCGTTACTTCTTTGCCATTCAACTTATAATCTATTATAAAACTTTGTAGAGATTCTAAGTGAACATAAATAACGTTCTTTCCTTTTGCCTTCCCAAAATACGCTGGATTCGGCTCGGCATAGATCGATTTAGTATAGTTCTCGACCTCTACGACATCACTGCTATCAGCTAACGCACGCTGCGTCGATGCTTTCGTGCTCTGAACTGCATCATAGATCGTGAAGTTATACATTCCTAAATACTTCACAATATAATTTCGATCGAACGTTCTCGTTAATAGCTGTGGACGATCGATTTCAGCTAGAGTTAAATTCACCGTAAACATCACAATCGCAGTTATAAATACAGCCGCTCTTTGGCGACGCTTGATTTTCATCGGCTCCGGATTCACCTTTTTAAATAACAATAGAGCCATCAAAATAAACGTATCTGCAAAATAAAGCAGATCATACGGTCTAAACAAAGCCCCCATACTATTACCGATACTGCTTACATTTGCTGTTTGCATCAACGTTGGCACCGTAATAAAATCGGTAAAGAAACGATAATAGGCAATATTAGAATACAATAATACGGATAATAGAAAGTGAATTCTCACCATCCATTTAAACGCTTTTCTTCCTTTAGCAAACAAAGCAAATCCAATAAACAAAACGGCCGAGCTTATCGGATTGATAAATAACAAGAACTTCTGCATCGTATTTTCAATACCCAGTTCAAATTCTACCTGATAAGCGATATACGTTTTGATCCAAAGAAGTACTACTGCTAATGAGAAGAAAATGAGCGGCTTGCTAAGAAGCGAATTCTTCTTGGCTTCCTTCTTCATTTTACTTTCCCTCCTGATTTTTTTTACAATTATTATATAACCTTTACAAAAAACAATATAAAAATAATAAATTCTTAGCAATCAAAAGTCAACTAAAATCATTTGGGAACGAATCTTTTACTCTAACATAGACGTTTCCATAAAGAAATCCCCTTTTTCAGAAAGTTACTGAAAAAAGGGGATTTCTTTAAACATTCGCTGACTGCTTTTTCGTGACAAATGCCATACACTGTCGTCGCTTTATTCATTCCTATACGCTTTAAGGGGCGAAAGGAACAAAATATCTGAACATAAATACCATAAATGAAATACCTGAAATCGTACAAATACAAATAAAGTGCAAAATGATAAAAAGAAATTTAATAGATCCTTGTATAAAGAAAGAATAGATGAAACCAGCAACAGGAACCACAATTAAAAAAGGCAAAGCAACAGCAATAAAAACTTTAGCAAACATATGTAAAAGCTCGACATCATACTCAGGCAACCAAAATAATCCCTGTAAAGCAACGAACACAACAATCGTAGCAATCAAAGAAGCTACTGAAACTTTTTTAGCGTCTCGGAAAAAATACTTAATAGATATAAAATCTCCTCCTTCCTATCACTATACTAAAAATAATTGTAAATAAATATATAAACATGAACAATATACCATATAAATTGAAATTGGAGGGTTTAATATGCGTTTGAATAAAATAATAAATCCCCCAACAACAAACATTGGGAGATTGTCATTCTATCTGTTGGAAATATTGCTATTACAAATCATAGTCGCCACTATCTTATCTATCTTTTTAAAGCTCTCTATTTACCACTGACTGCTTTAAATGAGCGATAAACTCTTCCAACTCCATTTTATAAGAAGCCGCTTGCCCATGTTTCCTCACGCTCACTGATTGATGTTCTCGCTCTTGGTCCCCTACGACAAGGATGTATGGAATCTTCTTCATTTGTGCTTCTCGAATCTTGTAGCCAAGTTTCTCTTCACGTAAATCTAGTTCTACTCGCAAATTTTCTTGTTTCATCCGTTTGCCGATCTCCTCTACATAGCCTTTATGAACGTCATTGGATACACCGATCACTTTCACTTGGACAGGTGCGAACCATAAAGGAAACACACCGCCAAAATGTTCTATTAAAATACCGAGAAAGCGATCAATCGATCCAAACACGGCTCGATGGATGACCACTGGGCGGACTTTATTGTTGCTCTCATCGATATATGTGAGATCAAACTTTTCAGGCATTTGAAAATCTAATTGAATCGTTGCACATTGGTGACTTCTCTTCAGGGCATCTTTAATATGAATGTCAATTTTCGGTCCATAAAAGGCGCCATCTCCTTCATTAATTTTGTATTCATAATTAAGATTCTCTAATACGTTCTTTAAAGCTCCTTCTGCTTGATCCCATAAAGCGTCTGCTCCCATATAATCATCCGGTCTTGTTGACAGCTCAATTTCATATTGAAAGCCAAATGTGCGGTACACTTCTTCAATAAGCTTTAAGGCAGACATAATTTCATCTTCAATTTGATTTGGTGTCACAAAAATATGGGCATCATCTTGGCAAAATGTCCGAACTCGCAACAAGCCATTTAAAGCCCCACTAAATTCATGACGATGAACCTGTCCAAACTCTGCCATCCGAAGCGGAAGGTCGCGATAAGAGTGAAGCTTATTTTTAAAGATCAGCATATGCCCCGGGCAATTCATCGGCTTTAAGGCGAACTTTTGATGTTCTACTTCAGAGAAATACATATTCTCTTTATAGTGATCCCAATGCCCTGATTGCTCCCACAGCTGCTGGTTCATCATCGTCGGTGTCCGAACTTCCTGATAATCATGGACATGTTGCAGCTCTCTTAAAAAGGACTCTAGTTCTGTACGAATCACTTGCCCGTTAGCTAAATAAAATGGCATACCCGGTGCCTCTTCAGAAAACATAAATAAGTCTAACTCATTGCCCAATTTCCGATGATTTCGCTTTTGAGCCTCCTCGATAAAATGAAAATAATCATTTAACTCTTCTTTGGAAGCAAAAGCAACACCGTAAATACGCTGCAATACTTGATTATTACTATCTCCTCGCCAATACGCTCCTGAAATATGAGTTAATTTAAATACTTTAATATGCCGAGTAGAGGGTAAATGCGGTCCACGGCATAGATCAAAAAATTCCCCTTGACGATAGATTGTCACCGCATCTTCAGCTGGAATCTGTTCTAGCAGTTCAAGCTTAAGCGGATCGTGAGCAAATAGCTCTTGTGCTTTTTCTCGCGACACTTCTTCACGTATGATTTCAAGATTTTCAGCGATAATTTTATTCATTTCTTTTTCGATCTTTGGCAGCTCATGAACAGCTAAGTGATGTTTCATGTCAATGTCATAGTAAAAACCATTTTCAACGACAGGACCGATACCTAAATGAACGTTTCCATATAGACGCTTGACGGCTTGAGCTAACACATGGGCCGTTGTATGCCTCATGACCTCTAGCCCTTCTGCTGAATGAAGATCATATAGTTCAACCTCTGCACTCTCTTCAATATGACGTGTTAAATCATATAATGATCCGTTCACCTTACCACTGATAGACTTCTTTTTTAAACTTGGACTAATTGACTGTGCAATCTCTGCTAAAGATACCCCTTTTGCGTACTTCTTTTCCTTGCCATCTGGAAACTTAATTACCACTTCATTTGCACTCATGTTTTCAACACCTCTTATCATTTTTTCGCACAAAAAAA
>NKXN01000095.1 GCA_002261155.1 Bacillaceae bacterium SAS-127 | reverse complement strand
TTTTTTAGAATTAACGTTGACGTTTATTTTGTTCAGTTTTCAAAGATCAATTTCAATCTATTGTCGTTTTTGGCGACTTTATTATAATAACACTTCTTCACTTTGTCGTCAACAACTTTTTTGAAGTTTTTTATCAAAATTTACTGTCGTCGTTAGCAACGAATATAAATATACCATCTCTAAAGAGTGGATGCAAGCACTTTTTTCGTTTTTTTAATAGAATCATATATAAACTTATTTTCGAAACGTTTTAAAGAAAAAAGACCGCCTTAAGGCAGTCTTTTTCACATGCTATTCTTTATGTCTCATTAATGGGAATAATAGAACGTCACGAATAGAAGGAGAGTTTGTTAATAACATAACTAGTCGATCTACACCGATTCCGAGACCACCTGTAGGAGGAAGTCCATATTCAAGAGCTTCTATGAAATCATCGTCCATTTCGTGAGCTTCATCATTACCTTGTTCACGCTCTTTTAATTGAGCTTCAAAACGCTCTCTTTGGTCAATTGGATCATTTAATTCTGTGAATGCATTAGCATGCTCACGTCCGACAATGAACAACTCAAAACGATCGGTAAAGCGAGGGTCCTCGTCATTCTTCTTCGCTAAAGGCGAGATCTCTACCGGATGTCCATAAATAAACGTAGGCTGTATTAGCTTTTCTTCTACCTTTTGTTCGAAAAATTCATTGACGATATGACCATACTGCATCGTTTCTTTATACTCGATGCCATGCTCTTTCGCTAATTGACGAGCTTCTTCGTCAGTCATCTCTTTCCAAAAATCTACCCCAGTGTATTCTTTAACCGCATCCACCATGTGATAACGGCGCCATTGAGGTTCTAGATTTACTTCATATTCTCCATATTGTACTGTCGTAGAGCCTAACACTTCTTGTGCAATATGAGCAATTAAGTTTTCTGTTAAGCGCATAATATCTTGATAATCCGCGTAAGCTTCATATAGTTCGATCATTGTAAATTCTGGGTTATGGCGTGTAGAAATTCCTTCATTACGGAATACACGGCCAATTTCATAGACCTTCTCCATACCACCAACGATTAAACGTTTTAAGTGAAGCTCGATAGCAATACGCATATACAGCTCCATATCTAGAGCGTTATGGTGAGTAATGAATGGACGAGCAGATGCACCACCAGCAATTGAATGCATCATCGGTGTTTCCACTTCTAAATAGCCTTGTTCATCCAAATAGCGTCTCATAGATTGAATAATGCGACTGCGAGCAACGAAAGTTTGTTGGCTTTCTGGACTTGTAATTAAGTCTAAATAGCGTTGACGGTAGCGCTGTTCTACGTCTTTCAATCCATGGAATTTATCCGGAAGAGGACGCAAAGCTTTTGTTAAGTACTCATAATGAGTCACTTTAATTGAAAGTTCTCCTACTTGTGTTTTGAAGACTGTTCCAGCTACACCTACAATATCCCCTAAATCAGTCATATTGAAGACGTCGTATGCTTCTTCTCCAATGGCGTCTTTACGGACGTAGATTTGAATTTGGTCAGAAAGATCTTTCACATGCGCAAATCCAGCCTTCCCTTTTCCACGCTTTGTCATGACACGTCCAGCGATTTTCACCGTCGCTTCTTTTTCTTCAAGCTCTTCTTTCGAAAATTGATCGAACTCAGCAATAATTGATTGCGCTGAATGAGTGCGTTCAAATCGTTTACCGAACGGATCCATTCCTTTTTCTCTTAACTCTTGCATTTTCTCTCTTCTGACTAGCAATTGGTCATTTAAATCTTCGTGACTCATTCCATTCACTCCTCTTATCTATGATCGCCCTGTGCTTTATCCAACCTGGCTAGTTGCTTCTTTCTCCTCAACTTCTTGAACAAAACCGGACAGCAAGTTCACAAGCTCGTCTCTTGTATCACATAAGTTAATTTCTTTACGCACTTGAGCATTGCCTCGAATACTTTTTAAGTACCAAGCCGCATGCTTTCTCATCTCGCGCACAGCAATAAATTCATTTTTCAGCTCGATCAATCGATCTAAGTGTAGTAAGCAAACATCGATTTTTTCTCGAGCCGTCGGTTCACCCATCAATTCACCTGTTTCTAAATAATGAACGGTGCGATAAATCATCCACGGGTTTCCAAGTGCTGCACGACCGATCATGACACCATCAACCCCCGTTTCATCCAACATGCGTTTTGCATCTTGAGGGGTTTGAACATCACCATTTCCAATCACCGGGATGTTCACTGATTGCTTCACTTCTTTAATAATATCCCAATTGGCGTGACCCTCGTACATTTGCACGCGAGTACGCCCGTGAAGCGCAACCGCTTGTCCTCCTGCTCTTTCTACCGCTCTAGCATTTTCTACTGCATAAATGTGGTCTTCATCCCACCCCATGCGCATTTTCACTGTGACCGGTTTACTAACAGCGTCTGTAACAGCAGCAACCATCTCGTAAATTTTATTTGGATCAAGCAACCATTTCGCACCCGCATCACATTTCGTAATCTTAGGTACTGGGCACCCCATATTAATATCGATAATGTCTGCGTTAGTGTTTTTATCCACGAAACTTGCTGCTTGAACGAGAGATTCTCTTTCTCCACCGAAGATTTGTAGGCTAAGCGGCTTTTCTCTCTCATCAATATAGAGCATGTCTAGCGTTTTTTCGTTTTGAAAAACAATTCCTTTATCGCTGACCATTTCAGCGCAAACTAAACCTGCGCCAAACTCTTTCACTGTTAAGCGAAAAGCAGAGTTACATATACCTGCCATCGGGGCAAGAACAACCGGATTTTTCATTTCGATATTTCCGATTTTCAGCATACTTCAATCACCTTTCTAGTTATTTATCCGGCGGGCTTAGCTCATCCACACGAACTTGAAGCACTTCAGCGATTTGCTGAAGCAGCTGTTCCGTAATAGGACGGTAACCTCTTTCTACATCTCCTAACGCAGATACAGGTACACCTATTTCATGAGCGAGTTCTTCCTGGGTAAAGCCTTTTAATTTTCTAAAGGCTCGGATACGTCGACCCCATTGATCTGTTTCCATAGCTGAACACCTTCTTTCCCTTGAATACTAGTACTAAGTTCTTCAAGCGTCATACGTGTGCCTGGAAAGCATATTGTTGAATCTATCTCTAATAACGGTATAAGCACAAAAGCACGTTCATGCATTCTAGGATGCGGAACAATTAGTTTCTCTGATTCAATATTGTCTTGATTATATAATAAAATGTCAAGGTCTATTGTTCTTGGTCCCCATTTGATTTCTCTTACTCGACCAAGCTGTGCTTCAATAGAAAGGCATTTATCTAACAGTTCTTCTGCACTTAAAGGAGTACAAATTTTTATCGCCATATTTAAAAAATTAGCTTGGTCGGTATATCCCACTGGGTCCGTTTCATAAATAGAGGAGATTTCTTCAATTGTAATATACTCGTCGTTCTGAAGACTCGTCAATGCAGCTTGTAAATTGGCGAGTCTGTCACCTACATTCGTGCCGAGTGATAAATAAGCTTTATTTTTCATGGCTCATCCTTCTATCTTTTTCTCATTATTTCTACTGCCACATGCTGATAATGTCCGGGGATCGGCGGATCAGGCTTAATCACTTTAATTGTACAAGCTTGAACAGAGGGAAATTTATTTAAAAGAGCCGCCGCTATTTTCTCAGCCACACTCTCCACCAGTTTCAACGGAGGACCCTCTGTGACATCTTTACAAATTTGATATACATCTGCATAATTCACCGTGTATTCTAATTGATCCGTTTCTCCTGCTCGCTGTAGCGATACTTCTAATGTAGCATCTACTCGAAAGCGTTGACCAAGCTTGTTTTCTTCCGGAAAAACCCCATGATATCCGTAAAACTCCATACCAGTTACATAGATCTTATCCATACTTTTACCCCTTTCCTACCAAGGTATCCGTCATTTTTGCCATGCGGCTAATCGACTTCACATCATGTACCCTTAATATGTTGCAACCTTGTTGTATACCGAAGCAGCAAGTCGCTCCCGTTCCTTCCATTCTTTCTTCTACTGGGAGATCAAGAATGTGACCGATGATTCTTTTTCGTGACGTACCTAATAGTACAGGAAATCCTAAGGCTACAACCTTATCTAATTGCCGTAGCATCTCCAAGTTTTGATCCATACTTTTAGCAAATCCGATTCCAGGATCAAGAATAATTTGATCCTTCTCGACACCAGCTTTCACCGCAATATTAATACTTTCATATAAATCTGCTAATACATCTCTTATGAACACTTCATAATCCATTTGCTCGCGATTATGCATTAAAATAATGGGCACTTGTTTCTCCGCTGCGACCACTGCAATTTCAGGGTCTTTTTTTGCTCCCCATACATCATTAATGATATGAGCCCCCGCTTCAATGGACCGCCGAGCAGTTTCAGCTTTATACGTATCAATCGATAAAGGGACCTTCACTTCAGAAACCACCGCTTGAATAACAGGCAAAACTCGTTCAAGCTCGTGCTCGAGCGGGACAGGAACGTGGCCTGGACGAGTGGATTCGCCACCGATGTCAATTAAATCTGCTCCCGAAGCAACCATTTCTTTCGCATGACGGACAGCATTGTCGACATGATGAAACAAACCACCATCCGAAAAAGAATCAGGGGTTGCGTTTAAAATCCCCATAATGTATGTCTTTTGCTGAAAATCTAAAAGATGTTCTCCCGCTTTCACTTTCATGATCCCGAAAAGCTCCTTCCGCTTTTTAATCTTCTTTTATTTTACCAAAGAAATGGAGCAAAAGAAAAAACAGACTGATTTCTCAGCCTGTTTTCTTTCGTTATTACTCTTCGTCAAACTGATAGAGTGGTGTACTTAAATAGCGCTCTCCGTTACTCGGAATAATCGCCAATACTTTTTTACCTTTTCCAAGTTTAGCCGCTACTTGCAGAGCGGCAGAAATAGCTGCTCCTGAAGAGATACCGCCTAAGATACCTTCTTCACGCGCTACTTTACGAGCGGTCTCAAATGCATCTTCATTTTCTATTTTAATAATTTCATCGTATACGTCTGTGTTCAATACTTTCGGCACAAACCCTGCACCGATTCCTTGAATTTTATGCGGACCTGGTTTACCGCCAGATAAAACTGGTGAATCTGCTGGCTCTACCGCATAAATTTTAATATCTTTGAACTGTTCTCTTAACACTTGGCCCGCTCCGGTAATCGTTCCGCCTGTTCCGATTCCAGAAATGAAAGCGTCTAACTGATCCATTTGTTCAACGATCTCTTTACCTGTAGTAAGCCTATGAATCTCAGGGTTAGCTTCATTTTCAAATTGCTGAGGCATGAAATAACCGTGCTCTTCCGCAAGCTCTTTCGCCTTACGAATAGCTCCACCCATTCCTTCCGCACCTGGTGTCAGGACAAGCTCTGCACCATATGCACGAAGTAAGTTACGACGTTCCATACTCATCGTTTCAGGCATCACAAGAATCGCGCGGTATCCTTTCGCTGCCGCAATCATCGCTAGCCCAATTCCCGTGTTACCACTCGTTGGCTCGATGATTGTACCTCCTTTTTTCAAACCGCCTTTTGCTTCAGCTGCTTCAATCATCGCTAAAGCGATACGATCCTTCACACTGCTACCTGGATTCATATATTCAAGCTTCAAATAAACTTCTGCACTATTTTCATCTACAACATTATTTAACTTTACAATCGGCGTCTGACCAACTAATTCAGCTACCGAATTTGCTATACGTACCATTTTCTCCACCTCAATACCGAGTATTTTTATTGGTTATATAGAATTTAACAGTTTTTTTGAGAAAAGTCAATCTTTTTATCCTTTAAATTCTCAATTATTACAAAAAAACCTGCAAAACAAAATCGTCTTGTCAGGTTTCTCTTGTTACATACGATGAAGAATTACTTAGCCTCTTCCTTCATTTGCTTCAGTTCATCTTCTGTAAACAAATACGCTTCATTACAGAAGTGGCACTGCGCTTCCGCTTGTCCTTCTTCAGCAATCATCTCTTCAATTTCTACTTTTCCAAGGCCGATGATCGCATTGCCAAAACGCTCTTTTGAACAAGTGCACTCAAAGCTCAACGGCATCTTCTCTAAAATCTTCACATTCTCTTGGCCCAAAATGTAAAAAAGAATTTCCTCTGGAGCTAAACCTTGTTCAATTAACTTAGAAACAGGGGGCATGTTCGTAATCTTTTCTTCCAGATGGGTAATCGTTTCATCTGTTGCCCCCGGCATAACTTGAATAATAAAGCCACCAGCAGCTAAAATCGAATTGTCTGGATTGACAAGCACTCCTACACCAACAGAAGAAGGCACTTGCTCAGATACAGCAAAGTAGTAAGTGAAATCTTCCCCTATTTCTCCAGAAACGATCGGTGTTTGCCCTGTGAAATGGTCTCGCAATCCAACATCTTTCACGATCGACAGCATCCCATCTGTTCCGACCGCACGACGAACATCTAATTTACCATGTTGATTTAAATCAAAGTGGGTTTGTGGGTTCGTCACATAACCTCGAACTTCTCCTTTGGCATTGGCGTCCACGAGGATCAAGCCAATCGGCCCACCACCTTGCAATTTAATCGTGAGCTTTTCTTCACCTTTAAGCATAGCCCCCATCATGACACCGGCTGTCATTGTTCGACCAAGCGCCGCGGATGCTGTTGGCCAAGTGTAATGTTTGCTTTGCGCTTCACCGACTGTTTCTGTTGTGTTAGCTGCATACGCACGTACTTGCCCATCATAAGCTAAAGCTTTCACTAAATAATCCTTCATCTAAACACGTCCTTCTTTATCCAATATTTCGTTTGTAAATAAGACAAAGCCCCTTTAATGTTAAAAACGGATCGACTACATCAATACTGATTGCTTCTTCAGCAATTAAAGGTGCTAATCCACCAGTCGCAATCACAGTTGGCGTCTTTTTACTTTGAGCCTTCATTCGATTAACAATCCCATCGACTTGTCCAACATATCCAAATAAAATACCTGCTTGCATCGCTGCTACAGTATTTTTCCCAACGATCTGATCAGGGCGTACAATTTCAATCCGAGGAAGCTTAGCAGCTCTTGAATACAATGCTTCTGTTGAAATATTAATACCTGGAGCAATTGCTCCCCCCATATAATGCCCATCTTCATCAATATAACAATACGTCGTTGCTGTACCGAAATCAACAATGATGAGCGGACTGCCATACTCATGAATAGCAGCTACCGCATTGACAATCCTGTCAGCACCAACCTCACGAGGGTTTTCATATTTAATGTTCAACCCTGTTTTTATACCAGGGCCGACAATAAGCGGCTTTATATTAAAATATTTTTGACACATTTTTTCAAGAGAAAACATGATTGGCGGCACAACTGAGGAAATAATCATCCCATCAATTTGTGAAAAAGTAAGACCTTCATGTTCAAACAGATTCTTAATAATCATCCCGTATTCGTCCTCTGTTTTATTGCGATTTGTTTCAATGCGCCAGTGATATTTTAATACATCATTTTCATACACACCTAACACCGTATTTGTATTCCCTACATCCAAAACAAATATCAACTTTTCTCACCACACCATATAGACTTTTTATTTGCTGCCATTCATCATACCACATATAGGCCTAATCAGCATTATGGCACGCCTACGCTAACTTAAAAAAAGGACGTCGATTTCATAGTATCGACGTCCTTTTCATTTAGCTTTTCAGCTCATCATCTTTATTTGTCGGAGTAACTGGCTCGGCTTCAGACTCTACTGTATCTTCTGCTTGAGCTGGCTCCTCTTTTCTCTGTACATTAACTTTCACTTGATCATTTCCACGTGCATCTGAAGGCTCCGAATCGGAGTACTTTCTTTCAGGCAGTGTTCCATGATCAGCAAGGTGCTTAATTTGAGCAGCATCTAACGTTTCAACTTCAAGAAGCGTATTCGCAATAACATCTAACTTATCACGATTCTCCGTTAAAATTTCTTTCGCGCGCTCATAGCAATTTTTAATAATGTGTTGAATTTCAAGGTCGATTTCATAAGCAATCTTATCGGAATAGTTTTGCTCATTGTTAAAATCGCGACCTAAGAATACTTGTCCGCCAGACGTTTGTCCAAACTGTAACGGACCAAGTTTATCACTCATACCAAACTCAGTTACCATACGACGAGCAATACCTGTTGCACGTTGGAAGTCATTGTGTGCACCTGTTGATACTTCACCGAAAACAATATCCTCCGCAACACGTCCACCCAGTAAGCCCGTAATCTTATCGAGCAACTCTGGCTTTGTCATGAAATAGCGATCTTCTTTCGGAAGCATAACCGCGTATCCACCAGCTTGACCACGAGGGACGATCGTTACTTTATGAACCATTTCTGCTTCATCTAATACTAAACCGATAACTGTATGCCCCGCTTCATGGAAAGCCACAATGTTTCTTTCTTTTTTAGAAATGACACGACTTTTCTTAGCTGGACCGGCAATGACACGATCTGTCGCTTCGTCAATATCGCGCATATCAACTTTTTTCTTATTTCGACGAGCGGCTACAAGAGCGGCTTCATTCAATAAGTTTTCTAAGTCAGCACCAGAAAATCCTGGTGTTCTCATCGCAATTGCTTTTAAGTCTACTGATTCATCAAGCGGTTTATTTCGCGCATGAACGCGAAGAACAGCTTCACGACCCGTCACGTCTGGACGATCAACAGTAATTTGACGATCAAAGCGACCAGGACGTAATAAAGCAGGGTCTAGAATATCTGGACGGTTTGTCGCAGCAATGATAATAATTCCCTCATTGGCACTAAATCCATCCATTTCAACAAGCAATTGATTCAACGTTTGTTCACGCTCATCATGACCACCGCCAAGACCTGCGCCACGTTGACGACCAACTGCATCAATTTCATCAATAAAGATGATACAAGGTGCATTCTTTTTGGCATTTTCAAATAAATCACGTACACGAGAAGCACCGACACCGACGAACATTTCTACGAAGTCAGAACCACTGATCGTGAAGAACGGAACACCAGCTTCTCCAGCGGCTGCTCGCGCAAGAAGTGTTTTACCTGTACCAGGAGGTCCCACCAATAGAACACCCTTTGGAATTCTAGCACCTAATTCAGCGAATTTGCGAGGATCCTTTAAGAACTCAACGACCTCAACAAGCTCTTGCTTCTCTTCATCTGCTCCAGCCACATCTTTAAAACGGACTTTTTTCTTTTCATCATTGTACAAGCGCGCCTTGCTCTTACCGAAGTTCATTACTCGGCTACCGCCACCTTGCGCTTGGTTCAATAAGAAGAAAAAGAGCAAGAAAATGATTAAGAATGGAATAATTGTTGTGAAGAAAGAGACCCAACCGCTCGTTTCTTTAGCAGGAAGCACTTCTACTTTTGAATCTTTAGCTGCTTGATCCACTCGATTTAACATCGACTCACTATTCATCACATAAGTAAGGAAATACTCGCCTTCTTTTGCTCCTTTAAGCTGACCACGAACGGCATAAACGCCTCTTTCTGGCTGCATTGTAAACGATGCCACTTCATCTTTTTCAAGACTTGAAACAAATTGATTATACGTTATATTTTTATTCGGTTCGTTGCTGTTATTGAAATAACTAACAACCCCAATAATAACGAGAAATACTAGTAAGTAAAATATGGTATAACGAAATATTCGGTTCATCCCTTACCTCCTCCCACGATAAAAAACATTGTATTCAATACTATCATAGAAAAACTTGGCATTACAACTATTTGGCACGTTGCTTGGCAATTTCATTTAATCCAATCAACCCTTTTATTACTCTTCTACTTTTGTATACACTTCGGGCTTTAACACTCCGATGTATGGAAGGTTGCGGTATTTCTCATCATAATCAAGTCCGTAACCTACTACAAAAGCATCCGGCACTTTAAAGCCTACGATATCCGCTTTGATCTTCGCTTTACGTCCTGTTGGCTTGTCTAAAAGTGTAACAATTTTAATCGATTTCGCTTTACGGTAACGGAAAAGCTCTACAAGGTAGCTTAACGTCAAGCCGCTGTCGATGATATCCTCAATAATAAGAACATCTCTTCCTTCCACTGAAGTGTCTAAATCTTTTACAATCTTGACCTCTCCAGATGAAACAGTTGAACTTCCATAACTAGAAACATCCATAAAATCCATTTCTAAGTAAGTGTCTACTCTCTTTAATAAGTCAGACATAAATGGCATAGCGCCTTTTAACACACCGATAACAAGTGGAAATCGACCTTTATATTCTTCGGTGAGCTGACCACCTAACTCTTTAATTTTCGCTTGAATTTCTTCTTCAGAAATCAAAATTTGCTCAATATCTTGGTTTAACAATTTGTTATCCTCCTAGCAGATGATTGCTTATATAAATTAAAGTGACATGATGACTAGTAACTTTAGCCTCATACTTGGACTTCTTTAATCCCGGTACCCATAGCACTTCACCGTCATAGTCGGTAATAATCGGCCACTGATCGCGTTTCATTTTAGGAACTTTCTCATCAATAAATAAACGCTTCAGCTTTTTCGAGCCATCCATCCCTTTCGGTGAAATTTTGTCTCCTTGCCTTCTCGTACGTACATATAGCGGAAACTTCATCGAATGCGGATCGATCATAAAACAATAATCTTGATCCATCGATGTAGGAGCTTCAGCAGTTAGCATAAATTCACCGCCAAACGGCCAAACAACACGCTCTCCAACCTGTAAGACAAACTCATATTCCTCTTTTCGTTCCTTTTCAAAACTGAAAATACATTGCTGATACTCACGACGAACTTTCAAACCATCCGGAAGGTCTAAGCTACCAGATGAAGTTCCGCCTTTTAGCAACTGAAGGATTTGTTGAATATGTATGAAAGAAAACGCTATTTTACCTTTGTAAAGATAGTTTAATATTAGATGAATCGATCTTCTTTGTAAAGGCAAAGGCACCTCTATAAAAGCATTGATTTGTACTTTTGCACTAGCTTCATTTTTTTCCCATACTTTACGCATGGTTGCTTCTGTTAATTCATTTAAAAACTGGTTATCCTCTTTCATTTCCTCACTAAATCGTTGAAAATGTTCATGAACTTTCGGATTCTCCTGCTTTAAAAATGGAAGTAGGTGATGCCGAAAACGATTCCTTGTGTAATCGAATCGATCATTACTCGGATCTTTCCTCGGCTCAAGTCCTTCAACTAAACAATACTGCTCAATCATTTCTTTCGTTAAAGAAAGCATCGGCCGAACGACTTCTCCGTCAGCAAAAGAACGACGCACGGGAATCCCGGCTCTTGCGCTTGCTCCTTTCACTAGCTGCATTAACACCGTCTCTATTTGATCATCTCCGTGATGAGCCAAGGCCAGTTTGTTAGCAGAGAACCTTTTCATCCCTTCTTCAAAAAACCGATAACGAACTTTGCGGGCTGTTTCTTGTAATCCTGTTGCTTGTTTTTCCATCACAGCTGAAACATTCACCTGTTTAGCGTAGCAAGGGATGCTATGCTTGTCACAAAAACGCTTAACAAACTGCAGTTCAGCGTAAGACTCTTCTCCTCTGAACATATGATCTAAATGGAGAGCGTATACTTCAATCTGAAGCACGTCACGATTATTAGCCAAATAAGACAGGAGTGCTAAAGAATCCGGTCCACCTGATACACCGACGGCTATCCTATCCCCTTTTTCAATTAATTGATGCTGCTTGATAAATCGTTTCATTTGCTCTTCAAATGCCAGCATAGTTCCCTCTTCTCGATCTTTTAATGTTTATGACTATACTATCATTTTTATCAAAGGAAAAACAATTTCCACAGACCATTTTCCACTACAATAATTCCAGAAAAACATAAAGCGCATAGAGGAAAGTGATCGTTACAATAGCAGCCGCTGCTTTGACCTGTTGCTTTATACGTCGTTTCCGTTTGATCGCCGTTCTTCTCGTTGTATGTCTCGTATTCGTTACTTTCTTTACTGGATCCTTGCGAACGAGCCTTGGACTTAACGCTGCCATCAATTCTACTCTCATTTGTTTTGCGGATGAATAATCACCTTGCAAAGCGTGAACTAATACAGGGGCATAAGTTTCAAGCTCCTTCTTATGTTTAATACGCGCGATCACTCCTTTTACTCCACTCCCATCTTTAGTAAATCGATTCGGGTATACAAGGTTAACCGCCACCATAGCTGTTGCAAATACATCATAAGCAGGGTCCGCTGTCCGCGAGCCTGCTCCCCAATACCCTCTATCAAAGAATTCCGTATACTCCTTCACGGCTCTCCCTTGCTTCGTCGTGCCACCGACATCGATACAACGAAGACGAAAAGGTGGTCCAGCTACAATTAAATTATCTGGCTTAATATCACCAAATATCCACCCTTCTTGATGAAGGACTTGTAAGTTCTCGAGCAACTGCAAAAGCAGTACACCAATCCACGAGACACCCTTCTTCTCAATGAATGAAGAAAGCGTTGGCCCTTGAATATATTCCATGACATAGAAAGGATACGTTTCATCTCCTGCTTCCCAATCATCTTCATCGACCAAATAAGGTCCGAGGGAAGACCCCTGGACCTTATTAAATGCCTTCAGTACGTTCATTTCAGATGTAATTGAAAGTTGACTACTCAGTTTTAAGGCAAGCGAACCATCTTTTCCCTTTACTAAAAAAACCGTACCAGTCGCCCCTCGACCTAACTCACGCTCAATAATATACGTTTGCTTATGCCACTTTCCACGAATCACCGTCCCTCTCGGTAAGCTAAATTGATTCTTCGAAGTATTCATCATCATGTGACAACCAGCCTTTTTCATTCCGTTTTTGCTTAAATTGTGAAATGGCTTCACGAATAGCAGGACCTGTCGGTGTTAACCCTCCAGTGGATAACTTGGAAAACAATGAAGTTAATGATTCTAACTTCGGTGTCCAATCTAAAAGCTGCTCAACTTCTTTTCTTTCCCGGGAAATACATATAGTGAAAATAAATTGTTTCCCATTCTTGCATTCATACTTAAAGAAAGATCTAACAGCGCTTCTTTCACCGTTGGCAATTTATCTTGCATACTTGCACTCATATCTA
>NKXN01000094.1 GCA_002261155.1 Bacillaceae bacterium SAS-127 | reverse complement strand
AGCTTTCAGAAGAGAAAACGAGTGCCATCTATCGACAACGTAAAATCGATGTGGAACCAGTTTTTGGATTCTTGAAGGCTAATTTGCGTTTCTCCCGATTTTCTGTACGAGGAAAATGAAGGTAGAAAACGAAATGGGCTTCGCGTTACTGGCAGTGAATTTAAGGAAATTCACTGCCAACAACTAAGGTATTAGAAAAAATACATACAAAAATAAAAGAAGGGTGAATTTGAATACGCTCAATTTCACCCTTCTCACTATTTGAAGCTAGTTATGTCCCAGCCTCTCATCATTCATCACTCTTTCTTATCTCTCAGCCTAAGCTGCAAGAATTA
The DNA here is from genome assembly GCA_002261155.1 of Bacillaceae bacterium SAS-127. Lineage (GTDB taxonomy): Bacteria > Bacillota > Bacilli > Bacillales > Domibacillaceae > Bacillus_CE. Next base: position 43,409 of record NKXN01000094.1, on the reverse strand, counting down.
GCACCGTGCCTAGCATATAGCTAAGTCGGTTGCCGGGCTTCATCGGGCTTGTCCCTCCGCCTGCTCTTGATAAGATTACGTAACTATTTAATTATTTATAAAAACGATCGTTTTCAGTTAATTTGCATTATTGCATGTTTACGAAAAACTGTCAACTGTATTTTCAAAAATTTTCAGTCGATCGATTCGATCAATCGCTTCTAAAATTCTTTCTTCCGAAACGACCAATCCTGCGCGCACATACCCTTCTCCGTAATTTCCAAACCCTACACCAGGAGCGACGACTACATTCGCTTCCTTCAGCAACAGGTCGCTAAATTGCTCGGATGTATAACCTGTTGGCACTTTCAACCACGAAAAAAAAGATCCTTCAGGCGCTTCTACTTTCCAGCCGATGCGATTCAACCCATCGATTAACAAATTGCGACGTCTTTCATACATCGCCTCTTGCTCCTTCACTCCTTGTTGCTCCCCAAGCAAAGCAATAGCTGTCGCTTCTTGCACCGCTCCAAATAAACTACAATGCAAATGATCTTGCAACAATTCAAGTGCTGCAATCACACTAGGATTCCCAACCGCAAAGCCGACGCGCCACCCAGCCATATTATACGTTTTTGACATCGTATAAATTTCCAACCCGATCTCCTTCGCCCCTTCTACCTGTAAAAAGCTAACCGGTTTGTTGTCGTCAAAGCCAATAGCTCCATAAGCAAAATCGTGAACGACACATAAATCATGTTGATTAGCAAAGGCAATCGTTTCTTCAAAAAAAGCTTCATCTGCCATGGCTCCAGTCGGATTGTTCGGATAATTAATAAACAATAACTTCGCCCGTTTCACTATATCCGCAGGAATCTCCTCATACCGAGGCAAATAACGATTTCCTTCCGTGAGCGGCATCATATACATCTCCGCTCCCGACAATGCCATCCCCGACCAATAGTCAGGATAACCGGGATCAGGTACTAGCGCGACATCCCCCGGGTTTAACAGCACTTGCGGCAATTCCACAAGCCCTGCTTTCCCTCCGAATAAAACAGCTATTTCTGTCTCTGAGTCAACCTCTACCCCATATTCTCGCTTGTAAAATTCGGCACATGCTTCTTTCACATATGGAAATCCTTTAAACGGGGAATATTTATGATTCACCGGATTTTCAGCCGCTTTTTGCAAGGCCTTGATCACATGATTAGGTGGCGGCTGATCGGGACTTCCTTGCCCTAAATTAATCACATCTCGCCCTTCGGTGATCGCATCACTCACTTTTTTTCCAAGCTTCGCAAAAAACTGATCTGGCAATGCTTGTAGCAGCTTTGATTGCTCAAATTCTTTCATGCTATCACTTCTCTCACTTTTAAATTGTAGTAAATAATGTTATAACGAAAGATAAAGATTGTAAAGAATGAATTTTCAGATAGAAATGGAGCGTTGAAAGTGAAAATGAAGATAGCTTGTCTCCAAATGGATATCGCTTTTGGAGATCCGAACACCAATTACCAACGAGCAGCACAGTGGCTTCAACAAGCAGCAGACCAAGGATGTGAGCTTGCGATATTACCAGAATTATGGACAACAGGATATGACTTAACCCACTTAGATGAAATTGCTGATCAAGAAGCACAGAATGCGATTGAGTTTTTGAGCGAACAAGCTAAAAAACATCAACTACATCTGGTGGCAGGATCAGTGGCAAATCAAACAGAAGCTGGCGTCAAAAATACATTACTTGTTATCAATAAAGAGGGAAAATTAATTAAAAAGTATAGCAAGCTTCACTTATTCCGCTTGATGGAGGAAGAGAAATTTTTGCAAGCGGGCGATGAAGATGGCTTATTTACACTGGAAGATGAAACGATGGCAGCCTTTATTTGCTACGATATTCGCTTTCCAGAATGGCTACGCAAGCACGTATTAGCTGGTGCTAAAGTGCTATTTGTTCCCGCTGAATGGCCGCTCGCCCGCGTCGACCATTGGCGCACATTGCTAATGGCCCGAGCAATTGAAAACCAAGCGTATGTCATCGGCTGCAACCGAAGCGGAGCTGATCCGAAAAATGTGTTTGCTGGTCATTCGATTATCATTGATCCATGGGGAGAAATCATTGCCGAAGCTAGCGAAGCGGAACAATTGCTTATCGGGGAAATAGATTTGGCTAAAGTAGCAGAGATTCGTCAACGAATCCCTATCTTTGAAGACCGTCGTCCATCATTTTATTAAAAAAATCCGGAGATCGCTCTCCGGATTTTTTCATTCCCACTCGTACGGTGTTTCTTGATACACATAGTAGTTTAACCAGTTGGAAAACAGTAAATGTGCATGTGAACGCCATTTGTTGACGGGTTTCTTTGTCGGATTATTGTCTGGGAAATAATCTTTTGGCATTTCGATTTCAATACCCTTTGCGACATCGCGACTATACTCTTCTCCTAATGTTTGCACATCGTATTCTAAATGCCCCGTAATCATAATTTGCTTTTCATCCTTGGACATCACAAGAAACGGACCTGCTTCCTCAGAAGAAGACAGGAGCATCAGTTCTTCATGAGCGACAATCGACTCGATATCGACATCAGTGTAACGAGAAACAGGTGCAAAAAACTCATCATCAAACCCTCGTAATAACTTCACTGTCGGCTCTGTCACTGTATGCTTATAAACGCCAGAACATTTTTTCGGAAGCTCAAATTTTCCGATTCCAAAATGGTGATATAATGCGGCTTGGGCTCCCCAGCAAATGTGAAGTGACGAGGTGACGTTCGTTTTCGCCCAATTCATGATCTCCTCTAACTCTTTCCAGTAATTCACGTCTTCGAATTCCATTAATTCTACTGGAGCTCCGGTAATAATTAGCCCATCAATTCGACGATGCTTCACTTCTTCAAATGTTGTATAAAATTGCTCTAAATGCGACTTACTCACATTTTTCGATTCATGAGTGGCTGTATGTAAAAAAGAAACATTCACCTGAAGCGGCGTATTCCCTAATAGGCGTAGCAACTGTGCTTCTGTTTTTTCTTTTTCAGGCATTAAGTTCAAGATCAAAATATTCAATGGACGAATATCCTGACTGTGCGCACGGTCAACGTCCATTACGAAAATATTCTCTTTCTCTAGTATCTCAGTTGCCGGTAGTTGTCTTGGTATATTAATTGGCATATTCAAAACCTCCCTATATTTTCGAATTTTCAATAAACCATTATAGACCTCTTTGGCAAAAAAACACAAGAACTGTTTTAATCTGGAGCGGAACATAGAATATCCCCTACATCTATTTACAAATGGATCAAGCTTTATTCAAATATAGAAACAGCAACTACTCCTAAATAAGAGTGCCTATACATTTTCCGCCCTAAAACTATGGTATATTAGACAATACTATAGTTAGTAAAGGAGTTCGGAAAAATGGCAAAAAGTGTAGTAATTGCTGAGAAACCTTCAGTTGCACGTGATATTGCAAATGTATTGAAGTGTACGAAGAAAGGCAATGGATTTTTAGAAGGTGATAAGTACATCGTTACTTGGGCGTTAGGACATTTAGTGACGTTAGCAGATCCAGAGGTATACGATAATAAATATAAAACATGGAATCTAGAAGACCTTCCTATGCTTCCAGAACGCATGAAATTAGTTGTCATGAAACAAACTGGAAAGCAGTTTAATGCTGTAAAATCACAGTTAAATCGTAGTGATGTGAATGAAATAATTGTAGCTACTGATGCCGGGAGAGAAGGAGAATTAGTTGCACGTTGGATTATTGATAAAGCAAAAGTTCGCAAGCCAATCAAACGTCTGTGGATTTCCTCTGTAACAGATAAAGCGATTAAAGATGGGTTCAATAACTTAAAGCCTGGTAAAGCTTATGAAAACTTATATGCTTCAGCAATCGCACGTTCTGAGGCAGACTGGTATATCGGCTTAAATGCAACTCGTGCACTAACAACTAAATTTAATGCTCAATTAAACTGTGGTCGTGTACAGACACCGACAGTTGCAATGGTTGCAGCACGTGAAGAGGAAATAAAAAACTTCAAACCTCAAACGTATTATGGTATTGAAGCTCAAACAGATGGACTTAAATTAACGTGGCAAGATACTAATGGTAATAGTCGCAGCTTTAATAAAGAAAAAATCGATACAATCGTTAAATCGCTCGGACGTAAAGATGCGGATGTTGTTTCCATTGACCGTAAAGCCAAAAAAACATTCGCACCTGCTCTATATGATTTAACAGAGCTACAACGTGATGCGAATAAAATCTTTGGTTATTCAGCTAAAGAAACATTGAACATCATGCAAAAACTGTACGAACAACATAAAGTGTTAACTTACCCTCGTACTGACTCACGTTATTTATCTTCTGATATCGTTAGTACACTTCCAGAGCGTTTAAATGCATGTAGTATAGGTGAATATCGACCTCTAGCAAATAAAGTGTTGAATAAGCCTATTAAAGCGACAAAAGCGTTTGTAGATGATAGTAAAGTAAGTGATCACCATGCCATCATTCCAACAGAAGGCTATGTGAATTTTTCAGCATTCACAGATAAAGAACGTAAAATTTATGATCTTGTAGTAAAACGCTTCTTAGCTATATTATTCCCTGCTTTTGAATATGAGCAATTAACTGTTCAAGCAACAATTGGTCATGAGAAATTTATTGCCAAAGGAAAATCAGTGATCAATTCAGGCTGGAAAGAAGTGTACAAAAATCGTTTTGACGATGAAGAATCAACAGATGATGTAAAAGAACAACTATTACCTAATATTGAAAAAGGCGACGTATTAAAGACAAAATTAATTGTTCAAACATCAGGACAAACGAAACCACCTGCACGCTTCACAGAAGCGACTTTGCTGTCAGCAATGGAAAACCCTACAAAATACATGGAAACAAACGATAAAAAGCTTGTAGATACTTTAAAATCAACTGGTGGACTTGGTACAGTTGCAACGCGCGCAGATATAATTGAGAAATTATTTAATTCGTTCCTAATCGAAAAACGTAGTGGTAAAGATATTTATATTACTTCAAAAGGTCGACAGCTATTAGATTTAGTCCCTGAAGAATTACGCTCACCTGCTACAACTGCTGAGTGGGAACAAAAACTTGAACTAATTGCTAAAGGAAAACTGAAAAAAGATGTGTTCATCAATGAAATGAAAGAACATACAAAAGAAATCGTGGCAGAAATTAAAGCAAGCGATAAAAAATATAAGCATGACAACATTTCAACAAAATCTTGCCCAGACTGCGGGAAACCAATGTTAGAAGTGAACGGCAAGAAAGGTAAAATGCTTGTCTGCCAAGATCGTGAATGTGGACATAAAAAGAACGTTGCACGCGTAACCAATGCACGCTGCCCTCAATGTAAAAAGAAAATGGAACTTCGCGGGGAAGGTCAAGGGCAAATTTTCACATGTAAATGTGGATACCGAGAGAAACTATCTGCTTTTGAAGCAAGACGCAAGAAAGAAGGCAGTGGAAAAGTGGATAAGCGTAGTGTTCAAAAGTATTTAAAACAGCAGGAAAAAGAAGCTGAACCATTAAATAATGCATTTGCTGATTTGCTAAAAGGATTCAAATTAGATAAATAATAATTTATTCACAAGACTGTTTACTCCAAATAAAATGCACAAATGTTGTTAAATTAACATTTGTGCATTTTTTATATTTTATAAAACACCACTTTAGCATTATATTCTTATTCTTTATCGTCAAGTTTTATCACGGATTAACTCTCGGGATCACCGCCTTTGGATCGATTCACAGGATAATCGAACCATTAAGTCTCCTACATATAATATTTTTTACCTATAAACTATTTAAAAAAGCAACCCTTATTAAAGATTTGTCAAAAAGTGTTTACTTTTTTGTAAAAAATCAGTTAATGTTTTTCTAAAATAGTTTTTTCTTTATCATTTTGGTTTATAAAAGAAGTGAATACATACTATGAGGAGGAAACATCATGGGAACGTCAATTGACAAGAAGAATTTGAAATGGCTGTGGCTTAGTCTCGCTTTTCTTGCTTTGATCGTGATTTTGTTAGTGCCTACACCTGCCGACTTACCTGAATCTGGACAACGAGCACTCGCAATTCTCGCTTTTGCCGTCATTCTTTGGGTGACAGAAGCTGTATCCTACCAAGTAAGCGCCTTTATGATTATTGGACTCATCGCAATTTTACTCGGGCTCGCTCCGAGTATAGAAGATCCTTCTACTCCGCTAGGAACAAAAGATGCATTAAAGCTAGCTTTATCTGGCTTTAGCTCTTCTGCTGTGGCACTCGTAGCCGGAGCTTTGTTTTTAGCAGCAGCGATGCAAGCAACGAATTTTCATAAACGGTTAGCATTATTCATTTTATCTAAAGTTGGTTCAAAAACGAATAATATTGTGATCGGTGCCATCTTAGTCAGTATTGTCCTCGCTTTCTTCGTACCGAGTGCAACAGCTCGTGCCGGAGCAGTGATTCCAATTTTGCTCGGAATGGTCGCAGCCTTTGGATTAGCAAAGGAAAGTCGTTTAGCTGCTTTACTAGTGATCACCTCTGTACAAGCTGTTTCAATTTGGAACGTAGGAATTAAAACAGCCGCCGCTCAAAACATGGTCGGTTTAGAATTTATGGAAAAAGCATTTGGAGAATCTTTTTCTTGGGGTGAGTGGTTACTGTATGCTGGTCCATGGTCTGTGATCATGTCGATTCTTCTTTTCTTTATTATGATTCGCGTCATTAAACCAGAAACAAGTGAAATTACAAATGGAGATGCGTTAGTGAAGAAGCAACTGCAAGAACTTGGTCCATTAAAAGGTCCAGAAAGAAGATTAATCTTCATCTCTCTTGCCCTTTTATTCTTCTGGTCAACAGAAGAATTGCTCCATCCGTTTGATACATCAACAGTGACATTAATTGCAGTGGCGATTTTACTAACACCGAAAATAGGTGTGTTCGATTGGAAAACAGTCGAAAAACAAATTCCTTGGGGAACAATCGTTGTCTTCGCAGTAGGTATTTCACTCGGTGGAGTATTACTCCAAACGGAAGGTGCCGCTTGGCTCTCTAGTAAAGTGTTTGGTGCACTCGGTCTAGATTCAATGCCATTATTAAGCATCATTGCGATCTTGACTTTGTTCAACATTCTCATTCACCTCGGCTTCGCAAGTGCGACAAGCTTAGCTTCGGCGTTAATACCAATCGTTATTGCCCTCGTTGCCACACTAAATGTCGATGTGAATGAACCTGGGTTTGTATTAATTCAACAATTTGTCATTAGCTTTGGGTTCTTATTACCAGTAAGTGCTCCACAAAATATGCTTGCTTACGGAACGGGAACATTTACAGTAAAAGACTTTTTAAAGGCAGGCATCCCGCTTACAATTGCCGCATACTTACTCATTATGCTATTTAGTATGACTTATTGGAAATGGATTGGATTACTTTAAATCATCCGTTAACATCTGGTGGAAGCAAAAGACCCTCTTCCCCAGATGTTTTTCCATTATAATCTAAATAGGTATTATTTCCTGATAATATTTATCTATTAATTCACTTCAAAAAGTCCCATTATTAGAGCTATATATATATTGCTATTCATAACGTTTTCTGTTATATATCAAAGGAATAGATTATAAATAATAAGTACTATTTACAATTCCGTAAACTAGAACCAATTTACTATAAAGAAACACCAATAATGCGTAAGGAAGGGTTGAAGAATGATCAACAAAATTACAGATATTATATCTAACACACAAGATATGGAACTTATTTTTCAAACTCTAAATGATACATCATTTTTTTCATTACCGATGATCAAGGGATCCTTCAATTTGCTAACACCCATTTTCAACAATTGTTCCAAATGTCCGATGAGTATTTGATTGGACAATGTATGTTTAACTATATAACTACAATAGAGCCAAAAACTCTGTCTGTGCTCGATCACCCCACTGCCGCACAGAAATTACAACGAGGCGAACTGCAACTAGGCTCTACAGATGGGACTTCTTATTGGATTAATGTCACTAGAATTCCATTTAACTCAACTTCTAAAAAGAGAAGTTTCTTTCTTTGGGTTGGTACTAACGTGACTGATCAAAAAAAAGTAGAGAATGCTTTTTCTCGCTCATTAAAAGAATTACAAGATATTAAAAATGCGTTAGATGAATCATCTATTGTCGCTATTACAACGAATAAAGGAGTGATCACCGATGTAAACGACAAATTTTGCCAAATATCCAAATATAAACGGGAAGAACTGATTGGTAAAACTCATCGCGTCATCAATTCCGGGCATCATCCGAAATCTTTCTTTCAAGATATGTGGAATACGATTCAAGCGAAAAAAGTTTGGAAAGGAGAAGTGAAGAATCGAGCAAAGGATGGTACTGAATATTGGATGAGCACGACGATCGTTCCGTTTCTTGACGATGAAGGAGAGCCCTATCAATTTGTGGCGATTCGTACCGATATTACTGATCGTATTCATGCCGAACTTGCCTTAGCAGAAGCTCTTCACAATGATTTTAGAAGAACAATTAAAAGCCTGCAAAACTGTATATTTAAGGTCAGACGTAATCAATCAGGAGATATTGTATTTAGCTTATCCGAAGGGAAAATGGTGAAAAGATATAAATTAACAACGGAGCATATTGAAAATAAAACGCCTTTTGATATCTTTCCAGCTGAAGCCGCTAACATTTTAATGACACATCTTTCTAAAGCGTTCCAAGGAATATACGTTAACTTTGAATTTACTTATTACCGTCGAAGCTTTGTTATTAATTTGTCGCCAATTACCGAGAACGGAATCGTGCAAGAGGTCGTTGGGTCCGCGACTGACATAACGGATCGTAAAAGGTATGAACAAACGATTTATCGGATGGCTCATTATGACTCTCTGACTGGTCTTCCTAATCGGACAATGTTTATAAAAGAGTTAACCACTGCCCTCCAACAAGCAGAAACAGCTGGAAATAAAATCGCTCTTATGTTTATTGACCTTGATTACTTCAAGAAGATTAATGACACACTAGGTCATGCAATAGGTGATTCTCTTCTCGTACAAGTGTCGAAGCGGTTACAGAAGCAACTTAGAAAAGGAGATATTATTTCGCGCTTTGGCGGCGACGAATTCGTTGTGCTATTAAAAGATATCAAACGAGAGGATGTAGACTTTGTAGCGAAAAGATTACTAGCTAGCTTATCGATGAAGTTTGATTTCGATCGTACCGAAGTATACACTTCACCAAGTATCGGTATTAGTATTTTCCCAGATCACGGGAAGGGTCAAGAACTGCTCCTTAAAAACGCGGATATCGCTATGTATGTAGCCAAACAGAACGGGAAAAATACATATCAATTTTTTAACCAGGAGCTTCAAGATTCACTTTCAAGAAAGTTAAGACTAGAAATCGATTTACGAAAAGCGATTAAAAAACAACAATTACAAGTATATTATCAACCAAAAATTAGTACGCTAACAAACGAAATTGTAGGAGCGGAAGCGCTAGCTCGTTGGTTTCACCCCGAGCTCGGCTTCATCAGTCCGGCAGAATTTATTCCGATCGCCGAAGAAAACGGCTTAATTTCCTCCATAGGGGATTGGGTATTAACAACCGCTTGTCAACAAATGAAAAAATGGCATGAACAAGGAAGCGAAAAATTAACCATTTCTGTAAACGTTTCTTTACGTCAATTTATGCGATCTAATTTCGCCTTAAAAGTACAACATGTACTCAAAGAAACACAACTAGATACGAAATATTTAGAACTAGAAATCACTGAAAGTATGACAGTAGATGTAAATTTCGCATTGACTATTTTACAACAACTGAAAAATCTCGGCATTCAAATTAGTATTGATGATTTCGGAACTGGATATAGCTCACTCAAACATTTAAGCGAGTTCCCTATTGATCATTTGAAAATCGATCAATCATTCGTTAGAGATTTAAATGAAAAAAATCAAGCAATTATTAAAACGATTATTAATTTAGCCCATAACATGGGACTTGCTGTCATTGCAGAAGGTGTAGAAACGAAGCAACATGCCACATTTTTAAAAGAGCAAATGTGCAATCAGCTACAAGGTTACTTCTTCAGTCGACCGGTGCCACCAGATGAGTTTAGTCGGCTCATCTTTAAAAATTAATTCGCTCGAATCACCAAGGAGATTACAAACATGAAACTATTCAAAAAGAAACAAGCTGTCCAACCTTTGCATTCTAACATAGATTTTTCATCTGTCGGGATTTTTATCGATCGACAAGAAAGACTTGACCAACTAAAAATGATCAAGTTAACAGTAGAAGATTTACGCAATATTCGCTCATTAAAAACAACGATTGAACAAAATATCGAAACAGTTGTGGAAGCCTTTTACTCAACGATTATGGCTCTCCCTCATTTATTGAACATTATCCAAAAGCATAGTACAACCGACCGACTTAGGCAAACATTACACCATCATTTAATTGAACTGTTTGAAGGACGGATCGATGATGATTACATTCTAAAAAGAATGGGTGTCGCTCGCGTTCATCTACGCATCGGTCTTTATCCGAAATGGTATATCGGTGCATTCCAAAATTTACAAACGACAATTACAGAAATTATTTATCAACAGCAGCTTTCAACTGAAGAAGAACGCCGACTTATTTTGTCAGTCAACAAAATCTTAAACTTCGAGCAACAAATCGTCCTCGAAGAATTTGATAAAAGTGCAGAAAGAGCAATACGAGAAAAGCAAGAACAAGTGAAAACTACCGTTAAAACAGACATCGGTGAAATTGCTTCGGCGATTGAAGAAGAATTAACTTCTGCTACCTATACGATGACTAGTCTCATGCATAAAACAACAGAACTAGATGCAGAAGTGAGTGGCAGCATTCAACGCTCACATGAGACGAAGCAAACATCTCAAAAAGGGATTACTCAAATAGAAAAGCTAGCAAACACATCAGATACAATTGCTAGTGAGACGAGCGGCATGGCAACGAAAATAGCTGATTTAAATACAGCTTCTAAACAAATTCAAGAAGTCGTACAAATGGTAAAAGATATTGCTGATCAAACAAATCTTTTAGCCCTTAATTCAGCAATCGAGGCAGCTAGAGCCGGCGAGCACGGCAAAGGATTTGCTGTTGTGGCAGAAGAGGTACGGAAGTTAGCTGACCAAACGAAGCAATCCGTTGATCGAATTGCTACTTTAATTGAGCATTCTGGCAGCGTCACACAAGACGTCGTTGTCGCCATTGATAACGTTCAAAAACTAGTATTAGCTGGTCAAGAGGAAAGCGAAAAATCAATGGAATCTTTCCGTCACATTATGTCCTCTATCGATTTAAGTATTGAAGACATTGAAAAATTCTCCACCCATATGACCGAACTACATCAAGTAGTCGAGTCGGTTGGAAAAGCTGCCAAAGAAGTGATGACAACATCACAAAAGCTAGAACATGCATTAACAATTTTATAATGGTGGCATATAATACCTGACTCCCTTTTTAGTTGAGTCAGTTTTTTTATCAATAAATAATTTCCATAATTAGTTTTTTCCATTATAGTGAAGATAAGGAGGTTATTTTGATGATGACTAATAAACGCGGAGATATTCCTTATATCCTTGGCTTAGTGTTCCTCCTAGCGGGTGTTATTTATTTTTTCGCTTCGAATTGGCCGACGCTTGATCGGCCAGTGAAAATTGGATTAAGCCTGAGTTTGATCATAGTCAGCTACATTGCTTCTGCTTTATATAAACGAAGCATGACCTTTCAGTATTTAAGCAACTGGTGGCTATTGACCGCAGCGATTGCTTTTGGTGTCAGCGTAGCGCTCATCGGTCAAATGTATAATTCCCACGCTGATTCCTATGCTTTATTTTTGATTTGGCTCGTTCCCGTACTACTGTTGGCTTTGTTAACGAAATATGAACCATTTTATTGGCTGTCCTTACTTTTGTTCGAGTTGACCGTTTGGCAAAAGATTTATCCAACTGGTCTATGGCTCGAATATAGCAACTGGGAGGAACTTGGCATTTATGTAAGCTTAATCATTCTGCATCTAACATTATTCTTTTTGTTGAAAAAAACGGGTCGAGAAAAATTGGCGTTTGTGACGTTAATCATCACCCAATACTGCGCAGTATTCTTATTAAATAAGCATTCTTTATATGATCTATTTATGGAATTCGATTCGACCTCCCTACCATTTTTACTATTGCACGGTTTGTATATCGGTTTCATCGTTCTATTTTGGCGGCGGTTTGAGCGAGAACGCAAGCATCATCCAGTAGAAATGGCTGTCCATTTATTGTTCTTTGGTTTTTATATTATCTACAATGTCTTTTTCATCTTCTTATTTATGTTTGGCGAAGCTTTATTTTATATCGGCTTTTTATTGTTAATCGCTCTCTTCGCCTTCAGCATTTATTTCCTGCAGAAATTCAAGAAGAATGCGGCGGAAACAGATCACAAATGGTCTCGCTATACGTATCAATTTTTCGTTGGAATCCTATCGTTTTTAGGAACGATCGTTGCTCTTGCTTCTCTCAGTTCCTTCATCTTCTTAATGTTTGGCTTCATGGATGGGATCAAATATGCCTATTTATTGCTCGGAATCGTTTGCATAGGTGCAGGGCTACTCATAAAAAAGACATCGTTTATCGTCGTTCGCCTCACATTGCAAGTAACAGGGATTATTTTCTTGTTCCCTTTTGCCTTCATGATCGATGAAACATGGGCGATATGGCTGATTACGGTCTCTTTTGCTGTGATGACAGCCATTTTGTTTCAGAAAAAAGAAGCCTCGCTGTATTATGTCGCTTTAAATGTCGGACTAGTGGCTGCGATTACGATGACGATTTCTACTTATAATTTAAGTTGGCAATCACTTTCAGCTAGTTTACTCTTGCTTGGACTGTTGAATGCTGCGGTCTTTTTCACATTAAAACAAACACCTTTAGGACTGCTTAGTTATCTTTTATCGCTCGTTTACTTCCTATATTTAACGTTTAGCGATGATCTATCTGTCACGCTAGCGATCATTTATCATCTCGTGTTTATTGTCTATCTTTTTATTCATTTGTTCCAATCAAAAAGTGAATCGAGAATCTATCGCTGGTCTACTTGGGTTGCTTTATCTGCCTTTCTTATTTGGAAATATTACGAATATGTATGGGATCTTCTCCATAAATCGCTCGCTTTGTTTATTTTAAGTGCAATTTTCTTCCTAATCTTCTTTGTTTGGGGTCGGAAGCATACAGAAAAATCGCGTAATATTTTAAAATGGAACTGGAAACCTATCCTTGTCATTTTTGTCTTACAGCTAGCTTTTATCAGTTTTACTTCATGGCAAAAAGAACAGCTCCTCCAAAACGGACAACTGGTCGCCTTAAAATTAGAACCACTCGATCCTCGTTCGCTATTACAAGGAGATTACGTGCAGCTAAACTATGAAGTGCATACGCAATTTTTAGACAAACAAGATTCCCTAGAAGGCAACATTCACATCATTTTAGAAAAATCCACTGAAAGTGTTCGCGTAAACGGAAAGGAAGTGCCGGTTTATAAACCGAAAACCTTCGTTTCCGCTAATGAGCCAGCCATTGTAAATGAACAAAAAGTAACCCTTCAAGGCAAAGTAAAATACGGCACTCTCGATCTCGGAATTGAACACTTCTTCATTCCGGAAAACACCGGACAAAAATGGGAAGACAAAAACTACGCCCTCATCCGCGTAGCTACAAATGGAGATGCCATTTTGGAAACGCTGGTGAAGAAATAAGTGAAACTTCAATCAGCGGGGATTTTCTTCATCCTCCACTGATAAAAAAAGAAGCCGTTTCATAAAGAGGCAGTCCTTTATGAAACGGCTTTTCATTATATTCTATATCCAAATCCTCAAGAACCTTTTGCCTTTTGCTCTAATTTTCCAATCGCTTTAAGAACGGTCTCTCGGTTGTTGGCAGCTTTTATCTTATAATTGTTCTTTCCCGTTAATCACTATTTTACTCACTAACCCATGCACGTTAATGGAGACCTCTTTCCAATTAGGCTGATGTGCTCCGTGTAATTCTTCTGTTTCAATATAGACGGTTTCACCTTGTTTCCATGCTTTCAAATACAACTGAAAATAGTCGCCTGCTTGATAAGCAAAGGTCTCGCCGTCGTCATCATACAATGTGTATTCACACACTTCCTCACTCGGATAGACATGAATGCTTAATTGATCAACTGGCTTAAAAGTATCAGCTTGCGGAAGAATGGTTCCTGCTTTAACAAACAAAGGCAGCTCCTCCCACTTCGCCTCAACTAAAATATGCTTGCCTCCGCTCGTTGATTCATCCGTCCAATAATTGATCCATTCTCCCTCTGGTAAATACACGACTCGATGATACGTATCAGGCGTCGTAATTGGAGCGACTAAAACATTCTCCCCGATTAAAAATTGATCCGCTAAATTAAAGGTATTGGCATCATCAGGATATTCCATAACAAGCGGTCGCATGACAGGCAAACCAGTGACACTTGCCTCATGAAACAATGTGTAAAAATGCGGCAACCAACGGTAGCGAAGTTCAATATATTTTTTAACGATGGCTTCTGCTTCTTCTCCAAACGACCATGGCTCCTGATGCACCGTGCCTAAATTGGAATGGTTGCGGAAATAAGGCATAAAGGCGCCAAGTTGCGTCCATCGAACAAGTAAGTCAGCATTAGCATCGTGGGCAAACCCACCAACATCCGCTCCCGAAAACGGTACGCCGGACATCCCAAGATTCATACACATTGGCATTGACATTTGCAAATGCTCCCAGAAACTGCGATTATCCCCTGTCCATACCGTTGCATATCGCTGCACACCGGCAAACCCAGCACGTGTTAACACAAATGGCCGTTTTCCATTTAATAATTTTTTCAATCCGCTATATGTCGCTTCTCCCATCAATAAACCGTACACGTTATGAAGCTCACGATGTGTCTTTGAATAGCCATCATTATCATGCAAGACTGCCACATCCATCGTTTTCGTTTCATTGAATACGGCTGGCTCATTCATATCATTCCAAACGCCTTCTATTCCGAGGTCGGTGTAAAATTTTTGCCACTCTCCCCACCATTCACGCGCGTCTTGATTCGTAAAATCGGGAAACGCACTTTCTCCTGGCCAAACATCTCCGAAATAAATATCTCCTTCTGCATAACGGCAAAAATGTCCCGCTCTCACTCCTTCTAAATAAACGGGATATTCCGGGTCACGCTTAACCCCTGGGTCCACAATCGGTACGACATGAATACCCGCAGCTTTTAATTCAGCAATCAACTGCTCCGGATTTGGAAAACGATCCCGATTAAACGTAAACACCCGATAGCCTTCCATATAATGAATGTCTAAATAAATCGCATCGAGCGGAATACCCTTTTCTTGAAAAGTGCGAACGAGTTCACGAACTTCCGCTTCTGTTTTATAGCTATAGCGCGATTGATGGTAACCGAGCGCCCATTTTGGTGGCAATGCCATTCGTCCCGTCAATCTGGCATATTGCTGAACGACAGCTTTTGGAGAAGGGCCTGCGATCACGTAATAATCAAGCTCGCCTCCAGCCGCTGAAAATGAATAACGATGGCTCTCTTGTTTTAAGTCAAACACCGTTTCAAACGTATTATCGAAAAACAGACCGTGCGCTTGTCCACCTCGAACCGTCACAAAAAAAGGAATGGATTGATAGAGCGCATCCACTTCTGGGTTATGAGGAGCGAACACATCAGAATTCCACATCGTCATTTTTTCGCCACGCTTATCTAGAAAGCTCGTTTTTTCTCCAAACCCGTAAAAATGATCGTCCTTTTCCATCTCTTTAAAGCAGATAACTTCACCTGTGCGACGACTCGCCATGCCTCGCTCCCCTTCATGAAGGAGCGTTCGTCCGCTAGCATCTGTCACAAGAAATCGAAACGGTGAAAGAGTGATTTTTGCTGTTAATTTTTCAGCTGTTATGTACACAGCATCCGCTGTTTCCTTCACCTCAAATGATACTTGTTCTTTTTTCATGACGACCGCAAAACTTTGCTCCATTGTCGGGACACTCGTTGGGTTCATCGTGACACGAAGTATCTCCTCACAATAAAATTGCACAACAACATAACCATTGCGACAAATAAAGTGCACACTATCCGCTTTTGTCTGCCATTCCTTTACATCGCCAACATCATAAAACTTATGTTCATCTGCTTCTTTTTCTCGATCTGGATGAATTGCGAAGCTTGTATCTTCCATTCCTATCCCTCCTTAATATCACACACGATTTTTCCTTCCACGCATATATTTCCCGTCTCTCCCTTCTTTCCCCTTCATCCATAACAAAACTATTACAAATTTTTTTCATTGACTAATTCGTCGCCAACAGACAAAAACTGATACATGACAACTCTGTAATACTCCTGTAACATTTTTTAAAGGAACTGTAACCTAGAAAACGACAATTTTCTGATATATTATCTACAGAAGAAAAATTTACTACATAAATAAACAGACAGAATATATAAAACGATAAGGGAAAGGGACTAAGGTGAATCAAGTGAGAAAATTTCTAACAGTAACATTCAGTTCTTTACTATTAAGCGCAAGTTTACTTTTACCTACACAATCTGCAGATGCGGCTTATTCAAAAGAAAACGTAATAACAGAAGCGAAAAAGCATATCGGAACTCCATATAAATGGGGTGGAACGACACCAAAAGGATTCGATTGCTCTGGGTTTATCCAATACGCTCATAAGAAAAACGGCGTACAGCTACCTCGTACAGCAGCTCAAATGTATACAAAAGGTGCGAAAGTTACTAAATCAAGCATGGAGCCTGGAGATTTAATGTTCTTCAGTACATACAAAAAAGGCGCTTCCCACGTTGGTATTTATTTAGGAAACAACCAATTTATCCACTCTGCTTCTAAAGGTGTACGTATTGATAAAGTAAGTAACTCTTATTGGACGAAAAAATATATCGGCTCTAAACGCCTAAATGATTAATAATTTACAACAGCCCAACTTCCCGACAGAAGTTGGGCTGTTTATTAGTTGAAAATCATCTTTTACAAATCTCCCTCCTATTTCCTCTATTTAATAATTGTAACAATACTATTCTCTTGTAATATTCCTTTAATATTATTTAATCGACCTGTAACCTATGAAACGACATTTTTCTGGTATATTAATTACAGATCAAAAACAAACGACATAAACAACTAGACAAAATACATATAAAAAAACACAGGAAAGGGTTTTAGGTGATTCAAGTGAAAAAGCTTTTGACAGTACTATTCAGTTCTTTACTATTAAGTGTAAGTTTACTGTTACCAACTCAATCAGCAGATGCAGCGTCATATTCTAAGACAAATGTGATTAAGGAAGCGAAAAAACACATCGGTACTCCATATAGATGGGGTGGAACGACACCAAAAGGCTTCGATTGCTCCGGATTTATTCAATACGCTCATAAGAAAAACGGCGTAAAACTTCCTCGTACAACGGCTCAAATGTACAAAAAAGGAACAAAAATTGCTAAATCAAAAATGCAACCAGGAGATTTAATGTATTTCAGTACATATAAAAAAGGCGCTTCCCATGTTGGTATTTACTTAGGAAACAACCAATTCATCCATTCCGCTTCTAAAGGAGTAAGAATTGATAAAGTGAGTAACTCTTACTGGAAGAAAAAATACATCGGCTCTAAACGCCTGTAATAGAACGGACTCCCCCGACTCCCTATTGGAAGTTGGGGATTTTTATTTTCTCTTCGCTTTCATATTTGATTATGTAGTAAAATGAGAAAAGAAATATTACGAATGAGAGGGTCTTATTATGAGTATTTTAACTGTCAATAACTTAAGCCATGGCTTCGGTGACAGAGCCATTTTTAATAATGTGTCATTTCGCTTGCTAAAAGGCGAGCATATTGGACTGATTGGAGCGAATGGAGAAGGAAAATCCACCTTTATGAATATCATTACGGGCGAACTACAGCCCGATGAAGGAAAAGTCGCGTGGTCAAAAAATGTACGCGTCGGTTATTTAGATCAGCACGCGGTTTTAGAAAAAGGAATGACCATTCGTGACGTCTTAAAAACAGCCTTCCAGTACTTATTCGATTTAGAAACAGAGATGAATGAGCTATTCGGAAAAATGGGCGAAGCGTCTCCAGAAGAACTAGAAAAATTGCTAGAAGAAACTGGAACGCTACAAGATATGCTGACGAATAATGATTTTTATATTATTGATGCTAAAGTAGAGGAAATTGCTCGTGGTCTTGGTTTAGACGAAATTGGACTAGATCGCGATGTTCATGATTTAAGTGGTGGACAGCGTACAAAGGTCTTGTTAGCGAAGCTTCTTCTTGAGAAGCCTGACATCTTATTACTAGATGAGCCGACAAACTATTTGGATGAGCAACATATTGAATGGTTAAAACGCTACTTACAAGAATATGAAAATGCCTTTATTTTAATTTCACATGACATCCCATTTTTAAATAGCGTCATCAACTTAATTTACCATATGGAAAACCAAGAGCTGAACCGCTACGCTGGCACATATGATGAATTTTTAAAAGTGTACGAAATGAAAAAACAACAGCTAGAAGCAGCTTATAAAAAGCAACAGCAAGAAATTGCTGACTTAAAGGATTTTGTTGCTCGTAATAAAGCTCGAGTATCGACACGAAATATGGCGATGTCTCGTCAGAAAAAGCTCGATAAAATGGACGTGATCGAACTGGCCTCTGAACGACCAAAACCAGAATTCCATTTTAAAGAAGGACGCACATCTGGCAAGTTAATTTTTGAAACGAAGGATTTAGTGATCGGGTACAACGAACCGCTCTCGAAGACATTGAATTTACGCATGGAACGCGGCCAGAAAATCGCGCTAACAGGAGCGAACGGAATCGGGAAAACAACACTTTTACGCAGTATTCTTGGTGAGATCAAACCGGTAGCTGGTCAAGTTGAACGTGGAGAACATTTGCAAATCGGCTATTTCGAACAAGAAGTAAAGTCGACGAATAACAACATTTGTATTGAAGAAGTGTGGTCAGAGTTCCCTTCGTTTACTCAATATGAAGTACGTGCCGCATTAGCAAAATGTGGATTAACGACAAAACATATCGAAAGCAAAGTGAGTGTATTGAGCGGTGGAGAAAAAGCAAAAGTTCGACTTTGTAAATTGATTAATCAAGAGACAAACATTTTAGTACTCGATGAGCCGACAAATCATTTAGATGTCGATGCAAAAGACGAACTAAAACGAGCGTTAAAAGCATATAAAGGGAGCGTTTTACTCATCTCCCATGAGCCTGAATTTTACCAAGAAGTCGCCACTGAAATATGGAACTGTGAAACTTGGACGACGAAAGTATTTTAATAAGGAAGTGACGATATGGGGAAACGAGTAGCTTTGTCATGGAGCGGCGGCAAAGATAGCTGCATGGCTTTCGATTTATTAGTGAAACAAGGCTATGAAGTAGCTTGCTTAATTACGACGGTGCCGAAAGAAATCGGCCGTACCTTTGGTCATGATGAGAAGACGGAATTGATTGAGCGGCAAAGTAAAGCTCTTTCCCTTCCCCTTCACTTCGTCCGCTGTTCGCTTGATCATTACACCGAAACATTCATAGAAGACCTCGCTCAGTTGAAAGAAAACTTTCAGCTAGATGGTATTGCCTTTGGTGATATTTATTTAGACGGGCATCGCGAATGGGGCGAGAATGTCGCCGCTGCTGTTGAATTACCTGCTCTTTACCCGTTATGGAGCAAAGAAGAAGACAGCTTGCAGCTGTTACAAAATTTTATCCAATCAGGTTATAAAGCAGTGATCATTCGTCTTCGCCTCGATGTCTTAGATGACACTTGGCTCGGTCGACAACTAGATCAAGACTTTTATATCGACATCCAATCACAAGACCTTTGTCCAATGGGCGAACATGGTGAATTTCATACATTCGTTTATGATGGCCCGCTATTTCATCATCCTATTCATCTAACCCATGGCGAAATTATAACGAGCGAACGCAGCAAACGATTAGATATTTGTGCGAAAGTCTAAGGCTAATTAAAAAAATCGCCGTCCTGTCAAAGCAGGAGGGCGATTTTTTTATTGCATATTTTTATCTTCTCTCACCAACATCGACTGGTTCACCTTTGTAAAATTGTTTTTTCTGTAATTGAATGCCGAGTTCTCTTGCTATTTTCTTTAGTTCGCGTTCTTCTCTTTCTGTGACGAGTGAGATAACAGTTCCTTCTGCACCTGAGCGACCGGTACGACCTGCACGATGCGTATATTGTGTCGCATTCTTTGGCATGTCAAAGTGCAGGACATGTGTGAGCCCTTTAATATCTAGTCCTCTTGCAGCAACGTCTGTTGCGAATAATAGCGGAAGCTTACCAGCACGGAATTGCTTCAAAGCCTTCTCTCTTTCTTGCTTATTTAAATCGCTATGCAAAATTCCGTTGGCAAATCCATTATAGTCTAATTTAGAAGAAAAGGCGTTTACTTCACCGATATCATTAATAAACGCCAAAATGCGCTCTGGTTCAAAACCGCGCATAATTCGTTCAACCATCACTTGTCGATCACGACGATCGCAAACGAAGTAAAGATGCTCGACTTTTGAAGCAGGCATGTCTGTTTTCGTGACCTTGATCGTTTCTGCATCCTTCATCCACTGTTTCGCTGTCGCTTCTGTTTGAGCTGGCAGTGTGGCTGAAAAAAGAACTAGCTGGCGATCTCTCATCGTCGATTTAATAATCGACTCTAAATTTTTGATATGCTCTGGTACTAATAGCTGATCACCTTCATCGAGCACGAGCAATTTCACCTCATGCATTTTCAACTTCTTCATTTGAATTAATTCTTGAATTCTCCCTGGTGTTCCAGCTACTACTTGCGGTTGTTTTTTCAGCTTTTCAACTTGACGTTTAACATTCGCTCCCCCGATCAAAGCCGCACTCGAAATGCCTCCTCCCCACACACGAATCTCTTCGGAAATTTGCATAATTAATTCTCGGGACGAGGCTAAGATGACCGCTTGTACTGCCTTTTTGTCTGGATTGATCTTCTCAAGTAACGGCAATAAATAAGCAAGCGTCTTCCCCGTTCCTGTCGGCGATTCAGCCAACACATCACGACCATCTAACATGAGGGGAACAGCCTTTTCCTGAATCGGTGTCGGCGCTGAGAATCCGGCCTTCTCCCATGCCTCCTGCAAAAATGGTTTCATTGTATTTAAAGTGGAAAATGTAGTTGTCATATTAGCTCCTTTAATTAAAACATCAGCCTGTACTGATGCAGTCTATACTTTCATTATGAAAAACTTTTGACGTTTTCGCAATCCCTGGATGAAAACTAAAAAACAACTTGTAGATTCATCTCCTCTCTTTTGTAAAATCTCTCCTCAAATTGCACGACACTATTTGACAAAATACTGACTTTTATACTATGTTATTGATGGAAGTTTTTTCGTTTTACATACATAAAACAATATACATAGGAGCTAGAGTAATGGTTCAAAAGAAGGAAATTCGTTCAATGGTTATATTAATGAGCGTTTTGTTGTCAATTATCATTTTGTATCAATTAGATAGGACTTATGATCACTTTTTTATTGTTACTAACTTTCTTTCTTTACACACAGCTCTTGAACTGTTAAGTATTGCTGTTGCCTTTGCAATCGCTTTACAAGGTTGGCTAATATTCCCTCATACTTTGTCGAAGCACCGTTTGTTTATTGCTGCTACCTTTTTAAGTATAGGAATATTTGATTTATTCCATGTCCTTACTTATAAAGGCATGCCGTTTTTCTTGGCAGAAAATTCAGGACAGCAAGCTACTTGGTTTTGGGTGATTGCTCGATTCACACTAGCCCTTTCACTTCTAATAATTTTTTTACAAGAAGACCGAATGATCAACAAGAAACTTCGGAATTATACATTTATTGTAGTTATCTTATATTCCTCTATCATTAGTTCGAGCATTTTTATCTTTTCAGACAAAATGCCATTATTAGTGATAGAAGGAGTAGGACTCACTTCATTAAAGAAAGGGCTAGAATACTTTATTTGTTTTCTGTTTGTGTTCACAATTGTGCTCATATTAAAAAAACATCCTGCAAGCCAAAAGCAAGAATACTTCCCTCTCATTGTGGCTTTAACTTTAAGCTTGTATAGTGAACTCATTTTCACTTTATATAACCATGTGTATGATTGGATGAATTTACTCGGGCATTGCTTTAAAGTAGCAAGCTATTACTTTTTTCTTAAGGGGATCTATGTTGCAACAATTGAGAAGCCCTACTTAGAACAGAAACAAATCCAAAAAGCATTAGAGGAAAGTGAACATCGTCTAAATACGATCGTGAATATGGTACCGACTGGAATTACGATTGCAAATACAGAAGGAAAGCATCTATTTATCAATCATGCGGCAAAAAAATTGTTTGGTATTTTTAGCGATGGTCAAATTCATCCTAGCCGATTTAAAACATTAGCTGGAAAGCCCTATCCGGAAGAAAAGCACGCTATTAATCAAGTGAAGGCTACTGGTGAATCCGTCTACGATGTTATGTACAAATTGGAACAATTGAATGGTGAATATCGAATATTATCGATTAACGCTGTGCCTATTTTTGATAAGAATCAGAAAATGGTGCAAATTATTAACTCAATTACGGATATGACCGAACAAATAGAAGCGCAAAACAAGGTCAATTTTTTAGCTTATTATGATGAATTGACCGGTCTTCCTAATCGCTTTTATTTAAAAAAACAACTTTCTGAAAGACTAGAATCTGGGCGCGGCTTTTCCCTACTCGTTATTAACTTAAATAGATTTAAGCATATTAACGAATCGTTAGGACGACAAATCGGTGATTTATTTTTAATCGAAGCTGCCAATCGATTACAAGCATTTGCGTCTGACCAAGGAATGACAACCGTTCGACTGACTGGAGATGAATTTGCTATCCTGTGTGACACATGTGATTCAAATGACTGCGGAAAGGTCGACATGTGTGCGAAGCAAATGGTCGATTTATTTCATCCCCCTTTCATTGTTAAAGGGTTGAGAATGCGAGTCCAAGTAACAGTAGGAGCAACATTTTCGACTGCAGCAGCAGATATAGACGAACTGCTAAATCAAGCGATGATGGCGATTACGGAAGCAAGAAAAATGAATCGTTCCATTATGATTTACAGATCGGATATGGAGCAAAAAGCATACGAACAAATAGTGCTTGAGCATGATTTAAGTCAAGCGATTGAGCGCAAACAACTATCGTTACATTATCAGCCGCAAATTGATCTCAAAACAGGACAATTAGTGGGAGCTGAGGCATTAATCCGCTGGTATCATCCAGAAAAAGGGATGATTTCTCCCGCGACTTTTATTCCTTTAGCGGAAAGTACCGGCTTGATCCTACCGATCGGCACATGGGTTATCGAGGAAGCTTGCAGACAGCTAAGACAATGGCTAGATGATGGTCTTCCAACGATGCGGATCTCCGTCAATCTATCATTAAGACAGTTTTTCCAAAATGATTTAACTCAAGTCGTTTCTAACGCACTAACGTCCTGTCGTTTACAGCCAGACCAGTTAGAGTTAGAAATTACCGAAAGCATGACGTTAAATCTCGATCTTGCATTAAAGAAGTTAAATAAATTAAAGAAACTTGGCGTTCAAATCGCCGTTGACGACTTCGGTACCGGTTACAGTTCCTTAAGCTATTTACACCAATTTCCCGTCGATCGACTGAAAATTGACCAATCTTTCGTTCAGCATTTATTCGTCGAGAAGCACGGTGAAGCTATCGTCGAAACGATTCTTTCGATGGGACAAAACTTAGGGCTTGAATTGATCGCTGAAGGAGTAGAAACCGAAGAGCAAATGACATTTTTAAAACATCATCACTGTCATCAAGTGCAAGGCTATTACATAAGCAAACCGCTTCCTGCTGAAGAATTTAGTCAATTGGTACAGAATAGGGAACTGAACAAATAAATGAAGTCCCACCTCTCCCAAAATGAAATCTGTGAGAGGTGGGGTTTTTTTGTGAGATTTCTTATATAATCAAAAAAGATTACTAATGAAGGAACTGATCGAGATGAATTCTGACAAACAATTACTAAGTTTGATTAACGCTGCCCAAGTACTAACTTCTACACTTGATTTAGATAAAGTATTGGATCAACTAATTAAAGAAGTGCTCCAAGTGATTGAAGGCGCTGATGCCGGTGTATTTTTTAAATATGAACCGAAAGTACAGAAACTAATTGCTGAAAATGCCATCGGTTATGATATGACCTATCTTGGGAAAATTCAACTATCACCCGATGAAGCGATGACTGGTAAAACCTTCACCTCCCAGCAAGCTCGTATCTTTGATTCTAAAAAGGATACAGAAAAAATATGCTCAACCTTTATCCGGAACATGTCAGTTACTATGAGAAATCGTTAGGACAGTTGAAATATCCGGCAAGCGCTATCTGTGCCCCCTTATTAACGAAAACCGGTGATTGTCTTGGTATTTTAACGATTGTTAGCTTTAATGAAAAGGTTCGTTTTGAACAGCGAGATTTAAGATTGCTAGAAACCTTCGCACGCCAAGCGGTCATTGCGATTGAAAATGCGCGAATGTTTTCTCAAACGGAACGATCGCAAAATATTATTAAAAAATTATCGCTCGTTTCTCTTTCCGGAAAGGGCTTGCCCGAAATTACCGTCACATTATCTAAGCTTGTTGACAAGAGTGTATGCGTCTTCGATGAGTTTTTTGACTTGCTTTCATTTAGTTCGCTAGAAGCAAAAACTTTAGCAGAAGCTCTACAAAAAGATGAATCCTTTTTCGTGAAGGAAGATAAAGTAAGGCAACTCCCAATCGAATTAGAGGGAAATATGCATGAAGTCTACTTTTTTCCGATTCGAGCGAATGATTCTCTCATTGGTCTACTGACCGTTTTTTCTGATAGTAGTGATGAATTAGACCCGCTCGATTTGTTTGCTGTAGAGCAAGCACATATGATTTTCGCCTTAGAAATGATGAATCAAGAGCGCGATATGTCAGAGCTATTTAAATTTGAAGGCTATTTACTGGAAAAACTGATTCAGCAAAGAGCAGCAGATATTTCTCTCAAACAGCTGCAAAAAATCGGCTTAACTACTCGACGTACGTTTGTTTCGGCTTTCATTCAACTAATCGATCCAATGACTAGCTTTTCAAGACTTTCTTCAAGAAAAAAGCCGTTCAGCCGCTTGCTATATAGGCAAATTCAATCATTCTCTCATAAGTTACTCGTCCTTGAAAAAAATGTAGAGATTCACTTACTTTTTATCGCCAATACTAACTGTTCAGCAGAGGAATTCCAAAAAGACATTGAAAGCTTCTTACAAGAGCTTTTACACGAATCCACTAAGCGAGGTTTGCTCGATTTTTATGCGGGTATTGGCAGTCCCTTTACTTCACTAGAATCAATCGTCCAATCTGCGACAGATGCTAAAAGCTGTGTGAAGTTTTTACAAGCTTCCCGAGAGAAACAATCCATTATGAGCTTTAAAGAATTAGGGCTATATCGGCTATTTCTTGAGCATGATCGTCAGAATCTTCGTTATTATGTAGAGAAAACACTAGGTGCACTCCTCCAACATGATGAAGAACATGGAACAGAGCTTGTCGATACGTTAAAGATATTTTTAGAATGTAACCAAAGCGCAACGAAGACAGCAAAATTGAGCTATGTTCATCTCAATACGATTAAATACCGGCTACAAACGATCAAAAAGATATTAGATAAGCCGACTATTGATGGCAAAGAAATGTTCGAACTTCAGTTAGCCATCTATATGCACGATTATATGAACAGTCTTTAACATTATACAAAAAGGATAAAGCAACTGGTTGCTCTTTGTCCTTTTTGTATATATCTATTCTTTTCTGAATATTCTATACTTCTAAAATACATGAAATAGTCAAATGAAAGGAGAAATTAATATGGATAAACAAAGTAAAGGAATGGCCCTACTCCTCGCTTGCCTACTAATCATCGGGATAGGCATGGTACTTCATTCTTGGAGAATGATCATTTACTCTTATATTTTTGCTTTAGGTTTACTTCTAACTATTAGTCTTAGTTATTATATTCAGAAAAATAAGATTTTTATATTTATTCCTATCACTTGTTCCGTTCTGTTCTATAGTTTATTCCTTCTAGCAGATCGATTAGGTCTCGGAACTCCATTAGCTGGTGGAGAGAGTACTACCTACATTTTAGGGGTTGTTCCGACGACTGCCGTCTTCTTATATGGCATTGCCTCTATGATTTTAGTTGTGCCGCTGTTATATGCATGGAGCCATCGCCACCAAGAAACGGTGAAGACAGTAGAACAAAAACAAACAGTCAAAACATCTTAATTCAAGGGGCAGTCATTATGAATTCAACCATTATTTCCATTTTAATTGCATATTTAGTTATTTGTATCATCATCGGCATTTGGGCGACGAAAAAAACAAAATCGAGCAGTGATTTTTACGTCGCAGGAAAAAGCTTAGGTATGTTTGTCATGGCAATCGCCGCCTTTTCCTCCGTCCAAAGCGGTGTAGGAATGGTCGGAGGTACGGCATTAACCTTCAAAAACGGCTTAGGATTTATTGCTGGACCATTAATTGCTGCTTCCATTGGTTTCGGACTTACTTGGTTTCTAGTCGGTAGACGCATTTGGGAGCTTGGAGCAAAAGAAGAAATTTATACGATGGGTGACATCGTTGGCAGTCGCTACAAAAGCCGCGCCGCTCAAGGCTGGATGGGGATCGCCGTTATTCTCGGGGTACTCGGTTATTTAGGCACTCAAGTACAAGCACTTGGCGTCATTATGAATCTCACCTTTGGTCTTTCCGTCAAAGAAGGAGCAATCATCGGCTTAATTATTCTCGCTGTCTATGCAGTAGGTGGCGGAATGATTGCAGGTGTTTATACAGACGTTGTTCAAGGTGTCATGATGATCTTCGTATCCATTATTGTATTTTTCTACGCACTTGATGCAGGCGGCGGCTTACTAAACATTACGAAAACATTGCAAGAAGCTGATCCAATCATGGCTTCACCAACTGGACAATTTCCGCTCATGACGATTATCTGCTGGTTTTTCATGATGAGTCTAGGTATGGCTGGACAACCACAGCTCGTCACGAAATTTTTAATGCTGAAAGATGTGAAACAATTAAAATGGGGCGCTTTCACGTCCGGTGCTGCTTATTTAATTACGATCTTCTTAGTGCTTGGTATTGGACTAGCTTCAGCGGCGCTCTATTCACAAGGAAAATTCCCAGCGATCGCTTCACCGGATGATACATTAATGACGTTTATTTTAAATTATACGCACCCAGTGATCGCTGGACTTGTCATTTCTGGCTTGCTTGCGGCGATCATGTCAACGGGTGATAGCTTCGTTAACCTTGGTGCAGGCGCGATTATCCGCGACATTCCGAAAGCTTTTAATATCGAAGTAAAAAGAGAGCTTTTCTGGAGCCGAATTGCCGTTGTGGCATTATTAGTCGCCTCTGCCCTCTTTGCCTTTTATATGAATACATTAGTTGGACTACTCGGCGTATTCGGTTTCGGTACATTTGCAGCCGCAATCTTCCCTTCCGTTGTGCTAGGGTTAATTTGGGAAAAAGCGACAAAGCAAGCTGCTGTCACTAGTATCGTCATCGGTATTGCCAGCAACTTCATATTAGAGATCGGGTCTAAATATGGCTTTGCTATTATTCCACCGACCGTAGTGAACGGCGCCTTCGCCTTTGCTCTTTCGATGATTACTTTTATCGTAGTTTCCTTCTTGACACAATCGAAGCAACCAGCTTTAGAGCCTCATATACAACAAGTCATTAAAGGAATCTAGAAATACAACATAGAAATGGGAGATAGACGATGAATGCTTCATTATTTATTACTTGTTTAGCAGACAACCTCTATCCACAAGTTGGAGAAAGCGTTGTTCGTATTTTAAACCGCCAAGGAGTAACGGTAGACTTTCCAGAAGGACAAACAT
This sequence comes from Bacillaceae bacterium SAS-127, assembly GCA_002261155.1. Classification (GTDB taxonomy): domain Bacteria; phylum Bacillota; class Bacilli; order Bacillales; family Domibacillaceae; genus Bacillus_CE. The sequence goes on along the minus strand of NKXN01000094.1, from coordinate 15,322 downwards.
GCTGCGGTCAACCGGCTTTCAACAGCGGATATCAAAAAGATGCCGAAAAAGTGGCGAAACATACGATTCAAGTATTTGAAAAAAGTGAATTCGTTGTGTTGCCTTCTGGTTCCTGCACAGGGATGATTCATCACTACTATCCAGAAATATTTAAAGATGATCCAGTATGGCGCAAAAAAGCAGATGAATTGATCGCAAAAACATACGAATTCACCCAATTTTTAGTTCACGTATTAAAGGTAGAAGATGTCGGTGCTAGCCTAGCGAAACGAGCTACCTTCCACCCTTCTTGTCACACATCTAGACTACTTCATGTCAAGGACGAGCCGTTAACTTTACTCAGCCACGTCAAAGGATTACAGCTAGTCGATCTACCGTACAAATCGGATTGCTGTGGATTCGGAGGAACGTTCGCTGTGAAGATGTCTGATATTTCAAAACAAATGGTGACGGAGAAAGCGACTCATGTACAATCGACACAACCCGATGTGTTAATCGGCTCCGATATGGGCTGTTTAATGAACATTGGCGGTCGCATGAATCAGCTCGGTTCTCGTGTAGAAGTGATGCACATTGCCGAAGTTCTTGATCAGGGGGTGACAGCATGACCCTTTATGCAGGTGGCACGTTAAAAGAACGTGTCAAAAAAGAAATTACCGATACGCATGCGAGACAAGCCGTTGCCCGCGCAACAGAAAAGCTTCATCACGGTCGACTACAAGCAGCAGAAGAAATCGGCAACTGGGAAGAATGGCGCAAGCGCGGCAGTGAAATCCGTAGCCATACGATTCAGCACTTAGATTATTATTTGTCTCAGTTCGCAGACAATGTCGAACAACAAGGTGGACATGTTCATTTTGCAAAAGATGCCACTGAAGCGTTAAAGCATGCGCGCCAAATCATCAAAAGTGTCGATGGAAAATATGCCGTGAAATCGAAATCGATGGTGACAGAAGAAATTAAATTAAATCATGCCCTGGAAGAAATCGGTGTGGAGACCGTTGAAACAGACTTGGGCGAGTATATTCTTCAGCTTGCTGGCGAACACCCTTCGCATTTACTTGGGCCTGCTGTCCATAAAACGAAGGAGCAAGTGGCAGAGTTATTCGCTAAGGAGGGTGGGCATGAAGTTGCGGCTGATTTACAAACGCTCGTTGGCTTTGCTCGTTCAGCCATTCGCGAAAAGTTCCTAGCCGCAGACATCGGAATCACTGGCTGTAACTTTGCTATTGCTGAAGAAGGAGCGATCTCACTTTTAACAAATGAAGGAAATGCTCGTATGGTGACGACGCTTCCTGATACTCATATCGTCTTTATGGGAATGGAACGAATTGTCCCAACATGGGAAGATTTCGAAGTTGTCATTAACCTTCTGCCTCGTGCTGGAACCGGACAGAAAATCTCTTCCGGCGTCTCAATTTTAAAACCGGTACGCAGTCATGAAAACGATGGACCGAAACAGATGCACGTCATCATTTTAGACAATGGACGATCTCAACAACTCGGCGATCCGGATTTTCAAGAAATCCTCAACTGCATTCGCTGTGGTGCATGTATTAATGTTTGTCCCGTTTATCGTCACGTCGGCGGTCATTCCTATGGTTCCGTTTATAACGGACCAATTGGAGCGGTGTTAACGCCATTGTTAAATCAAGATTCCGAGCAAGCAGCCGAATTATCGTATGCATCAAGCCTGTGTGGTGCTTGTCATGAGGCTTGCCCAGTTAGAATCCCGCTACATGATATGCTCGTCAAACTACGTCATCGCAACGTGCAAGACGGCTACACCTCTCCACTGGAAAAAATGGCGTTTAATATGTTTGGAAAGACATTTAGCTCACCTACTTTATATGATAAAGCAACGAAAGCCGGGCAGCTGTTGCAAAAGCCGTTTATCAAAGATGGACATTTTAAAGAAAGCACACCATTTATGAAAGGCTGGACCGATTCACGTGAATTCCCGCAAGTCCAAACCTCCTTCCGCGAGCGCTGGAAAACATCAATTAAGCACCAAGGAGGTCCGTCGAATGAATAAAACTGATTTTCTACGAAACATCCAAACTCGACTCGGCCGCTCAACTAACGCTCAAGTGGCTTCTTATCAAAAAGGAATACCTGAACGTAACGCCGTACTCTCTTATTCACAAGAGGAATTAATAGAGGAATACACAAAAAATCTTGAAGCTGTTCATGGTGAAGTGTTTGTGGCCAACGACACGAAAGACGTTCAACAAGCGTTACAAACGATTATCGAACGCCATCAAGCGCAATCGATCATACGCTGGGATGACGAAGAATTAACTCAGCTCCCAATTGATCAAACGGCTATCGCAGCAAAGACGACGATCGACATTTGGGATAAGGAAGCGACGAAAGAAAGCAATATCGCTATCGCAAAACAAGCGGATATCGGCATTACGACGGCTGACTTCGCGATTGCCAATACCGGCACAGCTGTTTTGATCTATAATGAGAAAAAAGGACGCGGCGTCAGTCTCCTCCCTCCTGTCCATATTATTATTTTCAAACAGGAACAGCTTGTCGCTCGAATGGGCAATCTCTTTACAAAAATTAGAGAGAAAGACTTTTCTACGTTACACTTTCTCACAGGACCAAGTAAAAGCGGCGATATCGAGCTACAAATGACGACCGGTGTCCACGGTCCAAAACATGTATATGCGATTGTGCGGACAGATTAATAGTCAAAAAGGGTCGGAAATCACTCCGACCCTTTCATCTATTTATTAACTGGCATTTCCATCGTTCGCGGATGATCTTCAATATGAGGCTGTAAGTAGGCTTCCCGCACTTCATGTCTCATCCACCCCATCATACCTAACACAAGCAGAAATGAAGCGAGCGCTCCCATAAACGCGCGATGTGAATCTTTTTTATCAGTGATGTATAAAAAGCCTAATAAAATGAGCGTCACAATAATTGATCCTACTAATAGCCCCGTCGTTAATGCATTGCCTCCCATATAAAGTAGCATCACATCTTGCTTTAACGCAACTAGTACAAGTGTACCAGCTGCGAATTGACAAAGCGTGATCCAAAACGTCGCTTTAATGCCCATCTTTCTAACGCGATGATCCGCTTCCTCCTCTTGATAGCTTGGCTCCTGTCTTTTCTTCGAGCGATACTTAAATGTATAAAACAAATAAAGATACAGCCCACCTGCCGCAAAGCTTGATAACATAAAGTGAGCATATCGTTGCCATACTTGCGGGTAATAAAATAAGCCGTGGAAAAAGCCATTCGATTCCATCCATTTTTCCGGGTAGAGCATCGATACTACATTCACGATAAAAATAAGCGGCACAAATAACAAGATTAAACTTGCCGCTAAGCCTATCATCAGATGCAGTACTTTCTTATTTTTTAATTTCTCCCAAAGAAATTTATAAGCGTATAAAAGCAGGAACGCAACGATTAATAGCACAATAATACTTAACCATGCTTTCCCGATCAAAATCGTTGATGAATAGAAGTATTGCGTATAGACGATACTCACTAACAAAATCGGTCCAATCCCAAGGACGACGGCGATACTTTTATGAATCGATGCGTGATACGAACAAATTTGGGCGCTGCGATCATACAGTTTACTTCGTTTTTTCATCCCAATCGCTTCTAAAATAACCGCTCCTGTAGCAAGTGAAATCGTCACATTAACAAACACAATATGTAGTGAAAATGTGACAATCAACAAAACTGTCAACAAGCCCATATCGCCTGGTATTGGGAGCTGAATATCATTTGGTATTGGTAATGCTTGCGCTAGTATCATTCTCTTTCTCCCCCTTTACCGTTTGTTTATCCTCATTGACAATCTTATATAAATAATGACTTAAAGCCTCTAACTCTTCCTCTGTTCCAACAAACGGTGGCATAACTGGACGAACATTATGCATTGTTGGAATAAACCCCTTAATTGTCTCCTCCGACCATCCATCTAATCGGTTATTTAACGCACGCTTTGATCGCCAGCCATCGACCGTATGACACGTCATACACTGTCCTTTATACACTTCTTGCCCGGCCTCATACATATTGCTACTAGTGATGTTCGTCGTCTCGGCAAAAGTGGAATGGGCAAGCACTCCTTCTTTGTTATACTTCTCGACATCCCTCGCGAGCACCCCATTGGCGTACATATAATCATAAATAATGAACGGCTTGCGCACCGACTCGCGGACAAATTCAAATTCAGCAATGAAGCCCATCGACGCTCCTAGCACTGCAAACGATAAAATCAACGGCAACGTCTTCGGCTTGATCGCTGCCCAAAAAATAAAAAGAAGTATCACACCTAAGCCTGTTAAATTAATGATGTCAAACATTTTTTCACTCATACCTGTCGAATAAACGACTAAATCATACGCCTCTTGCGGAATCGATTGCAAATACCAAATGGCCGTCAGTAAAATGCCTGGAATTGAAATCGCTGACCATATAGAGAAAATACGAAAGATCTCCTGTTTAAGCTCTTGATCCTTCACACGCCACTTGATAAAGAACGAGAAAAGTCCAATCGCCAATAACAACGCTAAAAATGTTCGAAAACCTAATGAAGGTAAATACGTTGGGTTGAAAAACGCATGCCAAAAAGAGAATGTCTCCGTCCAGTGCCCTGGCGTCAACTTAGCTGCCAGCACCCCGGTAATAATCGCCGCTGTAATCCATGAAAAAATACATAGCGCAATTCCGATACGAATATGCTTCATTTTTTTCGCCGTTTCCTTATACAAATCCCAAGTGTAGTAATAAATAATTAAAAGAACGACTTCTGTAATAAAGACAGCCCATTCAGCGACCCACGCCCAGAAGAAAATGCGCAAAAGTGAACCGATCGAATCTGGCTGAATAACCGTCGTCGAAAACCAAATCCCCACCCCGGTCATCGCACCAACCGTCGTTGTAATAATTAAAATCCACTTCGCCATCTTTCTAGCAAAGGCATCTAGCTTGATGTCTTTTTTCCGAAACGCATTATACTCAGCCGTCACCATTAGTATCGTTGCTCCAATCGCCACACCATGACTAATAATGACATGAACAATCGCAATTAAAGCGATAATTGTCCCATTCCCAAACCACGGAAACTCGACCGTTGGAAAGTTCAATTTCATAACCCCCTTAACAAATAAATGAATGTCATCTAAAAGGTTACTGTCACATTTTGAGATAAGTGTGAAGAAAAAAAGATTGTTGTCGAATCGTTAAACTTCCTTCCTATAAATTTCATAAACAATTAATTTTATTCAATCTTTTTTCAATAGTTTGAATAACCTTAAAAGTTAAAGGTGCTATTTTTATCCCACATTAAACAGGCCTGCACGATACAGGTTACAAAGACGTTGCAACAGGATGTTGCGCTGTTAGCCTTTGTTCTTCTTTTCATCAGTGGGAAATCAGGCCCCCTACTGATTGAATTTTCACTTTACCAACAAAACGCCTGTATAATGGTAATAGATAGAACGGAGGGGTATGGTGGGACATGCACGGGTTTATATGATTCTAGTAGGTACGATGATGATTTGGGGAATGAATGTGTCACTCATTAAAATTTTGGTCGAGCATTTTCTACCTGTGACGATTACAGCGTTGCGAATTTTTACAGCCTCACTAGCCGTGTTTTTAACACTTGCGATCACTAAGCAAATACGGCGACCTCAAGGAAAAGAATGGGGATATATTTGCGGTGGGGCATTGTTAAGCGTCGTTTGCCATCATTATTTTTTAGCGGAAGGGTTAACGAAGACATCTGCGACGAACGCTGGGCTTATTTTAGGACTAGGCCCGTTACTAACGGCTCTGTTTGCCACCATCTTGTTAAAAGGAAAACTTACCGTTGCCCGCTGGATCGGCTTTTTGCTTGGCGGAGCTGGTGTGAGCTTTACAGTACTTGCTGGCAAAACAGGGATCAGCACGATAACAGCCGGAGATATCGATATTTTTCTAGCCATTCTGACTCAGGCACTCAGTTTTATTGTAATAAAAAAAGCGTCAGCTACGCTTGATCCTCGGCTATTAACCGGATATATGCTGTTATTCGGGTCTATCATCCTTTTTATGATCAGCTTATGGATGGAGCCACAAGGTCTCTCTCATTTATCAGCCGCTCCCCCTCTTGTTTGGGTGGTGTTCTTCTTTTCAGCGATTATGGCAACGGCGTTCGGTCATATGATTTACAATTACGCCATTGGAAAAATTGGAGCAGCAGAAGCGTCTATTTTTATGAATTTAAGTACCTTTTTTTCACTCGTTGCAGCAGCAGTGTTACTGGACGAAGCGATGTTACCGGCACATTTGATCGGATTTATATTGATCGTCTCTGGTGTCCTTCTAGGCTCAGGCTCGTTAGAAGAACTACAGCGACAGCGAAAACAAAATATCCAAATCCAAAAGCGGAGCTGACATCAGCCTCCGCTTTTACCTTGAAACAAATGGATTGTCTGTAATCCAAAAACGCCACGGATAGTCTTTCGCTTCCTCCGAGTTTTCAATCCCAATTCGTGGTCCAACAGAGATTTCTTCTGGCACCATCCCTTCTGTGACAAACAATGGCGGCTCATCGAATCTTCGCCCATAGTCCGCCATCGTAACACCCATCGCTTTCGTTAACTTCCCTGGCCCGCTCGTCAAATTTTTCAATGGCATCGCCCCACGTCGATCAAACATTAACTCTACACCTTCACATGGCTCGATCGCTCGAATCAAAACCGCTTCCGGCTGATCTACTTCTCCACTAACGACGTTCAACAAGCAATGCGTATGCATCACATACGTATACACATGCCCCGCTGCTTGAAACATAATCTCTGTTCGTTTCGTGCGCCGATTATTAAAGCTATGAGCCGCTCGATCATCAGGCCCACAATACGCTTCTGTTTCAACAATAAACCCCGCGGCCGTTCCTTCATTTGTTACTTTTACTAACTTGCACCCGAGTAACGCTTTTGCCAACTGCAATGTTGGCTGTTGATAAAATTCTTCTTCAAATAGGCGATATCGATTCATTTTTTCTCTCCTTCTTTTACTTGAATGAATGGAAAAACATAGTCAACTCCCTTACAATGAGAATAAAGAAATAAAAGGGAGGTCATTTTATGGCAATCATCGGCTGGGCTAGCTTAGCTATCTTTATTATAGCCATCCTTTATTTAGTCATCGCAGTCATAAGCACATTAAAAACGATGCAACCGAAATTAAATCGACTTCAATCCGCTTCAGAAAGAATCAACGAACAACAAATGAAGCTACAGACAGAAGTCCAAGCATTAACCGCCCATCAAGCAGGCATTCAGCAAGATATCGAACAAAAGAAAGAAATCGTCACACAAGTAATAGCGGAAGCGAAACAAACACCAGAAGCTATCAAACAATTAAGCATTGCAGTGAAAAACAAACTATCCTAAACGGAATGAAGGCAAAGAGAACCGTTCTCTTTGCCTTCATTCTTTTACTGATTTAACGGAAATGCCACTTCCACTACAGTACCTTTACCTAGTTCACTTGTAATGTTCATATGGGCATTGTGGGCTTCAACAATACGGTAGCTGACCATTAAGCCAAGCCCCGTCCCCTTCTCTTTCGTACTGTAAAAAGGTTCTCCAATCCTTGCTAATCGCTCCTCAGAAATGCCAATACCTTCATCTTTAAAAGTGAACACCACGCCACTCTCTGTTAACTTCGTTTCAATATCAACTTGACCACCATTCGGCATCGCTTCAATGGCATTTTTTAAAATATTAATGAATACTTGCTTCATTTGATTTTGGTCACAGTAAATAATCGGTAATCGCAAGGAAAACTCTTGCTTGATTTGTACCCCATTCATATTCGCTTGAGCCGCTAGTAGCGTAATGACCTCTTGAATTAATTTATTCATATTCGTTGGTTGAAACTTCATTGCTTGCGGTTTACCGAGAACAAGAAACTCATTGACAATGGCACTCATTCGCTCAATTTCGGAATCAATGACTTCTAAATAAGGCTGCTTTTCTGGCGAGTCCTCTTTCATTAATTGAACAAATCCTTTAATCGAAGTGAGTGGATTTCTAATTTCATGGGCGACCCCAGCAGCTAACTCTCCAACAATCGTCAGCTTTTCCGATGTTCGAATCCATTCCTCTGCTTGAATTCTCTCCGTAATATCTGTCGAGACGTAAAGCGTTTGTTCCAATTGATTCAAAGCCGAAAAAATTGGCAAATGTGCCGTTTCTACATGGCGCATCTCACCTTTTGAATTGATAAACATTTCTCTAATAAAAGGATTCGTCTGTCCCACTTCTTGCTCTTGTTTAAAGGAAAAGTCTGATAATTCCTTCCCTTCAAAATCAGCTACGTCGCGACCTAGAAATGAAGCGAAAGATTGATTCACAAACGTAAAGTACCCTTTTCCATCTACCGCATAAATATAGCTCGGATTCATGTCGATCACCGTGCGGAAAAATCCCTTCTGCTGTCGTAATTCTTCTTCTTTTCTTTGTAAGCTTAATTTCGAACTTTGCATATGCTCGACCATCTCGTTAAAGCGAGTCGAAAGCACGCCGATCTCACCTTTGACGATGGGAGAAACCGTCTGCTGATCATTCCCTTTAGCCATTAAATCCATAGCTGTATATAACCGCCTAATCGGCTTTATAAGATCTTGAGCATATAAGGCTGTTAGTGCAGACAGAACAAAAATAATGAAAATCGACATAACCCACAATGATTTCATAAATAAATGATATTGATAATACACATCCTCTTTCGGTACTTCTGCTACAATTCCCCAATCCATCAATGGAACATATTCAAAGGAAGAAAAATAGTCGACATCCTCTTCAGCTGGCACTCCTATATACCCTGATTCATGTCTCTTTAACTTTTGAACAGCTGGATGTCCGGACATGTCTTTGCCAATTTGCTTCACATCTGGATGAGAAATCACTTTTCCTTGATGATCAACGATAAAGGCCGACCCCGCTTCTTCATGACCAAACTTGTATGTTTGAAAGATCGTTTGAAAATTTCGATTTTCCTTAATCCATAGCGTCAAATTGACGACATGACTCACTTCCCCATCAACTAAAATCGGGACAGAATAGACAATGACCGGTCCATGTGATGACATATTTAACACGTCACTCACATAAGGCTGTTTAGTTTCAAACGTCCGTTGGAAATATATTTGATCCTTTACATTTTCAGGTGGATGATGTCCTTCTCTTGGAAAAAAGCTTTGCACATTGCCGTCTTTATCCGCAATCAAGGTGCTATCGACAAAAGAAGATACATTGCTTAACATATCCAATTCTTTAGATAATACATTGGGATCGGTGGACTGCAGTTCCTTTCTCGACTGTACATAAACAACTAAAGTACTCATGTCATCTGCCACCACCGATATTTTCTCTTTAATCCGCTTTGCATTTCTATCTGTAATTTCTTGATAAATATTTTGAGAAATGTCGGGAAGAAGGATACGGGAAGCAGTAAAGACAAAGAATAACACAGTAAAAATAACAGCTAGATTAATCAGAAATATTCTCCAAAAAATGTACGATTTATACCATTTCATTTTTTCACCTAGGCTTCTAATCATTCGATCATTTTAACTTCATCTTACCAAATTCTTCTTTCTTCTGTATAGACGAACTGAAAATAAAAAAAGCCTGTCTCCTACGTAAACAAATAAAATGTTTTCGTAGGAGACAAGCTCTTTTACGAGATGATCTCGTCCTTATATGCATATATTCGTAACTCACAACGCTTATGAATGAGTTTTGTTCTTCCTATTTTGGAATGAAACCGCCGCGGTTTTGTTCCACATCGTCGTTTATGATGAACCTAAACGACCTAAGCCCTGCCTTCTCTTAAGTCCTTGCGGCTCCGAAGCCGCTCCAGTGTGAATAAGTCTTGCGTCAAAAACATAGCAGAATGCCAGTATCTATATAAAACGTTCTAAGTTACTTTCCAATTGAATTTATTATAATATCATTCTTCTTCAAATCAGTCAACCTTTTCTTTTTAACGCTAAAAAGAATTTGATCATTCCATAGGTCACTTCGTCTGGAAGTTGCTCTTTAATCGGCTTTAGCTTATCCACTCCGACCTGTTCTACGGCTTGTTCAAGTAATGATCGATAAGCAACGGGAACCAGTGAAGCCAAATCGACATCTTCTCCTTCTTCTATACACTGCGCTAAATGATTTTCAATCGTGTAGGCAGAGAGATTACGTTTTTCCGTAATTTCTTCAACTGTTAATTGCGCTTGATGCAAAGCCAATGTTTCCAAATGTGAGCCGCTCACCGACTTTTTCTTCGGTATAGGTGAAATGATAACAGTGCTTACTTTCTCTCGTTCCGGATGCTCGCTAACAAACTCAGCAATCACTTGTAGAAAAGCCTCACCATACTTTTCAAGCTTACTGCTTCCGACGCCGCTCACTGTTAAAAACTCTTCATCCGATTGAGGTAGTTTGACACACATATCTTGCAACGTCGAATCTGAAAAAATAACAAAAGGTGGTACACTCGCTTCTTGAGCGAGTTGTTTACGCAAGCTTCGTAACTGTTCAAACAACGGATCCTCTTTCGAAATTTGCTTCGTTTGCACCACTTCTTTTCGTTGAACAGATTGCTGACCGAGCAAAACCTCTTTACCATTGCTCGTTACAAAAATGGTCGGATACGTGCCATGCTCCACGCCAAGTAACTCTTTAGAAATTAAAAACTCGATAAAGTGACTAACCTCTTTTGCACTTTGCTGTTTCAGAATTCCATATGTAGACAATTGATCAAAACCTAGCTCCAGCAATTTTTTATTTCTCGAGCCGGTTAACACTTGTGCGATCATCGCCTTGCCAAAACGTTGGCCCATACGAATCACACACGACAGCACCATTTGCGCTTCTTTCGTCACATCGACACTGCTTCTTGAATCGGTACAGTTTCCACAGCGGCCACAAGGTTCTGAAGAGGGGTCTCCGAAATACTTCACGATAAAGCTTTGCAAGCAGCTTTCAGTATGGCAGTAGTCGACCATTAACTGTAGCTTCTCAAGCTCTTTCGGTATCCGCTCACGTTCTTGCGATTGATCGATTAAAAAGCGCTGTGTCTGCACATCTTGCGAGGAATAAAGCAAAATACACTCACTCGGCAAGCCATCTCGCCCTGCACGACCCGCCTCTTGATAATAGCTTTCCATATTTTTCGGCAGTTGAAAATGAAGAACATAACGAATGTTAGACTTATCAATCCCCATCCCGAACGCATTAGTTGCAACCATCACTGACGCCTGATCGGTTAAAAAACGGTCCTGCTCATTCGCTCGCTCTACGTCACTCATGCCCGCATGATAACGAGCAACCGAAATATGATTTTTTTGCAAAAGTTCAAATAGCTGATCGACCGTTTTTCTCGTCGCCGCATAAATGATCCCTGCTTCCTTTTCATTCTTTTTAATATAATCTTTTAAAAATAGCTGACGATCCTGTCCTTGAATCACAGAGAAAGAGAGATTTTCGCGCTCAAATCCTGTCATGACTGTATGACCGTCATCAATAGAAAGCAAGCGACAAATATCATCGCGCACTTGCGGAGTCGCAGTCGCTGTCAGTGCTAGCACTACCGGCCTTCTGACAAGCAGATCCGCTAACCGCTGGATTTGCCGGTAGCTCGGACGAAAGTCATGCCCCCATTGCGAAATACAATGTGCTTCATCAACGGCCACGAGCGGAATCTGTATTTCTCTTAGTTCTTCAATAAAAGCAAAAGATTCTAGTCGCTCCGGTGCAATATACAATAATTTATATTCCCCATGCTTAGCCGCCGTCATCGTCTCGCGAACCTCTTTTTGACTAAGCGAACTATTAATATAGGCAGCCGGAACCCCCGCCTCTAGCAATGTATCGACTTGATCTTTCATCAATGAGATCAGTGGGGAAATGACTATCGTCGTTCCTTGAAGAACAAGTGCTGGAATTTGATAACAAATCGATTTTCCGCCCCCCGTCGGCATCACACAAATGGTGTTCTTTCTTGCAAGAACGTGCTCAATCGCTTGTTCCTGCCCTTTACGAAATGCAGAATAACCGAAATGAGACTGCAACAATTGTTGGGCTTGTTCAAGCATTATGCCACTTCCTTTAGTTTTTTTCATCATTATAACATGGGGAAATCGTATTTTTAGGATTCTTGGCTGTCTTTGCTCTTTACGACCGCTTCTTTGACTTTCTACGCTTTATTTCTGTTCCTTATTTCTCTATAATAGGAATAACTAAAGCATACATAGAAAGGCTGGTTGCAGTTTGGAACAACATTCATCAAATTTTATTAGAACGATTATTACGGAAGATTTAAAGTCTGGAAAGCGAGATCACGTGATTACTCGTTTCCCTCCTGAGCCTAATGGGTATTTACATATTGGTCATGCGAAGTCGATCATCATCAATTTCGGGTTAGCGGATGATTTTAAAGGAAAAACAAATTTGCGTTTTGATGATACGAATCCATTGAAGGAAGATCAGGAGTACGTTGATTCGATTAAAGAAGACGTCGAGTGGCTCGGTTATGAGTGGGATGAACTGCGTTATGCGTCTGACTACTTTGAAGAAATGTACAACAGAGCGGTTCTATTAATTAAAAAAGGCAAAGCCTATGTCGACGATTTAACAGCGGAGGAAATGCGTCAATATCGTGGAACATTAACAGAGCCAGGAAAAGAAAGTCCGTATCGCAACCGTTCAATTGAAGAAAACCTCGACTTATTTGAAAAAATGCGCAACGGCGAATTTGAAAACGGCTCAAAAGTGTTACGCGCTAAAATTGATATGGCTTCTCCAAACTTAAACTTGCGTGATCCAGCTTTATACCGAGTCTCTCATGCGAGCCATCATAATACGGGTGACAAATGGTGTATTTATCCGATGTATGACTTTGCTCATCCACTAGAAGATGCGATCGAAGGTATCACTCATTCTCTTTGTACGATAGAGTTTGAAGACCATCGTCCGCTTTATGACTGGGTCGTAAAAGAGTGTGAAATGGAGCATCAGCCGCAGCAAATTGAGTTTGGCCGTTTAAACATTTCCAATACAGTCATGAGTAAACGAAAATTAAAGCAGCTAGTTGATGAAGGATTTGTCGATGGCTGGGACGATCCACGCCTACCAACGATTTCGGGCTTGCGAAGAAAAGGCTATACGCCGGAAGCCATTCGTGATTTCATCGGTGAAATTGGAGTCTCTAAAGGCTCTGGTGTCGTCGATTCAGCCATGCTTGAGCATTTCGTGCGTGAAGACTTGAAGCTGAAAGCGCCACGAACTATGGGTGTGTTGAAGCCGTTAAAGGTAGTAATCACAAACTATCCAGAAGGCCAAGTCGAGTGGCTTGATGCAGAAATCAATCCCGAAAATCCAGAAATGGGCACACGAAAAATTCCTTTCTCTCGTGAAATTTACGTAGAGCAAGAAGATTTCATGGAAAACCCGCCGAAGAAATACTTCCGTCTCTTCCCTGGCAATGAAGTTCGCTTAAAGCATGCCTACTTCATTAAATGTGAAGAAGTAATTAAAGATGAGAATGGTGAAGTAATTGAGCTTCGTTGCACATACGATCCAGAAACAAAAAGCGGTTCGGGCTTTACTGGTCGTAAAGTGAAAGGAACGTTACACTGGGTCGATGCGACACATGCGATTCCTGCAGAATTCCGTCTATATGAGCCATTGATTTTAGACGCGGAAGAAGAGGAAGAAACAGAAGGTAAGACATTCTTGGATTACGTGAATAAAAACTCACTTGAAATCGTTGATGGCTTCATTGAACCAAATATGAAAGATTTGAAGCCTCAAGATAAGTTTCAATTTTTCAGACATGGTTATTTCAACGTCGATCCGAAGCATACAACGGAAGACAAGATCGTCTTTAACCGCATCGTCTCTTTGAAAAGCTCGTTTAAATTGAAATAATAAAAGGCACATACAAGTTAGGGGTTGCTATCATACTATACAATGATAGCAATCCCTAACTTTTTTCTTTTGTCACTCATCAACAAAATTGAAAGCGTTTTATTGTTTTCGTCGAACATTGTATATATATGTGACGAAATTGTAAAATTATTATGACATCAAAACAATTTCTGTAGGAGGTGCAACAACAATGGAAGCGTTAACTAGAGACTTTTTCTTATTTTTATCCAAAAATAATTTTCTTAATAAATTAGCTCAAAATAGCGGTGGAAATTTTGCTGCAGGAAAGATTATAGGCGGAACGAACTTCGAGAGCTCAATCAAATTTATTCGTGAATTGAACAAGCAAGGATTATCGGTTACGGTCGATCACCTTGGAGAATTTGTCGATTCAAAGGAAGTTGCAAACGAGAGAACAGAGGAATGTATCCAAACGATCGAAATGATCAGAAAAGAAAATTTAGATTCACAAGTCTCCTTGAAAATGACATCTTTAGGACTCGATATCGATCACGATTTAGTTGTTGAAAATATGACACGAATTTTAGATACAGCGGAAAAAAATCAAGTCATGGTAACGATCGATATGGAAGATGTGCCACGTTGTCAAGCGACACTTGATTTATTTAAACAATTTAAAGAAAAGTACCATTACGTAAGCACGGTACTACAAGCTTATCTTTATCGTACAGAAGCTGATTTAGAAGATGTAAGCGATCTCAAACCGTTTTTACGTCTCGTCAAAGGAGCATATAAAGAATCTCCTGAACATGCTTATCCTGAAAAGAACGACGTAGACGAAAATTACAAAAAACTGATTGGACAAAGCTTATTAAATGGAAACTATACTGCCATCGCTTCCCACGATGATCAAATCATCGAGTTCACAAAAGAGTTTGCGAAAAAGCATAACATTCCTAACAATCAATTCGAATTCCAAATGCTTTACGGAATGAGAAACAAGACTCAGCTTGAACTTGTGAAACAAGGCTACAAAATGCGAGTTTACGTACCATACGGCCTTGATTGGTATGGCTACTTCATGAGACGACTAGCTGAACGTCCTGCAAATATCGCCTTTGTTTTCAAAGGTATGGTGAAAAAATAAAAAGGAGCGAATGTCATGATCCCTTACAAACACGAACCATTTACAGATTTTTCACAAGAAGAAAATAAAAAAGCATACGAAGAGGCATTAGCCCTTGTACAAGGTTATTTAGGTCAAGATTATCCACTGGTAATCGGTGGAGAAAAAATCACGACAGAAGATAAAATCACGTCTTACAACCCAGCGGACAAACAAGAAGTCATCGGTCGCGTATCAAAAGCGAGCCAAGAGCTAGCAGAACAAGCGATGCAAG
>NKXN01000093.1 GCA_002261155.1 Bacillaceae bacterium SAS-127 | reverse complement strand
TTAATTTGTCTTTTTATATCAGCAATGGCATCAGCAGCACGTTCATCCGGGCAAGCGACGCGAACGATTTGACAGCCTGCTTCTTCCAGGCGATGAATTTCTTTGACTGTGGCTTCGACATCGTGAGTTTTTGTTGTCGTCATACTTTGAATAAATAGTTCATTACTTCCGCCAATAGTTAAATCGCCAACTTTAACAGGACGGGTATTTGAACGATGGGTGATAGCTATAAAAGGCGTTTTATGAATATACTCCTTCTCTTTTATTTGCCGAATAATAAAAGAGGCAATGTCGGTATTATTTATTTTCACTCCAGGCATATCCGTTAAGCTTTCTTTTATGCCATAGCTAGTCGTTCCTTCGATGACAAAGGGCAAACGGATAAGAGTCCAATCTAGTATACTATTTTGTAAGGCTTCAAATTCTCTTTCCTTATCTTGCATCATTTTTGGAAAAAGTATTTGAAACATTCTTGCCCCCATTTTATTGCTTATACTTTTTTCGTCCCCTTGTACATCAAGAGACCCACCCGTTACTCCAATATATCTACTGATCCCCAAATCGCTCATCGTATCAAGAATCGATTTTGTCACCATACTGTAAATAGGAAACTCCTTTACAGGTTGTCCAAGAGTATTTATGACAACCTCACAACCTTCCAGCAAACTTTGAATCGTATGTGGATTTCGCGCGTCTCCTTTTACAAACTCAATGCGTTTATCAACCGTATGCAATTTATTCAAGTTCCTAGCCAGTAGCCGAACTTCATAGCCATTTTCTATTGCCTGTTTAGCAACAAATCGACCAACCTTCCCATTCCCACCAATAATCGCTACTTTGTGAGTCATTTCTTTCCCTCCTCCATTAAACATTTCTCTAAAGATGATTCATTCAATCGAATAGGCATGATAGCTTCCAAGCACTTGAACCGAACAACCAAGTGCTTCCATTTCGGCAAAAGCACCAGGAAGAAGCACTTCGTCTAGTTTTTGTCCAATATCAATAATGAAAAAATAATTCCCTAATCCCGTTTTTAACGGACGAGATTCAATTTTACTTAAACTAATATCTCTCCAAGAAAAAGCAGATAACACTTGATGTAAAGCTCCCGCACGATCAGACGGTAATGTCACAACGACCGTCGTTTTATCTAGCGGATTCGTTAATGGCAAGCTCAACTCCTGCTCTTCTTTTGCCAATACAATGAATCTTGTATGGTTATAGCTATAATCATGAATATTCTCTTGGGCGATCGCCAAGTCATATTGCTTCGCCGACAAGGAATTCGCTATCGCAGCATAGCGGTGCTCAGGGTGTTCACTTATGTATTGAGCAGCCGCAGCTGTGGACGTCATTTGCTCAAGAGATGTTTCATGAAAATGCTTATGTAAAAATTTATGACACTGGGCGATAGCATGTGGGTGTGACATAATTTTCTCTGCCTGTTGCCAATCAGCCGCATGATCTTTATGTACAAGCAAATGCTGCTGAATCGGTGCCGTCATTTCCCCAATAATTTTTAAATTCGCTTCATGAAATAAATAATCGATCGTTAAATTGACCGTGCCCTCTAAAGCATTTTCGAGCGGTACAACGGCCAAATCTACTTCCCCTTCAATAACAGCATCCATACAAGCTGGAATCGTTAAATAAGGAATGCGTTCTTCTTGCGGAAATCCTTGGCGAACGGCTAAATCTGTGAACGTCGCTGCCGGACCTAAATAAGCTATTTTCTTCAACTGACTCTCTCCCTTAATAAGAATATTACAAAAATTATCTTTAGTAAAAGTCGGCTCTTATGCACCAGAGCCGAGAACTTCTACCGTATCTACAAATTCTAAGTTTTTCAATTCAATAAGCATTTCTTCCAAATCAATCGTCATATCGGTCACATTTAACGACAGGGTCACATTGGCTCGCCCTTGAATCGGAATCGTTTGATGAATCGTTAAAATATTGCCATGATGCTTCGCGACTAACCGAAGCAGTTCAGACAACGTACCCGCACGATCTTCAAGATGAAAAAACAAGGTAATAATACGCTCTTTCACAATCTTATGGAAAGGAAAGACCGTATCTCGATATTTATAAAAGGCACTTCGACTTAAGTCGACTTTTTTAACAGCATCCCATACAGAATCGACTTTTCGTCGCTCAATGAGTTCTTTTGCATCAAGCGTTTTTTTCATCGCTTCTGGCAAAACATCCTCTCGCACAAGATAAAACTTTTGGTTAAAATCCTTCTTTGCCAATATGCTTCCCCCACTTTACAGCGGCCGATTACTCGACAAATTCAAATTCATATTCCAATAATCGAACGATATCGCCATCTTCTGCTCCACGCTCACGTAATGCCTCATCGACACCCATGGAACGCAACTGGCGTGCAAAGCGACGAACGGAATCTTCGCGTGAGAAATCAGTCATCTTGAATAACTTCTCTACTTTCGCTCCACTCACTACGAAGCAGCCGTCCGAGTCTCTCGTAATTTCAAATTCTGCCGCTTGATTTTCATGCTTATACATGACGCGGTGAATGCCTTTTTCTTCTTCTTCAAAGTGTTCAAGTGGAAATTCTGGTGTCTGCTCAATCTTATCAGCAATCGCAAACAGCAATTCTTTCAATCCTGCTCGCGTCACCGCTGAAATCGGGATAATCGCTACATCACTACCAACTTTTTCTTTAAACACTCGAAGGTTTTCTTCTGAATCCGGCATGTCCATTTTATTAGCGACAACAATTTGCGGACGCTCCGTTAAACGTAAATTATATTCCTGTAATTCTTTATTAATGGTCACATAATCTTCATACGGATCGCGACCTTCTAATCCAGACATATCAACGACATGAACAATGACGCGTGTTCTTTCGATATGGCGTAAAAATTGGTGACCAAGTCCAACACCTTCATGCGCCCCTTCAATAAGCCCTGGAAGATCAGCCAATACAAAGCTACGACTATCATCTGTTTCTACCACACCAAGGTTAGGAACGATCGTCGTAAAATGGTAAGCGGCAATTTTCGGACGAGCAGCGGATACGACCGACAATAAAGTAGATTTTCCGACACTCGGAAAGCCGACAAGCCCCGCATCTGCTAATAACTTCAACTCTAACACAACATAACGTTCTGTTCCTGGCTCCCCGTTCTCTGAAAGCTCAGGCGCTGGGTTCGCTGGCGTTGCAAAACGAGAGTTTCCGCGACCACCGCGACCACCTTTGGCAATCACCGCTCTTTGTCCATGCTCCGTTAAATCCGCAATTACTTCTTTCGTATCTTCATCTGTAACGACTGTCCCAGGTGGCACTTTAACGATCATATCAGCTGAGTTTCTTCCGTGCTGATTTTTACTCATGCCGTGCTCTCCACGATCCGCTTTAAAATGTCGTTGATAACGGAAATCCATAAGCGTCCGCAAGCCTTCATCTACTTCAAAGACAACGTCGGCTCCTTTACCACCATCTCCACCAGCTGGTCCACCTTTAGGCACATATTTTTCTCGGCGAAACGCGACCATCCCATTTCCGCCGTCTCCGCCTTTTACATAAATTTTCACCTGATCTACAAACATAAAATCCTCCTGTTATCATTAAAGCATCTTTAAATAAAAATGAGCGAGACAAATATTCCGTGCATTACCACGTCAGTGAAGAGACTAAAGTACCACTTCAAATAAGAATTCCTGACTAGAATGCGCGTGAATCTTCCATTGTTGAACATATGATGCCTGTAATTGGCTTTGGATATCCTCAAACAACAACTGCTCATTTTGTATTATTCCACTGAATTCAAAAAAGAAACGAAGCCCCTCATCAGCTTTATTGATGGAAAGACTAAGAAGATTATCTCCATATCGCTTAATATGTCGCTCAATTAAATAAAAAAGCGAATCGATCCATTCACTAAGCCATTCATCCTGTATATTTACAGAGGTTTCATGATCTAGCACTTCGTATTCTAATTGAAAGGAACGTTCTTCCCAGTTAAAAGTTAATAACTTTTCAGCAAAATTCGGCAAGCGCAAATTGCATAAATGCGCTTCTTGTCTCGCCTGCAAAATCGCCGTTTCAATGACACGTTCTGCATCCTCTAATTTGCCGAGAGCCATAAAGCCTTTTATGAGTTGAATCTGGTTCATCCAATCATGCCTCGCATAACGCATCGCCTGAATGACCGTCCAATTTTCATTTTTCATTATTAATCGCACAGGTCCTCCGTGAAGTAATCGAAGGGAAGGATAAGCTTAACACTTCCTGCACTTCCTCCTTTCCCGAACAAACATCTGCCGCTATTCATTAATCGTAATTAATTTTAGCTTGATGCTAGTATAACAGAAATCACTTCAAAATGGAGAGTTCATTCTCTTCTGCCATCACATCATTTAGAAAAAA
>NKXN01000092.1 GCA_002261155.1 Bacillaceae bacterium SAS-127 | reverse complement strand
AGTGTCTAGGAGGCGGAGCTAGACATCCTGAAATGCGGAAGGCGCTGCTCAGCGACGTATGGACTGGAATGATCCGATCGAGATAAAGGAAACACGAGGAACGACAGTGAATCGATGTTGACTTATCGCAAGGAGGAGCATGGAAGTTCACTAGTCGCTGGGGCTTGGAGCTGGACATCCCGAAATGCGGAAAGCGCTGCTCAGTGACGTATGAACTGGAACGACCCGCACGAGATAAAGGAAACACGAAGAACGCTAGTGAATCGATGTTGACTTATCGCAAGGAAGATCGTGGAAGTTCACTAGTCACTAGCGCCTGCAGCTGGACATCTCGAAATGCTGATACATGGAAAATTTTAATTGTAAAGTGATATAGTAGAGTAACTACTATATAAATTGAGGTGACGAAAATGAATGTATATATTACATCTGGAACATTTGAGTTTTTAAAGAAACTGAAAGACAAGCATGCTAATGAAAAGATGATTGTGATGGAGAATGCAGAGGGAGCTACACTTTTGCATGAAACAGAAGAAAAAACGATTTTTCAATCACCCCGTAAGTATGAAGCTATTGATGCATCAGGTGAATTAGCGAATCACGGTTATGTCGTCTTCAACAACATTCCAGTAACAGATGAGGGTCGACCTATTTTTGAATACCGCTTTAAAAATCGAGCACGTCTCATTGAAGAAGTGCCAGGATTTATTGCGATTCGTGTGCTTCGTCCCATGAACTCGAATACGTATATTATTATGACCCAATGGAAAGATCAGCAATCGTTTCAAGGCTGGCAAAACTCGCAAAATTTCAATAAAGCCCATGCAAAACGTGGCTCAGAAGAAGGCGTCGATAAGCAACCTAAGATTTTCTCAAACCCATCATACGTCACCACCTACAACATTCCGAAAGAAGATCAACAATAATGGAAAATGGCGACACCGTCAGTGGTGCCGCCATTTTTTTATAGCTCCTCCATCTTCTTCAATCGAGATGGCGCATACAATTTTATGAAAACCACTGCAAAAAGTAGACCCGCTACTAAAATAAGACCTCCTTGAGTAAGTGTTTGACTAATCGCCGTTACCCCTCCAAAAATAATGGCTTGCATCATAAGTAAACCGCCTAAAAGCTGCAATAACGCCTTTCTTTTCTCAGACGTTGGAACCGGATAAAGAGAGACCCATATTTTCATTTCATGACGTCGAATCATCGGCAACAGTTGAAAGCCTGTTAAATAAATGAATAACAATGCAATGATCAGCTGCAATAGCGCTTGATCACTAAAGCCGATCACGAGTGCGGCAATCACCGTCAAACGGACATATAGCCCAAAATATTCGCTCATTCGGACGAACGTACGGCGGAACAAAAAGGCATACGTCGATGTTTGACTAAACGGCAATTTCCCTAACAGCGGATCAAGCCATTGACGTCGTTTAACTGTTCCTTTCAAATGAGGAACATCGGTAAATAAATTGGCAAAGCGGTAAAAAGCAGCCATTCGCTTCTCTTCTAAATCCACAAGTGTCTCCCACTTTAATGTCAATCGCTCAGCTGTTTTCTTAAAATATAGGAAGTAACCGATCATAATAACCGCTACCGCCGCAACAAAAAGGAAGTTCGAGCTAGAAAATAAGAAATAAAGCAAGACGCCATTCAGAATAAAACGGATCGCTAAATCACTCCAGTGACTTTCTCGCTCTTGCTGTTTGAGCACATACCAACGAATATGTAAATTCCATATTTTCAAGCCTAGTAGAACGAATAAACAAAGAAAGAATGATTGAGCAGATTCTCCTTTTACTTGAGCGTACATTGGCATAAAGAAAGCCATCCCTGCAATCAATAAATAAATTTGTGAAAAAAAACTTGTCCGAATGGCTTTTTGAAAATAACTGTTCATCTTCTCTTCAAGCGGTAATAGAAAGACGGTATCTGCCCGCATTAAAAAGGTATAGACCGGACTCCAAGCTAATAGCGCGCCCAGTGTCACAGCCATAACGAGCGGTGCCGGGAAGTTGTCATCAAGCGTTTTCACCCAGCCACTATAATAATAAAGTAGTGCGCCAAGCCCAAATACAGCCACAAATAACAAATGGTCATTTAGCACATAACGCAAATATTTGCGCAACTCACCATAATAAGAATCGAGCCTACTTTTCCATAATTGCTCAATGTTTTTCATCATTCTTCTTCCTTTGTCAGTTGAATATAGATATCATCTAAAGAAGCATCTGGCAAATGGAATTGCTCTCGAAGCTCCGCGATCGTTCCTTGCGCACGGATCTCGCCATTATGCAAAATAATAAACGAGTCACAATATTTTTCGGCCGTTGCCAAAATATGCGTAGACATTAAAATGCCCGCTCCGTTATCACGCATTTTATTCATCCACTCAAGCAACGATTGGATACCGAGTGGGTCTAGCCCGACAAAGGGTTCATCAATAATATAAAGAGAAGGCTCCGTTAAAAACGCGCTCATAATCATCACCTTTTGCTTCATCCCTTTAGAAAAATGAGCCGGGAACCAATTCATTTTCTGTTGCAAGCGAAATTCCTTTAATAAAGGACCGATTCGCTGTTCATACTCCGATTCACTCAAACCGTAAGCCATCGCTGTTAGCTTCATATGTTCTTCTAACGTTAACTCTTCATATAAAATAGGTGTTTCCGGAATGTAAGAAAACTGTTGGCGGTACTTTTCTGGTCCGTCTTTCAACGTATGACCATTAATCCATACGCTTCCTTCTTTCGGCTCCATCAACCCAATGATATGTTTAATGGTCGTACTTTTACCTGCTCCATTCAAACCGATTAATCCCACAATGCTTTCTTTTTCAATCGAAAAAGAAATATTTTTCAACACTGGCTTACGTGTATATCCACCAACCAGATCCTCTACTTTTAATAAAGACATAGAAAACGTCCCTTCTCATCATTTGATTACTTCTATTTTAGCAAATTCTTTCATAAAACTCATCGATTGTCTCATAGCTTGTCTATTTATTAAATCTTGGTTGTGTGTTAAAATTTTGACAATTATATAATCAGAAAGGATGAAAAAAATGAGCGCCTGCATTTTTTGTAAAATTATTAATGGAGAAATTCCTTCTGCCAAAGTATATGAAGATGAGCATGTATATGCGTTTTTAGACATTAGTCAAGTCACGAAAGGACACACTCTTATTATTCCGAAAGAACATAAGGAAAATGTCTTTGAATTGACGTCTGATCAAGCAGCTCGTTTCTTTGCAGTGGTACCGAAAATTGCCCAAGCGATCAAAAAGGAATTTCAAGTCGAAGGGTTAAATATTTTAAACAATAACGGTGCAGTAGCCGGCCAAACCGTATTCCACTCCCATATTCATTTGCTCCCACGTTACGGCAAAGAGGATGGATTTCATCCGATCTTTCAAGACCATAGCGGCGAATATTCGAAAGAAGAATTCCAACAAATCGCCCAAGGTATTGCTCAACATATTTAAAACGATTGAGGGTCAGACTCCCAAAGAGCTGACCCTTTGTTCATCTGCTTTACCTACCCATTCAACATATAGGTAAATAAAACAGCTAATACTAAAAAAACGCCTCCTGCTATTCCAAAGATTTTAATTCTTTGTTTCGCTACGTGCTTAGACATACATATTCCTGGTTTGCAAATTTCGCGAATGTAGTTGACCATGCTCATCAAAAGAATAAAACTAATCGCATAGCATGCAAAAATGACGCCTTCCATCCATGTCACTCCTCTACTTCTTTCCTTAATCGTTGCTTTCCTTTGATGGTAGCAATTACAATAAAGGATGACGTTTCTTACATACTATGCATACAAAGAGCGACAATGAACCTGTTTACAAGAGGAAATGCAGGAATTTGATCATTTATCGAGAATTAAAAAGAAATGAGGTGAATACATAATGGATAAAAAAGCGTTATTACTCGGAGTGCTCACAGGCGCAGCAGCTGGGATTGCGGCTACTTTATGGAACACACCGTTATCAGGTAAAGAAGCACAAGAAAAAATAAAAACTTCACTACATAGTGCAAAATGCTCGATCAACAACATCAGCAACGATTTACAAGAAGTCAAATCTTCAGTAAAATCCCTCACGGAAGTTAGCAAGGAGACATTTACTGAAGTAACAAACGGCTTAAAAACGAGTGTATCTTTATGGCAGGAAAGTACACAACCTACGATTCAAAAGCTTCAACAAGAGCT
Source organism: Bacillaceae bacterium SAS-127 (assembly GCA_002261155.1). Classification (GTDB taxonomy): domain Bacteria; phylum Bacillota; class Bacilli; order Bacillales; family Domibacillaceae; genus Bacillus_CE. Next base: position 7,680 of record NKXN01000092.1, on the reverse strand, counting down.
AGGAGAGATCCAATCAACAGTGGAAGAATTAACTGAATTACAAAATCAACTACCTAAAAACAAGGAATCTAAATAAGATTCCTTGTTTTTTTCGAAAATTTAGTAAATTTATATCTTTATTATTTTTTATTTTATTGGCATAATAATATTAACTATATTCATATTTTTTGTCTATTGGGAGTGAATAATTTAGAAAAAGAAGGTGCAGATATGTCCAATCATCAATATTCTATGAAAGAAGCGCTTATATTCAGCCAACGGATGGCACAATTAAGCAAGGCATTATGGAAAGCTGTCGAAAAGGATTGGCAGCAATGGATTAAACCGTACGATTTAAATATTAACGAGCATCATATTTTATGGATTGCTTATCATTTAAAAGGAGCCTCGATTTCAGATGTAGCTAAGTTTGGTGTGATGCACGTCTCAACAGCTTTTAATTTTTCAAAAAAATTAGAAGAAAGAGGTTATTTGAAGTTTTCTAAGAAAGAAAATGATAAGCGTAATACGTATATAGAAATTACAGCAAGCGGTGAACATGTCTTGCTCGATCTGATGGAGAGCTATGACCCTCATCAAAATTCTGTGTTCGCAGGAACCTCTCCACTACGAGAGCTTTTTGGTCAATTTCCTGATTTAGTGGAACTTATGACCATCGTCAAAAATATTTATGGCGAAGACTTTATGGATATTTTTGAGAAATCAATCCATAATATCGACAAAGATTTTTTAGAAGAAGATGGAAAACTCATCAAAGCCTCCATTCAGCCAAGATAACTTCTCCAATTGATCTATAGTACGGAAGAAAGACCTTCCGTGCTCCATTCTGCCTGATTTTGTTCATTTCTTCACATATTCTCACCTATTTTTTATAAAAACAAATATTGCTTTTTCCCTTCAACCATCGTAAATTAGTGAAATAATCATATCATCTTTTCGTCAATTGGAGGGACGATCGTTATGAAGTGTTGGCGTACATTTGATTTTGAAAAAAGGTACGGTTTCAATAAAATCATCATTTTTTCGTTCATCCTAATGATGATGTTTTTTAGTTTCAGTTTTGCACTCATGCAATCGGTGTATGCTGAAACGTTATACTCTTCGTATTTTGAGTTATTCTTGGTCCTATTACTAGCAATTTATCCACTCCATAAATTTGTTCATATGCTACCCATTCTGCGTTATTTACCGCATATGACGTTTAAATATAGTTTGAAATTAGGCTGTCTTCCTGTTATTTTCATCACGATTAAGAAGCCTGTACCAAAGAAAAAGTTTATGCTTAGTTTAATACTACCTTTTTTCATAATAAACCCTGTACTGCTTTTAAGCGGTGTTCTCTTTCCGCATTATTTGCATTATTTCACAATGCTTTCTGCTTTTCATACAGGAATTTGTGTGATGGATTTTATTTATTTAAAAGCGTTAGTCACCTCTCCGAAGTCAGCCGTTATTGAAGAGCATGATCGCGGGTATGAGATTTTAATTCCTCAATAGATTAAGCAAACAGTTTAACGAAGAAGGGAATCCCCCCTCTTCCTAACTGTTTTTCTATCTTTTTGGAGCGCTTTTTGGTATGTTATTTACATATAATCAAACGAGGAGGGAAACCACTTGATCACTATTATTGTTGTATTCGTGATATTTTCTGCACTCATCCTGTTTAACATCAACCGATTAACAAGCATTCTTTGTACTCAAAAGGAGATTCCGGAAGAGAAACATCCAAAAATCTTCCGTACAATAAATATTTATATTACAATTTTATTGATTTCATCCTATGTAGAAATACTTTATACATAAAACGAGCCGCATGTTTAACTTCGGCTCGTTTTATTTGCTCGTTCAAATTTTTGGCTACTTTATAAAAGTATGTTATAGTATGTGCTAGAATGAAATTGCAGAAGCCGCTGCTTAACAAAAGCCGGCTAATTTATCAGGGAGTTGTTAATGAGAATGAAAAAATGGCTACTATCTATTTCTTTAGCAGCAGGTGCAGTCGGCCTTGCTGGATGCGGCGCAAGTGATGATGTCGTTGCTACAACAAAAGCAGGAGATGTGACGAAAGACGAACTTTACAACGCAATGAAACAAAACAACAAACAGCAAATGGAACAAACTCTTCAAAGTCTTGTATACGAAAAAGTTCTTTCCGAAAAATATTCTGTATCCGATAAAGAATTAGATAAAGAATTAAAGAAAACAAAAGAGCAATTAGGGGATCAATATGAGATGTTCCTAATGCAATATGGTATAGATGAAAAAGGCTTTAAAGAACTGATCAAATCAGAGCTATTACGTAAAAAAGCCGCAACAGCAGATATTAAAGTGTCTGACAAAGAACTAAAAGAATACTACGACAAGTGGGAAGCCCCAATCGAAGTTAGCCATATTTTAGTAGAAGATGAGAAGAAAGCGAAAGAGATCAAGGCACAACTTGATCAAGGAGCAGAGTTCGCGAAGTTAGCTGAAGAACACTCGATGGACCCGGGCTCTGCGGCAAACGGTGGAAGTCTAGGTTGGGTCGATAATCAAGGTCGCCAGCAATTCGTTCCTGAATTTGTTGAAACACTATCTAAGTTGAAAGTCGATCAAATTAGCGAATCAGTGAAATCAGAGTTTGGCTACCATATCATTAAAGTCACTGACAAAAAAGAGAAAAAATCGTTTGAAGATATGAAAGCACAATTAACAGATGAACTGAAAGCTTCTAAAGTAGACCCTGCGAAGCTACAAAAGAAATTAGATAAAGAAATAAAAGCAGCAGACGTTGAAGTTAAAGATGCTGACTTAAAAGGCGCTTTCGAAAGCGAAGCAGCTCCTGCTGAAGGCGGACCGAAAGAAGAAAAGAAAGAAGAAAAATAATCTAAAAAAGAGATGGTTCCCTCTCTCGGTGGGACCATCTCTTTTATCATTAATTTTTCACTTTCAAGTCTCTCTCTTTTTCCATCCTTTGAATATACACTTGCCCTTCCTGTTCAATATAATCCATCTCAGCTTTTCTTTCAGCCTTTGATGTCTTCACTGTCATAAATGCGCTGAAAAAAATCCCTGCTACTACGACATACATCCATAATGGAAATGTCATGACCTTCTCCCCCTTCTTGGACTCGCATTCGTTACTATATATATTCTAGAATGAAAAAACATGTCCCGTTAAGGACATGTTAAGAAGAAAAATTCGGTTTATAGAAAGAACGATTATCTAAGGCAAATACTCTCTCAGAAAATTCTCCTGGCTTCGTTCGCTCTAGCACACGATCTAACATATTCATTTTCGCATCTAAATTATCAATATAATGAAGAATTTCTGCTTCCTTCACCATTGGTGGCTTCGGACTTCCCCATTCTGCTTTACCATGATGAGAAAGGACAATATGCTTTAAAATCATTGCCTCTTCTCCATCAATGCCAAGCTCGTCTGCTGCCTTGCCAATTTCATTGACCATGATCGTAATATGCCCAAGCAAATTTCCTTCGACTGTATATGTCGTAGAAACCGGACCCGAAAGCTCTATCACCTTCCCTAAGTCGTGCAAAATCACACCTGCATATAACAAATCCCGATCAAGCGATGGATACAAATCCGCAATTGACTTCGCTAGCTTTAACATCGAAACGACATGAAAAGCAAGCCCTGAAACAAATTCATGGTGATTCTTCGTCGCCGCCGGATATTCGAGAAACTCCTCATGATGTTTTTTCAATAGAAAACGGGTAATTCGCTGAATATGTGGATTCTTCATTTCAAAAATAAACTGAGTGATAATATCCGTCATTTCCTCTTGCGCCATCGGGGCCGTTTCAATAAACTCACTCACTTGCACGCCATCCTGTGGGCTTGCTGGTCGGATTTGACGAATTTTCAATTGCATTCTCCCACGATAATTTTGGATTTCACCCGTTACTTTCACAATCGTCTGAGGCTGATATAACTTTTCCGTCTCCTCTTTTGCATCCCATAGTTTCGCTTCTATTTCTCCGCTTTTATCTTGTAAAATCAGTGTTAAATAAGGATTGCCGTTGACTGCAATGCTTCTTGTCGCAGACTTAATTAATAAATAGCAATCGACACTTTGTCCTGCTTCATAATGTGTAATCCCTTGAGACATATCTGCTTCTCCCTCCTTCAACTCGATAATTAAATGATAACATAAAGTGAAACTGCAATCAGTGAAGGTTTTCTTCATCCTTCACTGATTGAAAGAGGAACAAAAACTATTTTGCTTCTTGTACTTTGTTCTTCGTAGCAAAACGATAAGTAAATAGAAAACCGACTAACATCACAGCTCCGCCAAATAAATAAGGGGAATGAATATTCCACTCAAATAACATACCCGCAACGAGCGGCCCAGCGACGTTTCCAAGGCTCATAAATGAATTATTCAGCCCCATAATATATCCTTGTTTTGAACCAGCATATTTAGAAAGCAAGGAATTAACCGATGGGCGAAGTAACGAGTTTCCAATGAAAAACAAACCTGTTGTTACTAACACACCAACAAAATTAGTCGCGAGTGTCATAATCACAAAACCGATCGCACTTAACATTAACGAACCGAGCACAGTGTTACGGTCTCCAAACCTCTTCGTTACCTTCCCGACACCGTATCCTTGAACCACTGTGCCGAGCAAACCGATAATGAGCATAATAAGGCCGACATCTTTCGGACCATAATTGTAACGCTCCCATGAATAATAACTAAATATCGATTGAAAATTGGCAAGACCGAAGCTTAATAAGAACACAAGAAATAACAAAAATCCAGCAGGGCTCAACATCGTTTGTTTAAATTGTTCCCATTGATTGACCGCCGGTTCATTTGCTTTTTTCTGCGCATCTTGCTCCCGTTGTTCTTTTGAATACGATTCTGGTAAAATTAGTATAGATACAATCGCCGCAATAATAGCCGCGATTCCAGCAAAAATAAACGGATACGATAAATCATATTCAGCGAGCCACCCGCCAATACCAGGACCGATGACAATTCCAAGTCCCATTGACGCTCCTAAAATCCCCATCCCTTTTCCACGATCTTCAGACGTTGTAACGTCAGATACATAAGCCATTGCTGTTGGCATTAAGGCAGAACCAAACACTCCTGCTAATATTCGGGCAATAAATAACATCCCTATATTAGTGGCGAAAGCAAACATGAACTCAGCCGCCGCAAAACCAAGCAAACCAGCTGTGATTAACGGCTTCCGTCCAATTTTGTCAGATAGCTTTCCCCATACCGGTGCGAAAAGAAACTGCATAAAAGAATACACCGCAATTAAAGCTCCTAGTGTCCTTGCTCCCGCTCCAAACTCTTCCACATAAAATGGTAAAATCGGAATGACAAGACCGATTCCAACCATAATGATAAATAAATTAAAGCTGAGCAATAATAATGGGCCTTTGTTTTTTTCATCATACATTCCTCTCCCATTTGTAGCAGTATTGTTATTTTAACGAATTATTACTCCATGTGCGAGTAGTTATTGATAGAAAAAACAGAAAAGAGGCCTTTTTATCAGACCTCTCTCTCTCATTATTGGTGTTTCGATAATTGAATCGCCTTTTTAATGTCTTTCAACGAGCTAGATTTTCCGTATATTAGCACGCCACCACGGTAAATTCTTGCACCAATTACCGCTAATAGAATAATGGAGACGAGTAAAACACCAATCCCCGTTGCAACCTCCCACATTGGAATATTTAACATACCTACACGAACAAACATAATCATCGGTGTAAAGAAAGGAATAAATGAAGTAATGGTAATAAACGAAGATTCTGGGTCTCCGAGACCATACATCGATAGAAAGAAACCGATCATCACCGCAAATGTCAATGGCATCATCATTTGTTGAACATCCTCTAGCCTGCTGACGAGCGAGCCTAATAAAGCGGCAATCGTCGCATATAAAAAGTAGCCAAGAATGAAAAAGACGATCGCATAGATGAGTAACGGAGCGGAAACCGTTGTTAATCCTAATAGACTGACGACTGAATCGTCTGATTGACTAGAGAACGCATAATAAGCCACTCCGAACCAAACGGCCATTTGCGTCAGCCCAAGCAAGCCAACGCCGATGATTTTGGCAAACATTTGCTTTACCGGTGACACGCTTGAAATCAAAATTTCCATCACCCTTGAAGACTTTTCAATCGCTACTTCAGAAGCAATCATATTCGCATACATGATGACCGACAAATAAATAAAGAACAATAAAATATACACAAGCGCCTGAGCTTGCATCATCTCTTCCTCTGATTTTGCTTCTTTCGCTAGCGCCACTTTTTCGACATCAACAGGTGCGTTCCAAAGGGCCATTTCTTCTGGCGATAGTTTTAATTGACTCGCCATTTCTTGCCCTTTAATCATTTGCAAAGCTTGACTGATCTCATTCACTAGCGTGCTATTAGCAACGCTTAACGCTTTATATGTAGCCGTAGGTAGGCCCTGTTCATTTCTTTTCAACAGGATATACCCTTCATATTTTTCGTTTTCGACAGCTTTTGTTAACTGTGCTTCCGTTTGCTTCGGCGCTTCAATTAACTGGATCTCACTATTTTGTGCGGACAGTTGTTGCTTTAGTGGCTGCAACAGTGTCCCACTTTCATCAACTGCTGCGAGCTTTGTCTTTTCGTCTTCTTCATCAAACACACCAACAATTTTTTCAAAGTTTGCACCAGCCATAATGACAATAGCCACAATGATCGTCGTCAATAGAAAGGCTTTCGTCTTAAATTTATTTATGTACGATTGAGATAGCATTAACCAAAAACTATTCATACGAAGCACCTACCTTTTCAATAAAGATATCATTTAAAGAAGGCTCTTCTAATTCAAATTTCTGCACGAAGCCTTTTCCTTGTAACTCTGAAAAAATTCGCTGTGAGATCTCTTCCTCGGCAATTTGTAAAATGATTCCTTCAGCCGTCTTCGTCGATTTCAACACACCTGGAGCATTCGCTAAAAAGCTCACATCAAAGTCCGCATGTACTTTCACGTTCTTCTTGCCAAATGAACGTTTAATTTCACTCAAGCTCCCATGTACCACTGGACGACCGTGATGCATAATACATAAATGCTCACATAGCTCCTCTACATGCTCCATCCGGTGACTAGAGAAAACTATCGTCGTCCCATTTTCTTTTAATTCAACCACGGCTTGTTTCAGTAATTCAACGTTGATCGGGTCTAATCCACTGAACGGTTCATCAAGAATGAGCAACTGCGGCTGATGAACAACAGATGCAATAAACTGTATTTTTTGCTGATTCCCTTTCGAAAGCTCTTCTACTTTTTTATTCGCATAATCTGGTACATTAAACCTTTCCAGCCAACGATCCGTTTCGCTCGCCGCTTTTTTCTTATCCATTCCACGCAACCTTGCTAAATAGACAATTTGTTCCTTCACCTTCATTTTCGGATATAGTCCTCTTTCCTCAGGCAAATAACCAATATAAGCACTCGTATCGTAATTGATCGATTGGTTCTTCCAAGTAATAAGGCCTTCCGTTTGTTGCATCAACCCTAAAATCATGCGAAACGTTGTCGTCTTACCTGCTCCATTCGCTCCTAAAAATCCGAAAATATCCTTCTCTGGAATGTTTAGCGATAGTTGATTTACCGCTGTGAAATCGCCGAATTTTTTTGTCACTTTCTCCAACACTAGCATCTATTAATC
>NKXN01000091.1 GCA_002261155.1 Bacillaceae bacterium SAS-127 | reverse complement strand
CCGAAGCCGCCAAGCAAACCACCTACTACATCGAGTACATACACAGTACAAAGTGGGGACTCCTTAAGTAAAATCGCGTCACTGCATAAAATGAGTGTGACGCAATTAATGCAGCTAAACGGCTTGAATTCACATGTCATTTACGTGGGACAAAAGTTGAAGGTGAGTGGGACACCGCCTCAACCGAAGCCACCAACATCGAAGCCAAAGCCGCCAACATCTAGTGGGACATACGTAGTGAAAAGTGGAGACTCTTTAAGTTTAATTGCTATTTTGTTTAATATGAGCGTACAGCAATTGAAGCAACTAAATGGTTTGACTTCTAATTTTATTTATATTGGACAAACATTAAAGGTGACAAGTGATGGTGGTCAGCCACCTGTTATCAATAAACCTGAACAGCCAGCCGGTGGGTCTTTTTCTGTGGCTCGTTTGCTTGCTGAAGCGAAAAAGCATATGGGCGTGCCATACGTATGGGGAGGTACACAGCCGTCCGGTTTTGATTGCAGCGGCTACATTTATTATGTATTTAACCAAGTCGGGAAGAAGTTACCTAGAACGAATACAGAAGGATATTATAGTCGTTCTTACTTCGTATCTAATCCTCAGCCTGGAGATCTTGTCTTTTTTAATAACACGTATAAAAAAGGAATCTCACATATGGGGATTTATCTTGGAAATAATCAATTTATTCAAGCAAGCTCATCTCAAGGGATTACAATTACTAGTTTAGCTAATTCCTATTTTAAACCGAGGTTTGATAGCTTTAAACGATTTTACTAATCAATTAGAAAGGATGTGGAAAAAATGTGTCCACATCCTTTTTTGTGCAGAAAAAAGCACCTGCTACAAAGAGCAGATGCTTCCGGCCACCACCAACCGTTGCCGCTATATTATCGATAACTTACAAAACGGAAAACTATACTTTTATTGTAACATATCTACTTATATTCACAAGAAAAAATTTCATATCTTGGATATAATATCATCGCTTTATTCTAGGGAACTATCCTTTTACTCGAACGCTCCAAGTTGTTAAATCTGGTTGTTCTTTCGTCACTAATTCTTTATGGAAAATGACCGTCCATGGCTTCGTTGTGTTCGCTTTGATTTCGAAATCCTCGAAAGTGAATTGGCCTTCTGCAATGACATCCTTTTGATGATCTAGTACTTGAAGTGGAAGCTGTTCAATCTTCAAGTTCTTCTCATAGCCGTTGCGCATTAACAAAGTGACATGAAATTGACCGTCCGCTGTGAACTTGGCTTGTAAGCCAGTAAAGTTGAGTTCATCTTTACCAGGATCTCCAAGCTCTGCTACGACTTTTCGTAATTGCTCTTTTTGCGCTTCTGGCAATGCTTCTTCCCAAGCAGGCGCTAAGTCTAGTTCATGCTTTGTTGACGTTAAGTCAAAAGCAAGCGTCCAATTTTCTTTTGCTAAATCGATGGATGAAGCGATCGTTTCAATTGGGAACATAAATGTCCATGGGCGACTGCTTCTCGCTGGTAAACTGCCAATCTCTTTCATATTAAATAGATGCTTTGCCTTCACTTGTTGTTGTTCGTTAAGTAGCAATAGTCGAACTTCACCTAATTGTAGCTCTTTATCAACAGAGTTGCGAACAAAGGCGGAGACAGCTAGCCCTTCTGGTTGCTCTGCCCATTCGATTCCTGATAAAGATAGCTGATTTGCTTTTAGTAATGGCAACTCATTGTTTAAAAAGCGCAACACATACATTTGTTCATTCGAAATCGTCGCCGCTGGATGAATTGAAAGTAGTGTTTCGACTTCTTCTGTTGATTCTTGAGCGTCATTATTTGTTAATTCGCTTGATGGTACCGTGCTTTCGAGGCCGTCGTTTTTTAATTTGCTTTTATCAGTACTTTTCTTTTTGAAAAAAGATAACATAAGATGACTACTCCTTTTTAGTTAGTTCGTTCACAAATGAACCGAATTGAATGGCGATATTTTTTTGTAGCTGATGATGCATTGTTGTGAAGATTTCAAGCCCTTCACGCGCGTAAATTCGCATAGGGTCTTCCTGTTGGTAATGACGAAGGCCGATTCCTTCTTTTAGCCTTGTCATATTCTCGATGTGGCTTACCCATAGTTGATCGATATTCGATAGGGTGATTTGTTTAATATAGTCATCCCACGAAGGCTCAACTAGCGTTTGTAGCTCTTCACAATAGCTGGTAGTTACTTGCTTGACGATTTGTTGAATTTCTTCTCTGTTTGTGATGTCTTCAGGCAAAGAAATAGAGCGTCCTCCAAGAATGGATTCTATATTGGCTTTGAGCTGTTTCAGATTCCATTCAGCTACTTCTAAATCTTCATGACAAATGTGTTCGACCTCATCATGACTTGCTTGCTTGACTGTGTTAAGGAAATGGTCAAATATTTCTTCTTCGTTAACCATCTTGTTTCTTAGACCATAAATAATATTACGCTGTTCATTAATGACATCATCTAGCTTCAGGTTATATTCTCGCATCGAGAAGTTAGCACCTTCTACGATGCGTTGAGTGCGATCAATAAACTCGTGAATTTTTTTGTTTAGCACTAGGCCGTTTTCATCGGTGTCTAGCTTCTTTTCCATCTTCTCTAATTCTTCTTTAGCGAATCGTCTGAACATATCATCTGCTAAGGAAATAAAGAATTGGCTTGAGCCTGGGTCTCCTTGGCGTCCAGAGCGTCCTTTTAATTGATTATCGACGCGGCGACTTTCATGACGTTCTGTGCCGATCACATGTAGTCCCCCAAGCTCAGCAACCCCTTCTCCTAACAGGATATCTGTTCCTCGACCAGCCATATTCGTGGCGATCGTGATTTGCCCTTTTTGTCCTGCTTTTGAGATCAATTCAACCTCTTGCTCGACACTTTTCGCATTTAATAACTCAAAGGTTAGTCCGGCTTCTGTAAAGTACTCGGCCACCTTTTCGGATTGTAGGATTGACGTCGTTCCTACAAGCACTGGTTGTCCCGTTTCGTGTCTTTTTATTACTTCTTCTGTGACCGATTGGTATTTTTGATCGGATGTCGAAAAAATGTGGTCTGTCATATCTACCCGTTGTTTCGGTCGATTCGTTGGAATTTGAATAACCATCATATTGTATACTTGCTCAAATTCCTTTTCTTCTGTTTTTGCTGTCCCTGTCATTCCAGAAAGGTGAGGGTACATGCGGAAGTAATTCTGGATCGTAATTGATGCTTGTGTTTTATTCTCATCGGTGATTTCAAGACCTTCTTTTGCTTCAAGAGCTTGATGGAGTCCATCACTTAATGAACGACCTTCCATCGTCCGACCAGTGAACATGTCTACAAGTAGAATCTTTCCATCCTTAATGATGTAGTCTACATCTCGTGTGAACATCACATGAGCGCGTACAGCTTGAATCATGTAGTGATACAGTGTTTGATGTTCAAGTTCATATAAATTATCTACACCAAAAGCTTTTTCCACTTTTTCAATGCCTTGATCGGTAAGGCTAACGGCTTTTGTTTCGTCATCTAAGTTATAATCTTCATCTCGTTTAAATCGTTTCGCTACACGTGCGCCAATATAATGGAGCTCCGAACTTCCTGGCATTTTTCCAGCAATGATGAGCGGCGTTTTTGCTTCATCAATTAATACGCTATCGACTTCATCAATGATGGCGAAATGGTACGGGCGTTGCACGCGTTGAGTCGGGTGCCACACCATATTATCTCGTAAATAGTCAAAGCCAAATTCAGTTCCAACTCCGTATGTAATGTCGGCTCGGTAAGCCATTTGTTTTTGATCAGGGTCCATGAGAGGGAGGTTTAATCCGACGGTTAAGCCAAGAAACTCATGAAGCGGTCCAATGGTTTGGCGGTCACGCTCTGCTAAATATTCGTTGACGGTAATGACGTGAACTCCTTTTCCTTCAAGGGCACGCAAATAACTCGGAAGCGAAGCAACGAGTGTTTTTCCTTCACCTGTAGGCATCTCAGCGATGTTGGCAGCGGTTAGCACAAGACCACCAATCAACTGTACATCATAATGTCTCATTCCTAGTACGCGTTTAGATGCTTCACGAACTGTGGCGAATGCTTCGACTTTAATGTCATCAATCGTTTCCCCATCAGCCAACCTTTCTTTAAAATCCACCGTTTTTTGAGTTAATTCATCATCTGTAAGTCCTTCGAAAGTGGTTTCTAATGCATTTATTTGCTCGACGAGTTTATAATATTTTTTTAAGCGTTGATCATTTGAATCGCTTAGTTATTTTAAAAACGAAATCATGTATTTTTACGCTCCCTTAGAGTAATTCACTAGAAAATCAATTCAAATCATTATTTAATCTTACCAAAATACGAAAGGATTGACTATCATAACGGGATTCACGTGCCGATTTTGAAAATTACATTTTAAGCTGTTTATTTTGATGAAAGTAGTATAGTATCACCGATTTGAAAAAGGGAGCTGTAATTGTAAAATGTTTGTAACTGAAAAATTTACAATTAAATTGTTGAAAAAAAAACAGTTTATGAGAAAATGTAAGATGAGTTGCTGTAAAATCATTTTATGTTGTAAAAAATAATGATGTTGACTTCAATGATTTTAAGATAAAATATATCCATTTGTTCATTATTTAAGGAGGTACTACATGGTTGCCCTTGCCTTTGTGATTTGTTTAATCGCATCGTTAGCGATCACGCCACTTGTCAAAAAATTGGCGATTGCTGTTGGTGCAGTGGACAAACCGAATTATCGTAAAGTACACCAGAGAATTATGCCCCGAATGGGAGGATTAGCGATTTTTATTAGCTTCATGATTGGGATGTTCGTGCTACAACCGCAAGCGGATTTCAATTTAGCGATTATTCTTGGTGGTGTGATCATTATCATTACAGGAGTGCTTGATGACCGCTTTGAATTATCTGCTAAAGTCAAGCTTGCTGGACAGTTACTTGCCGCACTTGTGGTCGTTGTGTATGGTGGTGTGCAAATGGAAGATATTAACCTTCCGTTCGGTGGTCAAATGGAATTTGGCTACTTGAGCATTCCGCTGACGATTCTTTGGATTGTCGGCATTACGAATGCGATTAATTTAATTGATGGACTAGATGGACTAGCCGCTGGTGTGTCATCGATCGCCTTGTTTACAATTAGTTTAATGGCGTACATGAAAGGTGATTTATATGTAATGAGTGTCGCTTTGCTTGTGTTAGGAAGCACGCTTGGGTTTTTACATTACAACTTCCATCCAGCAAAGATCTTTATGGGAGATACAGGCGCGTTATTTTTAGGTTATATTATTTCCGTGCTCGCTTTGCTCGGATTCAAAAATGTAACGGTCGTCTCGCTAATTATTCCGATCATTATTCTCGGTGTTCCGATCACAGATACATTTTTTGCGATCATCAGACGGAAGATGAATAAACAACCGCTCTCCGCTCCAGATAAATCGCATTTGCATCATTGCTTGTTGCGCATGGGTTATACGCATAAGCAGACAGTTGTCATTATCTATGCAATCGCTTCAATGTTTGGGTTAGCTGCAGTGATTTTTACGATGGCAACGATCTGGGGAGCGATCATTCTTATCGCCGTTCTAGTCGTAGCGATTGAGTTGTTCGTTGAAAGTGTGGGACTCGTTGGTTCTAATTATAAGCCGTTAATGAATTTGATGCGTGTTCGAGTCAAAAAGAATTAATATAAAACAAAAAAGCGATCGATTCATTTCGATCGCTTTTTTGTTTGAATTGACATAATAATAGATTCGTAGAGACTGCTCGTTCGTGTTGGCGGTAAAAAA
>NKXN01000090.1 GCA_002261155.1 Bacillaceae bacterium SAS-127 | reverse complement strand
GACTTAGCTATATGCTAGGCACGGTGCTAATTCTTGCAGCTTAGGCTGAGAGATAAGAAAGAGTGATGAATGATGAGAGGCTGGGACATAACTAGCTTCAAATAGTGAGAAGCTAGTTATGTCCCAGCCTCTTTCACATTAATGGTTTGTTTCCATAGGAAGTAGTTTTCCTGGATTTAAGATATGGTTCGGGTCGAGCATATTTTTGATGTCACCCATAATCGATAAGGCTTCACCATGTTCTTGCTGCTGGTACTTCATTTTTCCGATGCCAACACCATGCTCACCCGTGCAACTTCCACCAAGAGAAAGGGCGAATTCAACAATTTCTTCATTTAACAAATGAGTTTTCGTGACCTGTTCCTCTATTTCTGGGTTGAATAACGTAAGCGTATGGAAATTGCCATCGCCGATATGCCCAAGGACCGCTCCATCCAATCCGTGATCGTTAATGCGAGTTCGAGCGTATTCCACCATTTCCGGCAGTTTAGAAATTGGTACGCATACATCTGTTCCGATTGTTTTCATTTTCGGGTCACTATGTCGGAATGCATAAGAAAGATCATGTCGTGCTTTCCACAGCTGTGCTCTTTTTAAACTATCTTTTTCAAAAATAAATTCCTCGCAATCTTGCTCCTCGCATAGCGCTTGCACAAATTCAGCATCTGCGTGATTTCCGGCTTCATTGCCGTGAAATTCAAGAAATAAGGAAGGTGTTTCTCTAAAATTAGTGTCACTATAATGGTTCACTTGAGCGATAGAACGAGCGTCAATGAGTTCCATACGAGCAATTGGAATCCCTGCTCTTAAAACAGATACAGCCGCTTCTACACATTGTTTTACGGAAGAAAAGCAAGCACGAGCTGCCATAATGGACTCTGGAATCCCGTGTAATTTTAATGTGACTTCAGTGAAAAGCCCAAGTGTGCCCTCTGAACCGGCAAATAAACTATTTAAATGGTAGCCGGAAGATGATTTTTTTGCGAGACTGCCTGTATGTAAAATACGCCCATCCGCTAGAATGACTTCTAAGTCCAAAATTTGATCTTTCATAACCCCGTAGCGGACAGCTTGCGTTCCACTCGCATTCGTCGCTGTCATCCCACCAATTGTAGCATCAGCCCCAGGGTCAACCGGGAAAAATAGCCCGTGCTTCTTTAATTCTTGATTTAATTGCAATCGGGTAATGCCGGGTTGCACTTTCACAATTAAATCTTCTGCTCGTAGCTCGATGATACGATTCATTTGAGAGAAGTCGACGGAAATTCCTTTGTGAATCGGAATGGCGTGTCCCTCAAGACTTGATCCAACACCAAACGGAACGACTGGTATTTTCTTTTCATTAGCATAAATAAGTAAACTTTGTACATCTTCCTTTGAGGTCGGGAAAAAGACAATATCGGGAAGAACAGGATTAAAATAAGATTCATCCTTACTATGGTGTTCTAAAATCGTTTCATTGATTGAAACCTTTTCTTTACCAAATTGATCTAATAGCTCTTCATAAATATCCATGAAAATTCCACAATTCCTTTCTGTTTCTATCTACAGAATATTGTATACAACTTTTTTCTTGGATTCTATGAATATTGGATAATTTACCCTTATATATTTCAAAAAATCAAAATTGTTTTAAGCTATTAGAAAGGATTAAGCTAATTTGGACAGCTTGTCATTTAGTTCTTTTAATTGTTGTTCCATGTGGACGAGTTGTTCTTCGGCTTTAGAAATTCCTTGTCCGGTTGACTCCAATTTTTCAATATCACCTTGGACTCGGATGTAATCCATTTTTAATTCAGCAATTTTGTACTCAAGTTCTGATTTAGTCATGATTTTTGCTCCTTTTATGTTTTTTTATATTTTAGTATATCAGATAAGGAGGTTTTTAAATGTTTGGTTTAACTAATGATCGATTCGTATGGCAAGCGCCGATGGCAGGTGTCACGACCGCTGAACTAGTGGCAACTGTTTCAAATGCAGGTGGTCTCGGAAATATCGGGGCTGGCTATTTGTCAGGGGAACAGACAGAGCAATTTATTCAGCAAGTGAAAAAGCTAACAGATGCCCCTTTTGGTATCAATCTTTTCGTGCCGGAAGCAGTAGGGAATGCTTCTGAAAAAGTAACATATGCTCAAAATGTGCTTGCACCGTATCGACAAGAACTAGGGATGGAGCCGGATATACGAGAAACGGTTGCGGTCCAAGCGGCGTATTTAGAACAGCTTGAAGTGGTATTAAAAGAAAAAGTACCGATTTGTTCTTTTACCTTTGGTTTGCCGGAAGAAGAGATCATTCATCAATTGAAGGCAAACGGAACGATTGTTATCGGAACGGCGACTACAGTAGATGAAGCAATTGCTGTAGAGCAAGCAGGGATGGATGTAGTCGTTGTTCAAGGAAGTGAAGCGGGCGGACATCGGGGGAGCTTTCAGCAACCGGAACGTTTAATCGGTTTGATGTCACTGTTGCCTCAAGTTGTTCAGGAGGTGCGAATTCCAGTGATTGCAGCAGGTGGAATTATGAACGGTCAAGGAGTAGCAGCTGCTCTTTGTCTCGGTGCCTCAGCTGTACAAATGGGGACTGCTTTTTTAGTAACAGAAGAGAGTGGCGCACACTCACTTCATAAAGAAGCGATTGTGACAGCCAATGAAAAAGATGCTGTACTAACAAAATCCTTTTCTGGAAAATCGGCAAGAGGAATCGCTAATCGCTTTTTGAACGAGATGCAAGAGTATGAAGCGGAATTACCTCCTTATCCACTGCAAAATGCTCTTACCGCCGGAATCCGAAAACAAGCAGCGAAGCTCAATAAAGTGGATTATTTGTCACTGTGGTCGGGACAAAGTCCTCGTTTAAGTAAACGCCAGACAGCAGGGGAGTTAATAAGGTCAATAGAAAAAGAAGTAGAGGAAACATTACAGGTAAGTATGGAGAAATTAAAGAGATAAATATAAAAAGGATCAACTGTCTCATCAGTTGATCCTTTTTTATGTTTAATAAAATTGAATAAATTCAAAGGCTAAGTTTAAAAAGAAAATAGTGTGAATAGCGGCGAAGATTACTCCTTGTTTAGTTAGTTTTTTCATTAGTACGCGATCCATAACCATCACCTCATTAGTAAGTTGTAAACTTATTATATAGCATTGTCACAGAAAATTCAAAATATTTTTAACAGATTGTCACGTTTTTTTGACTGTTACATAGATCAACTAGAAAAAGGGTGAAATCAGTTGCCCATGTGCAAGGGTTTGCGAGATATAAAAAGAAGGCATCCTTAATGGACACCTTCTTTTTACAATATCGGCGAAAGCAATCTAGAAACTGATTCTTTGAATTTAATGACAGTTGAGCGATTCTGATATTTTTCCTCAGTTAATTCAAAAGATAGTTTCATGTCGTCTTCAAAAATTTGAGCTAATTTTTTACCGGTTTCATAATTATAAATGAATGCATTGACTTCAAAATTAAGTTTGAAGCTACGGACGTCAATATTAGCTGTGCCAACAGAACTTAGCTTTTCGTCAACGACAATCGTTTTTGCGTGAATAAAGCCATTATCATAAATGTAAATTTTGGCTCCCGCTTTAATGAGTTCACCTACGTTGGAATAGGTTGCCCAATAAACGAACATATGATCAGGTTTGTTTGGGATCATAATTCGAACGTCGACTCCGCAAAGAGCAGCAATTCTTAAGGCATCAAGCAAACTTGCATCCGGAATAAAATAAGGTGATTGAATATAAATCGATTTTTTAGCTGAAGAAATCATTTTAATATAGCCGCTTTTAATTTGTTCCCACTCAGAATCAGGCCCGCTCGTAACAATTTGCATAGAGATATCTTTATGGCTAGGTTTATGCGGGAAGAAATGTTCAGAGTAGTCAATGCGGTGATCGATAGACGCTTGATTCCAATCTAAAATAAAACGTGTTTGAATGGAATGCACAGCTGTTCCTTCGATTCGCAAATGGGTGTCGCGCCAATAGCCGAATTTAGGGTCTAATCCCAAATATTCATCACCGACGTTAAAGCCGCCTACATAGCCAAACTTTCCGTCAATAATGACGAGTTTTCGGTGATTTCGATAATTTAGGCGTAAATTAATTAACGGAAGGCGAGAAGGGAAGAAGACCTCAACTAACCCACCAGCTTCCATTAACTCTTTGAAATGTTTTTTGCGGACGCCGCGTGAGCCCATTTCATCATAGAGGATTCTCACTTCGACTCCTTGTTTCGCTTTTTCTGTTAATAACTTAATAATTTCAGAACCGAGATTGTCTAGTCGCAAAATATAATATTGCAAATGAATATGATCGGTTGCTTGCCGCATATCATTTAATAGAGCATTAAATTTTTCTCTGCCATCTGTATAGATAGTTAAGTCATTATCTTCTGTTAAAATCGCATCGTTATTTCGTAAAAACATTGATACTAAATCTTCGTTTTCTGCGGTGTGCGGATTCCGAAAATCGAATTGTCCGAGATGAATATCTTCCATCTGTTTCTTGATCGTTGCATCAATACCGATTTTCTTTTTATCATCCCAATCAAACAGTCGCTGTCTGCTTAAATTCTGTCCGAAAATTAAATACAGAATAAATCCGAGTATAGGTATAAAAAATAATACCATTAGCCATGCCCATGTAGCAGATGCGTCTTTTCTTTCTAAAAAAATAACGACAGAAGACAAGGCGATATTTAACAACAACAGAGCAGTCGCGAGCCAACCCCATACATCCATGTCCATAAATTGTATCCACCTTTTTATAGTAAATTTTTACTGTGGGACTTTGCCCATAATAACACATATTATTTTACCAATTCGTAAACAATTTTACTATCTGCTAAAAAATAAGATTAGGTTGAAATGTTTTTTTGAACAAAACCTACTTGACTTATAGGGATTAGTGGTATAATCTTTTCGATAGACAAAAGGAGGATGAGGATAATGAATTCAACCTTGATTATTTTAAATGTAGTCGCTCTACTTGTGCTAGTAGGCGTTTTATATGTCATGCAAAAAAAGCATATATCATTTTCTAAACGAGTGTTCACTGCGTTAGGGCTTGGAATTGCCCTTGGTTTCATCTTACAGCTTTTATATGGCTTAGAATCGAAGGTGCTACTTCAATCGACGGAGTGGTTTAGCATTATTGGAACTGGCTATGTGAAGCTACTTCAAATGGTCGTAATGCCGCTTGTGTTTATTTCCATTGTTTCTGCTTTTACAAAGCTGACGATTACGAAGAATCTAGGCAAAATTGCCACACTTATCATTGGACTTTTAATTGGAACAACAGCTGTGTCGGCTGCGGTTGGAATTGCGACTTCTTTAGGTTTTGGCTTAGAAGCTGTGCAAATTGAAGGTGGCGAGGCGGAACAAGCTCGCGGCCAAGAAATTGAACAGAAATATACAGAGATTGAAGGGCAGACATTCCCGCAAAAGATTGTGGAATTAATCCCTGCCAATCCATTCCTTGATTTCACAGGTCAACGAGGGACATCGACGATCGCTGTAGTAATTTTTGCCGCTTTTGTTGGTATGGCTTACTTAGGAGTAAAGAGAAAAGAGCCAGAGCAAGCCGATTTCTTTAAGAAAATCATCGATGCTCTGTATAGCATCGTCATGCGAATTGTGACGATTGTTCTTCGATTAACACCTTATGGAATTTTGGCGATTATGGCTAAAACGGTTGCGACGAGTAATTTCTCGGAAATTGCTAAGCTCGGGGAATTTGTGCTTGCTTCATATGTTGCGTTAGCTATCGTCTTTTTGATTCATTTAATGATTTTAGCTTTTGTCGGATTAAATCCTATTACTTATGTAAGAAAGGTATTCCCTGTGTTGACATTTGCTTTTACTTCGCGCTCGAGTGCAGGAACGTTGCCTTTAAATATTCAAGCGCAGAAAAAAGCGTTAGGTGTGCCTGAAGGGATTGCTAATTTTGCCGGATCATTTGGATTATCGATTGGTCAAAATGGCTGTGCCGGTGTGTATCCGGCGATGCTCGCGGTGATGATTGCGCCAACTGTGGGTATTGATCCACTTTCACCATCCTTTATCGCAACGTTGATTGTTGTTGTGGCGATTAGCTCATTTGGCGTAGCTGGTGTAGGTGGGGGAGCGACATTTGCCGCTATTCTTGTTCTATCGACGATGAACCTTCCTGTTGCTTTAGCTGGGCTATTGATTTCTGTAGAGCCACTTATTGACATGGCACGTACAGCTGTCAATGTTAGCGGAAGTATGACAGCGGGTGTCGTGACGAGCCGTGTAACGAAAGAGTTAGATACCGATATATATAATAAACAACAAAATGAAGCTATTTATAATTAACAAAAAAGCCGGTTCGTCGGCTTTTTTTTTATATAAAAAATTGAAACTATTTTTTATATAAAACGTAAAAAAGGGAATGATAAGTTTGAAGGAGTGTGAAAAAATGAAGAATAATCAACGAATGTTAAAAATAATTGAGCGCCTATCTTTATTAGGAGTGAAAGTATCTAAAACGAAATCTCGTATTGAAGTATATAATTCTTTAAAAGAAGCCATTTGTGTAAAGCCATAAATGCTGACATGTGAGCTACCTAAAACAAAAAAAACTCACCCTTGAAGACAAGGATGAGGTGATCACTTACTGTTTCTTTTTTCGAATCAATCGGTAAATAAAATAGCCAGTTATAATGAGAAGACCTCCTGCACCTGTTAAGATGGCAAAGTTTTCTTCAATAAATGGCTTTGCTTGATCTCCAAGCCAAAAAATAATCATCCCTTCAAGGAAGAAGCGGAGCCCACGACCTACAAACGACCAGATGATGAGCACATTTAGTGGAATTCTAGCAGCGCCTGAAAAGATCGTAAATACTTTAAATGGAATAGGAGTAAAGCCCGCAATTAAAATAGCAAGTGCTCCATATTTTTCGAAGTAGTTTTCGACTTTAACGATCGTTTCCTCAGAAATAAATGCTTTCAAAATAGGGCGGCCGAGCTTGCGACCGATGACCCATCCAAGGATCGCTCCAAGAACGGAAGCAATAGTAGTGTATAAAGCGAATAATAGAGCTCGGTCGGGATCAGCCATAGCTAATGGTAGCAATAACACATCTGGTGGGATTGGAAAGAAGGATGATTCTGTAAAGGCCACAACAATTAATCCCCAGACACCATATTCTAATAGCCACATTTCAAACTGATGAATCAAATCAGACATATTGAGAGAAATCTCCTTTAAATTTTAAAATTCATAAGTGAAATTATAGCATTATTTGCATAAGCAAACTAGCGAGGAGCATTGAAATAGAGAATCAGCCCTACATTGGGGCTGATTTTTTATAGGGGTGAGCAAATGGCTGATTTTGCTTCTCTATGATATTTATGAGGCAGTTACTAATGCTATCTTCTTTCTCTTGGTGATATTGAAGCAAGCGTTTCATCCATTTGCTTTGTTCTACTTTATTATTAAGCACCTGACTCAATTGCTGCTCAATCGCTTGATGTACGTCTAGTTCATAAATCAAATGTTTGCTCTTTAAATATTGAATATTGATTTCCTCTTGCCCAGGTAAGGCACTTAAAATAAATACTGGTAATGCCTTTTCGAGTACTTCTGTGATGGTGATGCCTCCGGGCTTTGTAATAATCGCCGCAGCTTCATCATAATAATGATTCATTTGTTGACGACAGCTCGTATAGGCAATAGGTTCAATTTGATCATGATCTAATGATAAGATCCAATCATATAGCTTATTATTATTCCCGCATAAAACTTTATAATGATATTGATTGTGCTCTTTGACGAGTTGATTCAATAATGTTTTCAAATTCCCGAGACCACTGTTTCCGCCAGCAATGAGGATGTATTGCTTTACGTGTTGTTCCTTATGTTGATAAAAAGAGGGATGTACAGGAATACCGGTGACGAATACTTGCTCTGCTTTCAAGCGATATTGTTCAACAAGCTGTTTTTTTGCTTCTTGATGAGGAACAAAATGATAGTCAATATATGTTTTTCCCCACACATCATTGATGAAAAAATCAGTGTATACATTGACAACAGGAGTGTTGACTTTTCCTTGTTGCTTCAAATCATTGAATAGCTTAGAAGGATAGCAATGTGTACAAATAATCAAATCAGGGTTCTCTTCTTTAATAAAATTCTCTAGTCTCCATTCAAAATATTTATTCCATAAGACAATAGGAGAGCTATACGATGGCTTTACCTTATTACTATACATAAACGAGTGATAAAACCGACTGTAGGAGGTTGGTTGCTTGCTAATCCATTTTAAGTAGAAATTTGAAATGATGAATTCAAGTCCACTATGAAAGTGACTTAACAGATCGACAGTTTGTACGTCTACCTTTCTTGTAATCGCTTTAGAGTGATCAATAATGGCTTCAGCCGCTTTATGGTGCCCGGAAGGCATTCGAAATAAGGGAAACAATAAAATCTTCATAAAGTAGAACTCCTTTAGCGCTGAGTATAATTCGAATTTCTTTTCGATTTGACCGATTTGATCGTGAGTTGAATCATAAATCCGATGAAGAAAACAGCTCCTGCCATTGTTAAATATACAGGGTGAATATCGATATAAGAGCTGATAACAAAACCGATGAGCATATAAATCAATACCCAAATCAACGAGCCGAAAACAGAAATGATGGTAAAAAATAAAAATGGGAATTTCGAGATTCCTGCAAAATATGGATTGAACTGTCGAATGCCAGGGATAAAGAATCCAACGGCAAGTGAATTTTTCAAGTCCCAATGAAGGACGAATTTTTTCACTTTCCCATTGCTCATTCCTAAATACTTTCCATATCGATCAAGGAGAGGTTTGCCGATTTTTCGTCCAAGAAAATAGCTTGTGGCCATGCCAACGAATGCTCCAAACGAAATAGATAGCCAAGCAGGGATAAAGGCAATTCCGCCATGTTTAGCTAATAGACCGATATAAACAAATAAGCTCTCTTCTGGTACGGGTATTCCAACAATTCCGAAAAAACCGATAATAAATAGCAAGATATAGCCATACTGAGATAAATAATCGAGTATTTGTGTTTCCATTTTACCCCTCGCTTTTAGCTGTTGTTTGAAGAATGACAGGAATAGTCACAAATTGATAGTCTTTAGATGCCGGATCTGACAGAAAAAGCTTTAGTGCTTCGATCGTATTTGCTGGGGCATGTAAATCGGCACCTAATGTCGTACCGCTGTCATGGAGAGTAATAATTGCTCCACTTGAACAAGCTGACTGAATACGTTTAGCCAGTGTTTGTGGTGATATCTTTTCCTTCCAATCTCCAGGGATCGACGTCCACATAATCGTTTGTAATGGCTTTGAAGCAGGTAGAGACAATAAATTAAAGTGTCCCCAAGGTGGACGGTAATAGCGAGGCGTTTCTCCTGTCATCGCTTCGATCGTCTTTGTTGCTTTCCTTAACTGCTTGTGAAATAAGAAGGGAGGAAGTAGCCAATTGGAAAGGTGTATATCATTATGTATACCAACAGTATGCCCACGTTGATGTATGTTTTGAATGATGTCTGGATAAGCACGAGCTTTGGCTCCGACTACGAAGAAGGTAGCCTTCACTTCATACTGATCTAGTAGATCTAAAAGCATGGGTGTATATATAGGGTCTGGCCCGTCATCAAAGGTTAAGGCAATCATCTTATGTCCTTTGCCACGTTGGTGAATGCCTGTACCTGTTAGACGAATAAATAAAGTCGGTCCAACTGCATAGATGAATAGAAGGACAATCAGATAAGCTACTACAATCATTTGATTACTCCATTTCTTTCATGATGAAAATCAAAGAAAATTTTTATTTCCTGCTTATTAAATCATAGAGAAAAAAGAATCACAAGAAAAAAGAGGTGATTTTTGGAAAAAGTTTAAGGGGGCAGGTCGTCTAGTTTCTTGAGAGGATCAAACAAAAGAAAGCATGTGATCAAAGTGTCACATGCTTTCTTTTGTTTATTGTCTAAGATAATGCTTTTGGTTCCGCTAATGGAAGGGAAGGTTGTTTCGTAAGCGAATCTTGATTCACTTGTGGCTTTTTTCGAACTTCCACGTATTTAATTTGACGGTCTTCCATTTCTCTAATAAGGAATAAATAACCGTTGTATTCAATGGTATCACCTTGAGTAGCCTCGTAATTTTTAGTTAGAATCCACCCACCAATCGTATCGATATCTTCATCTTTCATATCCAGGTTGAGAAGATTATTTATTTCAGAAATGAGTACTTTTCCATCCATGATAAAGTGAGAATCAGTGAGTTTTTGGATGAGAGGAATTTCATCGAGATCGAATTCATCTTGAATTTCTCCAACAATTTCTTCAAGAATGTCTTCGATCGTCACTAAACCAGATGTTCCTCCATATTCATCCATTAAGATGGCCATATGGATTCTTTCTTTTTGTAGTTTAACGAGTAGTTCGTGAATAGGGATAGAATCAATCACTCGAATGGTCGGACGTACATATTGTTCTAGTTGAAGCTGTCCCGTCTCTTTGTTTTTCACATAATCAGTCAGCACTTCTTTAAAATTGATTAGACCAATAATATGATCTTTATCTCCGTCTATGATTGGATAGCGAGTAAACCGCTCTTCACAAACGACATCGATTAAAGAATCGATCGTTTCATTCTTTGAAAGAGTGACCATTTCTGTGCGTGGAACCATAATTTCCTTTGCGATTCGATCGTCGAATTCAAAAATTTTATTGACGTATTTAAATTCAGAGGGATTAATTTCTCCACTTTTTAAGCTTTCTGATAAAATGATGCGCAATTCCTCTTCAGAGTGAGCCATGTCGTTTTCTGAAACAGGTTTTAAGCCAAATAGGCTAGTGATAACACGGGCGGAACTGTTAAGGATCCAAATAAAAGGATACATTGCTTTATAAAAAAAGATTAATGGCTGTGCCACAATTAATGTCATGGCTTCTGCTTTTTGGATCGCTAACGTTTTCGGAGCGAGCTCGCCAACGACGACATGCAGAAAAGTAATGATCGTAAAGGCGGCTCCAACAGCAATCACATGAGAGAGTGAAGTTGGGATATTTAGCAGTTCCATAAGTGGATATAGGAGATCAGCAATAGCAGGCTCTCCAATCCAACCAAGGGCTAAAGCGGTGATTGTAATACCGAGCTGACAAGCAGATAAATATTCATCAAGCCCCATGATCACTTTTTTAACGGTCATGGCTCGAGGGTGTCCTTCTTCGATCAGCTGGTTAATGCGAGAGCTGCGAACTTTGACAATAGCGAACTCGGAAACAACAAAAAACGCAGTTAAAGCAATAAGGATGACGACGAGCACCAGGTTAAATATGTCCAAATAAATTCCTCATCCCATTAAATAATGGGAAAGGAGTCACCTCCTGTGAAATAAAGTTACCTGATTACGAAATCAATCTTCATTTACGTTCCCTCTGTTTTTGGTTAAAAAGAGAAGGATTATGGGAGAAGTTATGTTGAACGATCACTGTCCCATCGAATCACCCCTTATCACTCATCAGTTTGATTTTCTTCATTATATTAAAGACAGATTATTCAGTCAAATAGATGATGCTACATTATATGACCGCTTTTATGTTGGTATGTTACGAGAAAGCTTGTCACATTAACTGTTGCAAAAACCATGAAGCGATCGTGAAATAAATAATTAACGATAAAATATCATTAATCGTTGTGATCAGTGGACCCGATGCTACTGCAGGGTCGATATTTAATTTGTATAGGATCAAAGGGATCACTGTCCCTGCAAGTGTTCCGATAATTAACGTAAGTAGTAAAGAAGAACCGACGACGATTCCTAAAACGGCACTACCTTGCCAAAGAAGAGCAATAAAGAAGATAAGTACACTACAAATCGTTCCGATAATTAAACCAACACCAAATTCCCTAGCAACAAGACTTAATACTGTTTTCATATCAATGTCACGTGAAGCGAGTCCGCGCACGACAACCGCAAGTGATTGGGTTCCCGTATTTCCTGTCATTCCGGCAATCATCGGCATGAAAAAAGTGAGGGCGACGACTTGTTGTAATGTTTCTTCGTATCCAGAAATGATACTGCCTGATACAAGACCAATAAATAGGAGCAAGATTAGCCATGGAAGACGACGAAAAGCGGCTACTCCGGCTTTTGTATCGAAATCAATCGATTTACCTGAGGCAGATAGTTTTTCAATGTCCTCATTCGCTTCTTGAATAACTACGTCGAGAATATCATCGAATGTCACAATCCCGACTAAGATACCTTCTTCATCAACGACTGGAATGGCGAGAAAGTCGTAGCGTTCAATCAGTCGAGCAATTTCTTCTTGGTCTGTGTAGACGGAAACAGAAATGACACGAGCATACATAATGTCTTGAACTTTTTCATCAATATCTGCGATTAATAAGTCACGGTAAGAGACAACGCCAACCAGTTTATTTTGATTATTAGTTACATATAGGTAGTTGATCGTTTCAGCGTATTCAGCAAAAGATTTTAGCTTGTCCACCGCTTCACGAACGGTGAAAGAATCTTTAATCCACACAAAGCGGTTCGTCATTAATCGACCAGCTGTTTCAGGTGGATAAGTCATCATATTTTCAATGATCGTGGACTCTTCTTTTTTCATTCCTGCAAGAAATGTTTTAATATTTTCTGGAGACATATCATCTAGTAAGGAAGCAAGGTCATCATTGTCCATGTCATCTAAAACTTTTCGAGACCGCTCTTTCCCTACTTTTTTTAATACAGTCATTTGATCATCGTTGTCTAACTCCTGAATCATATCAGTCAATACTGGTATGCTCAGTTGTAATAAGAAACGAGTTTGATGTTTGTCAGGTAAATTTGTATATATCGTTGCCATGTCATACGGGTGCAATTCATCTAATAACTTTTGCAACTCGATTTTCTTTCCATCTTTCAAGGCTTTGATGATCAGCAAAGTCATTTGATCTTCAGTTAAGTTGTGTATCATATGTATCCCCTCCTTGGTGAGAACGGTAAATCCGTATCTATTATAAAACGAAAATGTAAAAAAAGTGAAAAATAATATGAAAATAATCTGATTTTTGGATACGAGTTTTTGATTTAATTTGCTAAAATAGGTAGTATAACAAAATGATGCGAGGAACGTCATGTAATTTGGGATGATGTGGAGGTAATGGTAGATATGAAAAGCCACGGGAATATGAAAGAATTGATTTATGTTCACTTAAATACATCGCATCAGTATACAATTTCTTATGGGATTGATTTTATTGAGTTTGCGCGTAGTCTTCCGAGAGAGCTAAATCACCTTCTCTTATTGAAGCATCGCTTTGATGGAGCAGATTTTAATATGCACTCGAGATTCGAGTTTGTAGAGGCGGAAAATGTAAGCAAGCTGTTAAAAGAACCGATTGCGGAGTATGGTGATTTTTGCTGGATGGATTTTGAAGAGATGGACGGATTGAATGCGTTAGAGGGTCAAGAAATTGCTGAATTGCTTTATTTAAGTCATTGCAAACATCATTTGCGAGTTCCATTTTACAGTAAGTTAGACAATCGGTATGTGTATCTTTCTCATGATGATGAGTGGTTTAATAAAACATATTATCGCAATATGTCTGATTTTTATTTCATGCTAGGTCGAGCTATTTCTTTAAAGTTAGGTCATTTTAGAAGTGAACGCTCTTTCTTTACATTAAGAAAAGGTACTCCGTTTCCTCCCATTCCGAAAGAAATGATTGCTTCCTTTGGAGATAAAATGAAAGAAGGAATGATCATCTCTTTAGCAAAGACGATTCAGAGTCGGACGAGAATAGATATTCCTGTGTGGGTTGTTGGAGACTACATTAATATGGATGAGATGTTTGAGGATTATAAGGTTAATTTTCAAAACGAGCCGGATGGTCATTTCGAATTTGATAAAAAGGCGCATGAGTGGAGTGTGTATTTCTAAATTGAAATCCCCAGATCAATAATAGTATCCGGGGATTTTTTGTGTTGCTATTCAGTTTTATTGAATTTGTCAACGATTGCGGCAATGGCACCATCTCCAGTGACGTTACAAGCTGTGCCGAAACTATCTTGAGCAAGATAAAGAGCAATCATTAAAGAGATCATCGTTGCATCAAAGCCGAGCATTGTGCCCATTAATCCAGTTGCCGCCATGACAGCTCCACCAGGAACACCAGGAGCAGCGACCATTGCGATACCAAGCATTAAAATATAAGGAAGCATATTTCCAAGTGTGTACACTTGATCGTGAATAAGCATAACAGCCATTGTACAGCTCACTAACGTAATAGTACTTCCAGATAAATGGATAGTCGCTAACAATGGAACAGAAAAATCAGCTATCCGATCTTTGACTCCCAACTGTTTAGACCGTTCAAGTGTGACAGGGATAGAGGCTGCCGAAGACTGCGTTCCTAGTGCTGTAAAATAAGCAGGTGACATTGTTTTAACCATCTTAAACGGATTTTGCTTTCTTAATGAACCAGCGATCGAATATTGAACGAATAAATAAATAATGTGCAGAATAATGATCATCATAAATACTTTTGCAAAGACGCTCATAATTGCACTTACTTGTCCGCCTTGAGCCATATTAGCAAAGATTCCAAAAATATGAATAGGCAATAGCGGGATAATGACTTTTGCAATGACTAATTCAACAATAGAACGAAATTCATTTAGTGCATTTTCTAGTGTCTGAGCTTTTACTGCAGCTATACCAATTCCAAGTAAAAAGGCAAGGACAAGAGCAGTCATAATGTCCATGATCGGTGGCATTTCTACGATGAAGTAAGTTTCTAATAATGCTTTTGAAGGATCATCGAATGCCTCTGAAGCTTGATTAGCTAAAATAATTGGATAAATAGTTTTAGCAGTGAAAAAAGCGAGTAATCCAGCACCGACAGCAGAAAGATAAGCAATTGCTGTTGTCATGCCTAATAACTTTCCAGCCCCTTTACCGAGTGCACTAATTCCTGGTGCAATGAATCCAATAATAATTAGAGGAATGACAAACCCTAAGAAATTCCCAAATAAACTATTAAATGTAGCAAACACTCTTATTAACCACTCAGGAGCTAAGGTGCCTGTAATAATACCTACCGCAATTGCTAAAATAATTTGAGGTAGTAGACCAAAGCGTTTCATGTTGTGTCCTCCCGAAGAATACATTTGTTTTTCATAAATGGATTATACATGTATTCGTGAAAAAAGTTAATAGGGGAAATATATAAAAGATAATTCAGAAAAATATCGCTCACCCTTATGAATTTGGAGGTTTTTACATGAACGTAAGGGTGATGGAAAAATTATAGATAGAGTAGTAGTAGGGAATTATTGTTTTTCTTTAATGAAAGCATGGTAAAATAGAAAATAAGGAAGTTCTTTTATACATTGATCAGGAGGTTATTATGAGAACAAAACTATGTTTATTATATGGTGGCAAATCCGCTGAACATCAAGTGTCATTACATACGGCAAAGGCGGTCATCGGTGCCCTAGATTTAAATAAATTCGATATTTATCCAATATATATCACGATTGACGGTACTTGGGTTGAAGGAGAAAAATTAACAGCTCCAGTTGAAGATATTTTTGCTTTGCAATTTTCTAAAGGGGAAACATCTGCTGTCGTGTTAGATAGTCTTTCATCTGGAAAGTATGACGTCATCTTCCCGCTTTTACACGGACCAAATGGAGAAGATGGAACGATCCAAGGTTTGTTAGAAACGATGAACCTTCCTTATGTTGGAAATGGCGTGTTGTCATCTTCGGCAGGAATGGATAAAGTCATTATGAAAAATATCTTCGCACAAGCGGGACTCCCACAAGTTAATTATGTATGGTTTATTCGCAAAGTGTGGCAGGAAAATAAAGAAGCTGCTTATGAGCAAGTAGAGCAGGAACTTGGTTATCCGTGTTTTGTGAAGCCAGCTAATTTAGGATCAAGTGTCGGGATTAGTAAATGTACGAATCGTCAGGAACTTGATCAAGCATTTGAAGAAGCGTTTCAATTTGACCGCAAAATTATTATCGAAGAAGGTGTCATTGCTCGTGAAGTAGAAGTCGGCGTACTTGGCAATGATGACCCTCAGTGCTCAGTCATTGGAGAGATTTTACCGAAAAAAGATTTCTATGATTATAAGGCGAAATATGAAGATGGGAATACTGCTTTAATCATTCCTGCTGAAATGCCAGAAGATATTCAAAAACAAATGAAGGAGATGGCGATTACTTCCTTCCGTTCTTTGGATGGTTCTGGCCTTGTTAGGGCAGACTTTTTCTTAAAGGAGAATGGGGAACTACTCATCAATGAGGTGAACACTATGCCAGGCTTTACTCCATTTAGTATGTTCCCACTTCTGTGGAAACATACAGGAGTTGAATACCCTGAGCTTATTGAGAAATTAATTGAACTTGCTATGGAACGCCATGCAGAGAAACAACAAATTAAATATACTTTTTAAAGGTGGATATTCATTTCATGATTCGAAAGACCATAGAACAACTATTAAATATGATGAAGGTGGAGAATGATCCGGAACTTTTTAAAGACCGGGTAGTTGAAGGGGTGGCAATTGACTCACGAAAAGCAGTCAACGGTCAATTATTTGTACCGTTCAAGGGAGAGCACACAGACGGTCATAAATACGTTAGGCAAGCGATTGAACAAGGAGCGGGTGCAGCCTTGTGGCAAAAGGATGTGCCTAATCCACCCGAGGATTTACCCATTCTTATTGTTGAGGATACGCTAACTGCACTTCAGCAGTTAGCGAAAGCTTACCGTAATGAACTTTCAATTAAAGTAGTCGGCATTACAGGAAGCAACGGGAAAACAACAACAAAGGATATGATCACAAGCCTTTTATCATTAAAATATAAAGTGCAAAAAACAGAAGGTAATTACAACAATCATATTGGTCTTCCTTTAACGATTTTATCTTTAAGTCACGAAACCGAAGTCGCTGTGCTAGAGATGGGAATGAGCAGTAAAGGTGAAATTGAATTATTAACAAAGATCGCTTCCCCAGATGTCGCTGTGATTACAAATATCGGTGAATCCCATTTACAAGATCTTGGTTCAAGAGAAGCCATTGCGGAGGCAAAGTTGGAAATCGTAAGCGGCTTATCGGAAAAGGGATGTCTCATTTACCACGGTGATGAGCCGTTGCTAAAAGACGCTATAGAGAATATGGAAACTCTTCAGACGAAAACATTTGGATTTGAAGAAAGCAATGATTTATATCCACTAACAGTCGAAGCGTTACAAACAGGGAATCGCTTTACAGTCAATGTATCTCCAGGAGTTGAGTTTGTTTTGCCGGTTCTTGGTCGTCATAATGTATCCAATGCGCTGGCTGCGATGCTCGCTGCTCACGAAATGGGAATCGATTATCAAGATATGAAAGCAGGCTTGCAGTCTGTAGAATTAACAAAGATGCGGATGGAGTGGGTTGAGGGAGTTCACGGGGTGAAACTCATTAATGATACGTATAATGCCAGCCCGACTTCTATGAAAGCTGCTATTGAACTAACCGTACAAATGCCAGGATTTGATAAGAAAATATTAGTTCTCGGTGATATGTTAGAGCTTGGTTTAGATGAAGAGCTTTTCCATTATCAAGTGGGTCAAACGATTGATGGAGAAAATATTAACTATCTCTTTACGTTTGGACGATTAGGTCAATTCATCGCTGCTGGTGCGAAAAATTCGCTCGGTGAAGACCGTATTTTCGCTTTTACCGATAAACAAGAGTTAATTGAGAAATTATCATCGACTGTTACAGGTGGAGAGTTAATTACAGTCAAGGCATCAAGAGGAATGAAGCTAGAGGGAGTCGTTCACGCTTTAGCTAGTGAGTGAACTAAAAAAACATCGAGGTGCGAAAATTCCCTCGATGTTTTTCATTCATTCGAACAGAGAATCATTACATGAATAAGAGAGAGTCAGTTAAATACAATAATGATGATGAATGAATTAAAAAACAGGTGAAAATATGATTGGTTGTTTATGTATTCATGGCTTTACAGGTTCTCCTTACGAAGTAGAACCACTCGCTAATTACTTAAAAGAGAAAACCGATTGGAAAATAGTTGTACCTACTTTGCCAGGGCATGGAGAAACGCTCAGTTTAAAAGGTGTGACTTATGGGCAATGGCTTGAGTATGCAGAGAAAGAATTGCAAATGCTTTTATTACAGTGCGAAGAAGTGTACGTTGTTGGTTTTTCTATGGGTGGACTGATCTCAGTATACTTAGCAGAAAAATATCCGGTAGCAAAACTTATATTATTAAGTGCAGCTGCTAAATATATTAATGCAGGCCAATTGTTTATGGACATACGAGAAATGCTAAAGGATGCTAAAAATGGGCGGTTGTTTGAAAATGAGCTTTTTTCACGCTATAAACATAAGCTGCAGTCTACACCGTTGTCAGCCACGCGGCAGTTTAGAAAAATGGTAAAGCAAATTACACCACTTATTGAAAAAATAAATGTGCCTACTTTTATTGCACAAGGTCTTGCAGATGGAATCGTCCCTCCCAAAAGTGCGGATTTCATTTATCGAAAGATTTCTTCCGAGGATAAAGAGGTTTATTACTCCAAAACAGCTAAGCACCATATTTGTCATACAGGTGATAAGGAAGAATTATTTAATAAGATCTTTACTTTTTTAAATAGAAGTAGTAAAGTTATTTAAATATCCATTGAAATTGATTAATGCAGATGGTATGATAACAATAACTTTTACTCTTCTCATGTCATGAAGAGTATTTTTTGTGTGATACGGTAGCTGAAATAGAAGGAGAAGAAAACTATTGACGAAATTTAAAGATTTAAATTTAAGTGAAGCCACTTTAAAAGCTATTGATAAAATGGGATTTGAGGAAGCAACACCAATCCAAGCAGCGACGATTCCAGTCGGACTTGAAGGTAGAGATATTATCGGTCAGGCCCAAACAGGTACAGGTAAAACGACAGCTTTTGGTATTCCGATGATTGAAAAGATTGATACGCATGACCATTCGATTCAAGGGTTAATTATTGCTCCTACACGAGAGTTAGCGATTCAAGTTTCTGAAGAGCTATATAAGATCGGTGGAGGTAAGCGCGTAGGTATTTTAGCTGTATATGGTGGGCAAGATATTCAACGTCAAATTCGTGCGTTGAAAAAACGTCCACATATCATTGTAGGTACACCTGGACGGATTTTAGACCATATTAACCGCAAGACGTTAAAGTTAGATCAATTGCAAACTCTTGTATTAGATGAAGCAGATGAAATGTTAAACATGGGATTCATTCAGGATATTGAAGCTATTCTTTCTCACGTGCCGACTGAACGTCAAACCTTGTTGTTCTCGGCAACAATGCCTAAGCAAATCCGTGCGATAGCTGAAAGATTTATGAATGAGCCTGAAACGATTCGTGTGAAAATGAAAGAAATGACGGTTTCAAACATTGATCAATACTTTGTGAAAGTACATCAACGTGATAAATTCGACGTGCTATCTCGCCTGATCGATGTTCACTCTCCGGAGCTTGCGATCATTTTCGGTAGAACGAAACGTCGTGTAGATGAGTTAGCGAATGCTTTAAGTCTTCGTGGTTACCAAGCAGAAGGTATTCATGGTGATTTAAGCCAAGCGAAGCGTTTAACTGTTTTAAAACGTTTTAAAGAAGGAAAAATTGATGTTCTTGTAGCTACAGATGTAGCAGCTCGTGGCTTAGATATTTCCGGTGTTACGCATGTATACAACTATGATATCCCTCAAGATCCAGAAAGTTATGTACATCGTATTGGTCGTACAGGACGCGCTGGAAAAGAAGGAATGGCTGTTACTTTCGTTGAACCGAGAGAAATGAGCTATTTGAAAGAAGTAGAAAGAACAACGAAGAAGCGCATGACACCAATGACGGCTCCTACTTGGGACGACGCAATGATCGGTCAACAACGTGCTGCTGTAACTGAATTGGAAGAAAGTGTAGCTAAAAATGATCTTTCTCAATATAAATCATTTGCGAAAGAACTTCTTGATCAATATGATGAGGAGCAATTAGTAGCTGCGGCTCTTAAATTGATTACGAAAGAGCCAGATCGTACACCTGTACGTATTACAAGTGAAGCATCTCTTCCTCAAAAAAGAGATAACTTCCGTTCGAAAAATTCGAACTCCAGAAAATCTGGCGGTAATCGTCAAGGGAATCGTTCATCTAGCAACAACCGTTCTTACAATAGAGACCGTAAAAATACAAGAAGAAAATTTTCTTCTCAATAATAATTGATAAAAAAGCACAGGATATTCCTGTGCTTTTTTACCATAAATGAAACTTTTTTCGAATACATACGTTAATGAATAGAAAGTGAAGCTTCAATTAATGAGGCGTTACAACCCGTTCATGCGGGATAAATAAAAAAGGTCGTGAGTGATAGATGGTAGAGCCTAGAAAGAGAATTTCAAAAAAAGCTCTGACAGTATGGAGAATATCAGGGATGATCAGTACATTGATTGTTTGGTTGTTGTTGATTGGAGGTGGCGTGTTTGTTTTTATGAACGACAGGCCGCTGTGGGTGATCGGCGTATTAGCTTTAGCGGGAGTGTTAATGCTCTTTCTTTTCGTCTATCTCCTACCGAAGTTACGTTGGAACCGTTGGCGATATGAGGTGAGGGAGCAAGAAATTGAATTGCAACATGGAGTGATCATCACGCGTCGAACATTAATTCCGATGATTCGTGTGCAGCACGTTGATACAGAACAAGGGCCTGTTTTAAGAAAATATGGCTTAGCAGGCATTAAAATTTCAACAGCGGCAACTGTTCATGAAATCCCTGCTGTTGAGATGGAGGAAGCAGAAGAGATGCGGAAGATGATTTCTAATTTAGCAAGGGTGGCGACAGAAGATGTCTGAGCCGAAACGACTTCATCCGATTGCCGCAGTGTCGAATGTTTTCAAGGAATTAAAAAATCTTATTTTGCCACTTGTTCTCGTTTTTTTTGTGAATAATAAACCGAAAGTTGAATTTTGGGACTATCTCCCGATGATTGGGATGGGCGTATTAATTTTATTTTTATTGGTAAGCGGGGTAGTGAAATGGCTACGTTTTGCTTATTGGGTAGAAGAAGGAGAATTAAGAATTGAATACGGTCTTTTCGTCAAAAAGAAGCGTTACATACCGATTGAGCGCATTCAAAGTCTAGATATCTCAGAGGGGATTCTGCAGCAGATGTTTGGTCTAGTGAAGTTAACGATCGAAACAGCTGGCTCTAGTGATCCGACAAAGTCGGAAGCAGAGTTAACAGCTATTACGAAAGAAGAGGCCACTGCCCTGAAAGAGATGATCAGCCGTGAGAAACATAGATCAAATGCTGAAATAGAACAACTGGAAGAAACGGAAGAAGTGCAAGAAACAACTAAAGTGGTATATAAAGCGAAGTTATCAGAGCTATTATTGTTAGCGGCTACTTCAGGCGGTGTAGGGGTTGTTATTTCCGCTGTTGTTGCTTTTTTATCTCAGTTTGATGAACTGATTCCTTATGAAAAAGTATTTGAAGAGGCTTCTCGTTTTATTGAATATGGAGTGTTTTTCATTTCTATTGTTGTATTTGTTATTTTGTTTATTGCCTGGGTCATTTCTGTTATTTTAACTTTATTGAAGTACCAAGATTTTACGTTAGAAATGAATGATGAACATATCGTCATTCAAAGGGGATTGCTTGAGAAACGGCAAATCACGATTCCTTTTAGTCGTATTCAAGGGATTACAATTGTGGAAAACCCACTTCGTCAGCTTGCTGGATATTGTTCCGTTCAGCTTGAAAGTGCTGGAGGAGCTGCTCCTGCTGAAGAAGGTGCTAGCATCATTTTGCTTCCGATGATTAAAAAAGAGTCCGCCATTTATTTATTGAAAGATATTTTTCCAAACTATTCTTTCCATGATCAGTTTTGTCCGGCTCCGAAAAAAGCTAGAGGAAGGTATGTTTTAAGAACAAGCTATTATGTCATATTACCGATTATAGGAGTGAGCTGGTATTTCTGGCCGAATGGTTTATGGTCTAGTGCACTATTGTTGTTTGCTGTAGTTTATGGGATGAGTTGTTATCGAGCGGCAGGATGGCTATTGACGGAAGATCAGTTAACGATCCGGTATCGACGTTTGAACAGATGTACGGTCATGATGAAGAAAGCGTACATCCAGTCAATGAGTCTCACGCAAACACCTTGGCAAAAAAAGAAGGAGTTAGCCTCTTTTTCTGCGGTGATCAAAAGTGGAGCAGTAGGCAAAAAGGCGAAGATGATTGATGCGTCCATAGCTGATGCACATAGTGTATATCAATGGTATAAAAGGGACGACAAAAATAAATGTGGGTGAAGAAATGATACAAGGAATCGGTATGGATATTGTGGAAATATCGCGAATTCAACAGCTTATAGAAAGGCAGCCGAAGTTTCTTGAGCGAATATTAACAGTAGCTGAACGAGACGTATTTCACAGTCGGAGCGGCCAACGTAAATTTGAATATGCAGCGGGTCGCTTTGCGGCTAAAGAGGCTTTTGCTAAAGCGCATGGGACAGGAATAGGTAAAGAGCTGTCCTTTCAAAGTATTGAAACAGCTGTTGATGATCGAGGCAAGCCGTACATAAAGGCACCGATTTCTGAAGGTGTTCATTTATCGATTACGCATAGTAAAGAGTTTGCAGCGGCACAAGTAGTTATTGAAAAGCTTTGACAGTGTCTATTGAAAATGAACATGTTTTACTTCCTTTCGCAACAATCATAATCTGAATGGTTGTCTCATATATTTTTAGTGCGAAAGGGGTTGTGAAATCATGAGGAATAGAAATCTAGTGTGGCTTATGTGTTTGTTTACTTTAGTCATTCTTTCAGCCTGCGGGGCAAAATCAAAAGAGGAGGTAATAGCGGATTTAAACGAGAAAGCGGAAGAAGTGGTTGGTTATAAAGCGAAAGCGAAAATGACGTTACAAGCTGGGGAAGAAAAACAAATATACGATGTGGATATTTGGAATCGGGAACACCAGTTTTATCGAGTAGCATTATCGACTGATAAAAAGGATCAAAGCCAAATGATCTTAAAAAATGAGACTGGTGTTTATGTATTAACTCCTGCATTGAATAAAAGTTTCAAGTTTCAAAGCGATTGGCCACGAAACAGCAGCCAAGCTTATTTGTACGAGTCGTTAGTGAAAGATATTCTAGCAGATAAAGAGGCAACCTTTAAAGAAACAGACCAGCATTTTGTATTTGAAACAAAAACAAGGTATCCAAACAGTCATATGTTACCTTCTCAAGAAATACGGTTTAAAAAGAAGGATTTAACTCCTGTCTCCGTCAAAGTTATGGATCCTGATCGCAAACCACTTGTCGTTGTGGAGTTTTCAAAGATGGAGTTTGACGCGAAAATTGATAAAGAATCTTTTGATGTCAAGAAAAATATGACAGGTGCACAACTAGAAATGCCGGTGATGGCTCAATCAGAAAATAAAGAATGGGCTGTTCACTATCCAGATGGAGATATTACAGGAAGTAGCCTAGTGGAAGAAAATGAGATCGTGACATCCAACGGTACAAGGGTTGTTCTTACGTACGGAGGTGATAAATCCTTCACCGTTGTTCAGGAAAAAGCGGAAGTCTTGCCAGCTGCTTCTATGCAAATGAATGAAGTTAATGGAGAAGTGGCGGATCTTGGACACTCTTTCGGTGTGGTATCTGACCAGTCTCTTTCTTGGTCGTATCAAGGAGTCAATTTTATGTTAGCCTCTAAAGATCTATCAAAAGGTGAAATGATTGAAGTGGCACGCTCGATGAAAATGGCGATGGAGAAATAACGAGGTGAGCTTTAACAAATATGGAAGGTCAACTGTGGGAAGGAACGGAGTCAGCGTTCCTTTTTTCTTTGTCTAGTGGACTTCTGCCCTCCTCCTTGCGATAAGTCAATATCAGTTCACTATCGTTCACTGTGTTTTCTTTATCTCGATCGGATGGATCCAGCCCATACGCTGCTAAACAGCGCCTTCCGCATTTCGTTGTTGTCCAGCTCCG
>NKXN01000009.1 GCA_002261155.1 Bacillaceae bacterium SAS-127 | reverse complement strand
TCCCCCTGTGAGAGTAGGACGTTGTCAGGCGATCATCATATAATAATTCACATCGTCGCGGGGTGGAGCAGTCTGGTAGCTCGTCGGGCTCATAACCCGAAGGTCGCAGGTTCAAATCCTGTCCCCGCAATAAATGGTCCGGTAGTTCAGTTGGTTAGAATGCCTGCCTGTCACGCAGGAGGTCGCGGGTTCGAGTCCCGTCCGGACCGCCATTTAAATAATCAAGCAAGCAAAACGAAAATGACTTTCGTTTTCTTTTTTTATACACTCGTTTAGGATATACTAAAATAAACTACCTTAGGATGCGATTAATCCTAAGGTTTTTTTACGATTAAAGCTTAAAGGATTGAATAATGAATAGAGGGAGATTTAATATGAGTACAATAGCTTTTTTCACATCAAGTACAGAAGAGACTCAAGCTTTTGCAGAAAGGCTAGCTCAGTTGTTACAACCTAGAGATGTGATTTTGCTTGAGGGTGATTTAGGCGCAGGAAAGACGACGTTTACGAAAGGACTAGCGAAAGGACTTGGTGTCAAACGAACAGTAAATAGCCCGACGTTTACGATTATTAAAGAATATATGGGCAGGCTTCCACTTTATCATATGGATGTATACCGAGTTCAGGATGAGGAAGAGGATCTTGGATTTGATGAATATTTCTATGGAGAAGGTGTCACGGTTGTGGAATGGGCTCATTTAATTGAAGGACAGCTCCCTAGTGAATGCTTAAAGCTATCTCTAGTACATCAAGGAAATGATGAGCGGAAAATCGAATTAACACCTGTAGGAACAAGATACGAATCAATTTGTAAGGAGCTTTTAGGATGAAAGTATTAGCGATTGATACATCTACATATACGCTTGGAGTGGCTCTTTTGGATGGGGAGCAATTAATAGGTGAATATATAACAGATTTAAAGAAAAATCATTCATTGCGGGTAATGCCAGCGATTGAGGCGTTGCTAAAAGAATGTGAGGTACAGCCATCAGAGCTTGATAAGATTGTTGTTGCGAAAGGGCCTGGTTCATATACGGGTGTTCGTATTGGAGTAACGATTGCGAAGACGTTGGCTTGGTCTTTGCAGATTCCATTGTCAGGCGTATCTAGTCTTGCGACCGTCGCTGCTTCAGCAAAATATTTCCCAGCTTATATTAGCCCTATTTTTGATGCAAGAAGGGGACGAGTATACACTGGGTTATACCGATTTGAGAATGGAGAGTTGATCACTGTGAAAGAAGATCGAAATCTATTGTTTGAAGATTGGTGCAAGGAGTTGAAGGAGTTAGATCACCCTGTTTTATTTGCAGGTAAGGATGTGGCTCTTCATAAAGAAATGATTACAGACATGTTAGGAGAACAAGCAATCATTGGAGAGGCAAGTGTTCATTCACCACGACCGTCTGATTTAGGTCGACTTGGTTTAGAGGCACCAGCTGAAGATGTGCACTCATTTGTACCGAATTATATTCGTCTCGCTGAAGCGGAAGCGAAATGGCTAGAAGCGCAGCAAGGAGCAGAAGAACATCATGGTTGATTTAGCCGTACGTGAGATGACGCTTGATGATGTCGAGGGCGTATATGAAATTGAGAAGAGTAGTTTTTCTGTGCCTTGGACGAAGGAATCATTTTATAAGGAAATTGATCATAATTTGTTTGCTTTGTATCATGTAGCTGAGTCAGATGGTGAAGTGGTCGGTTACTGTGGTATGTGGCTTGTGCTAGATGAATCACAAATTACGAATATTGCGATTTTGCCCTCTCATAGAGGACATGGTTTTGGAGAAAAGCTTCTTGTGCATGTGATGAAGGCAGCGAAAGAAAAAGGGGCTACGGTGATGACATTAGAAGTGAGAGTGAGCAATACACCTGCTCAAAACTTATATAAAAAGCTTGGTTTTCAGCCAGGTGGGATTCGCAAAAACTATTATTCCGATAATCAGGAAGATGCATTAGTAATGTGGGTGAGGTTATGATGAAAAAAGATACGTATATATTAGGGATCGAAACAAGCTGTGATGAAACAGCCGCGGCTATCGTAAAAAACGGTAGAGAAATTGTGGCGAATGTTGTTTCTTCGCAAATCGAAAGTCATAAGCGTTTTGGCGGAGTGGTACCTGAAATCGCTTCTCGTCATCATGTGGAAGAGATCACAATTGTAGTTGAAGAAACGTTGAAACAAGCAGAAATGACGTTCAAAGAGTTAGATGCAATCGCAGTGACGAAAGGTCCCGGCTTAGTGGGAGCACTTTTAATCGGTGTAAATGCAGCGAAGGCTTTAGCGTTTGCTCATAACCTGCCATTAGTAGGCGTTCATCATATTGCTGGTCATATTTACGCCAATCGAATCGTTGAGGAAATGGCTTTTCCATTATTGTCACTCGTTGTTTCTGGAGGTCATACGGAACTTGTGTTAATGAAGGAGCATGGAGCATTTGAAGTAATTGGAGAAACGCGTGATGATGCAGCTGGTGAAGCGTACGATAAAGTGGCACGGACATTGAACCTACCATATCCAGGAGGTCCACATATTGATCGCATGGCTGCAGAAGGAGAAGCTTCTATCGATTTCCCGAGAGCTTGGCTTGAGGAGGGCTCTTATGATTTTAGCTTTAGTGGGTTAAAGTCAGCGGTGATTAATACGCTTCACAATGCAGAACAACGTGGGGAGCAGCTCAAACCTGAAGACATTGCGGCAAGCTTTCAAGCAAGTGTTATTGACGTGCTAGTGACAAAAACGATCCGAGCTACGAAAGCATTCGATGTAAAGCAAGTGCTTTTATCAGGAGGAGTGGCAGCGAATAAAGGGTTGAGAAAGACATTAGAAGAGCAATTTGCTACGTTGCCAGAGGTGGAATTAATTATTCCTCCGCTTAGTCTTTGTACAGATAATGCAGCGATGATTGCCGCTGCGGGTACCGTGCTATTTGAGCAAGGAAAACGAGATGATTTCGCTATGAATGGTTATCCAGGGTTAGATCTTGAGCAATTTTAAGTAGAAGCTGTCCGATAAGAAGGGCAGCTTTTTGTTGTTCATAAATTGTTGATAAATTGTGAATAAACAAACATCATTTGTTGGTTATATGTTAAGTAACTGAATTGGAAACTGTTGATAATGTGGATAAAAATGAATGTTTCTGTGGGTAAAGGGGATAACGTTGTTAATGTATTGTAAATAAAGTGTTTTGTATGTGGATAAAATTGTGGGTAAAAAATCGCCAGAGACATATGCTCTGGCGATTGGGGATTAATCTTGAAGAAGCTCCCACTCTTCCATTAACTTGTCCACTTCCGATCGATTCTTCTCAAGCTGTTCATTGAGCTCGAATGATCGTTCATGGTCTTGAAATATTTCTGGCTGACATAATAGCTCTTCAGCTTCGGCAATGTCTGCTTCGAATTTCTCAATTTGTTGTTCAATTTCTTCGAGGCGTCGACGCTTTTGACGTTCGAGCTTCTTCTGCTCTTTATCAACATAGTAAGCAGAAGAATCATTGGAGCTCGTGTCTGTTTTGGTCGCAACAACGGATTCTTCTATCATCGCTAATTCTTCCTGCTCTAGTTTTTTAGCGACGTAATAATCATAGTCTCCGAGATATTCAGTCAGCCCTTCTGAAGAAAGCTCAAATACTTTAGAAGCCAGTCGATTGATAAAATAGCGGTCATGGGACACGAATAAAATCGTTCCTGGATAGTCGATTAGCGCATTTTCGAGTACTTCTTTGCTATCTAAATCAAGATGGTTCGTCGGCTCATCGAGAATGAGGAAATTGGATTTTTGCATCATCAATTTAGCGAGAGCTAGTCGAGCTTTCTCACCACCACTCAAGGTGGAAACGGGTTTTAATACATCGTCACCTGAAAAAAGAAAGTTGCCTAGTACGGTGCGAATATCTTTTTCCTGAGTGCCTGGGTAGTCATCCCATAGTTCGTTTAATACCGTTTTATTCGAGGTTAATTCTGCTTGTTCTTGATCGTAATAGCCGATAGAGACATTCGTTCCGAGCGTAAATGCCCCCGCTAATACAGGCAGTTTATTAACGACTGTTTTCAAGAGAGTCGATTTCCCAGCTCCATTTGGCCCAACGAGCGCGACACTGTCTTCTCTTGAGACGAGTGTCGTTAAGTCGTTAGCGATGATTTTCTCTTCATAACCGATAGATAAGTTATTGACTTTTAACACTTCATTTCCGCTTTGTTTCTCAATCGTAAACAAAAAGTTGGCCGATTTCTCATCTCCATCTGGACGGTTCATTAATTCCATCCGCTGTAATTGTTTCCTTCGGCTTTGTGCTCGTTTCGTTGTCGATGCACGGGCGATGTTGCGTTGAATAAAATCTTCAAGCTTCGCGACTTGTTCTTGTTGCTTTTCAAACATTTTCATTTCTTTTTCGTACTGCTCCGCTTTTTGAACTAAATATTTACTATAGTTCCCGTGAAACTTCTTCACTTTATGGCGGGAGACTTCGTATACTTGTGTGACTACTTTGTCGAGGAAGTAACGGTCATGTGAGACGATTAAAATCGCGCCGCTATAGTTTTGCAAATATTGTTCGAGCCAAGAGAGTGTTTGGATATCTAAATGGTTCGTCGGCTCATCGAGTATTAAAATATCGGGCTTCGTTAACAACAGTTTTCCTAACGCAAGCCGCGTTTTTTGTCCACCACTTAATGTTGATATTTTCGTTGAGTAATCAAAGTCATGAAAGTTTAACCCGTGCAAAATCGAACGGATATCCGCTTCAAACTGATAGCCGCCTAGCTCTTTAAACTTATTTTGTAGCATGTCGTATTCACTCATGACTTTATTGTAAGTGGCTTCATTTTCATATACGTCAGGATTCGACATTTGCGCTTCGAGACGACGAATCGTTTGTTCCATCTCTTGTAAATGCGCAAAGACAGACAGCATTTCTTCCCAAATGGATAGGTCGGATTCTAAGCCAGTATTTTGAGCTAAGTAACCAATCGTCACATCCTTTGGTTTCATAATTTCTCCAGAGTCATACGAAAGGTGACCAGCAATTATTTTTAAAAGGGTCGACTTCCCTGCACCATTTCGGCCAACAAGAGCAATTCGATCCTTCGTTTGTACCTCTAATTTTATATTTGATAGGATAAGTTCAGCACCGAAATATTTCGACAGCTGTTGAACTTGTAACAAAATCATCTTTTTCACCTCTATTCTCAGTGTATCCCATTCTATTAGTAGGAGCAATGTTGTAAGTTTGTTTCACTTAATTGTGAAAAGGTAGACAAAGGTATAAGACAAAAAACGTAAATTATTGTATCATAACACGTAAGGGCAAAATGATGGAAGCGTTAACAAATAAGTTAGTTGTAGTTTTGGGGGTATGATAAATGAATCAAGAATCAACGAAAATTCCGCAGGCAACAGCGAAGCGTCTGCCATTGTACTATCGTTTTATCCAAAATTTACATTCTTCTGGAAAGCAAAGAGTCTCTTCTGCAGAATTAAGCGAGGCCGTTAAAGTGGACTCAGCAACAATTCGTCGGGACTTCTCTTATTTCGGAGCACTTGGGAAAAAAGGGTACGGTTACAATGTCAGCTATTTGCTATCTTTCTTTCGGAAAACATTAGACCAAGATGAAGTGACCAATGTAGCGTTAATCGGTGTAGGGAATTTAGGGACGGCTTTTTTGAATTATAATTTTATGAAAAATAATAATACGAAAATCCAAATGGCTTTTGATGTAGCTCAAGATAAAGTAGGGACCATTATCGGGGATGTTCCGATTCATCACTTAGATGATTTAGAGGAAAAACTGAAGGAAGCAGCGGTGCAGGTGGCTATTTTGACTGTGCCATCTCAGGCGGCTCAAGGCATTACCGATCGGTTAGCCGCGTCTAACATTAAAGGGTTGTTAAACTTTACACCAGCACGGTTAACGGTCCCATCATCGATTCGAGTGCACCACATTGATTTGGCTGTCGAACTGCAGTCATTAGTCTATTTTTTAAAGCATTATCCGGAAGCAACAGAAGAAAAGTCGCAATAGAAATGTGACAAAAAATCGGGTATGATGAAGGGGAGGAGGTGTTGCACGGATGACAATGGGCATAGGCAGTATTATATTAATCGCTGTCGTCGCATTATTGATTTTTGGACCGAAGAAGCTTCCTGAACTTGGACGGGCAGCTGGAGATACATTAAAGGAATTTAAACATGCAACAAAAGGGCTAGCAGATGATGATGACAAGCCAGCAGATAAAAAAGATCCCCAGTAATGAAGGATGAATGATCATGAGTCGACAAGACATGACGATATACGAACACATTGGCGAATTGCGAAAACGGCTCATCATAGTAGTCGTTTTCTTCTTCTTTGCTATGATCGCCAGCTTATTTCTAGCAGAACCAATTATTCGTTATTTACAGCATGCCGATGAGGCGAAGGAATTAACGATGAACGCTTTTCGGGTAACAGACCCATTAAAGATTTATTTTCAAATGGCTTTTGTGCTAGCCATTATTATGACGTCACCGATGATCCTCTTTCAGCTTTGGGCATTTGTTAGCCCAGGATTATTAGAGAAAGAGAGAAGAGTGACACTTAGTTATATTCCCGTATCGGTGTTGCTTTTTCTAGGAGGACTGTCATTCTCTTACTTTATTTTATTTCCGTATATTATTCATTTCATGATGAATTTATCAGGGCAATTAAATATTGAGCAAGTGATTGGCATCAATGAGTATTTTCAATTTTTGTTTCAAATTACGATTCCATTTGGTTTTCTGTTTCAATTGCCTGTTGTTA
The DNA here is from genome assembly GCA_002261155.1 of Bacillaceae bacterium SAS-127. GTDB lineage: Bacteria > Bacillota > Bacilli > Bacillales > Domibacillaceae > Bacillus_CE. The sequence goes on along the minus strand of NKXN01000009.1, from coordinate 5,060 downwards.
CTTTGTTTTTAACAAGATTAGGCATTATCACCCCGATGTTTTTGTCGCAAATTCGTCGATATGCCTATTTCGTCTTACTAGTTATTGCCGCACTTATTACGCCGCCAGATATTATGTCGCACATGATGGTGACTGTACCACTGTTCGTTTTGTATGAAGTGAGTATTTGGATTTCGAAAATTGGTTACAGAAAAGCGATAGCGGCAGAAATTGAAGCTGAGAATGTAGAACGCGAATAAAAAAGGCTGTCCAAAGGGCAAGTCCTCCGAATTAGAGGACCATCCCTGTACGGAACAGCCTTATTTTTTTATGCTTTTCTTTAGACGGAAATGCATAAACACTAGACGAATACCTGAACCGATATCCATCGTAGCTACTAAAATTAACACATAAGCGAAAAAGCCAAAACCGCTAGAATTGACCGTTTCAATCGCCCAGTAAGTAAATAGAACACCGAGAAATAAATAGAAAATCCCGGCAGTTAATGGTGATTGTCTCATTCAAATTCCTCCAAATTTAGTTAAACAGGCTATGAAAGCCAGGCAATGATGCTTTGTAGTTGTTCCGCTTCTTTCATCATTCGTTCGATGTCATCTTTTAAAAAATATTGAAATAGGACGACCATGGAATTCATTACTACATGAGCGAAAATAGGTACAATCAGCCTTTTCGTTTTCACGTACAGATAGGCGAATGTAAAGCCCATGGCTGTATATAACAAAATATGCTCAAAATCCATATGAACAATTGAAAAAATGAAGGAACTAATTAGTGCGGATACTCCGAAAGAGAACTTTTCATATAAGCTTCCGAATACAATCTTTCGAAATACGATTTCTTCTAAAATCGGTCCGAACAATCCTACAGCAATCATCGTCGCTGGTACAGCTTCAATGAAGTTGATAATGTTCTCTGTATTATCAGAGCCCGGTTTAATGCCTATCATTGTTTCGATGTTGATGGCAATGACTTGCGAACTAAATGCTAGAAACACCCCACCAATGGCCCATAATATAGAAAAACCAACTGATAGTGGCTCCATTTCTCTTAGTCGATTTTGTGGAGATTTTCGTAATATGAGTAAAATGATCAGCAGGGCTGACATAAAGCTGATGAGAATCCAGATACCTGGTACGAGTACTCTCATTTGTTCAGGTTGCACTCCGAGGACGAGCCCGGTTTTATATACAAGTGGGACGCCAATAAAGCTAGAAAGTTGCATAATTAAATACACAATGAGAATATAACCATATTCTTTTTTCAAATGAGAAGAGCTCCTTTATAAAAAATTCAATTAAAGCTTATTTTACTAATAAAAGATGTGGGATTCAAACAGAATGATTAGAGGGATATTGGGCAAGAGGGAATGATTTGTAAAAAAAATTAGGCTTCATGCTTGCAAAATAATTCCGAATTAATTATTATAATAATTGTGTTAGCACTCATGGTAATAGAGTGCTAATAAATTAAAAATTACATACATTATGAGGAGGTTGTTTCACTTGTTAAAACCACTAGGTGATCGCGTTGTTATTGAACTAGTAGAATCAGAAGAAAAAACGGCTAGCGGGATTGTACTACCAGATTCAGCAAAGGAAAAGCCGCAAGAAGGCAAAATCGTAGCGGTTGGTACAGGTCGTGTTCTTGAGAACGGTGAGCGTGTAGCTCTAGAGGTAGCTGTTGGAGATCGCATCATCTTCTCTAAATATGCTGGCACAGAAGTGAAATACCAAGGATCAGAATACTTAATCCTTCGCGATAGCGACATTCTTGCTGTCATCGGAGAATAATAGACGAATACGAATATAAAAAATAATCAGGGAGGTTTTACACATGGCAAAAGAAATTAAATTTAGCGAAGAAGCTCGCCGTGCAATGCTTAGCGGGGTAGACCAATTAGCAAACGCTGTAAAAGTAACTCTTGGACCAAAAGGACGCAACGTGGTACTCGAGAAGAAATTCGGTTCACCTTTAATCACAAATGACGGTGTAACGATTGCTAAAGAAATCGAACTTGAAGATGCATTCGAAAACATGGGTGCAAAGCTTGTAGCAGAAGTAGCAAGCAAAACAAATGACGTAGCGGGTGACGGTACAACGACTGCAACTGTACTTGCACAAGCAATGATCCGTGAAGGCTTGAAAAACGTAACTGCTGGAGCAAACCCAGTAGGCGTTCGTAAAGGTATGGATCAAGCCGTTCAAACAGCTGTTGAAGCGTTAAAAGAAATCTCTAAACCAATCGAAGGCAAAGAATCAATCGCTCAAGTAGCGGCAATCTCTTCTGCTGACGAAGAAGTTGGTCAATTAATCGCTGAAGCTATGGAGCGCGTAGGTAACGACGGCGTTATCACAATCGAAGAATCTAAAGGCTTCACTACAGAGCTTGACGTTGTAGAAGGTATGCAATTCGACCGCGGATATGCATCTCCATACATGATCACTGACTCTGACAAGATGGAAGCGGTTCTTGACAACCCATACATCTTAATCACAGACAAGAAAATCGCTAGCATCCAGGAAGTTCTTCCTGTCCTAGAGCAAGTGGTTCAACAATCTAAACCACTTCTATTAATCTCTGAAGATGTAGAAGGTGAAGCATTAGCTACATTAGTAGTGAACAAGCTTCGCGGTACATTCAATGCAGTAGCAGTTAAAGCTCCTGGATTCGGTGACCGTCGTAAAGCAATGCTTGAAGACATCGCTATCTTAACTGGCGGTGAAGTGATCACTGAAGATTTAGGACTAGACCTTAAATCTGCCAACATCACTCAATTAGGACGCGCAGCGAAAGTCGTTGTTTCTAAAGAAAATACAACAATCGTTGAAGGTGCTGGCGATGCAGCTCAAATCGAAGCTCGCGTAAACCAAATCCGCGCTCAATTAGAAGAAACAACTTCTGAATTCGACAAAGAAAAATTACAAGAACGCCTAGCGAAATTAGCTGGTGGCGTAGCAGTAATCAAAGTTGGAGCGGCGACTGAAACAGAACTGAAAGAGCGCAAACTTCGCATTGAAGATGCATTAAATGCGACTCGTGCAGCTGTTGAAGAAGGAATCGTTTCCGGCGGTGGTACGGCACTAGTAAACGTATATAACAAAGTCGCTACTATCGAAGCAGAAGGCGACGTAGCAACTGGTGTGAACATCGTTCTTCGCGCACTAGAAGAACCAATTCGCCAAATCGCTCTAAACGCTGGCCTTGAAGGCTCTGTCGTAGTCGATCGCCTAAAACGCGAAGAAATCGGCATCGGCTTCAACGCAGCAACAGGCGAGTGGGTCAACATGATCGAAACAGGTATCGTAGACCCAACAAAAGTAACTCGTTACGCTCTACAAAACGCAGCATCCGTAGCAGCTATGTTCTTAACAACAGAAGCTGTAGTTGCTGACAAGCCAGAAGAAAACGCTGGCGGCATGGGCATGCCTGATATGGGCATGGGTGGTATGGGCGGCATGATGTAATAAACGCCTATAAACATTGATATAACAGAGTTTACAAGCGTTTATATGTATTAATGTTCATGCTTTTGTTCATGTTTTGAGCCAATAAGATTTTTAGAGAGGTCTTTCATTAAGTTACTGAACTTATTGGAAGCCTCTTTTTTAATGTTCTTTGTCATGTGAGCGTATATATCCATTGTTGTATTAATATCAGAATGGCCCAGACGTTCTTGTATTTCTAACTATTCGTACTTTTGTGTGGGGTTTATCGTAGATAGATAACCAGGTAGGGACTTGACATGGAATGGAGCCTCTGTGGGCATGCTTCTCCAGATTATCCATGCCCTGCCACTCCACGTAAATCCCTAAAACCTATCAACCTATTGGAAAGTACGAAGAACCGTATTTCTTTTATGTGGACGTTAGCTTCAATTAATAGGGAAGTATGGGTATGTCCATACAGCTATACTACATTTATCGACTTGACGTTTAAAACAGTATTGTAAGTGAGGAGTTATATACGGAATATTATGATAATATTAAGACTTTTAAATAAATAACTTATTCTTTTAATGATGGCGATACTTGTTGGATTAATATGTGATATAATAGTTATCTATTATTATTGTATCATTTAGTATTTGGAGGGAGTGCTTTGGGTCAACAAGTACATACTAAAGATAAATTAGTTCTGTTAAAAGATCCATTACTTTTAACATCTCAACAATTAGTCTATTTGGAAGGTAAAGCTGTACAAAAAACACAACAAGAATGGCAAGACAGTAATACAGGAATTAAAGTCACTTTAACCAAAGAACAAAAAGAACACATTTTAAATATAAAAAATCAAATTTTAAAACCTCAAGGTCAGCCACTAACTCCAGCAGAAATAATAGAAAAAGATATAATTAAATTTAGTAAACATGGCCATGAACGTTTAATAGAACGATATACTGAACAACCACCGCAATTTTTAACTTTACATGAAGCAGTTACTGAGATATTACAATTATTAATCGATAGCAACCATGTTAAAGATACTTGTGAATGGAAAGGGTATGAATACCTAAGTTATAATTTTACAACATTTAATTCAATAAATGAATTTGTAGAAGTTGTGGTAAATATTACTGGTGGGCATTTGATGATAGTTATTACTATTTTTAAAAGCGAAAGAGCTAATGAACTAGTCAATCGTTTAATTAAACAATATAGCAGGTCAATCTAAATAAAAAGCAGAACGAAGTTTTAACTCGTTCTGCTTTTTATTAGTATTCTTTACTAAAATCTAACTCAGAAATATTTTGTTCAATCATCGTTTTAATTAATTGATGGACTTTTAAGGTATCTGCGATAGCCACTGATAAATAACCTTCTGGAATGTTTTGTATATCTACATTCTCAAACTCTGTATTATTTAAAGTGTATGGGAAATTTTTAATCACATATCCCTTATAACGATAATCTCCATAAACTGTAGGATATTGTTGATTTAAACATTTCTTCTGTGCATAAACAGTGCCCATATCTATCACCTCTTCTAAAGTCTATTTAGTAACATAGTATCCTAAAAACTTAAAAATAAACAGTGGTACTGCGTAATTGTCAATAGTTAG
>NKXN01000089.1 GCA_002261155.1 Bacillaceae bacterium SAS-127 | reverse complement strand
GCTCATCGCCTTTCCAGCGTCAGAACATTTGCTTGTCGTGTCTGGACAGTCGGCTCCGCTTTTCGTGATCCAGCTCCAGGCGCTAGCGACTAGTGTACTTCCACAATCCTCCTTGCGATAAGTCAACATCGATTCACTACGTTCATCGTGTTTCCTTTATCTCGATCGGCTCGTTCCAGTCCATACGTCGCTAAGCAAGCGCCTTCCGCTTTTCGATGTTGTCTAGCTCCAAGCGCTAGCGGCTAGTGAACTTCCGCCCTCCTCCTTGCGATAAGTCAACATCGATTCACTATCGTTCATCGTGTTTCCTTTATCTCGTGCGGATGGCTCCAGTTCATACGCCGCTAATCAGCGCTTTTCGCTTTTCGTATTACCCATTATGATATTTGTATAGCCAGAGGATGCCGGATTTGAGGAATCTTGCGACGCGGCCGGTGATGGCGCGGTCAGCTACGAAGCCAAATCCTTGTTTTTTGCCTAGAGAACCTAGGATGCCTTTTAATTTCATTTCTGGCAATTCTGCGGGAAGCGGTTCATTGTTCCAGCGTTTTTGTAAGACTTGAACAATTTGTTCGGCTTGTTCTTCTGCCAATTGAGCACTAGGTGCATGAGGGAGGCTTGCACAATCTCCAACTACATAGACATGCTCGTCATTTGGCAAGTTATGATATGGGCTTAGTACGACACGGCCTGATGAATCTTTTTCGACGTTCATGTTACGCACGACAATGTTTGGTTGAATGCCTGCTGTCCATACAACTGCATCCATTTCATACATATCTTCATTATTATAGATTGCTTTTGGTTCAACCTTTACAATATTGGCATTATTAACGACAGTTACACCGTGATCAACAAACCAATTATGAATATATTTACTTAAGCGTTCTGGGAAGTCTTTCAAAATCCGCGGTCCGCGGTCAAATAAAACAATGTTGAGGTCAGGACGACTTTCACGTAATTCACTAGCAATCTCGATTCCACTTAATCCAGCACCAACAATTCCTATTTTTGAACGAGCTGGCATGTTGGACAGCGTTTGGTACGTATGACGAGATTTTTCGATCGATTGAATGCTGTGCGTATATTGTTCCGCTCCTGGCACATCGTGATACTTATCTTCACAGCCAAGGCCGATCACTAGGTCATCGTATGGAAGTGACTCTTGATCTTCAAGCACCACACGCTTATTTTCTAAATCAATTTCTTTTACTGCTCCGAACACTAAATTAAGTCGAGAGTGTTCTGGAAATGCAACACGCACTTCATGATCGGAAATCGTTCCTGCTGCGAGTGCATAATATTCTGTTTTTAAACAATGGTAAGGCACCTTATCTACTAAAGTAATGGTGACATCTTCCGGCAAATTATTAGGCAATAGCCTAAGTAACACACGCATATTTCCATAACCGCCACCGAGCAACACTAAATGTTTCATAAGAAATATCCCCTTTTGTGAATGATATAATTCTTTGACATCCCCCAGGATTCTTGTCAAAAAAACTCGATTTTTTATTCTGCCATAATGAGTATATCGAAAACTAATTATTTTCACAACAGACAGTAAACATTTTCGTGATAAAGTTTTCTGCTTTAATCTCATCGGTAGAGGTAGTAAAATAGAGGCGAGAGGTGGGAAAAGGATGAAGCCAATTATTGAGTTTTGCATCAGCAACTTAGCGAATGGTGCGCAAAAAGCGCTTGAAATATTAGAACGTGATGTCAATCTAGATGTAATTGAATATGGCTGCCTAAGTTATTGTACAAGATGCAGTGAAGGATTGTTTGCACTTGTGAATGGAGAGCCAGTGGATGGAAAGACGCCTGAAGAGCTTGTCGACAATATTTATGAGTATTTAGAGGAAAACCCAATGTTTTAAAACGGCCAAGGATATATCCTGGCCGTTTTTTCATTTTAGACAGTAGCTTCATTTTGCTGCTTCATTTCCTCGCGAATCTCGTACCAGCGATCACGAGCCATGTCGACGATTTTTTTATCCGAAGACATATGTTGTTTCTCAATAACTTTAGAGAAATAAGAGACGGCAGTTTCTGTATCCTCTGTGCGACGATGTAATTCAGCGATTAAATATAATATTTTTACTTCAGACATTTGTGTACCTGTAAGGTCTTCTGTCTCGTAAGCTTCTATATATTGGTTCGCTGCCATGATCATAAAGCGATGTTCTTCTTGTTGACGCCCTAATTCACGATAGAGCCAAGCCGTGCGAAGAGCTAGTCCGGCTAACGTGAGATGCTTTTCTTTCTTAAGTAAACCGCTGTAAAGAGCGAGCTTATAACTATTAATGGCTTCAACAATTGTTCTTTCTTTCCCATAGTCTTGATAGACCCATTGACTCTTTACGCGCTCAATGATGTTATTTTTAGCGCCAGGAGCGAAATAGGCTGAAAATTCCTCTGAGAAAGAATACCCGCAATGGCAGCACACAAACACATGGTAAAATAATGGATTGCAGCTATCTTGATCATAAATAGGCATTAAGTCAGTATCATGACCAGTCACTTTCACAAAGCGGCTTCTTAACTTCGTTGTTTGAAAATTCTCCTCGCAGACTGGACATTTTAGTTGTTTTTCATAAAAAGGAGAGATTTGTTCCATGTGATTTACCTCCTAATATTGTTAGTTTTGAACTATGTCTATATACTTATTCATTATAGCTGATTTATAAGATGAAAAGGCTAAGTATTATTAACTTTTTTGTTGGTGTTGTTTTGGAAATGAGCAGTTTGGTTGTGAAGGGATTTACGGATGTATATACTAGATAATAAGAAAATAACGAATGGAGGGGTTCTGTTGAAAGAAACTGAAGTAGTGACAGTGACTGAAGCAGCGGCTTTTCAAATAAAAGATATGATGAAGCAAAATGAAGAAGAGGGATCTAACCTTCGTGTGACGGTTCATGGCGGCGGTTGCAGCGGATTGTCTTACGGTATGGGGTTTGATCGCGAAATTAAAGAAGGTGACGTCGAGCTCGATCAACATGGTATCCATGTTGTCGTCGATAAAGACAGTGCTCCCGTGTTAAAAGGAACCGTTATCGATTACAAAGAATCATTGATGGGCGGTGGCTTTACGATCGAAAATCCGAATGCGATTGCTTCATGTGGTTGTGGGTCTTCTTTCCGTACAGCAACAAATACTGGGAAACCGGAAAATTGTTAAACGATTTTTTTAGCACTTCCTTTTAAGGGAGTGTTTTTTTATTTGGGGGATGATTGGGGCAGTCGAAGAAACTTCACTAAAGGCTCCAACTTAGAGGTTGGAGCCTAATTCAATAGATATTTATCCTGCATTAACGAGCTGTAAGACTCCCACCTCAACAGCCCGTAAACGCCCGATCTGTTCGGGCCTGCACGATGCAGGTTACAAAGGCGTTGCAACAGGACGTTGCGACTTTAGCCTTTGTTCCTCTTTCAATCAGTGGGGGATGAAAGAAACCCCACTGATTGAAGTTTCACTTTATTTTTTCTGTTCGAATAAAGAAGTGCTGTGGAGCGGTTGGACGCGTGCTTTCGGGTCGAGATAAGCTTTGGCATTGTTGACGGCCGTTGGTGCTTCACCAAAACCGGATGCGATGAGTTTGACTTTGCCGTCGTATGTACAAATGTCGCCAGCTGCGTACACACCTTCTACATTAGTTTCCATCTTGGAGTTGACGACAATGCTGTTTTTGACAATGGTAAGTCCCCAATCTTTAATCGGGCCGAGTGAAGAGACAAAACCGAAGTTGACGATCACATCATCAACAGGGAGAATTTCTTCGCGATCGGTGTCCACTTTCGTTAATTTCAGCGCTCCAATTCGACCATCTTCCTCGATGAGACTGCTCGGCATATAAGGTGTCATCATGTTGACGGTAGAAGCACGAAGCTGTTCGACACTATGTTCATGAGCTCTAAATTTGTCACGGCGATGGACGATCGATACGCGTTTGGCAATCGGTTCAAGCATAAGCGCCCAATCGACAGCTGAATCGCCTCCTCCGCAAATGGCGATATGTCGGTCTTTAAATTGTTCAAGGTCTGTGATGAAGTAATGAAGATTCGTTTTTTCATAGGTGGTGGCATTCGGAAGTTCTAATTTTCGTGGTTGAAAGGCGCCGTTGCCAGCAGTGATGATGATCGTTTTCGTGAAATGGACGTCTTGATCGGTTGTTAATTTGAATGTTCCATCTGCTAATTTTTCAAGCGTTTGTACGGATTGCTCTAAGCAAATAGTCGGAGAAAATGGCTCCATTTGTTCAATTAGGCGATCCACTAGCTCTTGTGCTCGAACTTTAGGGAAGCCAGCGATATCGTAAATGTATTTTTCTGGATATAGCGTTGAAAGTTGTCCCCCTAGTTGTGGCAAGCTTTCAATGATTTTGACCGATGCTTGGCGCATCCCCCCGTAAAAAGCGGTGAATAGTCCGACGGGCCCACCTCCAATAATGGTAATGTCGAATACTTGTTGATCATGATTCATTCAAAACCCCTCCTTGAAAACAGAAAATGGTCTTTCTCTTTCTTTCATCTATCATACCGAAATTCCGCTTTATACACACGTAAAGACACTTTTATTGAATCAATTCTTTTCTCGGTGAAAAACAAATAAATTATTTCGATTAAACATCTTGAAAAAGAATGGCAAAAAGCATATTATTGAAGTGGATATGCAAATATTAAGATTTTGTGACGATTTTTTTTAACCGTATTTTTTTGCATGTATTCGTGAATAATTTCACAAACTAGGTTTATCGCTACAAAAGAACCCGAAAATATCGACAAAGGTGGAAGTGATTATTGTGAGAAAGCCAAAAATTGTAGTATTAGGTGCAGGTTATGGTGGATTAATGACAGTAACTCGTCTTCAAAAAATGTTAGGGCAAGACGAAGCGAACATCGTATTGGTAAATAAAAATGATTACCATTATGAAACAACTTGGTTACATGAGGCATCTGCAGGTACACTGCATCATGACCGTGTGCGTTATAATATTGATAGCGTTATCAATCGCAGTAAAGTAGAATTTATTCGTGCAGAAGTACAAGACATTCAAACAGCTGAAAAGAAAGTAATCTTGAACTCTGGTGAACTTGAGTATGATTACCTTGTCTTCGCACTTGGTGGCGAATCTGAAACTTTCGGCATCCAAGGTTTGAAAGAGTATGCGTTTACAATTTCTAACGTCGATGCAGCTTGTCAAATTCGTGAGCATATTGATTACCAATTTGCGACATATGCAATGGAAACAGAAAAGAAAGAAGAGCGTCTAACGATCGTTGTCGGAGGAGCTGGATTCACTGGTATTGAATTCCTTGGTGAAATCACAAACCGTGTACCAGAACTTTGCCGCGAGTACGATATTGACTACTCTAAAGTTCACATTTATTGCGTAGAAGCAGCGCCAATGGTTCTTCCTGGTTTTGACCCTGAGCTTGTGAAGTATGCGGTAACTCAATTAGAGAAAAAAGGTGTAGAATTCAAAATCGGTACAGCGATTAAAGAAGCGACACCAGAAGGTATTAAAGTTGCCAAAGGTGAAGAAGAGATTCAAGAAATTAAAGCAGGTACAGTGGTTTGGGCAGCGGGTGTTCGCGGAAGCTCAATCATCGAAAAAGCAGAAATCGAAAATATGCGCGCTCGTGTAAAAGTAAGTCCTGATTTACGTGCACCAGGCCAAGATGATATTTTCGTCATCGGTGACTCTTCACTAATTATTAATGAAGAAATTAACCGTCCATACCCACCAACAGCTCAAATTGCGATGCAACAAGGAGAAGTATGTGCGCGTAATTTAGTGAAGCTGTTGAAAGGTCAAGCAGATGATCTTGAAACATTTAAGCCAGATCTTAAAGGTACCGTTTGTTCTTTAGGAGATGACGATGCGATCGGTGTTGCTTTCGGTAAGAAAATGACGGGTGCGAAAGCGTCATTCATGAAGAAAATGGTTGATAACCGTGCATTGTACATGATCGGTGGACCATCACTTGTGATGAAAAAAGGTAAATTTAAATTCCTATAAGGGTATGTACAAGAGGCTGGCCTTGATGGTCAGTCTTTTTTTATTTGGCTAAAGGAGTGGGACGGATGAAAAGAGGAAATGTTTGGTTGGGTGCTGCTGGTTTGGTGATGGATTCTTCAGGTCGTTGGCTAGTAAATTATTCTTCTAATTTTGAGATCGATGTAATCGAAAAAGGAGATTGTACGAGAAGATCTCCTTATGATATATTATCAGAAAATTAAAATAATTTTATTTGAGGAGGAAAAAACATGACGATGCAAACGAAAAGCCAAACGTGTCATACGTGCGAAGGAAAAGGGTATCTCCAACTTCTTCTCGGAGGCTCTGAAACTTGTCCGAACTGCGGTGGAGAAGGCAATCAAGAAGAATAGGTAAAATAGGGGGCATCCTTTATTTGGAGGGTGCCCCACTGTCTTGACGTTTTCCTTCTTATTCATGTACACTATTATTTAGTGATTTAGGAGGTTAACGGAATGCATATAGCTACTTTACTAGTTTCGGTATTGCTATTTTTCGTGTTATTTTTCGGTATTGGCTTCTTATTAAATATGTTGTTACGGATGACGTGGGTAATGGCCGTTCTTTATCCGCTTGTGACGATTATGATTGTGGATGGAATCAGCACGTTTGATTATATTTTAAACGCAAGTGAAGCGTTTCCGGCTTTAGGAACGAAAATCGTTTCGCTTAAAGCACCAGACATTATCATTTTATCGAGCGGTCTACTTGGTGCGATCACTTCAGGCATTACAATACGCATTCTTCGTCAAAAAGGGTATCAAATGTTTTAATTTTTCTTACATAAAGAGTCCTGCAAAAGGTCGTTTTCCGACGAGCTTTTGCAGGGCTCTTTCTTGTTGTTTATCATATAAGCTGCCGACAAGAGAAGCGTCTGTGATCGATATATCTATATAGTTGTTGAAAAAGGGGCATTTAATTAGCCCCTTTTTTAATCATTTATACAAACAAATCATCCATTTCAACGTTTTCAAAAATAGCTGGATGAAGCATCATTGCGAGCTTATGAAGCCCAGCTAATAGTCGTGGGGAAGGACGGCAATAAAGCTCTTCTTCCATAACAGCGACGTTTTGCTGTTGGATGGCAGGGAGTTCCGTCCAGCCCGGTCGCTTTTCAACGATTGCTGGGTTGATTTTGTCCGTGCGTACGCCAACCCACGAAAGCAAAATGTAATCAGGGTTTCTTTGTTTGACTTCCTCCCAGTCGGTTTGGAAGTTGGCGGTTTCTTCGTCACCAAATATATTGTACCCGCCAGCCAGCTCACTTATTTCGGTAAGCCAATTCACTTTTCCAGGAGTGAACACCGGCTTTGGCCACCATTCCCAGTACAGCGAAGGTCGCTTGTCGACAAGGCTAGCAGCTTGCTTAAATGTTTCTACTTGGGAAGTGTAGCGCTCTGCTATTAATCTCGCTTTGTCGGCTACACCACATGCCGCTCCGACTTCGATAAGCGACTGACCGATCTCCGCTAACGATTGCGGATTCGTCACAATGTAAGGTAACCCTCGTTTTTTTAGCTCATCCACATTCTTTTCCATCCCCGGTACACTTAAAGAAGCAATGACAAGATCCGGCTTTAATGCTTCGACTTGATCAATATCAATGTTAAGATCGGGCCCAAGCCGTGGCAAATGGGAAATAGCTTCCGGCCAATCGGAATAATCATCGACACCGACAAGCTGATCAGTGAGACCGAGAAATTCAATCAATTCTGTATTGCTTGGACAAATGGAAATCAAGCGCATATGAACCACTCCTTTTCTTTCATTCTATCATAGAGATTTGTCCCGCGTTAACGGGCAGTAAGCCCCCCATCTCCAAATGGCGGGATGGAGGATCAACTGCCCGTAAACGCCCGATCTGTTCAACTAACAATCAGTGGGGGATGAAGCTCTCCCACTGATTGAAGTTTCACTTTATTCGAATTGCGAAATAATTTTATGTATAATGGAAGGGAGGTGATCAAATGTTTACGGTAAAAAATGAATCGTATTTACAGCAAGAAGCTCCTTGTCTCATCGTCGGGCTTTATGATCGTCCGTTGAAATTTGCGGGTGAGCTAGAGAAGTTGGATGAGCTGTTCAATGGAGAGTTGACAGAACTAGTGAAAGAGGGCGATATTTCCGCGAAAAGCAACAAGATCGCGGTCGTATCTACGCTAGGAAAAATGCCAGCAAAACGCTTGCTGTTTGTCGGACTTGGAAAAGAAAAGCAAGCGGATTTTCACGAAATGAAAGAAGCGATCGGTGAAGCGTTCCTTAAAAGCAAACAGTTAGGGCTAACATCAGTGACGGTTGCACTAGATAGCTTTGTTTGTGAAGAGGTGAGCGCAGAAGATGCCGCTCACGCTTTTAGTGAAGCGTTCGGATTAGCTACATATGAATTTAAAGGCTACAAACAAGCATCGAATGAGCCAGAGAAAAAAATCGAACAGTTAACAGTGTTGACAAAAGCAGATAATGAAGTGGTGCAAGCAGCTCTTCAAGTCGGCTATGTGTTAAGCCAAGGAACGAATTCTGCGCGCACATTGGTCAACACACCAGGCAATCTATTGACGGCATCAGACATGGCCGCTTATGCTGAGCAACTCGCGGATAAGTATGGCTTTGACGTTGAAATTCTTGAAAAAGAAGAGATGGAAAAGCTCGGCATGGGAGCACTTTTAGCGGTTAATCAAGGCTCGACTGAACCGCCAAAAATGATTACGTTGAAATATCAGCCGAAAGAAGAATGGACGGATGTACTCGGTTTCGTTGGCAAAGGGATCACGTTTGATACCGGCGGTTACTCATTGAAGCCGAAAGACGGCATCGTTGGCATGAAAACTGATATGGGTGGCGCAGCTGCGGTATTAGGTGCGATGGAAGTGATCGGCGAACTAAAGCCGAATCAAAACATCGTCGCTGTCATTCCTTCTACTGATAATATGGTGAGCGGCCATGCCTTTAAGCCAGACGATGTCATTACGTCGATGAGCGGCAAAACGATTGAAGTGCTGAATACCGATGCGGAAGGCCGTCTCGTACTCGCTGATGCGATGACGTACGCGAAGTATCAAGGAGCGGATTATTTAATCGATGTTGCAACATTAACAGGCGGTGTCGTAGTGGCACTTGGCACGGATAAAACGGGAGCGATGACGAATAACGAAGAGTTATTTGAAGAAGTGCTAGAAGCTTCCTTTGAAGCGGGCGAGTTTATTTGGCGCCTGCCATTAACAGAAAAAGATAAAAAACGCATTCGCAACAGTTCAATTGCGGACTTGAATAACTCACCAGGTCGCGAAGGCCATGCGATTATGGGCGGCGGCTTTGTTGGTGAATTTGCGGAAGGCACTCCGTGGGTTCATTTAGATATCGCTGGCACAGCTGATACGAATAAAAGCTATTCGCTAGGACCAGCCGGAGGCACAGGTGCGATGGTGCGGACGTTAGCATTATTGGCGATGCGGAGAAATGAAGAATAAGAGAAGGAAAGGGCTGCCTTATAAGAGGCAGTCTTTTTGTTGTTTGTTCCATTTTTTCAATTTATTAAAAAACATTGACAACCTCCTCGAATATTGATATTTTTATTTTAGTTCTCTACCAATTTACCAAACTAAAGTAAAAGGAGGCATTTTAGATGAATGCAGTTGTGATTGCAGTCATCGTCATGCTTCTCCTCAGTTTATTACGTGTCAATGTCGTGTTTTCTTTGATTACGGGTGCACTCGTTGGAGGAGTCGTTGGCGGTTTAGAAATAGACGGAACGATTAAAGCATTTACAGAAGGAGTCGGCGGTGGTGCGAATGTGGCGCTTAGCTATGCGATGCTCGGTGGCTTTGCGGTAGCGATTTCGAGCACTGGCTTGCCGAATGCGTTAGTTGAATTTGTTTTAAAGTATGTTGGAAAGAAAGAAGATGAGCGAGCGAAGAAGCTATCAAGAGCTCTTATTTTATTTATGATTTTATTAATGGCTTGCTTCTCGCAAAACTTAGTTCCCATTCATATTGCTTTTATCCCATTATTAATTCCACCGTTGTTGAAAGTGTTAGATGAATTGCAAATGGATCGTCGGTTAGTTGCAATGGTGCTCACGTTTGGTCTAGTGACACCGTATATGCTGCTTCCGGTCGGGTTCGGTCAAATCTTCCACGAAATTATTGCGACGAATATAACGGAAAGCGGCTTAGCTGTGGAGATGAGTCAAATTCCGAAAGCGATGTTATTCCCAGCTGCGGGGATGCTGACAGGTTTGTTAGTCGCTGTTTTGTTCTCGTATCGTAAGCCGAGAACTTATAACAATCCGGTGAGACCTGTATCTGTCGCGAAAAATGAAGGCTATTCAAAAACAGGTGTCATTATCTCGCTTGTAGCTATTGTGGCGGCGCTTGCGGCTCAGCTTGTAACAGAGTCAATGGTGTTTGGGGCATTAGCTGGAATTGTTGTTCTGTACGTATCAAAAGCGATTAGCTGGAGCGAAGCGGATCGTTTATTAACCGATGGCATGCGGATGATGGCATTTATCGGATTTGTGATGATTGCCGCATCAGGATTTGCGGAAGTAATGAGAGCGACAGGAGATATTGAACGCTTAGTGGAACAAGCGGCTCATATGATCGGTGGCAATCAAGTGCTTGGCGCGTTATTAATGCTAGTCGTTGGATTATTAGTAACGATGGGGATCGGTTCCTCGTTCTCGACGATTCCGATTATCGCGACGATTTTCGTGCCGTTAGCGTTAGAGCTTGGCTTTAGTCCGATGGCGACGATTGTGCTTGTCGGAACAGCAGGTGCTTTAGGAGATGCGGGTTCACCTGCTTCTGATAGTACGCTTGGGCCGACATCTGGTTTGAATGTCGATGGGCAGCACAATCACATTTGGGATACATGTGTGCCGACGTTTTTACATTATAATATTCCAGTCATTATTTTCGGTTGGATTGCGGCGTTAATGTTGTAATAGGGAACTTGCCCATGCCATTTGCCTCCTTTTTGCATACAACATAGTAGGCAGTTAAAAAAGGAGGCATTTGACTATGTATGCTCGAGATACCCGTTTTCTTCCTTTCTTCGGAGGGCCATTTTTAGGCGGATTGTTGGGAGGGTTTCTAGGAGGCGCGCTTGTGCGTCCATATTATCCACGCCCGTTTTATCCACCAATGGGATGTTGCCCGCCATATCCACCATTCCCGCCATATGGTCGTCCACCATTTGGTTACTTTTAATGAAAAAGGACCTTCGACAAGAAGGTCCTTTTCTTATGCTTGCTTCAATTCACTTTCCTCTAAATTCATCATTTGTTGTTCCTCAGCTTCCATTCGCTCGATATCTTCTTGCGATAGTTTTTCAATTTTGAATCCAGTAAATCCATAAATAATCGCAATGAGCGGGCTGATGAAACATAATAGAGCATACGGTGCATAGTGGAACGTCGAGACACCGAGTGTAGCGGTCATAAAGGCACCACATGTATTCCAAGGGACGAGAGGAGAAGTCATCGTTCCTGCATCCTCTAATGTTCGTGATAAGTTCTTCGGATGCAGTCTGCGTTTACGGTAAGCGGTTACATACATCCGGCCAGGAAGAAGAATCGACAAGTATTGATCACAAGCGACAATATTGGCTGAAATACAAGTAACAACGGTTGTCGCGATTAAGCTTCCTGTGGATTTGGCTAGTTTTAATAAGCTTTTCACCAGTGTTTCTAACACGCCACTTACTTCTAAAATACCGCCGAAGCTCATCGCAATCATAACTAATGAAACCGTATACAGCATTGCTTCGATTCCGCCGTTATTGAGTAAACTGTCTAACACTTCGTTATTCGTTTCCATTGTAAAACCACTAACCATAATGCCTAAAATTTCACTAACTGATACACCTTGTACGACAACGGCTACAATCGCTCCTAATATCGATCCGATCACAAGACCCGGTAGAGCAGGTGTTTTCATTGCGATTAATGCAAGAACGATGACGGGAACGACTAACAGCCATGGATTAATGATAAAGATATCATTTAATTGTTGCTGAAGAGCTTGGACTTCATCTAGTCCGGCTCCTTGATTTTTAAAAGAAAGCCCGAGGAAAAAATAAATAATGACAGAGATCATTAAAGCCGGAATCGTTGTGTATAACATATGGCGAATATGATCAAATAATTCAACGCCGGTAATACCAGGTGCCATATTCGTTGTTTCTGATAAAGGAGAAATTTTATCACCGAAATAACAGCCGGAAATGACGGCACCTGCTACCATAGCGGTGTTGACACCAAGCCCCGCTCCAATTCCCATAATCGCAATTCCGATTGTGCCAGCCGCTGTCCACGCGTTTCCAGAAGCAATGGCAACGATGCTACAAATAATCGCCGCTGCCGGTAAAAAGTAAGTAGGAGATAAAATATCAAGTCCATAATAAATCATTGTCGGCACAATCCCAGCAGCTAGCCACGTACCGATGATCGTTCCAATGACCATTAAGATGAGAAGGGCTTGCATTGCTAATGAAACCGCATGAATAATTCCTTTTTCAATTTCCCTCCACGTATGCCCTAAGTAAATGGCTACAATGGTTGCAACAGTTGCGCTTAATAGTAGTGGAACATGTGGATCAGCCTCAAACTTGAAAATCCCTACAAATAAGAAAACGACCATCGCTAAGATGGGAATCAAAGCGATGCCTAATGACGGTGTTTTTGTTTTCATCTCTTTACCTTCTTTCTTTTTAAATTTTTCTTTATCTACTTATCTGCAATTCTCGTGCCAATTACAAATATTCAGAAAATTAAACGATGAAGGCGATTACTATTTGATTTTCTATTTGATTTTGCATAAACAATTCAATTTTGCATAAAAGCGCTTGAAGAAGGATTTTAACCGATGTCGTCGAATAATTAGTGAATAACAATTCATTTTGGAGGGGTAAAAACATGGATATATCACAATCATTAATTGCGACACTTGGGATGGAAATGGTAGAAATCGGTGAGGGAAAAGTCATTATGACGATGCCAGTTGATGAAAGAACGCATCAACCATTTGGCTTTTTGCACGGGGGAGCCTCGGTGGCACTTGCAGAAACAGCAGCCAGTGTCGGAACGGCTGCCCTTATTGACACGGAAAAAGAAGCTTGCTTCGGTCTTGAAATTAACGCCAATCACATTAAAGCGAAAAAAGAAGGCATAGTCACAGCCATCGCCACCGTCGCTCACCGTGGCCGAACAACGATGGTATGGGAAATCCGCATCGAAGACGAACAAAAACAACTCATCTGCCTATCGCGCTGCACCGTAGCCGTCGTAACGAAGAAATAAAAGTGGAAGGCGCTGTTCAGACACAACTTTAAACAGCAAAAAAGAGGCGTCTATCAGCTGATAGACGCCTTTGTTTCAACGTTTATTTTTATCTTTTAAATCATCGCGGATAGTGCTGTCGGAAAGCTTGATGCCAGCATTGTAAGCCGCTCGGCTGATTAAATGTCCAGAGACTGGAGCGGTAATAAAGATAAAAGCGATTCCGAGA
>NKXN01000088.1 GCA_002261155.1 Bacillaceae bacterium SAS-127 | reverse complement strand
TTGCAACAGGACGTTGCGATTTTAGCCTTTGTTCCTCTTTTCATCAGTGGGGGATGAAGAAAACCCCCATTGATTGAAGTTTCATTTTATTATAAGATAATACCTAATAAGGTATTGAAGGGGCGGTTCAGATGTCACGAAATGGATTAAATAATAATGATTTGGATATGAAGGAATAGTATAGAATGGAATGGTATACGATAGGATCACTTACGGTACCTGCTTCTCAGCTCGCTCTTGGACTTGCTTTTTTACTGGTTGCTCTTTATTTTTGGTGGAAGAAAGAGAAAGACTTGTTAGATGTATATGGAAATACCGTTCTTTTGTTCATTCTCGTTTGGAAATTTAGTATCGTTCTTTTTAGTTTTTCGCTCGTGATCGAAGCACCGATGTCTTTGCTCTATTTTAATGGAGGAGATCGAGGGTTTTGGCTCGCAGTGATTGCTGCATTCATCTATATAGCATGGAAGTGGCCGAGACAACAGTGGTATGATGCGATCAAGATTTGGCTGATCGTGATCACGTTATTTGAGCTGCTTTTAGCGATGTTGAGTGGACAAGTAGGACTATTGGATATCCTTCGTTTAACGGGAGGAATTTTGGCTATATCATTTTTCAATAAAGCTCCGTTACAAGTGTTGCTATTAATTACTCTTTGGCAATTGCTGTTTGAATCGTGGGAAGGAGCGGTATTTTCAGCAAATGGATTATTGTATATAGGAGTCGCCATAGGCTTCCTATTGATAAGGAGGGGAAAGACAGTTGGCTAAAAAATGGTTTGGGTTATTACTGCTCATTCTGTTAATCGGAATCGCAGTTGTGAATGTGATCAAGGATCGAGAGGAAGTAACAGAAATTGAAAATCCGGGTATGAAAGCAACAGATTCTCAAGCTCCATCCGCTATGCAAACGGGAATTGGTCTTGGAGAAAAGGCACCGGACTTTACGGTAAAGACGATTGCAGGAGAGGAAGTATCTTTATCGGATTATGAGGGGCAGAAAGTGATTTTAAACTTCTGGGCGACTTGGTGTCCACCATGTAAAGCAGAAATGCCTCATATGCAAAATTACTATGAAAAAGAAGCTGAAAAAAATAACGTGGAAATTCTTGCGGTGAATTTAACGGAAAACGACAAAGGAAAAGAAGCGGTTGCTGATTTCGCGAAACAATACGAACTCACTTTTCCGATCTTACTAGATGAAGAAGGCACACTTGCTAAACAATACGAAGCATTCACGATTCCAACGACGTACGTGCTCAACACTGATGGCACCGTCCACCAAAAAATCGTCGGTCCAATGGATGAACAGATGATGCAACAACTAGTTAGTGAATTGAAATAATTAACAATAAGGGTCTGACCTTCATTTGGAGGTCAGACCCTTATTCATATTTTGGCTGCTTTTTTCATAATGTAGGGTAGGGAACTTGTCCTGGAGTGAGGACAGTTTTTGGAAGGAAGCTTTCCATATTGGAGGAGGCGAGATCGTGAAGAGGAAGTGGATTGTTGTGGTGATAGTGGCTTCTTTTTTTTCAGGAGCAGGGGGGATGTATGCGGGACTGTCTGCTTGGGAGGTAAAGGAAGAACAGGCAAAGCCGTCACCGTCGTATAAAATGCCGGATGAGCTATATAAAGTACAGACGGCTTATGAAATGATTGGGAATAAGTATGTGGCTAAAGTCGATCGAACTGAGTTGATCGAAGGGGCGATTGACGGCATGGTCGCTTCGCTAAAAGATCCTTATTCAGTCTATATGGATGCTGAAACGGTGAAGCAGTTTGAAGAATCGTTAGACTCCTCTTTTGAAGGAATTGGAGCTGAGATTACCGTCGAGGATGGAAAGCTGATCATTGTGGCACCATTTAAAGACTCTCCAGCTGAAAAAGCAGGATTGAAGCCAAAGGATCAAATCGTCTCGATTGATGGGGATTCGGTGAGTGGTTTAACGATTTTTGAAGCAACGAAAAAAATCCGCGGCAAAAAAGGGACAAGCGTCACGATCGGCATCGTTCGTCCAGGTATGTCCAAGCCGCTTGAGGTGAAAGTGAAGCGCAATGAAATCCCGTTAGAAACGGTTATTGCTAAAATGAACAAAAAGCGCGGGCAGTCGATCGGCATCATTGAAATTACTTCCTTTTCGGAAGACACGGCAAAGGAATTTAAACAGGAGTTACACAAGCTAGAGAACAAAAACATGGATGGGCTTTTAATTGATGTACGTGGAAATCCAGGAGGCTTCTTAGTCAGTGTCGAAGAGATTTTAAAAGAGTTCGTCACCGAAAATCGACCGTATGTACAAATTGAAGATCGAAATGGCCGCAAAATTCCGTACTTCTCGAAAAAGGAAAAAGTAAAGCCCTATCCGATCGCTGTGTTAACCGATCAAGGTAGTGCTTCTGCTTCTGAAATCCTCGCTGGTGCACTTAAAGAGGCTGAAGGTTATAAAACCATTGGAGAGACGACCTTTGGGAAAGGGACAGTCCAACAGCCGGTCCCACTCGGAGATGGAAGTAACTTAAAACTAACGACTCATAAATGGTTAACGCCAAAGGGCCAGTGGATTCATCAAAAAGGGATTCGCCCAGACATTGAAGTGCGGCAACCAGACTATTTTTATGCTCATCCGCTACAAATCGAGCAGCCGCTGAAGCGAGAAATGAACAATGACAGTGTAAAAAGTGCACAAATGATGCTTGAAGGACTAGGATATGGCCCAGGACGAACGGATGGGTACTTTAATAAAGAAACGGAAAAGTCGGTACGGGCTGTGCAACTCCAAGCAGATCTTGAACAAACGGGGGTCATCGATCAAAAAACAGCCGACTATTTAGAGCGAAAGTGGATAGAAGAAATGAAGAAAGAAAAGAACGATCGACAGCTCCAAGCCGCCCTCGGGTATTTAAGAGATAAATAGGGCTAAAGAAAAAAAGCTTAGCGTTCAACGCCATCGTTAAGCTTTTTTTGGTACAATGATAAGCAAATGGATAAGAAGATAAGGTTGGTGACGCCATGGTACAAGAATGGTTACTTGAGTTATTGGTCGGAATCGGAAGGTTATTTATTCATCCGATCTTTTATTTTTCATTTCTGCTAGCAATTGCTGTCGGGATGTTTCGTGTCAATCGAGAAAGAAAAGACTTCGACACGCGCGTGTATGATCTGTACGATGAGATGCGTTACATTTTGCCTTCAAGCTTATTGATCGGGTTCGTCGTATCAGTCATCACGATCACAGCGGGGCTTACGCTTCCACTTGATTTATTGAACTTTATTGCAGTAGTTACGATTATTTTAAGTGTAAGCGGCTTTCGTTTATTGTCACCTGCATGGACGATCGGACTTGCTTTTATCATCTTTGTTGTATCGGAGCAATTTGGTTGGTCATTTATCTCGTATGAGGGGTTATCTTTCAGCAAGCTATTGCTGACGCTCGCGATCATCACTGGCTTGCTGATGATTACAGAAGGGATGCTTATCTTAAAAAGGGGCTGGCAAGGGACGTCACCGCGACTCGTTCAAAGTCCACGAGGCTTAAAGGTCGGTGTGCATGTCGCTCAACGTTTATGGCTAGTTCCTGTCTTTCTCGTCATGCCCGTCGGTGAATTATCTGCTCCATTTCCGTGGTGGCCAGTGATTTCGATTGGCGCTGAAAATTATGCGCTCATTCTGTATCCCTTCTTAATCGGCTTTGTTCAATGGGTGAAAAGCACGCTACCAGAGCTTGCGGTTAAAGTCACAGGGAAAAACATCATTGCTGCCGGCTTATTTACGCTAGCATTCGCCATTGCTGCTTATTGGAAACCGATGTTTGCAATCGTGGCGATCATTTTTGCAGCGCTCGTTCGGCTTTGGATTGCTTGGCGTCATTATTCGTATGAGAAAAACCGTCATTATTTCTTTACTCCACAGCCAAGGGGTGTGATGATTTTAGGCATCCTCCCGCTGTCGCCAGCAAAAAAAATGAAGCTGAAAATTGGAGAAATCGTTTATAAAGCGAATGGAGTCGAAGTGAACACGGAAACCGAATTTTACGCGGCTTTACAAAAGAATGCCGCTTACTGCAAGTTAGAAGTGATCGATATAAGGGGAGAAATTCGCTTCGTTCAAGGCTCGCTCTATCAAGGGGAGCATTACGAGCTTGGTCTCATTTTAGCGACAGAAGATGAGCCGTATTTAGAAGAAGCTGGAATGTAATCTGTTAGAGGAAGAATGAAAACAAAAGAATAAAAGCTTTGTTTGAAAAGGCTTAAAAGTAAGATGTATTTACTTTTAAGCCTTTTATGTCGTGCTATTAGTTAAATTGAAAAGCGTATTGTTGAAGAAAAGAAGTAGAGTTCATCAAAAATGCAAAAAATTGTGATGAATTCAATGAAAGTACATCAAAGATCATAGTATAATTTACATAAAAAGAAAAAGTTATGCTGTTAGTGGAGGAAAGAGTCGTTATCAATCATAAATGGAGAGATCAAAATGGGAACAGACAAGTATAAAAAAATGATTTATGAGCGAATGCAAGAAGATTTTCGCAAGTGGGAAGAACACGAATATATTACAGAGAAAGAGCTATATCTATTTTTACATAGTTTAAAGGGAACGGCAGGAACGGTTGGGTTAAGTGAACTAAGTGTCATTTCTAGCGAAAAAATAGAACCACTTCAAGAAAACGGGCAACAACAATGGCTAACATCAGACTGGCAAAATTACTTAGCTCCGATGATTGAAGGGTTACATTTTTATGAGAAGAATGTAGCTATCACTGCTATAGAACCAACGGATGAGTATAAGAATGAAACGAAATCCGAAAAAGAATTTATTCTAGTCATCGATGATGATATCGTCTTTATTACATTTATTAAAGACCTCTTAGAAAAGGAAGGCTATTCGGTTCTCATCGCCCATAATGGCCAGCGGGGATTAGAGTTATTGTATGAAATAAAGCCGGCTATGGTCTTTTTAGATATTAAGCTTCCAGATACAAACGGTTTCGCGATTTTAGAAGATATTTTACAAAAAGTGAAAAAAGAGCATATTGTCGTAGCTATGATGAGTGCAGATGGTAGCCCGAGAAACCGAATCCGCGCTTATGAGATGGGGGCGCTAGACTTTATCGCTAAACCGATTGATCAAGGGATTTTGACTTCCTATGTGACCAATCGTATTAACTACAAAAATGAATTAGAGCAGTCAATTGTGATGGATGAATTGACGAAGATGTTTAATCGGAAATACATGAATGATCGTTTTCAACAGCTGATTCAACAGTTTAATAGAGAGGAAGAACCATTTGCCATCGCGTTGTTGGACTTAGACTTTTTTAAAAAGGTCAATGATACATACGGTCACCTTGTTGGAGATGAGGTATTGCAAGGTTTTGCGGCTTTAGTGAAAAAGGTGAAGCGTGAGCAGGATATTGCTTGTCGGTATGGGGGAGAGGAGTTTGCCCTTTTAATGCCTAACAGCACGGCTGATGATGCCTACGTATTACTTGAGCGTATTCGGAAATCTATAGAGAAAAAAGTGTTTTCAGCTAATGATGTCAACTTTCAGGTGACCGTCTCGGCTGGTGTAGTAGAGGCAACAAGGACGAATCTGCACCCGAAGAAATTGTTAGAAGAAGCGGATCAAGCCCTTTATAATGCGAAGCAATCTGGAAGAAATAAGACGATTATTTTCGGATCACATGTAGAAGATGTCCAACAGCGGATGAAAGTTACGGTTATTATCGTGGACGACGTGTTTATTGTCCGAGAGATGATCTCTAAGCATTTCTCTACATGGAAATCGAATGATAAATATGAGATCGACGTGCTAGAGTTTAGCGATGGAGTAAGCTTTTTAAACTCCAATTGGTATACACCTAGCGGAAAATATATCATTCTATTAGATGGGAGAATGCCAGAGCTAGATGGGTTTGATGTGCTGAAGCAGTTAAGAGAACGTTATCCCGCAAACAATGTGCTTGTTTCCATGCTGACGGGGCGGAGCAGTGAGCAAGATGTTATTCGTGCGTTAGAATGTGGGGCAGATGATTATATTGTGAAACCATTTGATATCCAAGAGGTATCACAACGAATCGTACGTTTGATTAAGAGAGTACTAATTTAAAGGGGTGGAAATGGTGAAAAGAATCTTAGTAGTAGATGATGAAGAAATTTTGCGCATGTTGATTTGTGATACGTTAGAGGATTTAGGTTACGAGATAGAGGAAGCAGAGGATGGAGAAGAAGCACTTGAAAAAGTGAGTGAACAATCGTATGATTTAATGATTTTAGATTATATGATGCCAAACATAACAGGGATTGAAGTGATTGAACAACTTCCAAAAGAGATTAAACAAACGTTGCCCATTCTTATGCTAACGGCGAAGGCTCAAGAAGCTGACCGACAAGCGGTGTTAGAGAAAGGTGCTGATTATTTTATGTCCAAGCCGTTTAGTCCAGTGGATTTAGCCCAGGTTGTGGAGGAAATCTTGAATGTTTAAGTCTTTTCCTTTGTTAGAGAAAAGTATCCGCAATCGATTTTTAAGAATGATGTTGACGTTGACGGTAATTATTTTAGTCACGGTTATTGCGTTTTTTCTTTATGCGGACTCGGTTAATGACAATTTAAAGGAAGAGAGAGAATCGATTCGTGAGAAAGCGGTGATCGTGGACAAGCTGGAAGAGAGTTTCAATGGAATTTTCTTTCGAGCGAGAGGATATTATGCGTTTCAAAACGATCAAGAGCTTCAATTGCTCTACAAGGATTTAGCAGAGTTTGAGCGTTTACTAGATCAGTTTTCTACATTAAATTTAACAAGCAAAGAACGTGAATTATATAAAAGTTTAGTAGACTTTCATGTGAATTATAAACAGACAGTTCTTCCGGAAGCGATCAGTTATGTGGAAGCGGATGACTACGAGGCATTACGGAAGCTTTCCAATAGTGGGACGAATGATCTTGTTAATCAATTTGTTGTTTATGCAAAAGACTATAAATCCAAAACAGATGAAGAATTAAACGATATCTTTCAAAAAACGATTGAACAAGCACAGCAATTTACGTTCTTTTCCTTTATGCTGAGCGGACTTATTTTATTGTTGATGGCTATGATGATGTGGAGAGTCCTATATAATCTCATCCGACCAGTTGAGCAACTAACTGAAGCTACTAACGCGATAGCAGCAGGCGATTCTTTTGAACTTGGACCGCTAGTTAGGCGCCAAGATGAGCTAGGAACACTGTCTAATTCGTTTCAATTTATGTCAAAATCTATTTTAGAAAAAGAAGAAGTGCTGATGGCTCAAAATGAAGAGTTGACGGCCCAACAAATCGCCTTACAAGAAAATCAAGAACAGTTGCAACGATCACTTAGTCAGTTGCAAAAGTATAATCAGCTTAATCACGCATTAACGTTTACGTTAGACAAGCAACAGCTAGTGGCAGGCGTGCATAAATACTTAGATGAATTAAATAGATTTGATAGAAGTTTAATGTATTTATGGGAAGGGAATGGATATTCCTCTAAAGGGTTATCCGAGCAATCGATCCAACAGGTGGTTGGAATGCTTAATGAGGATAAACGAGTGCGCTTAGAGGAAGAAAAATCATTTGTCATCACACGAACAGTAACGCCGGAAGCACAAGGGATTGCCACAGAGCCTTACTACTGCTATGACTTATATTCATCTGTATTGGATTCTAGCGGTAAGCTTGTAGCAGTTATGATGGCGACAAGAGAAGGACACCCATTTTCTGCTCAAGAGTTAGAGGATATTAATGGATTAATGAACCGTGTCTCGATCGCCTTTGAACGCATCTTAATGTATGAAGAAGTAGAACGTTCTCGTCAGCTGAATCAAGACATTATTGACAATGTAAATGAAGGGATTCAATTTGTTTCCTTATCAGGGGATGTCATTCAAGTGAATGAGTCGCTATGTCGCCTTGTTCAGTGTCAAGATTGGTTAGATGGAAGGAAGATTGTAAAGCAAGCTTGGCTAGAGCATTTTATGTCACTTTGCGATCAACCAGAGGAGCTAAGGAACTTCTTTGAGCAGGCAATCACGGATGATTTCAAGGAAACGAGAAAAATTCGTTATAAAGTCTCTCATGAAGTACCGAGCTTTATCGAAGTATATGCAGCAAGTGTATATGAAGAAGCGGAAAAGGTAGGAACGGTATTTGTTCATCGTGACATCACGAGAGAATACGAAGTCGATCAAATGAAGTCTGAGCTTGTAAGTACGGTTAGTCATGAACTGCGCACGCCGCTCTCAAGTGTGCTCGGCTTTACGGAGCTTCTATTGACGAAAACGGTCAAGCCGGAGCGACAGAAAAAATATATTGAGACGATTCATAAGGAAGCGAAGCGCCTGACGAATCTCATTAATGACTTTCTAGACTTACAGCGGATGGAGTCTGGTAGACAGCAGTACTCAATGCAAACACTGTCGCTCGACGAATTGGCGATTGAAATTGTCAATCGTTTTCGACATGAAAAAAATCATCATGTTCACTTAGTTGATAAAGCAAGATTCGTCGATGTGAAGGCGGATCAAGAGCGAATCATACAGCTTTTAACGAATTTAGTCGGAAATGCGATCAAGTTTTCTCCGGATGGCGGAGATGTGTTAATTACACTTGAAAATGTGAATGATGCTCTTCAAGTAAGTATAAAAGATGAAGGAATTGGCATCCCAGCGAATGCTCTGACAAAGCTATTTCAAAAGTTTAAACGAATTGATAATAGCTCCAGTCGAAAAATTGGCGGCACAGGGCTAGGTTTGGCGATTAGTAAAGAGATTGTCTCTAAACATGGTGGTGAGATTTGGATTGAGTCAGAAGAAGGACGCGGAACAACGGTGTACTTTCAGCTCCCACTCGTGAGCAAACGTCTTTCGGAACAAACGAAAAAAACAGCAGAGTTAGTTACAGAGAAAAAAGGTCTGCAAGTCATGATTGTAGAGGATGACTTGAGCTTAGGTCTACTTTTATCTGAAGAATTAAAGAGCAAAGGATTTACAGTCATCTATCATAATGACCCTAAGCGCGCGTTTGAGGATGCCCTTCGTACTCCACTTCTCGGTATCGTCATTGATATCATGCTCGGAGAAGAGATGGACGGCTGGGACTTAGTTCAAAAGCTAAAAGAAACAGACAAAACGAGCAACATTCCAATCGTTATTTCTTCAGCGCTCGATAAAGTGAAAGAGAAAGTGGAGCAATATAAGATTGAGAAATATTTAACGAAGCCATATCCACCAGAAGAACTTTCTAATGTACTAACGAGCTTTTTATTGTCTGAATCAAGCAATGGGAGCGTTATGTTTCCAGGTAAAGAATAAAAGGAAAACCATTCTATGCTGTAGTTGATGGTATAGGGTGGTTTTTTTATGCAAGCAATATGAAGGATGCCTAATTCGTCACGATTCGCGCCCAATTCGAGCAAATTCGCGCCCAATTCACAGACATTCCCGACTAAAAACAGTGATTTCCCGCCCAATCAATAGAAAAAAGGGGTGTCTCTCAGTCGAACAATCGACTGTTGAGACACCCTTTATGATCACGTTCTGTTTTGTAAGTTTAGCTCCATTACTAACCCTTCCACTTTCGAAGTGGTATCAATTTCGCCATTTAGGCGGAAACCGAATTTTTCATATAATCGTTGAGCTACTTTATTTTCGGCAAAGATACTTAAGAAAATTTGGTCGTCTTTATACGTTTCCGTTATTTGCTTGAGTAAAACTTTTAAGAAACGAGTCGCATAGCCTTGTCCTTGATAGCTTTGGTCGATCATGAAGCGGTTCAACCAAATTTGTTTGGTCGATTGTTCACGTCCATACATTGCATAACCGACGAGCGTGTCGCCGTCGTACAACCCGACCGATCTCCATTCAGGCTCAAACATGGATTGAGCGATTGAATAGGCATTACTTTCAATAAAAGGTTGTTGATCTTCAGTGACTGATAATAGAGCGATTGTTTTCCAATTATCAGCGCGTACCTCTTGAAGGAAGAGGGTCATAATTCCATCTCGCTTTCTGTCACAATAAATTAGACTGATTCCACTTTTAATTTTATACTAAAAGTAGGAAAGTGATAAATAATATTCATTGGAATTCGGAGGCTGAAAGAAAATGAGTGCCGACGTCAAGTTGCGTCCGTTAGAGAGAGAAGATTTGAAGTTTGTTCATAAGCTCAATAATAATGCGAAAATCATGTCTTACTGGTTTGAAGAGCCGTATGAATCGTTTGTTGAGCTACAAGATTTATATGATAAACATATCCATGTTCAAAGTGAACGTCGCTTTATCGTCGAACGAGAGGGAGAAATGCTTGGTCTTGTGGAGTTAGTTGAAATTGATTATATTCACCGGCGAGCGGAGTTTCAAATCATCATTCATCCACAGCATCAAGGGCATGGCTACTCCGTCAAGGCAACGAAGCTAGCGATGTATTATGCATTTTCCGTGTTGAACATGCATAAGCTTTATTTAATTGTAGATAGAGTGAATGAGAAAGCGATTCATGTATATGAGAAAGTGGGCTTTCGAATTGAAGGCGAGCTGAAGGATGAATTTTTCGTTGATGGGAAATATCACGATGCGATCCGTATGTGCATGTTTCAAGATGAATACTTTAACAGAAATTAAATGAAAAATTCTGTGCAGAAAATAAAGCTGCACAGAATTTTTTTCAATTGAGAATGAATAAGCTATTAGTAGGGTATGTGATTGACAAGAATACTTGAAGGAGGTTTTCCCCATGTTGTATATGAAGGTGACTCGAAATTTTGATGTGAAAACAGAAAAACAAACATTTGAGTTTATTAAAGGAAAGCTCTATCCGATTGAAACAATGGTAGAGGATACGATTACGGTGGTGGTCGACGATCCTACAGGCTATTGGGGAGGACGCATCCGCTTATCGATGACGAATGAAGCCGACTTTATTATTGTGGCCCATCCGCAAGCACAAGTATAATTGCACCAATATCTAGCTTTTAGACCATTCTTTAGTTTGTGAATATTGACTACATGCAGTAGTTGCTTTAAACAAGCATTTTCTTCGCGTCATCCAACTGATATTCTAGGCTCCCTTTGCCTTGTTCGCTATTTACCAATTTTTTGAATGACTGGAAGATCGGTTAAATCCTCTCCTTGCTTAGTC
>NKXN01000087.1 GCA_002261155.1 Bacillaceae bacterium SAS-127 | reverse complement strand
TTTTTTAGAATTAACGTTGACGTTTATTTTGTTCAGTTTTCAATGTTCAATCTCGGTCACCTTTAAGCGACTTTATTATCTTATCAAGTTTCAACTCGAAAGTCAATAACTTTTTTATTTTTTTGTTGACTGCGTTTTTTTCTCAGCAGCAACGTTATCTAATATAACAATTTAAAACACAAGCGTCAATACTTTTTAAAAAAAATAATTCATCAATAAAAAACAGTCTAGCATGTTGCATCTAGACTGTTTTTAAAGAATCCATAATTGAATGACAGCTAACGCTGCTACTCCAGCGAGACCAAGTACTCCAGCGATTGTGGAAGTGATTAGATTAATCGGTACATGCAACCCGTAATCCCCACTAAATGAATTAAGTAAGAATAGAAAAAACGCACCTACAACCACTTTCACAAAAAGAATACTTGCTAGCTGAACCGGCTTTACTGGTGAAGCTAGACTTGCTAGCAAACTGATTAAAAGAACGAAAACAATAATGCCCCCGGCTATATACACATAAACCCTCTCCTATTCTTTAAATAAGGTTGTCCTTTAAATAAAGAATATGAGATCAGTTAGTTGTTTATGCGAATATTTCTTTTTCTGACTTCACGAAATAAAAAGAAATACTTTGCTTCGTGAATCTTCGTTTGAGCAACTAGTTCTTCATTATGTTCAAAGCTAAGTCTTAATAATTCTCGATGCTTAAACCATTCCTCTTTAGATTGACCTAATAGTTGCATTAAATTTTCGTCATGTGAGTTCTTCAGCTTATTTTTTTCGAAAAACATGAAGATCCCCTTCCTATACTTCTCTTCTACCTTCTAATGCTTTTGAAAGCGTCACTTCATCTGCATATTCAAGATCTCCACCGACTGGCAAACCGTGAGCGATACGAGTGACTCGAATGCCTGACGGTTTTAATAAGCGAGAAATATACATCGCTGTCGCTTCTCCCTCAATATTAGGGTTAGTAGCAAGAATCACTTCCCGAATCGTTTCGTCCTGTAGCCGCTTTAATAAATCGGGTATGTTAATATCCTCAGGTCCGATTCCTTCCATAGGAGAGATGGCTCCTTGAAGTACATGATACAAACCATTAAACTCTTTCATTTTCTCCATGGCAATGACATCTTTCGGATCTTGAACGACACAAACTACGCTACGGTCACGGCGTTCGTCCGCACAAATGGCACAAGGATCTTGGTCAGTAATATGTCCACAAACAGAGCAATAACCAAGATCTCGTTTAGCATTGACGAGGGATTTAGCAAAATCGAGCACATCTTCTTCTTTCATATCAAGAACAAAAAATGCCAGACGAGCGGCAGTTTTTGGCCCGATGCCTGGCAATTTCATAAAGCTGTCGATCAGCTTTGTTATCGGTTCCGGATAATACATATGATCATACGCCTCCTAGAACGGAAGGTTCATCCCTTTTGTGAACTGGCCCATTGTAGAGTTTGTTTCATCGTCTACTTTTTTCAGAGCATCATTTGTCGCCGCAAGCACTAAATCTTGTAGCATTTCCACATCTTCAGGGTCAACCACTTCTTCTTTAATTTGTACGTCAAGCACTTGCTTTTGACCGGACATAACAACCGTTACCATTCCGCCGCCAGCTGTTCCTTCAAACTGCTTTGTTGAAAGCTCCTCTTGTGCTTCTGCCATTTTCTTTTGCATTTTTTGCATTTGCTTCATCATGTTTTGCATATTTCCCATACCACGCATACTTTTCATCCTCCTAGTAATTAGTCTTTAATTTCGAGCAGTTCTTCTCCCACAAGCTTAAGTGCTTCCGAAATGAGAAGATCTCCTTCAGGTTGCTCTGCCTGTTCGTGACCGTCTTCCTGTTGCGTCTTAATGAAATTTTGTCTAATGGATAACCATGTATCCTCAGGAACACCAAGCGGCTGATAAAGGTTCCCTGTTAACTCTTGTAAAATAGAAGAGATGGAATCCATAAACACGTTGTTTTCAGTGGCCATCTGACAATGAATTTCATATTTGAATTTTAACACGAATGTACCCGGAGAGGCAGCTACAGGCTCTGCATCATTAAGTAACGCAGCTTGCGATCTCATTTGACGCTGATGAAGATAGTTTAACATATCTCCCCAACGACTTTTAATTAATTGAATATCTTGCTTTGTTGCTTCCGCTAACACTTTTTCAATTTTAGCCACTGGCGCCTTAAAGGCTTTAGAAGAACGGTTCGCTCGCTTAGAAGGGGACTGCGCCTCGGCTTGAGTTGCCGCTTGTACTGGTTGGCTACGAAGCTGTTGCAATTCTCTTTCAAGCGTTGCGATCCTTTCAAGCAATGTATTCATTTCTGGTAAACTTGTTGATTTCACCGTTGCTTCTGCTTGACACATTTTCACTAAAGCGACTTCTAAATAAATTCGAGCGTGATTGCTAAATTTCATTTCTTGCTGAGTTTGATTTAACACATGAATGTATTCATAAATCTTCTCTAACTCCATTTTTTCAGAAATGGAAATAAAAATATCATCAATTAACACTCTTTCTAACGATTCCTCAAGAGCAGGCGCAGTTTTGTAAAGCAGCATATCCCGAAAATATAAAACAAAATCTTCCGCAAAACGGGATGGATCTTTCCCTTGTAATAACAACTTTTCCAAAACAGCCAGTGCTTCAGGCGCATTTTTTTCATATACGGCCTCAGCTAAATGATTTAACATTTCTTGTCCGACAGCACCAGTTACAGTTAATGCATCTTCTTCTGTTAACACATTTCCGCTGTAGGAGACTGCTTGATCAAGCAAACTTAGGGCATCACGCATGCCTCCTTCAGCCGCTCGAGCGATAATTGGAAGAACTTTCTCTTCGTATTCAAGACCACTTTCTTTCATAATCAGTTCCATCCGACCAACAATTGCCTGTGAGGTGATTCGCTTGAAATCAAAACGTTGACACCTAGAAATAATCGTCAATGGGATCTTATGAGGTTCCGTTGTCGCTAAAATAAAAATGACATGTTTTGGCGGTTCCTCTAACGTCTTTAACAAAGCATTAAATGCTCCAATAGACAACATATGAACCTCATCAATGATATAGACTTTATATTCAGCTACGCTTGGTGCATATTTCACTTTATCGCGAATATCCCTAATTTCATCTACTCCATTGTTCGAGGCCGCATCAATTTCAATCACATCTTGAATAGACCCGTCAGTAATTCCTCGACAAGATACACATTGATTACAAGGTTCATCCGTTGGAGCCTGTTCACAGTTAACCGCTTTCGCCAAAATTTTCGCAGCACTCGTCTTTCCCGTCCCCCGCGGACCTGAAAATAAATACGCATGCGAGATTTTTTGTTGAAGGAGGGCATTTTGCAATGTTTTGGTCACATGCTCTTGACCGACAACATCGATAAAATTTTGCGGTCTCCACACGCGATATAACGCCTGATAACTCATGTTCTCCCCCCTTTTTCTCCAGTCTTTATCTATTTCTATTATAACTGATAAAAATTTATTTTACAAAACAAACAAAAAAACTCACCCTAAAAGGATGAGTGTTCTTATTGTATATAACTGCCGTGCACCTTCCTTCGACAGCCAACCATAAGCGTTACTTAAGCAGTTAGCTCGATCCAGGTTACCCCGCGGCACATGAGAGAGTCCACTTAATGCTGCTTCCTTCCGGACCTGACATGGTTCATGGGTTCCCATTGCGCAGGACCCGGACGTCAACACCACTTACTTAAGGCAGACCCTACAGTGTGACAGCCTCGGAAAGGGATTCAGTCTCGCTAGAGCGGATTGCGAGTACAGGGCACCGCTACCTCCCCACCTAGCACGGCAAAATTGATACCAATGTTAAGGTGTCTGATCTTAAATTATCTGACACAAATAATAGTATACAGCTTTGAAGATAAAAAAGCAATAAATAGTCTAGGAAAGAAAATTTCCTTTTTCCACCTTAAACTTTTGTTTCTCTGCTCTCTTCCGCTCGCGTAGCTCTTTAAAAAAAGTAGTTAGTATTTGGCCACACTCTTCTTCAAGAACACCTGAGAGCACTTCACTTTGGTGGTTAAAACGAGTATCTGCAAGCAAGTTCATCAATGTCCCTGCACAACCTGCTTTCGGATCCTTCGCTCCGTAAACGACACGTTTAATACGAGATAAAATAATCGCACCACTACACATTGGACAAGGCTCTAACGTGACATAAAGTTCCGCTCCTTCAAGCCGCCAAGTACCAAGTTTTTCACACGCTTTCTCAATCGCCAACAATTCCGCATGAGTGACCGCATTTTGAGTCGTTTCTCGTAAATTATAAGCAGAAGCAATCACTTCCCCTTCATGCACGATGACCGCCCCAATCGGTACCTCTCCCAGTTCCCCCGCTTTTTTCGCTTCTTCAAGAGCTAGTTGCATATAGTATGTATCATTATATTCCATTTTGAATGCTCCTTCATAAAAAAAATAACATTAGTGGCTGATCGAATATGCTTTCCATCATCCCCTAGAGCTCCTCCATTATACAAGAACACTCTAACTACATAGTACAAATTTTTTTATTATTAGGGGCAAATAAAAAAATCCGCTGCCCGTAAGCAGCGGATTTTAAAATCTCCAATTTATATGCGTTTGTTAATCAATAATGGCGGAGGAAGAGGGATTCGAACCCCCGCGCGGTTTAACCCGCCTGTCGGTTTTCAAGACCGATCCCTTCAGCCGGACTTGGGTATTCCTCCGTATCGACAAGATTTAATTTATCACACTGCTATTTAGTATGTCAATATTTTTTAAAAAAACGACAGGAGAGAAATTTCATCCCCTGTCGTTTCACTTATTAATTTGAAATCTTTTCTTTCCCACCCATATAAGGTCTTAACACTTCTGGAATAATCACACTACCGTCTTCCTGCTGGTAATTTTCCAAAATAGCAGCCACTGTTCGACCGATCGCCAAACCAGATCCATTCAATGTATGCACATGCTCTGGCTTGCCATTCTTTTCGCGACGGAAACGAATATTTGCTCGGCGAGTTTGGAACGCTTCAAAGTTACTGCAAGAAGAAATTTCACGGTACGTGCCGTAGCTTGGAATCCACACTTCGATATCATATTTTTTCGCTGCTGTGAAACCTAAATCAGCCGTACACATGCTCATTACGCGGTATGGCAATTGCAACAATTGCAATACCTTCTCCGCATGGCCTGTTAATTTCTCTAGCTCTTGGTAAGAATCTTCCGGCTTCACAAAACGAACTAACTCGACTTTGTTAAATTGATGCTGACGAATAAGACCACGTGTGTCGCGACCAGCAGAGCCTGCTTCAGAACGGAAGCAAGCACTATATGCCGCATAAGCAACAGGCAACTGCTCAGCATCCAAAATTTCATCGCGATGATAGTTTGTTACCGGCACTTCCGCTGTTGGAATAAGGAAGTAATCTTCTTCTTTAATTAAAAACGCATCTTCCTCAAACTTCGGTAATTGTCCTGTTCCCGTCATGCTCGTACGATTAACCATGTACGGTGGTAGCATCTCTTCATAGCCATGCTCTTCTGAATGAAGATCTAACATAAAGCTAATTAAAGCACGCTCAAGCTTAGCTCCCATTCCTTTATAAAACACGAAGCGGCTGCCTGTTACTTTACTCGCACGCTCGAAGTCAAGAATACCTAAATCACCTGCTACATCCCAGTGTGGCTTCGCTTCAAAATCAAATTGCGGAATTTCTCCCCATTGACGCGCTTCCACATTATCATCTTCCGTTTCCCCAACAGGCACGCTTTCATGAGGAATGTTCGGGATCGTTAATAGAAGACCGTTCAACTCATCTTCCACTCGGTTTAAGCTCTCGTCTAATTCTTTAATACGATCGCCTACTTCACGCATCTCTTTAATGAGCGCATCCGCATCTTGCTTTTCACGCTTTAACTGTGCCACTTGTTGAGACACACTGTTACGCTTACTTTTTAATTCCTCTGTCTCTACAAGCAATTCACGACGCTTTTGATCTAACTGCTCAAAATTATCAAAAGCAGATAAATCTTCACCACGATGCTGCAAACGATTTTTTACTTCTTCAAAATGAGTACGTAAATATTTAATGTCTAACATAATGATTCCTCCTTATTTTTTGAACACAAAAAACTCGTCCCTGAAAAAGGGACGAGTTGAACCCGCGTTGCCACCCTAGTTGAAAGCAAATGCTTTCCACTCGAAAAAATAACGGTTTCTACCGTAAATGCCTACTTTAAACGTTCAGCATTTCACTCGAGGACGGATTCACAAGTGTCTTTCACCGATTCTCACCAACCACCGGCTCTCTGAAGAACGAACAGCTTGTTACTGCTTCCTCTCATCGATTTACTATATGATTTACACTTACAATGTACTATATTCAAGATTACAGTGCAAGTGTTCTTCTGAAAGAAAAACAAACGCGGAAGAGAACCTCTCTCCCGCACTTATTTCTATATTTGTACTTTCTTCGCTTGCTCAACCATATCGACAAAATAACGAGTGATGCTATGATCATCTGTTAACTCTGGATGGAAAGAGCACCCTAAGAAGTTTCGATCTTTAGCAGCTACGATACGACCATCGCATTCGGCTAAAATTTCCGTTTCCGCTCCAACTGATACGATATGTGGTGCCCGAATAAAGACCGCTGTGTATGAATCCGTCACACCTTTAATTTCTAGGTCTGCTTCAAAGCTTTCTTTTTGACGACCAAAAGAGTTTCGCTCCACCGTAATATCCATTAAGCCGATATGCGGTTCGTCGTAGCCAACAATTTCTTTCGCTAACATAATCAAACCAGCACAAGTACCAAACATCGGTTTTCCTTGGCGACCAAATTCTCTAAGCGGCTCCATAAATCCATATAGATCTACTAGTCGGCGCATCGTTGTGCTTTCGCCACCCGGAAGAATCAAGCCATCCAATTCTTCTAGTTGCTCTACTTTTTTCACAACAACTGCTTCAGCACCTGATGCTTCAATTGAATGAACATGTTCGCGAACTGCTCCTTGCAAGCCTAATACTCCGATTTTCACCATGTTTGTCTCGCTCCTTTAATTACCAGCCGCGTTCTTGCATACGTTGGTCAGGAGAAAGAGTAGAAATTTCGATTCCCTTCATCGCTGTACCAAGATCTTTAGAAAGCTCCGCAATTAATTTGTAGTCTTGGTAATGTGTCGTTGCTTCTACAATTGCACGAGCAAATTTAGCTGGGTTGTCCGATTTGAAAATTCCAGAACCTACGAATACACCGTCCGCACCAAGTTGCATCATAAGAGCAGCATCCGCTGGTGTTGCTACGCCACCTGCTGCAAAGTTAACAACCGGCAAACGACCTTCACGTTTAATTTGCATAAGCAGCTCAAATGGCGCACCAAGTAATTTCGCTTCTGTCATCAACTCATCTTCATTCATATTCACAACTTTACGTACTTGTGCATTTACTTGACGAATATGACGAACCGCTTCAACGATATTCCCTGTCCCTGGTTCACCTTTCGTTCTTAACATTGAAGCTCCTTCACCGATACGACGAGCTGCTTCCCCAAGATCACGACATCCACAAACGAATGGAACTGTGAAATCGCTTTTTAGCAAGTGGTACTCTTCATCCGCAGGAGTTAACACTTCACTCTCATCGATGTAATCAACGCCCATTGCTTCTAATACACGAGCTTCAACAATATGACCAATACGAGCTTTTGCCATTACCGGAATAGACACAGCATTCATAACTTCCTCAACGATACGAGGGTCAGCCATACGTGATACACCACCTGCTGCACGAATATCAGATGGAACACGCTCAAGAGCCATAACAGCTACGGCGCCAGCTTCCTCTGCAATTTTCGCTTGCTCTGCATTGATAACGTCCATGATGACGCCACCCTTTTGCATTTCTGCCATTCCACGCTTTACACGATCTGTACCTGTATTCATTTGATTTTCCTCCCATACCCTTTGGTTATATGTATTTTTCGTTAAAAATAAAATTTTGATTAAAAAATAAATTATTAAGATTAATCTAAACATTTTATTTTTTCCTTGAGTATTAATAAACACGAAAAATCACCTTCTGTCAAGATCAGAAGGTGATTTTTTATTAAAACCAACCAGTTATCGTATCAACCAATCCACTCCAAGCCCCGGAGAAAAAGCTTCCGATCGCTCTCATCGATAAAACAAACCAATTTGCTTTTTCCACTGTTTCTTTAGCTACAACCGGTGCTTTTGCTTGTTTTTCCTCTTGTGGAGTTAAGTATTTCACCTGTTCTCCGTTCTCAGGGATAACAGATAAAAACCCAACCACTTCACCTTTTTTTACAGGTGCTTCGAGTTGATTTTCTTCATTAAAAACCGAACGATTATACTCTATACTATATTTATATTTCGTTTTTTCTGCTTTTTTCACATTAAGAACTAACGGAGTTTCTGTTTGAATTGCTACTTGTTTAGATTTCCCTTTAGGAACCTCTACCGTTTCTTGCCCTTTTACTTGATATCCCTTCTTAACGACCTCTTTTTGCTCAAATTGATCAAACCCATAATCAAGTAATTTCTTCGTTTCAGCAAAGCGTGCATTAGGGCTTCCTTTTCCTGATGCATCTGTCGCATTCATAACAACTGAGATCAACTTTCGTTCACCACGTTCTACTGTTCCAGTGAAGCAATATCCCGCAAAGTCTGTTGTACCTGTTTTTAATCCTTTCATGCCCTCATAACCGAACAATAAAGAAGGTAGCATCCAATTCCAATTGGACATTTTGATTTCATCGGTTGTCCCTTCACGGAAACTCTTCTTCGGGATGCTAGCCGTTTCTAATACTTCTGGATAGTCTTGCAGTAATTCATAAGCTAGTTTAGCTGTCGCTCTTGCTGACAGTAAATTTTCATCTTTAGGAGTACCTGACTTTGGATGCATACCTTTTAAATCGCTGTTCGAAAGACCAGATGAATTGACAAATTTATACTCTTTCAAACCAAGTTTCTTCGCTTTGTTATTCATCAATTTAACGAATTCAGTTTCAGAACCAGCAATCACTTCTGCAATAGCAATAGCTGCTCCATTCGCTGAATAAATAGTCATCGCTTCATACAATTCCCGAACATTGTATGTTTCCCCTAAACGAAGAGGCACATTCGATAAACTACGATCTTGCGAAATTTTATACGCATATTCACTCACTGTATATGTTTGGTCCCAAGTGACTTTTTTTTCACTTATTGCTTCAAGCAATAAATATTCCGTCATCATTTTCGTCATACTAGCAATTCCTAATAATTGATCCGGATTTTGTTCAAATAGTATTTGACCAGTCTCCGCATCTATTAAAATGGCAGCACTAGCATTCACTTTCATCGTTTCTTCTGCTTGAACGGTTTGTGTCGGTAGCCACAGACTAGCCACTAACAGAAAACTTAGTAGCATCGCCACATACTGATTAAACTTTTTACTCCTCACTGATAAGCCCTCCATCTTTTATTTCACTTTCGTTATTGTAACATAAATAACTTTTATAAATATAGACGAGAATCTCCGTCTGTATTTCCATTAAAATGAAAAAAAAGACTGTATGAAGAGAAGCTCTCTTCATACAGTCTGTCTGCTTTTTATTATAAAGAATAGTTTGGTGCTTCTTTCGTAATTTGTACATCATGAGGATGGCTTTCTCTTAAGCCTGCACCCGTCATACGAATGAACTGACCATTTTCACGAAGATCTGTAATATCTTTCGTTCCACAGTAGCCCATACCTGCACGTAACCCACCAACTAATTGATATAACGTATCTGAAATTGGTCCTTTATAAGGAATGCGGCCTTCAATCCCTTCAGGAACGAATTTCTTCGCATCTTCTTGGAAATAACGATCTTTTGATCCTTTTTCCATCGCTCCAACAGAACCCATCCCACGATACACTTTAAAACGTCTACCTTGATAAATTTCCGTTGCTCCAGGGCTTTCTGATGTACCTGCTAGCAAGCTTCCAAGCATAACGGCATATCCACCCGCTGCAAGCGCCTTAACGATGTCTCCTGAATATTTAATCCCACCATCAGCAATGATCGTTTTGCCGTGCTTACGAGCTTCTGTAGCGCAATCATAAACTGCTGTGATTTGAGGTACACCTACACCCGCAACTACACGAGTCGTACAAATAGAACCAGGTCCAATTCCTACTTTCACTACATCTGCTCCAGCTTCGATTAATGCTCTCGTTGCTTCCGCTGTCGCCACGTTACCAGCAATAATATTTAATTCAGGATAAGCCGCGCGAATTTCCTTCACCGTCTCAATAACACCTCTAGAATGCCCATGAGCTGTATCTACGACAATCACATCGACATGCGCTTTTACAAGCATTTCAATACGTTTCATCGTGTCAGTCGTTACACCAACTGCAGCACCAACTAAAAGACGTCCTTGGCTATCTTTCGCTGAGTTAGGGAACTCAATCACTTTTTCAATATCTTTAATCGTAATCAAGCCTTGTAACACACCTTGATTATCAACTAGTGGAAGCTTTTCAATTTTATACTTTTGAAGAATGTTTTCTGCCTCTTCTAATGTTGTTCCAACCGGAGCAGTGACAAGATTCTCTTTCGTCATTACATCATTAATTGAAATCGAATAATCTTGAATGAAACGAAGGTCGCGGTTTGTTAAAATACCAACAAGCTTTTGTTCGTCTTCATTATTTACAATTGGAACACCAGAGATACGGTATTTACCCATTAAATGCTCCGCATCAAATACTTGATGATCTGGCGTTAAAAAGAAAGGATCTGTAATAACACCACTTTCTGAGCGCTTTACTTTATCCACTTGCTCTGCTTGCTGCTCAACGCTCATATTTTTATGAATGATCCCAAGACCACCTTGACGTGCCATTCCAATCGCCATATCTGCTTCCGTTACAGTATCCATTCCAGCACTGATCATAGGAATATTTAATTTCAATGTTTCAGTAAGCGTCGTTTGTAAGCTTACATCTTTCGGAAGAACATCAGATTTAGCAGGTACTAGTAGTACATCATCAAAAGTTAAGCCTTCCTTTGAAAACTTATTTTCCCACATTTTTTAAGCCTCCTAGTCGAAAATATTATTAGTAGGTTATCAATTGGGTAAAATACTGTCAAGACATGTAGCATATGTTAGACTTTTTAGAAAATTCGGAGGTTATTATGTTTCATTTTCAAAAAGACCCTTTACTCTCTTATTATAGTGTACCAAGAGCTAAATCTTTCTTGCAAACCAGATATAAAACAGCCGATATTAAGCAGGCAGAACAATACGCTTATGATAACTGTGACCGTTTTATTTACTGTTTGGAACATGGAGAACTATTTTTAAAACAGGCCCAGCACTCTCCTGTTGCCATTCAACCTGTGCTGGCATTTTACGGACTAAGTCACTTATTGAAAGCTTGTGTGATGACCACAGATCCCTTTTATCCCGCTTCCGTTCAGGTTCTTGCTCATGGACTCTCTTCTCGAAAAAAGAAAAAACAAAATTATCATTTTTTTCAAGATGAAGTCAAAGTGCAACGACATGGTCTCTTCATTCATTTTAGCGAAAAAATGTTCCATGTAACACATGTAGAGGGAACGAAACTAAAGATGAATACCTTGTTAAAGCAAATTCCTGAACTATCTTGTTTTTATGGACTTACTTCTACACAAGAAAAAAAAGAAGAAAACCCTCTTTATTCGGAATTAATCATTTATTATGCCTTGCTCTATAATTTAAGCATGATTGCTCGTTATGAAATAGAGTGGTGGTACGAATTACTCAAGCTCATGCCTGGCGAAGAATATCCATTTATCAAACAATTTTTAACTATTTCTATTCATAAAACACCTTTATTAATCGCAGACTATTTACGAACAAACGAAAATTAGGTTGATTCATGAGCTGTAAATTAGCGGATGCCATTGAATCAACCTCAATGTTTACAATAACTTCTCAATAGCTCCTTCAATTTTAGAAGGGCTTGTTTGCGGAGCATAACGATCAACTACTTCTCCTTCTTTATTCACTAAAAACTTAGTAAAATTCCATTTAATATTTCCAGTCACTAATCCCGACTGCTTTTTTGTCAAAAATCGAAATAAAGAATTAGCATTTGCACCCTTCACTTCCGTTTTCGCAAACATCGGGAAAGATACTCCATAGTTTACTTTGCAAAATTCCAAAATTTGATCATTTTCAGCAAACTCTTGATTCATAAACTGATCACTCGGAAAACCTAGCACAGTAAATCCTTGATCTTTATATTTTTCATAAAGTGCCTGTAACTCTGTAAACTGAGGGGTAAAGCCACATTTACTAGCAGTGTTTACAATCAATAACACATGTCCTTTATAATTAGATAGAGAGACCGATTCACCACTTGGTTTTGTTACTTGAATATCATAAATAGATTCCATCATACGCTCCTCCTCTTGTATTCAGGTTCTTTTTTTCATTGTATCTTGTTACTGGTACAAATGGCAAAAAGAAAGCATTAAATGAACGGCAGTGACACTTTAGCTAGTTGCTTGCCTAATATACTTGGATTAGATCGTCAGAAACTCTATACATACAAAAAAAGAACAGCTCAGGCTGTTCTTTTTATTAGTGCCTGGCAACGTCCTACTCTCACAGGGG
>NKXN01000086.1 GCA_002261155.1 Bacillaceae bacterium SAS-127 | reverse complement strand
TTACTAGTAAGAATTTTAAACGCCAAATATAACATATAAGCTACACCGAAGATGGTTAAGGGAAGTTCAATGATGGGCATGACACTTGTAAGTAAAATGTTAAAAATGCTGCACAATAATGTGATCACAAAAAATCCGATACTTACTCCAAAAGAAAAGGGAAGTGTTTTTTCAATCCATGTTTATTGGCTAATGCCATGGCCATGATGTTATTAGGGCCTGGCGTAAAGCTAGTAATAAAAACAAACAACAAAAATGAAGATAAAGGCATTTTTGGACCCCCTTTATAGTGTATGTTATAATGTCTGAAACGAACTATATAACGTTCGTGCTTTTTATTGTATAACATGATCGTTATATTGTAAATGATGGAGAGGTGATTTGATGG
Source organism: Bacillaceae bacterium SAS-127 (assembly GCA_002261155.1). Classification (GTDB taxonomy): domain Bacteria; phylum Bacillota; class Bacilli; order Bacillales; family Domibacillaceae; genus Bacillus_CE. Next base: position 20,056 of record NKXN01000086.1, on the reverse strand, counting down.
AGGAAATTCATCTGATTCTGGCAAAAAATTTAAAAGCGATTCGAGAGAAAGAGAAATTAAGTTTGGAAAAAGTCTCTCAATTAAGTGGGGTCAGCAAAACGATGATTGGGCAAATTGAAAGAGGAGAATCCAGTCCAACTCTTACAACTATTTGGAAAATAGCTAATGGGTTAAAGGTTTCTTTTACGTCTTTAATCAATAACCCGCAACCAGATACGACAGTCATTTTAAAAAATGAAATTCAAGTATTATCCGAGGACAATGGAAGATATCGAGTATATCCCTACTTTCCCTTCCAAGAAGATAGACGTTTTGAGATTTACTCGATTGAGATTGAAAAAGAAGGGATAGTAAACTCTGATTCTCATAGAGAAGGAACTGAGGAATTTATTACAGTTTTTGATGGAGAGGTAACGATTGATGTGAATGACTGCAAATATAAATTGAAAAGCGGTGATTCCATCAGATTTAAGGCGGATCGACCTCACGCATACTATAATTCTGGCGAGACATTAGCTCGATTAAGTATGACGATCTATTATCCGCTTTAACAGCATGATTTTGAAAACGATGATAGAAGGGGCTGGATGGAAAGTTGGCAAAAGCTAACTTTCCATCCAGCCTTTTTCTATGTCGGTTAGGGAGGAAAAAATGATCAATTGAGGCTATCCAGAGGTGTGATATTCCTCCACATAAGAGCATTTAAAGGGAAATGTAAGTGATTAGTAGGGATTTGTAGCATACCTAGTTTAAGACTATACAGGAGCCAGAATTTTGGTATATTTCCTCCTTTACATGAGTTTTGTTTTATGAGAGAGTGTGAAAATGTGTTTTGCAAGGGGGAAAAAATTAAAAGGAGCTATCAAGCTACATGTCTAAAAACAAACAAGAACACACTTCTTCCAATATTGATTGGCCCGTCTTTGGGTTAAGTGGAGGGCTACTATTATTATTTGTCATTGCATCGTTTTGGAACGTAGATGCAGTGAAAAGTTTCGTGAATGAAGGATTCGCTTGGTCAGCGAAGTACTTTGGAGCTTTCTGGCAAGTGCTATTACTGTTGAATTTTGTTATTGGATTATATATTGCGTTTTCAAGATATGGGAATATTAGACTCGGTCATTTGAAAAAGCCAGAAATGAGTACGTTTAAATGGCTTTCGATTATTATGGCAACGTTGCTTGCTGGAGGAGGGGTATTCTGGGCAGCGGCTGAGCCGATGTACCACTTCTTAACAGTCCCTCCGATGCATGGTGGGATCGAGGCGGCTACACAAGAGGCGATTATGCCGGCGTTAGCACAAAGTTATATGCACTGGGGCTTTTTAGCTTGGTCCATTCTTGGTACGTTAAGTGCGGTTGTAATGATGTATGGTCATTATCATAAAGGGATGCCGCTGAAGCCTCGTACATTGCTATATCCGATTTTCGGGGAAAAGCTGCGAGATAGTGTGCTCGGTACGATTGTAGATGCTTTTGCGATTATTGCGGTGGCTGCAGGAACGATTGGTCCAATTGGCTTTCTTGGGTTACAAGCGAGTTATGGGTTAAATGCTTTATTCGGTATTCCTGATGTATTTGCGACACAAATTGCGATTATTATCGCTTTAGTTGCTGTAACGACACTTTCAGCGGTCGCTGGACTTCATAAAGGTATTCAAGCATTAAGTGATTTCAATGTTCGCTTAGCATTAGGATTAATTATTTTTGTCGTGATTATGGGGCCAGGTGGCTTTATCATTGATTCATTTATTTCTTCATTTGGTTTTTATATGGACAATTTTATTTCAATCAGTACGTTCCGCGGGAATTCAGAATGGTTAGCTGGTTGGACGGTCTTTTTCTGGGGCTGGTTTATTGGGTATGGACCGATGATGGCGATCCTTGTAAGTCGGATTTCTCGAGGTAGAACGATTCGTCAAATGATTTTATCGATTAGTTTAATCGCTCCGGTTGTGACTACATTTTGGTTCACGGTCGTTGGTGGTACAGGAATATTCTTCGAGCTTGAAAATGCAGGCTCCATTTCTAGCGAATTGAGCACAGGTGGGATGCCGGCTGCTATGATTGCGATTACCGAGCAGCTACCACTTGGATTCATTATATCGCCATTATTTTTATTATTAACGATTGTTTTTGTGGTGACGACAGGGGACTCCATGTCTTATACAATTGCAATGGCTGTATCAGGTGAAGGGAATCCTAAAGTATGGTTACGCATCTTCTGGGGTGTGTTAATGGGAGCAATCGCTGCTATTCTTCTATTCGTTGGTGAAGGAAGTATTGACTCGTTACAAAGCTTTATTGTCGTAACAGCAGTACCTGTTTCTATCTTGTTATTACCAACATTATGGCTAGCCCCAAAAGTAGCGAAAGAACTATTAGTAGAGCAAAAATTGAATAAAGATTAATAGGAAAAGGCGTATCTTAATAAGGTGCGTCTTTTTATCATCCCTTGTTTTTTTTCTTAAAAGTTTACTTGAATAAAATTTCGAGTTATAATCACTAATGTGGATAATTAATATCCACGTTTTAATTTGAAGTGTGAATGTAAGGGGAGGTAGCTGCAATGAAGATTAAAACAGGAGTAGAACAATCAGTGTATACCTTAATTTTGCTGAACATGTTGCCAGAAAAAGCGGTATTGCCTGGAGAAGCAATCAGTCTTCAATTGGGAACTTCACGTACGTACTCTCTGAAGTTATTGAGAAAGCTAGTCAATGCAGGTTTAATTTCTTCCACAGCCGGTGTAAAAGGTGGTTATAAGTTAAATAAAAAGCCTGAAGATATTTCAATATATGATGTTTATATAGCAACGACGGATGATCAGTCTCTTTACTCTCCTAGCGGTATTCTCAAAGATATGCTCGATTTAGGAGAGGACGATGGTTGTTGTTTGTTAATGGAGTTAATGGATGAGGCAGAAGTTGCGTGGAAATCTATATTGAAGCGTGAAACGATTGCCTCTTTATATGAAAGAATCCAAGTACCTAAATTTCAAGAGAAGCTAGTAGCTGTACGACAAATGATTAATGAGAAGATGATTCTTTAAGGTAGGAGAGGATAAGTTTGGAACGTTTTCAAACGCATAACGGCTTTGCACGTGCTTTTCGAGAGAAGCATTTAACACTTGGGTTTCTATTACCTTTAGAGTCATACTCAGGGAGCTTTCCCCAAATGGATATGGAGGAGCAAATAGATCTTGTTAAAAAAGTGGATCAAATGGGCTTTGCTTCATTGTTTGTAAGAGACGCTCCTATTTATGATCCGAACTTTGGAGATGTAGGGTTTCTTTATGATCCATTTCTGTTTTTAACATATGCGGCAGCACATACTGAAAAAATAGCACTGGGAACTTCTAGTATCGTGACAACATTACGACATCCGCTGCATTTGGCGAAAACGGCTGCTTCATTAGATCGACTATCTAACCAGCGATTTATATTTGGAGTGGCGACAGGAGATCGAGCGATTGAGTTTCCAACATTTAAAGTAAATCCCGAGGATAAAGGGGATTTATTTAGAGACGCGATTACAGTGATGAGAAAAGCGTGGAAAGAATCATTTCCTAATATTCACACGGAACATATAGAGATGACAGAGGGAGATATTGTTCCTAAACCATTGCTTGGGGATATACCCATTTTTGGAAGTGGCTATTCTAAACAAACGATCGAGTGGCTAGCTGAACATACAGATGGCTGGTTGTTTTACCCTCAAAATGTTAACGATCAAAAGGCACTTATTAAAAAGTGGTCTGAAGCATCGAATACATTCAGACCGTTTGTACAACCGATAGCCATTGATTTATCTGAAAAGCCAAATGAGTTTCCAAAGCCGATAACAGGTGGATTTAGAATGGGGCATAAGTTTTTAATTGAATTTCTAAAAACTTATCAAGACGCTGGTGTCAACCATGTCGTTTTTGTGTTGAAACCAGGAAAGCGGCCAGCAGGTGAAACCATTCAAGAGCTAGGAGAAGAGGTTTTGCCTTATTTTCCATCGAACGCTTAATGAGGGACAAATAGAACAAGAGAAGAGGAAGTGAAAAGAGATGATTAAAGAGTTAGGGCGTATCAATGAATTGGCGAAAATCCAACGTGAAAAAGGACTAACAGATGCTGAAAAAATGGAACAAAAAAAGCTTCGTGAAAGCTACTTAAAGCAAATTCGAGGGCAAGTGGTTAATAATATTTCGAACTTAACTGTGCTCGATCCATTTGGAAATGACGTAACGCCTGAAAAACTACGTAAACAAAGAGAGAAGGAGGGAGAATAATGAGATTAAGCCTGCTAGATCAAGCGCGTGTAATGAGTGGAAGTACGGCGGTGCAAGCGCTGAAAAATGCGGAAGAGCTGGCTGTTTTAGCGGATGAATTAGGTTATCACCGCATGTGGATGGCTGAACACCATGGAATCGATGTAGTTGCTAGCTCAGCCCCGGAAATATCAATCGCTCATTTAGCTACTAAGACAAAGAACCTTCGTCTTGGAACGGGTGGAGTGATGATGATGCACTATTCACCATTAAAACTAGCCGAAGTGTTCAAAACGTTGAGTGCTTATGCACCTGGACGGATTGATTTTGGTGTGGGACGAGCACCAGGAGGAGACGGTCATGCCATCTATGCCTTATCTGAGGGACGCGAACCACAGATGCATAATATGTATGAAAAGCTGGAACAAGCATTGCAGTATATGAAGGATGAAGTACCAAATGATTATCCGTATAATAAAACGATCGCCATGCCATCTCAAGTAGCTTTACCTGAAGCTTGGTTGCTAGGTTCATCAGGGAACAGCGCCGTTCAAGCAGGGCGTATGGGGATTGGTTATTCCTTTGCACAATTTTTCAATGGCAGCATGACGCACGAGGTATTAGACTCATACAGAAGAAACTTTAAGCCGACAGCGTTTTTAGAGGAACCAAACATTCTCGTCACCTATATGGTTACCACAGCTGAAACGAAAGAAGAGGCAGAGTTTGAGGCATTACCGTATGACATTTCCCAATTGTGGTTAGTAAATGGGCAAATAAAACCTCCGTTGACACCTGAAGAAGCACAACAATACCCATTAACGGAAATGGACAAAATGACGATTCAAGAATTCCGCAGACGTCAGATGCATTTAGTGGGGGATGTAAAAGAAATTGCGGCGCAGTTGCAAGAAGAACAAGCCGTATATGGCTTTGATGAAGCAATGATTATGAGCGTTCCTCATTCGCAAGAAAAACGCTTGAATGTTTATCGCTTATTAGCTAGGGAATTGCTGTGAAGCACCGTGATATCGCGGTGCTTCATTTTTTTATTTCGAAGAACCATCTACAAAATTTAACACTTGTAAATGCGGAATAGCCTATAGTTCCATCTTCTGATGATCCTGTTTTTCAAGATTTCGAACGGTTTGACTTTGTTCAACGTTCTTTTGTTCTTTAAAAGTTCCCATCGCCCAGTCGTATACTGGATTGGTGACGCCGTACCAGTAGTTTTCATTTTTAAAGTGATGCCACAAATGAACTTTTTTCATCCAACGTCCCCAAGGGGAAAGCGGCTGGATGGGGCGGTGCGCTATATAATGTTTCCATTCATAAAACAGTAAAAAAATAATCACACCGGCGATGAAAGCATTCGTGAGAACAAGGCTAGCAGAAACGAAGTAGGCAATGGTTCCTGCGATCGTAAGGTTAGGTAACGAGTACCATAAAGGCAAAAATAATAAATGTAAATCATTTGGTTTAACGTGATGGTCATAATGTAACCGTTTAATTAAATTTAGTAAAAAAGTATTTTTTGGTGGCTTCATATGAAAAAGAAATCTGTGTGTCATGTATTCAATTAGTGTATAGGTCGCCATTCCGATTACAAATGCAAGCCAAGTCCATATAGACGTTAAGTGGGGAATTACGAATCCAAGGCTAACGAAGAACAACATACTCATAATGAAAATATCAGGGTAGAAGAAAAATTCTTTTATATATTTAGACTTCAATACGAATCCCTCCATCCTCGATTAATTCTTGTCTGTTTTTCCAAAGGGTTAAGCTTTTCTCCATAGTCTCCTTTGCCAGTCTCTCAGCTTCGACGGCATCTCCTCGTAACGCAACAGCTAACAATTCATTGTAAAATGTTAATGACAAGCTTCTATGCTCATCAATGGAAAAATACCTTTTGGCCATTTGTATATAGAAGGAATTGAAGCTATTGAGTATTAATAGATAGACAGGATTCGGAGAGAGGGCAGCGAATTTCTTTTGCAATTCCCAATCAAATACAGCATAGCAATCGGCATGATCTTCAAGCTGTTCTAACTCAGCAAGAAGAGCAACCACTTTAGGTTGATGAAAAGCAACGGCATCACGAAGATAGGTTGGAGTTAAAGAGATCCTTAGTTCCAATAAATACACAATAAAATCATCTGTAACCGCCTCGTGATTTTGAACAATATGAACGAGTGTAGTTAAATTTCCCTGATGCCAATAATCGTTTATGATCGCAGGATGCCCTTTTCGACACGATATCCATCCATCTCTCTCTAAACGTTGAAGTGCTTCCCGAACGGTCGCGCCCAACTCCAAATTCTTTGGCCAGCTCCCGTTCAGGAGGCAACGTACTTCCTGCGGGGTAAGTGCCTGCTAATATGGCTTTCACTAATTTTTTCTCAATTTTATCTGATGAGCGTTCCTTCTCTTTCAAATGTAATTCCTCCATTATGATACATATAATCAAACGCTTACTGGTAATGTAAGTTTGTTCTTGTGGTAATACCACAAGTATATAATAATCTTAATTTTCAGTCAATTATAATTAAAAAGATCATTTCTTTACCGTTTTTAAGGGAAGGAAAAGTAACTAATGAAAACTTAGTTGCCGCTTATTGTATATAAAAGATATTGCTGTTAGTATAACAATTTCTATTATTTAGGTAATATGGTATGTGAAAGGTGACGATTATTGTAAAGGGGGGCTTCTTTTGAGAAAGACAAACATATGTGCTTGGACGGAAGACTGGGGGAAATTATACAGTCAGGAAGAAGGAGTATTAAAAGAAGTATTTGGAGATGAACTAGTTGATATTTTTCATATTGGCAGTACATCTATACCAACAATCGGTTATGCGAAACCGATTATCGATATTTTAATTGTCGTAAATGATATTGAAAAAGTAGATTTATATAACGGTGACCTGCTAGCCGTCGGGTATGAAGCGAAAGGCGAATTTGGAATTGCTGGGAGAAGGTATTTTCCGAAAGGCGGCGATAATCGAACGCATCATGTGCATATTTTTCAAGTCGGCAGTGAGCATATACAAGCTCATCTAGATTTCAAGGAATATTTGATTAGACATCCTATGGACGCTAAAAGGTATGGGGAACTAAAAATAAACTTAGCTAAACAGTTTCCGAACGAACATCATAAGTACCAAGAGGGAAAACAATCTTTCATTCATGAACTAGTCGGTAAAGTGCAAGAGTGGGGAAAGGGTTAAATGGAAGAAGGAGTTAATTGTTAATTAGTCGAAGTGAATCAAGAGCAACTGTTAAGTATTTTATTGAAAACGGGATAGAATATCCTTAATGATCATCTAAGAAGGAGGTAGTCTTATGGAAAAGCTCAATGCACTCGCTTCTGTTAATTGGATCGGTATTCTTTCGACAATATTTATCATCCTTTGTTTTTATTTTTCCTTAACGTTCTTTCAACATTTGAAAAGTGATAACGAGAGAATGATTAACCAATCGAAATTAGCTGCGGTGATTTGTTTAGCGATTGCGTTATTAGTGCCAACTCTATACAACTTATACATATTTAATAAGACGATGCAATAGCATATGGAGGTGAGTAGTCGTGAGAAGTGAAAAAGAAATGTTTGATTTAATAGTAGGTGTAGCTCAAAAAGATGAGAGAATCCGAGCGGTGTATATGAATGGTTCGCGAACTAATCCTAACGCACCAAAAGATATTTTTCAAGATTACGATATCGTTTATGTCGTGACAAAAACAGCACCTTTTATTAACGATAAGACATGGCTTCAGACTTTTGGTGATCTGCTCATGATGCAAGAACCTGATAAAAATGATCAATCAGTTGATTTTAACAAGTCTTATGGGTATTTAATGCTCTTTGCAGATGGGAACCGTATCGATCTTCGTCTCGAAGCTGTGGATACAATGGTTAGTAGATACGTAAGTGATTCATTGACTGTTCCATTATTAGATAAAGACAACGTTTTACCACTCATTCCTGCCGCTTCAGACATTGATTATCATGTAAAAGAGCCGACAGAATCTATGTTTATGAGTTGTTGTAATGATTTTTGGTGGTGTTTACAAAACGTTGCGAAAGGAATTTGGCGTGATGAATTACCATATGCCAAGCAAATGTTTGAAGGTGTAATTAGAGCGGAATTGGACGAAATGGTTTCGTGGTGGATTGGGACAAAACACGATTTCCAAGTGTCACCGGGGAAAATGGGCAAGTATTTCAAAAAGTATCTTCCTGCATCGTATTGGGAGATGTATGAAAAAACATATTCTGACCATGACTATGAGTATTTTTGGGACTCTATCTTTGTCACTTGTGAATTGTTTAGAACGTTAGCGAAAGAGGTGGCAGATCATTTATTGTTCACCTACTCGATGGATGACGATGTGAATATGATGGAGTATCTGAGACATGTAAGAGGTTTACCTTGTGAAGTCGATAAAAAATAGCTTTTGTAATGTTTCGTTAGTCTTTGAACGTTGATCGCATGGGAGGGGCAACGATGAACATTAAATGGACGTCAATCAGCCTTTTATTTATTTTAGCTGTGAGCCTACTATATGGCTGTAGTGGAGAAGAGAGTTGGAAACCATCAGAAACTTTCACACATGATCATTTGACATTGTACGGAGTAGAAGGAACGTTTGGAATGGTGAAGGTGAATGGAGAAGCGGACGAACCAGCGTTTCCAGTCGGTCAAGGAAGACAATACGATCTCTTCTTTCTAGGTGACTCCAAAGAATTCGGCGGGGCGACATATACAATGATGGCGACACATCAAGGGACGGAAGAAGCTGTGCAACTGTACGAAGGAGAAATTGCAAACAACAGAAGTGGAGCTAAGCTTTTTCTTGATGAAGCAGGGCTGTGGAAGATTAGCGTGACCGTTGATGAACGGCCTTTTGCTAGCTTTATTGTAGAAGTGGATGAAAAATAATTTAGGGTGATGCCAAAAAGTTGTTTTAACGACCCTTTGGCATCACCTTTTTTATGATTAGAGTAACTTTAAAAGGTGATGAGAAAGTCGACCACCTTTTATTATCTCCCCAATAACGACTGTATCATTAGGAATACGATTATTAATATGGCAAAATATACATATGGAAGTAAGAAGCATTGATTGTCGAAGTTGTCTAAAGTCCATTATAAATAAGAAGAGAAGCGAGTGAGAAGAGATGGAATTTTATCAACAGAGAAAAGAAGATGTACTAGCAACCATTGACTCCAAAGAGGAGGGCTTATCAAGTGAGGAAGTGCAGTCGCGTCTCAAGCGGGATGGCTACAATGAAATAGAAGATAAAGAAAAAATGCCTACTTGGAAGCTGTTTTTAGAGACGTTTAAGGATCCGATGGTGGTCGTTCTTCTCGTAGCCGCAGGTGTACAAATCCTGATTGGTGAAGTCGTTGAGTCAATCATTATTTTTCTTGTTTTGCTCATTAATTCGGTAATCAGTGTTGTGCAGACGAGAAAAGCGGAAAGTTCTTTAGAGGCTTTGCGAGATCTATCTGCACCAGAGGCGAAGGTCATTCGCGATGGCACGAAGCAAACCGTCGCAGCGAGAGAACTCGTACAAGGAGATATTGTGTTCTTAGAAGCGGGAGACTATGTTCCTGCCGATGGGCGTATGTTAGAAAGCGGCTCATTGAAAGTAAATGAAGGGATGTTAACAGGTGAGTCGGAAGCTGTCGAAAAATCTACCGAAGTGATTACAAGAGAAGCCGCTCTTGGTGATCGCCGGAATATGGTGTTTAGTAGCTCGTTAGTCGTCTACGGACATGGCAGTTTTGTCGTGACGGGGACAGCGGAGAGAACAGAGGTAGGGAAAATTGCTGATATGATTTCAACCGCCGAGCAAAAAGAAACGCCTTTACAGCGAAAGTTAGATGATTTCAGTAAAAAGCTCGGTATCGGCATTCTATTGCTTTGTATCATTATTTTTGCTGTACAAGCGGCTCGTATTTGGTTTGGTGATGGTGCGGAAGATACGACGACGGCTTTACTAGATGCATTGATGTTTTCTGTAGCGATTGCGGTGGCAGCGATACCAGAAGCTTTGCAATCCATCGTTACGATTGTGTTATCGGTCGGGACGAATAAAATGGCGAAGCAACACGCTATTATTCGAAAGCTACCCGCTGTAGAGACGTTAGGATCAACGAGTATTATTTGTACAGATAAAACGGGTACGCTCACGCAAAACAAGATGACGGTTACCGATTATTTTTTACCTGTTAGTAAAAATGAACGTTTGTCGGAAAATCTTGATGACTGGGATGAATCCGAGCGTTTGCTTGTTCATATAGCAGCACTTTGTAATGATTCCTACATTAATGATGATGGTCAGGAAGTAGGCGACCCGACGGAGGTTGCTTTAATCAATTTCGCCAATAAACATGCGCACGAATATGAGTCATTGCGTGAAACGTATGAACGCTTAGCAGAAATTCCTTTTGACTCGGATCGTAAGTTAATGTCCACGGTACATACGATAGCTGGGGACACGATGATGCTGACAAAAGGTGGACCCGATGTGATGTTTACCCGTGCAAGCTACGTGCTTGTGAATGGAGAAGAGCAACCGATGACGGAGGATTTACGCGCGCGTTTTGAGGGAGCGAATGAGGGATTTTCTAATCAGGCGTTAAGGGTGTTAGCTTACGGCTATAAACGTTTGCCAGAGGGGAAAATAGAGATTGACCGTGATGATGAGCATGATCTCGTGTTAGTTGGTTTAACGGCGATGATGGACCCACCGAGAGAAGCGGTGTATGGCTCGATAGCGGAAGCGAAAAAGGCCGGCATTCGGACGATTATGATTACGGGTGATCATAAAACAACGGCACAAGCGATTGGTCGCGATATCGGTTTGATGGAAGACGATGATCTTGCTGTGACTGGACAAGAGCTTGATGCGATGTCGGAAGCAGAGTTAGATCAAAAGTTAGATAAGATCTCCGTCTATGCGCGCGTATCTCCTGAAAATAAAATTCGCATTGTGCGGGCGTGGCAGAAAAAATCAGCTGTGACGGCGATGACGGGTGATGGGGTCAATGATGCTCCCGCATTAAAGCAAGCGGATATCGGAATTGCGATGGGAAGCGGTACGGATGTGGCGAAAGATTCGGCGGCAATGATTTTAACGGATGATAACTTTGTTTCGATTGTCAATGCTGTTCAAGTCGGAAGAACAGTGTTTGATAATATTAAAAAGGCGATTAGCTATTTGTTTGCCGGCAATTTAGGCGCAATTATTGCTATTCTGTATGCTGTCACGTTCCATTTGCCGAACCCATTCACTGCTTTGCAGCTACTATTTATTAACCTTGTGAATGATTCGTTACCTGCTATTGCTTTAGGGGTAGAAAAATCAGAGGCGAACGTGATGAAGAAAAAACCGCGCCCTATTAATGAGGGTATCTTTGCAGATGGTATGATGAGAGCGGTGTTGACACGTGGAATACTCATCGGGATTGCCGTAATTATTTCCTTTTATATCGGCTTATCTCACTCAGATGAAATGGGCGTCGCTATGGCATTTACAACGCTAATTCTTTCAAGAACACTGCAAACCTTCGCCGCTCGATCAAATACACAAACAGCAGTCAAGATCGGGCTATTCAGCAATAAATATGTCATTGGGGCGGTTGTGTTAGGGTTTGTCCTATACGGTATCACCGTTCTACCATTTGCCCGCGATGTATTCAGTATTCCACCTGAATTTGGTCTAACAGACTGGCTGATTGCAGCAGGATTAGCAGGAGGAGCTGTTGTTTTAATGGAAATTGCGAAGGTGATTTGGTATCGTAAAAAATAACATTTTTTGAACTAGATGGCTGGCACTAATATAGGGTGCCAGCTTTTTGACCAGCAAAAAGGAGCGATAGAGTATGAATCAACTAAACTATGAGAAATTTGCAGCAAAAGACTTTACCGATTATTTTCAATTAGTATCAAATGAACAAGTGATGGCGCAAATTACAGAACGAGCTATTCCGTTAGAAGAGGCTCAAGCAGACTATCAAAAACTATTAGAACGGAATGGAAAGCATGAGCTATATGGTTCGTATAAAGTGTATGATAGTTCCTCAAATGAATATATTGGGCTTGGCCATGTAACATTGAATGAAGATAGAACCGAAGAGGCTGAAATAGGCTATATGCTATTACCTGCATATTGGGGAAAAGGCTATGGCAGTACGATAGCTGAACAATTAATTGAATTAGCTAAGCAAACAGAATTGAAGATATTGAAAGCAATTATTGATCCAGACAATATTCCATCTAGAAAGATTTTAATCAAGCAAGGATTTACATCGGAGAAAGTTTGTGAAATGGACGGGTTACCGGGAGAAATATTGAGTAGATTTATATAGGGATAAGAGGCGAGGATTGATGAAGAGAAATATAGAGAAGAGGCTCTCTTATTTATACACAGGTGAGTCGTTTGCGGTAGTTATGTTTGTTGTTGTAAGTTATTTCATTAATTTTGCGTATCCTACATTACATTTATACTCACTTTATTCGTTTTGGGCTTCATTTCTGCTTTTGGAGTTTCTTTTACTCCAAGGAAGTGTGTATTGGTATGTAAAGTTGAAAAGGTTAAAAACGAAGAACACATCTGTTACTCCAATTTGGTTAGTTCAGTGGTTAAAAAAGTTACAGAAGGTCAACATTGGCTTAATGATCGCCGGAGGGATTCTGTTTGTTGTAGATGTCCTAACATGGCACCCTTCGTTACCTACAGGACTGTTTGTTGCAGGGTTTATTTATGTTTTTGCTTGTCTTGAGTATATTAACTATTATCATATCCAGCTTTCATACGATAACTTGTCAGATATTAGATATCTTTTGAAATCAAAAAGATTGAAACAAGCATGTATGAGCAAAGATTTCAAACGGATTTCATAATAAAAGTGGACCAAAGTTTTACGAAGAAATTTTTACTAAAGGCAGGTGCATATATGAAAAAAAGGCTAATACGTATTGGAATAGGGATTATAGTTGTGTTCGTTCTAATGATAGGTACATATAAATTAATGAACTCTAGAACGTATCAACTTTTTGGAGGTTTAACAAATCAAGTAGAGACGACTCAAAAGGTCGTGGCTTTGACGTTTGATGATGGTCCAACGAAGAATACCGATCGGATTTTACAGTTACTGAATAAATACAATGTAAAGGCTACTTTCTTTCTTATTGGGGAAGAAATCGAGAAGAACTTTGAAGAGACAAAGAAGCTTGTTGAAGCAGGTCATCAAATTGGGAATCACACGTTCTCGCATCAGCGAATGATTTTTAAAGCACCATCTTATATTAAAGAAGAAATTGAAAAAACAGATCAGCTCATTCAACTGGCGGGGTATAGTGAGGAAATAGATTTCCGACCACCAAATGGTAAGAAGCTTGTCGGGCTGCCGTACTACTTAAATAAGCATAATCGGGAAACAATCACTTGGAACTTAGAGCCGGACACTTATTACACTACACCTAGTGATAAAGTGACTTATGTAAAGGAGCATATCCAACCAGGTTCAATTATTTTAATGCACGCGATGTATAATGATACGGGAAAGGAACTTCAAGCCATTGAGGGTGTGTTACAAGCGTTATTAAACGAAGGGTATACGTTTGTAACAGTGGATGAGTTGCAGAGTTTGAACAATTGAACAATGATCATATATTCTACTAGATTGAAAATGGTGGAATGTAACGGCCGTCTATGTCGGTAAACTGATATTCTTTCGCTAAATCGCCGACTTTAAGCACTTGTCCGCTTTTCTCCATTACATTGGGGTCACTAGCTAATGCAGTGATACCACGCCCTAAATAATGAGGTGTTTCTGTTTGACTCAAATCTTCGGCTTCCTGCCAGTTTTCCTCATTTACCCCAAGATGTTTTAAGACAAGCTCTGTTCTCATAAAACCGGGTGAAACAGCAAGAACAGCAATACAGTCTTGTTTTAATTCGATAGACAATCCATAAGCCATGCGAGCTAAGGCATTTTTGGCTAAATCGTAATAAAATTGTCCCGTGCAAGACCAAAAGATTTCGACCTTGCCCAATATTGGCGGTCTTCAACGAAGGCTTTTATAGAAAGTTTGCCGAATTATGAAGTATTGGTGGAGGTGCTCCCCGCTATTTTACCGAGGTTAAAATTTATGAATCGCTTGCTTCAAATGGAAGACGGGGAAAATCAAGAGGAGTGGCTACGAGTGAAGCTTTCTTTTCACACAGAAAATGAAGCGAAGGGGTTCATCTTAGGGTTTACTGATCAAATCAAGGTGATCGAGCCTAAAGAATTACATGAGAAACTTCTTCAAATGGCTGAGGAGGCTGTGAAATTTTATAAGCAAAGGGAATGTTAGCGTACGTTCATTATTTTCAAGAAAAAGAGGGAAGCCAATGAAAGTACTAATTGTTGACGATGAACAAAAAATCACGACTGTTTTAGCATCATATTTTGCACAAAATGGTGATGAACCTTTTACAGCCTATAATGGTAAAGAAGCGTTACAAATAATTGATGAGACACCGTTAGATATGATTATTTTAGATTTAATGCTGCCTGACATGAGTGGTGAAGAGATTTGCCAGTATGTGAAAGATTATTATGCTATTCCCGTGATTATGCTGACGGCCAAAATTTCGATTGATGACAAAGTGAAAGGTTTTCAAGTGGGGGCAGACGACTATGTCGTAAAACCGTTTCACCCGAAGGAAATTTTAATCCGTGCTGAGAGGCTGCTTCCTGACACCAAAAAAGCTAAGACGATTTCATTTGGTGCACTAACAATTTATATAGAAGAAAGACGGGTACAACTGAATGGAGAAAGTGTCTTGCTGACCCAAAATGAATTTAATATTCTTCTTTTACTTGTGGAACATCCGAAACAGGCATTTAGTCGTGAAGCGATGATTCAAAAGTTGTTTGGCTACGATACAGAAGCA
Source organism: Bacillaceae bacterium SAS-127 (assembly GCA_002261155.1). Classification (GTDB taxonomy): domain Bacteria; phylum Bacillota; class Bacilli; order Bacillales; family Domibacillaceae; genus Bacillus_CE. The sequence goes on along the minus strand of NKXN01000086.1, from coordinate 4,842 downwards.
AGTTCGCGCAGCATTGATCAACATATTAAAAACATTCGCAAAAAGATCGGCGCTGACTATATTCAAACGGTTTTTGGCTTAGGGTATAAAATGAATGAAAAGGTGCGGCTTCAATGAAATTTAATATCAAAATAGCGGTGATCATTTCTGTTTTCTCGGCGAGTATGCTTTTTGTGATTACATGCATCTTGCTATATAAAGGGCATGAACATTTAACGATGATGAACTTGGCGGATTCATCAAATGTCATTCATCACTTCGATATGGCATTACGTGAAACTGCACTTTGGGCATTCTTTGTTTTGCTTCTTGTCATTATTGTCTCAAGTTTTGTCATCGCCCGTGAGTTAACGAAGCCGATTCATATGATGAATGAATTTGCCTTACAGCTTGTAAAGGGCAAGCGCCATTTACAAATGGACTATAAGGTAAACGATTCGATTGGTCAGCTCAGTCGATCGTTAACGACTCTTGATCAAACACTCGCTTTATATGAAAAGCATCGCAAAGAGATGACGCAGGAGCTGGCACACGAAATTCGCAATCCACTTGCGACGGTTAAAAGTCATCTTAGTGCTTTTGAAGATGGTATTTGGATGCCTACACCCGAGCGAATTCATGAATGTGTAGAGGAAATTGATCGCCTCACGAAGCTTGTTGACGAACTAGATACATTACATGATATCGATAGTCCTGTATTTGAGGTTCGTTTAGAGAAACAGCCGATAGCACCACTTATTGAGCAGTCTGTGCTATCTTTAGCGAGCGAGCTATTAGAGAAGGACATTGAAATTACATTAGATTTGAATACGGAACTTATGGCAGAAGTCGATGGTTTGCGGATGAGACAAATTTTACACAACATTTTAAAAAATGCGCTGCACAATACTCCGGCAAATGGCTGGATTCTAGTGAGACTACAAAAAGTAGCGTCCTCACTTATCATCGCCATTGAAGATAACGGGATTGGGATGGATATAGAAACGCAAGATAAAATATTTGATCGCTATTTTCGCCAGCATGGTCGCTACTCCGGGCGAGGTTTAGGTATGACGATTACACAAAAATTAGTTGCAGCGCATGGCGGAACGATTACAGTCCAAAGCGAAGAAAATAAAGGAACGACCTTTTCAATTGAGTTGCCGCTTTCTACATAATTTCTACACAACTATTTCGTATACTCCTTTGTGAAAGGAGTGTGTATGTTATGAAAAAAGCGGCACTAGTGACATTAGCGATCACGGCCAGCTTACTAACAGCTTGCAATCAAGAAGAGCAACCATCTAAAAGTGAAATGAATCATGAGCAGATGGGACATGGGGATATGAGTCATGAACAAATGCATGAACAAATGACAGCAACACTACAAAACAATGAGGGAACGAATGAATTAACTTTTCCGAAAGTGCTCACACCCGACCAACGAGATAAGGATAGTGTCACTTATACAGTCAAGGCGCAAGAAGGACAAACAGAAATTTTCAATGGCATTCAAACAAACACATACGGATATAATGGCAACTTTTTAGGTCCAGTCCTTCGTGTAGAAAAAGGAATGAATGTGATGATTAACTTAGTGAACGATCTGCAAGAGGATACGACGTTTCATTGGCACGGGCTTGACGTGGCAGGAAACGCGGATGGGGGACCACATGCGGTATTAAAGCCTGGTGAGACGGATAAAATTGAATTTACTGTCAAGCAAGAAGCGGCGACATTATGGTTTCACCCGCATCCGATGCACGAAACAGGTAAGCAAGTATTTAATGGGTTAGCAGGTCTACTATATATCGATGATCTAGCAAACGATGATTTAAATTTACCTCAAACATATGGGGAGGATGACTTCCCATTGATTTTACAAGATAAAACATTTACAGAGGATAAACAGCTTGATTATGCTACGGTGATGAATGAGGACGGGACGACAGGTGATACGTTACTGATCAATGGTGTCGTTGATGCTAAACTCACAGTAGATCGTAAAAAAGTACGTTTACGTATTCTCAATGGATCGAATATACGTCCGTATAAATTACACTTTGACCAAGATATAGTGTTTGAACAAATTGCGAGTGATGGGGGGCTTTTAAATGAACCTCATCAAACGAAGGAAATAGATGTATCGCCATCTGAACGAGTGGAAGTACTCGTTGATTTTACGCAGGTAAAAGGGAACAAAGTTTCTTTAGTAGGTCAGAATGGTGTTGTGATTTTACCTATTCATTTGAAAGAGGAGACAAAGCGAGCGACTAACACCGCCACTACTTTGAATACGTTAACTATCTCTGAGGATGTGAGAGATCAAGAAGTCACGAAAAAAGTAAAACTAGAAGGTATGGGAAGGAATGTGACGATCAACGGTCAGAAGTTTGATATGGATCGCATCGACTTTAGACAGAAACAAAATGTTACAGAAGTATGGGAAATAGAAAATGTGAAAGGTATGATGGGGGGGATGCAACATCCTTTCCATATCCACGGAACGCAATTTCAAGTCATTTCAATTGATGGAAAGGCTCCACCGGCTCAGTTAGCTGGCTACAAGGATACAATCGCCTTAGATCCTGGACAAAAAGCAAAAATTGCTGTGACATTTTCGAATAAAGGGACATATATGTTCCATTGTCACATTTTAGAGCATGAAGACAATGGGATGATGGGGCAGATTGAAGTGTATTAAAGAAAAGGGTGGAGAGAACACATTTTTTATGTGTTCCCTTCACCTTTTTGATATGTCTAATAAGACATGCTTCTAGATAACGAGTGTTGTTGGTGATACACGATGTCTAGCGTATCTTCTACAATAGTCTGTGCGGCCTGCTTATGGTGAATAGAGTGGATAGAACGGCTCATATCTTCTAAAACTTGATGGTTTTTTAATAAATAAGAAGAAAAGTTATATATGTCGTTTAATTTCTGGGCAATGAAGGCGCCATTTTCACGTTCAAAGAAAAGAGCGTTTCCTTTTTCTTGTCCGGGAGTTGGTTTATATAAAATAACGGGTAGTCCAATAGAAATTGCTTCTGTTAAAGTGATGCCCCCTGGTTTTGTAATCATGAAAGAGGCGAGACGAAACCATTCGTCGATTCGGTCTACATAGCCAAAGACGAGCAAGCGGTCAGGAAAGCGAGCAGCCAATGATTTCAATTCAGCTATCAGTTTATCATTTTTCCCACAAAGGACGACTAATTGACAGTCGTTTTCTTTTAGAAGCGTTTCACATATTTTGCTTATGCTTTTTAATACCCCGAATGCTCCTGCCATGATGAGGATGCGCTTTTGATGAGGGTTCAGTCCATATTTTTCGGTTAGTGATGGCAAGGGGACAGATTGTTCAAAAGACGAGCGGATAGGAATACCTGAGACTTTTATATGTGAAGGAGGTGTTCCAAACTGACATACGGCTTCCTTTACAGATTCAGTCGCAACAAAGTAACGGTTGATCTCAGGAGAAACCCATGTTTTATGTAAACAATAATCGGTAATAACGCTGACAGTGGGAATGGATTTTCTAGTTCGACGAAGGAATTCGGGGACAGCCAGTACAGGAAATGTATTTATGATCACATCAGGCTGTTCCGTTTCCACTAGATAAGCAACGCGCTTCAGACCTAGATTTACGAACCATTTTGCGACTTTTTTATCATAAACTTTTTCAATTCCGTGATAACAAAGGGAATAAATAGGCTTGCCGACAGTTGTGAAGCTTTTTAAATAGATACTTTCGGAAATGGGGGTAAGTGTGGGATATGATTCAGCATAAATGCTTGAGACGATCACATCCGCTGTATCATGCTGGATAAATTGTTCCTTTAATACGTTGGCGACTTGCATATGACCATTGCCGTAAGCGGCTGTCAATATCAAAACTTTTGGACGTTTCTTCAAGAATGTCACCTCATATTTTAAAGACTGTGTTGTTTGATTTCATTTTATCATGTGGTTATGGGAAAGATTGTAAGGGTTGTGTAAAGATATAGTAAAGGGGTTCATATCTTATCATCTTCTAACGAAAATGTATGTACATTCATGTAGATTTGTAGAATATAACAATTAGAAGTAGCAGATAATAATCTCGACTAAATGAAGTGGAGGTTTTATATTAATGGGTGTACTTTCGATCTCATCAACAAATATGGATGCTTGTATTGAAACGTGTGTGAAATGTGCGAGGGCTTGTGAAGAATGTACAACAGCTTGTCTGCAAGAAGCAGACGTACAGGCGAGAGTGAGCTGTCTTCAAATGTTAAATGATTGTGCTGAAATTTGTTTGCGATCAGTGGCTTTTATGGCGAGAAATAGCACGCTCTCTCAGCAACTTTGTCAGCTATGTGCAAATATGTGTGACGCATGTGCTTTGGAGTGTGAGAAATTTCAAGATGTACATTGTCAGGAATGTGCAAAAATTTGTAGAGAGTGTGCGACAGCTTGTAGGAATATGGCGGGCTGAAAATTCTAAGTAGTCTTTACGAACTTTATGCGCTGAATACATCCATGCAAAATCGGGTGTTGGCTCAACAAGTTATAAATGAGGCAATGGATTTTATTTTTTGCGCGTAATGCGCTTTTTTTGTTTTTATACTTATTGTTGAAGTAGAAGGAATATAAAAAATGATGCTGTCTCCAAGCGTAAAGCATTTTATATATCAGCAAATGATTTTTTAAAATAATGTTGGCTTTTTATTTTGTAACATGTTATAGTATATTTCTGCCGCTAACTAATAGCGGTTTTGAGAAAAAGTTCTTAAAAAGATTTTAAAAAACAGTTGACTTCAGATGGCAAAAACGTTATGATAATAAAGTCGCTGAAAACGACAGTAAGTTGAAATTGATCTTTGA
>NKXN01000085.1 GCA_002261155.1 Bacillaceae bacterium SAS-127 | reverse complement strand
GGCCTTGTTCCAATTAGAACCGCCTTTTGTTCGTCTACTCATGACTTGCTGGGCTTTAGCTAGTTTTTGCTCTAATGTGCGGAAGAACTTAGGATTCTTGAATACTTCTCCCGTTACTTAGAATAGCGAAGTCTTTAATTCCAACATCCACCCCAACAGAAGAATTTGTCTTAGGTAATTCTTTCACTTCTGTTTCTGTAAGAATGGATACAAAATACTTGCCACTTGGATTCCGTCTGATCGTCGCACTTAAAATTCTGCCTTTGACTTCTCTGCTTTTGGAAAATTTGACAAATCCGAGTTTAGGCAATTTGATCGTATGTTCGACGATGGCGATGTTACCGTTTGTGTGTTTCGTTTTGTAGGATTGAACTTTGTTCTTTTTGGACTTAAAACGAGGGGCGTCATTTTGCTTATTGAAAAAGCGGTCAAACGCATCTGAGAGGTGTTCTAGAGAAGACTGTAAAGCAATACTGTCTGGCTCTTTCAGCCACACAATTTCTTTCTTCAGTTGTGTAAGTTGTTTCGAACATTTGTTGAAAGACAGACCTTTTCCTGTCTGTTTATAAGTATCATTCCAAAGCGACAGGAAATGATTAAAGACAAATCGACTGGAGCCAATGGTTTTGTTGATCAAAACAGCTTGTTCTTCTGTGGGATAGATACGAAACTTATAGGCTTTGTGAACGATCATGAGTTTCACCTCCTCATCCATTATGTTATGATGTACATATTATACCAATTAAGATGTTATTTGTATATCATTTAGGGGTGAAAACATGGAAAAACAATCCGTTGTATTACGATTTCCTAAAGTTCTTTTAGAGAGGGTGGATGCATACAAAGAACAAAAAGGTTTTGGGACTCGCACCCAAACTATTTTCCATTTGCTACAAGTAGCTCTCGAACAGTCGGACAATCGAGATGGCAAATAGCCATCCCTTGTCCGAAGGCGATTCATCCCCCACCTACTCATTGGGCTATCGCCCTACACATTCCTTGAGGTGGGAGTCTTCTCGCCTAGAAAGATAAAATAAACTCATTTATTATAAATTTTTGAACGGTCAAAAATAAGCCCCAAACAATTACCCCTAATAAAATCGATATTGCTAAATGAACAGAATACTTTATTCCTATATAAATTACCAGCAGCATGGCTGCGGTTGCTGGAAAACCTGCTAGAACCCCCAGTGTAAATCGGGTAACATCCTGAGTTGATTCTCCTTGGATAGTTAACCAAATGATACTTAAAATACTGACTAACGGCAGGGCTGATATGATGCCTCCGTATAATGGGAAGCGCCTAGCTAATTCGGTGACAAGACCAATAATGGCCGCAGAACTGATAATTTTTATGAACAAGTACATTATTTTGATACCTCGCTTAATAACTCTAGTGCCTTAACTACCTCTTCTTTTTCACTGACTGTTAATCTGTTAAACGCAGATTGCAGTTTATCTTCATCTAATTCTGTATTCTTTTTTACTGCGGTTAAACCGGATTCGGTTAAATGTAAATAGACTTTGCGCTGGTCTTCTTCAGACCTCTCTTTATACAACCACCCCTTATCCACTAATTTTTTTACATGTTCGGAGGCTGTATTATGTGAAACCGATAAATGTTCAGCAATGTCACGGATCATAACGTATTGCTTTTTCTGAACTACTTGTAAAATACGGACACTTTGGTGCGAAATGATTTCATCTTGTGATGGGTGTAAATTGAAATAAATATCAGTAAAGTATTGATTAATTTCTTTAATCATGAAGAGACCTCCAATTAAATCGTTTAAACAGATTATATCGTATATAACGATATTTATTCAACGAAAATAGATTGTGAATTCTGTCAAAAAGTATTGTTTTTTGTTTTGAAACATTTCACTTAACTGATATACTTCTTTACATATATTGATAGATTTTGGAAGGGGTTGTTAGAGTTGAAGCTGGGATATGCACGCGTTTCCTGCCAAAGACTAAAAACTGGACCGACAGATTAAGAAATTTCGGGAACTTGAAGTTGATGAACGGTATATTTTCATCATAAAACTTTTTGTAAGAAAAATAAAAATTAGGTGCAAATTACAATGAAAATATTCGCAACCACATCAAAAATTATATTAGTAGTATGTTTATTATTATTTTCGTTTATTATATTTCTACCAGTCTCCCAAACCTCCGCAGAACAAGACATCACGGGTACACTTGACAGTTATATTGAAACCTTTTTAGAAGAACATCGGATTCCAGGAGCTTCGATTGCTATTGTTCATAAAAATGATATTTTTTATTCTAAAGGATGGGGTGTAACGGGAGAATCTGAGGAAAAAGTAACTACTGAAACTCCCTTTACTATAGGATCGATAAGTAAATCATTAACAGGATTAGCCATAATGAGATTAATTGAAGAAGGTACCGTTCATTTAGATGATCCGGTCCAAAAGTATATTCCATGGTTTTCACTTAAAGATAAAAAAGCAGCATCCCAAATAACAATTAAACATTTACTAACGCAAACAAGTGGAATAAGTACCTATTCCGGCTTATCTATATCAGATAGAGAATCTAAAGATTTGGACGCCATAAAGAAAAATGTAGAAAGTTTATCGAACGTTAAGCTGACTGCCGCACCTGGAGAAAAGCATCAATATAGTAATGCTAATTTTTTAATTCTTGGTGCTCTGATCGAAGAAGTTACAAATCAAACATATTCTCAGTACATGGAGAAGCAAGTTTTTTCGCCATTAGGAATGAAATATGCAGCTGCTGATCATAGTACAGCATATAAAAAAGGATATGTAGCTGGTTACCAGTCATGGCTTGGAAGCCCTCGAAAAAGTGCAGTAACTTATGATAATGGAGGCGCACCATATGGATACATAACTGCAAGTGCAACAGACATGGTCCAGTACATTAAATTGCTTAGTCAGCACGAGAGTAACAATTTTTTAAGCGAAAATACTATGAACCTTTATGTATCTCCTTATGTTCAAACGGGTGAACATCGCTATTATGGTCTTGGTATAAGAATCTCAAATCCAAATTCTAATGAAGAAATGATATGGCATTCGGGTTCAACACCTGATTCACATTCAGAAGTATTCTTTATACCAAAAACGGGTTGGGGCGGTGTGATTCTTTCTAATAAAAATCATATTTTAGAAGAAGAGGCACTCATATACCTGAAACAAGGGATTATTAATATTTTAAATGGGGAAGAACCTGTAGATGTACCTAAATATAACCCTATTATTCAACTGATCACGATTGGAATATTATGTTTATTTTTTGTAATGTTTATTTATCAATTAGTAAAGGTTAAATCAGGAAACGTTCATAAAAGAAGCTTATGGCGTATCCTTGGTATCATTTTCTTAGTTTTGTCTATTGTTATCATTCCATTACTAATCTATAGTGTGGGATCTCCATGGCATGCGATAAAAGTATTTGCTGCTGATATTGCATTACTTACTCAAATAATGGTTACCTTCTTGGCATTGAACGGTTTATTATCAATGTATCTTTCATTTAATCTATCAAAGGAAGGACATTAGCTCCTTGATATTATTAGTACTATTACAGGGGTTAGTCAGGCTACGTTTTATCGTAAACTAAAGGAAATTGAATAAGATATTTAGATCCTAATTTATAATAAATATTTTATAATCGTAAAGGGAGAATATAATGTACTCTATAGGTAAATTTTCTGAAATATGTAATATTCCCGTTAAAACACTACGCTATTATAGCGACATTGGATTACTAAAACCTTCTTACATAGATCCTGTAACAAACTATCGGTATTATGACTATGACAAAATTCAAATCATGAAAAAAATTATGCTTCTAAAAAGCTGTCAATTCTCCTTAGTTACGATTAAGGAACTTATTGGAAGCTCTGATCAAATACAATGGAAAAGTATGTTAGAACATAAAATCGATGAACTTGAGGATCAAAAAAAGCAAATGTCCAAACAAATAGAAGAGATGAATCGGTTAAAAATACAAATCGAAAAAGAGGCTTCTATAATTCCGGGACCTCTTTTATCCAACTGTTCTATTGAAAATCGAAAGGAAATACTAGTTTATACGATTCGTGAGAAAATAAAGGTTAAATTTATTGATAAGTTGGTTAAAAATTTATTTGATCGAGTTTACGCTTTTAATCTCGTGATTACAGGAAAACTAATGGCTATCTTTCACGAACGAAATTTGAATCGAAAAGAGGTGGATGTAGAACTACTTCTTCCAATAAAAGATACGAACAAAATAGACGGTTGTAGAATTTTAACTAGTGGGACATACGCATGTCTGACTGTTAAAGGTCCTTATTCAGAGCTGGAAGTAGGATATGAAATGTTGAAAAATTGGATAATGGAACAAAATCTAACCCACGTAGGGAAAGAAATCGAGGTTTATGAAAAAGGACTTGTACCTTCCGATTTTAACATAAGAGAGATACGACCGGATTTTAACAGACATCCCTCAGAGTTTATCACCAAAATATGTATACAGGTTATCAAGAACGATAGTTAAGTAACAGCTTTATATAGAAACAGGGTAAACTCTCCACCTACCGGAGGGTTTATTCTTTATATATACAAAGAAATAACGGAGGGAAATTATTATGTATCATCCGAGATTAAAAGGAAATGCTTACGAGGCAGGTAAGCATTTTGCAGAAATCCTTTATAGAAATGGATTTCGATTTCCTAAAGTAACAGAAGAAAATTTAAAATTCGGGGAGCAATGCAAACCTATTCTTACTGAATTTGACCCTAGTATTGTGAAGGAAATACAAGGATTTGCAGAAGGCTGTCATTCTTCTTTTGAAGAAGTAAGTTCTTTTCTTTTAAGTATAGGAGTATTTGAAATGGCCGGTCAATGTAGCATTTTCTCAGCATTCAATGGAAGAGAAATGATTGTTGGACGTAATTATGATATGCTCCTAAATTTAAAGAAAATAACAGAATCCTCATTAATTTGTTTTGAAGGCAAAAATAAATATGTGGGTCATTCAGATTGTTTTATTGGAAAAGTTGATGGTATAAATCAACATGGTTTATTTGTAGGAATTACATCAGTTCCTCATAAGGGAATTAAGCCTGGATTGAATTTTTATTTTGCTGTTAAATATATTTTAGAAAATTGTTGTACTGTGGATGAAGGAATAGAAGTATTAAAAAGATTCCCCAGTTCGGTAGCTAATAACTACTTGTTAGCAGATCCATTAGGGAATATGGCTGTTGTAGGAGTTACTCCTAATGACTATCAAGTACGTTTTCCTACCAATAATTATATTCATTGTACCAATCACCGCGAAAGTACATCAGTATCTGAAAGCTGGAATTGGAGCAAATCAAAAGAACGTTTTGAAACATTAGATATACGCCTTAAAGAAAACGTCAATAAAATGACTTTTTCCATTGCACAATCAATTATGTCAGACACCCAAGGACATGTTTGTTTAAATTTAAAAGAACAAAATTTTGGTACGCTCTTCTCTGTTGTAGCAAACTTAAATACATTAGATATAAACAGAGCTGAGGGACAACCAAACAGAGCAAAATATGTATCAGATAGACGATTGAGAGATGCTGTTTTAAAATAAATCCCTCTTGTCTAATAAAGACATTAATCAAAAATTCGAACTGGAGAGAGACAAATATGAATTCAATTCAAGCTTCTTTTTCTTATCTTGAAGGCAATAGTTATGAAATTGGTAGACGGCAAGGAGAGGAAATAAAAAAAAATCCTAATGCAATGAATGTAATTTTATCATCTGAATCAATAGATGAAACAAAATTTAAGGATACAAAAAAACTAATAGACCAATACTGTCCTGGTTTAAACGAAGAGCTACAAGGATTTGCAGATTCATTAAATGTAAAGCCTAGTTATCTTAACTTTTTTGATGAAACTTTGCTACAACCAGGGGGATGTAGTTTAGGCGCTGTTTTGCCATCTAAAACAAGTGATGGTAAAACCTATGTCCTTAGAAATTACGATTTGTCACCAGCTATATCTGATATGAGACTTTGTACAACCAAGGTAAAAGGGAAATACAGTCATACCGGATTTTCCGTTTCTTACTTTGGTCGAAGTGAAGGCTTAAATGAAGAGGGATTCTGTGTAGCTTTTGCCTCATGTGGTATTCCAGTTGGAAAACATCCGGGAATGAAAAAACCTATCATAAAAGGACTGCAGTTTATGGTAATAGTAAGAGCTTTACTTGAAAATTGCAAAGATGTTGAGGAAGGAATTACCTATTTAGAGAATATGCCTATTGGAACAAATATGAATTTGCTTCTAGCAGATGCAAATGGTAACGCAGCTTTAATAGAAACTTATGATGGAAAAAAGATTGTAGAAAGAGGCAATAAAAAATCAGGATTTTTTATTGCAACCAATCATGCTGTAATGCCAGAAATAATTAAGTTAGAACGCGGGAAATTAGAACAATCTGAAATGCGTTATAATTTCCTGAAAAACAACTTAGAAAATAATAATTTTATTACAAAGAATGAATTACAACAATTAATGTTAAAGGAATACCCTAATGGTGTAACAGTACACAATTTCGAGGAAAATTTCGGAACTGTTCATTCTATACTATTTAATCTCAATGACAAACAATTAGATATTTCGTTCGGTTCCCCTATAAATAATAAAATCTATAAATTAAAAGTAGGAGAAAGCTTGCCTTTTAACGAACTAGAAATTTTTATTAAGAACAATAACTATGGGCCAAACTTTTGGAAACTAGTCAAATAATACTTCCAATATCAGAAGGAATGGATAACTCTAAGCATCCTTTTCTAAATAACCTAATACTAATTAAAATAACAAACGATTCCTTTCAAATAAGAAATCAGTTCTTTAGTGAATATTATAATATTTATAGGATGCGGTATGGAATCTTTTTGATCTTGCCAACAAGCTCGATATTGATTTAGAAGAGGCGTTTAGAAAAAAGAGTGAGATAAATAAATATAGGAATTGGGATTAATAATCTTAAGAGTTTAAATGGAATCCGGTTTTCGTTTTGAAGGCCGGATAATTTACGAACATTTTCTTACCGTTGTAAATCCACATTTTTCTGACGCTACCCCGTATATAACATCTTTCTATTGATATGTAAAGATATTACAAAAAAATAGCAACCCACTAGAAGGACATAATATCGTTTACGTTTAGACATTGTTGGAAGCCTACCAACAATATGCGGAAAACATGCGATTACTGAGGTACGTTATAGTACAATCAAATGTTATTATGCTTAAAGCCTAATTTCCTTAATGTTATAAGTGAGAAATTAGGCTTTTTTTATATCTAAATTTCCTTAACGTTGTCAAACATAAGCATCGGTAGTAATGCAATATTTAAACTTTTTCTTGGTTATATCCCCGTTTTCCATACGGTTGAAAGTGATCTAACCATTTGTTCTCAAGTTCTAGCAATGCTTCTTTTTCATTAAAATATGGATCATCTTTCTTTTTGAGTGTTTCTAATATGTCAATACTGAAAGCATCCTTTCCAAACTGACGCCATTCAGCTTGAAGTGCTTTGTTACTATATGTGTCATTGTTAAGACTGAATTTGACACCGTTCAATGTTTTTAAATTTCGTGTACTTCCAATGAAGAGTTTTCCATTATCATTATTTTTAATTTGATATACCCCAGCCTCAACGGAGGTTTCTTTATAAAGCTGCTTAAGTTGTTTTTTTCGGTCCATTTTATTTACCCACTTTCATTATTTTTTCAGCCAATACTGACTACCATCTGCTTTACGATCAAGCAATCCGTATTCAATTAAATATCTTCTGATCATGACATAATCATCGTAAATACCTTTCAAAATTTGATTTAATTCCTTTTCATCGTAAGTGCGTTCACTTTCCAATTTTTTTGTTATTTCTCGAAGAACGACAAGTCTTTGCTTTTCCTTTGGAGGGAATTTCTTTAAACAGCCCTTTAATCCTTCGGGCAAGAACTTTCGAATGATTTCCTCTTGTTCTTCTTCTGTAATATCATATCGATCATCTACCATTTTGGCTGTTTTATGAGGAGATATAAAGGCTGGCGCATACTGGTCCTTTTCTTTGAAAAGCTCCATAATCGCCAAAAAGGTCTTTGCTTGACGTTCTTTCTCCTTTAACGAAAATCGATGATGCCTAATCGTAGAGGTACTACCAATGCTCAGCTCCTCTTGAACTTCTTTATCCGTTTTTCCCTGATAAAAAAGATGAAGAATCTGCTTCTGATGATCCGTAAGACCTGTCAGTTTCTTATCAAGTCCGATTAAGTAGTCAAATACCGATTGATGAGTACTTTCGATATGAATACGAATGTACCTTTCAACTTCATAAAGAATATTCTCATAAGGATAAATAACCCCTTTTTCAAATTTTTCACCACATAACAGACATATATAAGAATCAGACTCTTCAATATACCCCCGTTTAAGTTCTTCTAATGACGCATTCCAAAAAAAAACCGAAACACCCATAAATTAAACACATCCAATCAAAGTTTGTTTATTAATAAACATAATAATAAAATGTTTGCGAAATGTCAATCAAATTCAAAATTAACCCGTTATTTCTTCCGAAAACAGAGGCATGCATGAAACGATGGCTATACAGTCAATGGTACTTTTTTTGATATAATAAGTGTGAACTGAATGATTAATATAATAAACAATACTTGGTGACGATATGGAATACATAATAACTTTTCAAAAAGTGATTGATTACATCGATCAGCATATTCATGAAGCAATATCGATACATGACTTAGCCAAACATATTGGTTATTCACCATTTCATTTTTCGAGAATTTTCAAAGAAGTTGTAGGGGAAACGCCGATGGAATATGTAACGAAGCGAAAGCTACAATTTGCTTTGCGAGATATGAGTAAACAGATAAGTATGAATGATATTGCCTTTAACTATGGCTATGAATCGTACGCGGGATTTTCTAAAGCATTTAAAAAAGTGTTTGGCGTAGCACCTGCTACTTATCGTATGCATTGTCCAAACGCAGAACCACCTGTCATTCATTTAGAAGAATTAAAGTTAAATAAAACAGGTGGGATGATCTATCAGCCAAAAATGATTACAAAGGATTCATTCGTAATTGTCGGAAGGGCCTATGATATCGAAATGAAAGATGTAAGAACGACAAAAGATGCACCAACTTATTGGTATGATAACAAGCTCACTGATGGTGAAATTGAGAGAACACTTTATGACACATTTTCACCTTCCACCCATGGAGAATTTGGTTTAAATATCGCTCACACAAATGATTGGTCACACTTCACTTATTTTTTCGGAGTATTAGATGAGAAAGTAGATAAACCTTTATTAGAAGATTTCGAAAGGATAACTATTCCAGCTTCTACCTTTGCCGTTTTTAGTACACCTTTAGTTCAGCCTAATGATTTTGTTGATTCTGTTAAAGGTACTTGGAACTATATATTAAATTATTGGTTTCCGATGTCTGGCTATGAGATTGATGAGACCAGCTACGATTTTGAATTTTATGATGAAAGATGTCATCCGTGGGAACATCCCCTAGTTATGATGGATATCTATATTCCGATTCGAAGAAAAAACGAGAGACAAAATTAGTCTCTCGTTTTTAACAATTTTTGATAGATAAATAGAACGGGCGATAGTAGAAGGGCACTTGCAGCTAAGCCAATTTTAATGGACGTATACTGACTGATTAAACCAGCTACAGGACCTCCTCCAATTTGACCAATGGCATCCACTTGTCCTTTGACTGAAAAGAAGGTTGCCCTTTTTGAAGAATCTGTAATTAATTGATTGAACCATATATTTTCAAAAGTAGATGTAATCTCTCGAATGACTTGAATGATGATGAAAAAGCAAATTAAGCCGATTAAGTTTGTTGAAAAAGCAAAACAAATTAACGCTAGAATCAGGATAAAATAACTTAATCGTAAACCTTTATATAAGCTTTTAAATTGTATTTTCTCCGACATTCGATTTAAAAATTGAAAAACAATAATCGTAAAAATAGATGTAACAAATTGCACACCACCAACAACGAAAATCATATGCTTTTCTGATAAAGTTCCTTCTATTATGTCGGCTATATGTGAGATCCACAGTCGATCAAACCCTTCACTGTAAATACCTACAATACAAGCAATCAAAAGAACATAACGCAATATAATGTTCGCTTTAAATGAAGAAAATACACTAGACAGCATTGATTTTATGTTTTCTATAAAAGAAAGAGACTCTTTTTTCTTTTCGTTGACCACTCTCGTTTCAGTCATATTTCTCGATAAATAAAGAGCTAAAAACAAGAAGCCAATGGCACCAATAAGTATAGAAACTTGTACCGAAATATAGCCAATGATTATTCCTAGTAAAATACCGAATAAATTACCTACATTTTCATATTTTGTACTATTTATAAATATTTTATCTACTTTGTTTAATCCCACTTCATCTGTGACCCAAGCTTGTAATGCGCCACTTATGCAAGTATAGCCAATCCCCCAAATAACTTGTGCAATCAAAATGGTAGTGAACGTAGGGAATAAACCTTCAATAAAAAATCCCAGTCCGATTAATGAATAACCTAGAACAATAGAGAATTTTCTCCCTTTATAGTCAGCAATGAGACCCGTAGGAATTTCACATATTAAAACCGTTATTTCTAATACTGTTCCTACTAGTACCAGTTGCAAAGCATTCATTTCTACAACTTGCACATAGTATAAAAGATTTACAGTGAAAACCATCCAAAAGAATAACTGCGATGCAAAAGATTGCGATAAATATAGCAAAGCTGACTCCTTATGTCTCGTCATACCCAACAACTCCTCTTACAACTTAGCTTAATCTAAATGGTAAAACGATAACTATTCCAAAATTGCTATCGTTTGAAATAACTCCCTTAAAAAACTAGTAAAATAGAAGTTCATTCGAAAAGAAAATAATCCATTTTGGTCAATCTTTCTTCTAAAATTACAACAGTTATATAAAAAGCTCAATTTCTACTGGGAAATTGAGCTTTTTATAAATATTACTCTTTATTATTGACTTTTCTCCTCGACCAAACGACAACTGGAACAAGGAGCAGCGCAAGAACACCTCCCGCAAGTGAGAGGGTGGCGTAGCTGGAGTGAGCGACTACCATGCCAGACATCGCACCGCCAGAGGCCCCAGCTAAAGCAACCAAAACATCAACAGTTCCTTGTGTCTTTGCACGAGTAGAGGGAGAAGTAGAATCAATAATCAGTGCTGTCCCACTAATCAAGCCGAAGTTCCAACCAAGCCCAAGCAGAGCAAGCGCGGTCGTCAATCCGAGCATAGAGTCAGTCGGGGCGAATGCAGCTAGTAAACCGGCTGATAATAAAGTGATACCAGAAGCAATCGCCATAACAGTTCGACCCACTTTATCTACAAGAAAGCCCGTCACAAGAGAGGGAAGGTACATCGCAGCAATGTGAATACCTATCACCATTCCTACTTCACTTAATCCATGACCATGATGTTTCATATGTACAGGCGTCATCGTCATAATGGCAACCATCACAATTTGAGTTAACACCATGACCGTCGCTCCGACCATCATGCCTCGTTTGTGAATCGCTGTTGCTTCAACTTGCACTGACTGCTTACTATCGTCTGAAATCTTCGCATCAGCAAGTGCTTTCGCTACAATGAGCGGATCAGGGCGAAGAAAAATAAGTAATATGAGCCCAGCTAAAATAAAGGCGACAGCTGCTAAAATAAATGGGCCTGCTAGAGCTGGAATACCAATAAAAGTAGCAAATTCGCCCATGACACTCACTAAGTTAGGCCCAGCCACCGCACCGAAAGTGGTCGAGACCATTGCGACACTAATCGCAGTAGCCCGTTGTTTCGGCGCTGCTAAGTCTGTACCTGCATAGCGAGCTTGCAAGTTTGTTGCTGTACCTGCGCCATAGATGAATAATGAAACAAGCAGCAGAAAGACTTGATCGAACGCAGCCGCTGTCACAACCCCAATCGCTCCGATCCCGCCAGTGATGAATCCTGCTGCAAGACCAAAGCGACGGCCATAACGTTGAGAGAATCTCCCAACGAGCCAAGCAGCTAATGCAGAACCAAGGGTGAAGAGGGCGGCTGGCATCCCAGCTAAACTGTTAGTGCCGAGCATCTCTTCCGCAAGAAGAGCACCAACTGTCACCCCAGCCGCCAGTCCCGCTCCGCCAAAAATTTGCGACATGACCACAATGAGTAACGTCCGTCGGTAAAGCTGCTTTTGCTTTTCTGGAGAATCCATATAGTTTTGTAGCCATGTAGGCTCACTTTTTAATACTTGTGAATCCATTATCTAATAGAAACCTCCTTTACATAAATGCTCGAATAAAAGCCATAAACACGACCCCAGCAATGACCGTCACCAATAAGCTTTTCGTCCAAATGGCTAATAAAAGGGTCGGTATTAACGCCATAAAGACTTCGCTGTTTAAACGAGGTAACTGACCTGGATCGCCTTCAATGACACCGCCAACAACAAGGGCTGTCAAAATACAAACAGGGATAAAAGATAACCATTTCATCGCCGGTTCAGGTAGCTTTACATTCCTAACAACGAGGAAGGGAGCTACTCGAGGAATGAACGTCACGATGGCACAGCCGATAATGACAAGTAAAACCGTCAAATTCACACTCATTTGCTCGTCACCACCCCAATCGTTGCGACAATGACGGTAGACAAGATGACTGCTAGATCAATTGATAGAAAAAAAGATAACACATACATACAAGCGACCATCATCACAATTAAAAATAAATAATGCATTAACTGTGAACGTTTTAAACTATCAATCTGCAATACGAGTAAAGCGACAAACATCGCTGTCAACGCAAAATCTAGTCCGAATTTTTCAGGGTCAGACACCCATTTTCCGAGAATCGCTCCGACAACACAAGCGGCGATCCATGTGACATAAGCAGTCAAATTCAGCCCATTCATCCAACGGTCATTAACTGGTTTAGAGCTGAAAATTCTGCTTGCGGCCACACCGAATGATTCGTCGGTCACAAGCGCTCCAATGCCTGTGTTTTTTAATAAAGAATATTGCGAAAAATGAGGAGCCAACGTGGCACTTAATAAAAAATGACGTAAGTTCACAATAAATGCAGTAAAAATAATCGCCGATGGGGGACTAGCTGTCGCTAGCATACCACAAATAATAAATTGTGCCGCTCCCGCATAAACAAGCATGGACATTAAAGCTATTTCTACGACACTTAGCCCTGAAGCCACGCCGACAACTCCTGCCGCAAATCCAATGCTGATGTACCCTAATAACGTTGGGACACAATCTTTCATTCCTTGTACAAACGTTAACTGTTCTTCTTGGGCGACTTCCAACATGATCCCTCCTTTTTTGTTTAATATATTATACATTTGTATGATATAATCATCAATAAGAAAAATAGAGGAGGACGAATATGAATTCTCTACAGCAGATCATCGGAAAGAATTTGGCCGATATTCGAAAGAAGCGAGGGTTAAGTTTAGATCAAACTGCCGAGTTAACAGGGGTCAGTAAAGCCATGCTTGCTCAAATCGAAAAAGGCAACACGAATCCTACTGTAACAACTCTTTGGAAAATAGCAAATGGGCTCAACGTTTCATTTTCTACTTTCATGAAGGAAAAAGTGGCACAGGTGACTCAAATTAAGAAGGACCAGCTCCAGCCACTCATAGATGACCAAGGGAATTACTTAGTCTACTCGCTTTTCCCCTTTCATCCTGATAAGAAATTCGAAATCTTTTTTGTTGAACTAGAGCCAGGGTTTACCCATGAAGCAGATCAACATAATCCTATTTGCGAAGAGTATGTTCTAGTGAGCGAAGGTAAGCTTACGGTAGAAGTAAAGGGAGAGGAATATTCGTTGCATAAAGGCGAAGCCCTACATTTCCAAGCAAAAGACAGGCATTTATATAAAAACACGACGGAGCAGATTACGACTTTTTTTGTGGTGATTTATTATTCAGAATGAAAAATCGGAAGGGCTGTAACATGCCTCTTCCGATTTTGTTTAGTGACTTGGCAATAAATAAAGCACAGAAAAGAAGTGAGTGACACTTCCAGCAAGTACAAACAAATGCCACACCATATGATGAAATTTAAACCCTCGCCATACGTAAAAAATGGCACCTAACGTATATAAAATGCCCCCAGTAATGAGCAAGATTAAACTAGTCGTTGAAATATTTTGCACTAAAGTATCCCATGCAAATACAATTAACCAGCCCATAACCACATATAAAAGGGTGGAAGTTTTCAAAAATCTTTTCACAAAGAAACATTTAAACACTGTCCCAACAATCGCTAGCCCCCATACGACAGCAAACAACGTCCAGCCAAGTGTTCCTTTTACCGCTAAAAACAGAAAGGGTGTATATGTTCCAGCAATGAAAAGGTAAATCGACGAGTGATCAAAAATCTCAAATAAATCTTTCACTTTCCCTTGAGGAAAACTGTGCACTAACGTAGAGGACAAATAAAGTAGCAGCATCGTCACCCCAAAAATCGTAAAACTCACGATATGCCACACATTCCCAAAAAGAATCGAAAACACGATTAATAACGTTAATGCAGCAATACTAAGAACGGCCCCAATCCCATGAGTAATCGAATTCGCAATCTCCTCACCACGGGTAAAAATATGAGTATTTGCCATAAAAACACTCCTTAATACAAATCTATCTTTATCTTACCATACTATGATGAAAAAAATCATTTTGGGAATTAGAGGACGGATCACATGAAAGTGTCTTGATTGGACATTCCGTTAGCCTGAAAAGCCGCAAAATAGTGAATCGTATTGAGTGTTTATCGGATTTAATTATAATGAATGAGAACGTTTTTCAATTAAAGGAGGATAAACAGAAATGGATGTACAAAAGAAACACACGAAACTCGACATAAAGGATCTAGTCACCGCCGGTATTTTCTCGGCGATTTATTTTGTCGTGAATTTCCTAGTGATGATTAGTGGAGGCATTCACCCAATCATTTGGATATTCATGCCCGCGATTATCGCTTTGTTGAGTGGTGTTATATTTATGCTTATGACAGCAAAATTACAAAAGTTTGGTGTCGTATTCATTATGGGAATGATCACAGGGTTAATTTATTTTTTAACAGGTCAATTTACCGTTGTTATGCTCATATCTTTTGCGCTTGCTTGTGGAATTGCGGAAATCATCAGAAAGGTATCGAACTATCAAAGCTTTAAAGGTAATTTATTGGCTTATGCGTTTTTCTCACTAGGAATGACCGGGTCTCCTCTTCCGCTCTGGTTATTTGGCGATAGTTTTTTAAAGGCAATTAAAGAGAATGGTATGCCTAAAGAATATGTAACAAGTTTGGAGATGATTATTTCATCAGAAGTTTTAGTCGCAATGTTTGTTTCTACTTTCGTATTAGCACTGATTGGTGGATGGATTGGAAAAGGGATGCTACATAAGCACTTCATTAAAGCAGGTGTTGTATAAAGATGAAAAGTAAGAAGAGAATACGATTAACATTCGATCCACGTACAACTCTGCTTCTATTATTACTAGCAAATATTATTGCGCTCATAGGTGTTTCAATAGAGATAGAGACAACTGTTATTATCACTTTAGTCGTGTTGCTTTCTTTGAGTGGTTATACTTCTTTAGGATTAAAATGGTTAGGATTATATGCTTTGTTCGTATGTATTCAATTATATCTCATTCCGCTCATGTCGCCTTTTTTCACAGTGATGTTTTCTGTTTTAGTTGTGTATGCTAGAAAATTATTGCCGTGCGTCATTATTGGTTCACTCATTATTAAAACGATTCCGATTCGCCTGTTATTACTGTCGTTACGAAAGTGGCATGTTCCTCAGAAAATAACAATCCCGCTAGCGATTTCTATTCGTTATTTTCCAGCAATTAGAGAGGAGATGTCTTATATTCGTGATGCGATGAAATTAAGAGGGATGAAAGGAATCATTAAAAAAATAGAATCTACATATGTGCCCGTTCTTATTTCCGCAATGAATACAGCTGATGAACTAAGTGCAGCAGCTATTACAAGAGGAATTGAAAACCCTTCACCAAAAACATGTGCCGTAGACATTACATTTGGTAAACAAGATTATATTTCTCTAGCGGTCGGATGTTTATTTGTACTAATTGCATGTCTAGAAAAATAGGGAGGGGAAAAAATGGTTGATATTCAAGACGTTTCTTTTAGCTACAACGAGACAGAAAAGCAGCAACTAAACAATCTCTCTCTCGATATCCGAAAGGGAGAGTTCATTCTGCTTTGTGGCAGAAGTGGATGCGGAAAGACGAGCATTACAAAAT
This sequence comes from Bacillaceae bacterium SAS-127, assembly GCA_002261155.1. Classification (GTDB taxonomy): domain Bacteria; phylum Bacillota; class Bacilli; order Bacillales; family Domibacillaceae; genus Bacillus_CE. The sequence continues at coordinate 16,129 of NKXN01000085.1, read as the reverse complement.
TAATTAACGGGTTAATTCCTCATTTCATTGAGGGGCACACGAAAGGGCAAGTGACAACAGCCGGATTCGATATAGCAAACACAGCGATGTATATTCTTTCTACAAAAATTGGCTCCGTCTTTCAAAATCCGAAATCGCAATTTTTTAATATTGATTCAAATAGCGAGTTAGCATTTGGACTAGAAAATATAGGGGTAGCTCCTCAAGACATTCGAGACAGAATGGATGAAGTAGTGAAAGAATTAGAGATTCATAAGCTAACAGGGCGAAATATTTTCAATCTGTCTGGTGGAGAAAAGCAAATTTTAGCATTTGCATCTGTTCACACGATGAACCCGGATGTATACGTGCTAGATGAACCCTCCAGTAACCTTGACTTACAGACGATTCAAATATTAAAAGAACAATTACAGAAAATTAAACAGATGGGGAAAACGGTCGTGATTGCCGAACACCGCACTTATTTTTTAACTGAATTAATTGATCGCGTCTTTTATATCGATCAAGGTGAGGTAAAACATGTATTTACACGTGACGAGTTTTTAGCGATTGACGAGTATACGAGAAAGAAGATGGGCTTACGATCTTTTCACCTAGAGTTACCAGATATGAAGGAACAATCATTGATGAATGACTCAGAATTAGTAGTTGCCAACTTAACTTACAAGTTAAAGGAAAAAACAATTCTAAAGGATATTAGCTTTCAGGCGAATAGTGGCGAGGTAATTGGCATACTTGGCGGCAACGGGACTGGAAAAACGACATTGATTCGTTGTTTAGCAGGGCTTAAGAAAGAGACGAGTGGGACGATTCAATTGAACCATCAAACGTTAAAACCAAAACAAAGAAATGAAATATGTTATATGATCATGCAAGATGTGAACCATCAACTATTTGGTGAAAGTGTCTGGGATGAATGTCTACTCTTTGATAAAACAGTGAATGAAACGGAAATCAAGAATGTATTACGTATCCTTTCTTTAGATTCGTTTATTGACAAACATCCGATGACACTATCAGGTGGTCAAAAACAACGCCTTGCGATTGCCACAGGACTATTAGCTCACAAAAAAGTTTTGATTTTTGATGAGCCGACAAGTGGCTTAGACTTTGAGCATATGTGCATTGTCAGTGGATTGATTCGAGAACTTGCGAATAAAGGTCATATTATTTTCATTGTTACACATGATATGGAATTTTATCAACGAACATGTGATCGAGCCATCTTTACAGACGCAAGTATACAAATATAAAACAAGCAATAGTAGTACATTTTCTGTGCTACTATTGTTCACCGATATCGTTAGACATAGATTGATTCGTTTCTCTATATTCAGAAGGAAGGAACCCCGTGTGCTTTCGAAACAGCTCTGTGAATCGACTAGCATTATGATAACCAACCATTACAGCTATTTGGCCAATCAGTAAATCCGTTGTCAGTAAGAGCTTCTGTGCATAGGAAATGCGTTTCTTTTGAATAAAAGAAGTAATCGTACATTCATATCTTTTCTTGAATTTCACCTTTAAAGAAGTCACTCCCATACATGCGATCGCAGCGAGCTGAGACAGCCTCAAGTGCTCGTGAAGATGGCCATCAATATAATGGACGACCCTTTCTAGCATTTTCTCATCATCTCTTGAACATCGAGCCTTTCGCTGATATTTTTGCTCGGCATGATGATTCGTTATCATTAAAGCGAGAGCTTCCGCCACCATCCCTTCATAAAAAAGACGTGCCGCAACGCCTGCACCTTGATAGTTCCCAATTTTCAACATCAGTGTAATAAGATCACTCCACCGGCTAGGATTTTTCACACGCCGGAAAACTTCGACCGATTCTTCATAAGAAAAGTCATAGTGCGGTTGTATAAATTGCTCAAAATACACTGGTGTAATATACATACTAATACTTTTCAGTTGTGACCCCTTTTTAAAATGCACTTGATACGCTTCGTTGTCACTGACATTGCAATAAATGCTATTCGACTCGATGGGTGAGTGAGCGGGATAGAAATAAGCTTCGACTGTTTGATAATAATAAATCGATAAATAACTAGGTTGCTTTTGATTGATGAATACATCCTCTTTAACGGTGAAGTCATGTGTGCAGATCGAAAATAAGTTTCGATGACAATAATACCAATAGTCACCTTCAAAATACTGACTATTTACTGCATAGCCGTTTCCCTCTTTTTGATTAGTCGGTACAGCAACAAAATGATTTTTATCTAAGCAACTTTGATAGAACTGTTGAAGTGATTGTTGCATAAACTCCATGGCTCCTTTCATTAGAATCAAATAGTTATAATCCACCTATTGACGATACAATTCACGATATTCTTTCGGTAATACACCCGTTTGCTTCCGGAATATTTCGGTGAAGTAGCTAGGGGTATTATAGCCAACCGTTGCTGAAATTTGACCAATTAATAAATCGCTGTTCATAAGTAATTGCTGGGCTTGCTGAATTCGTTTTTTCTGAATGTATTCTGTAATCGTACATCCATACGTCGATTTGAACTTCGTTTTTAGTGAAGTTGTCCCCATACAACTGATTTTAGCTAATGTATGTAAACGAATCGACTGTTCAAAATGCTGATCAATATAGTCGATCACATGCTGGAGCATATCTGAATCTGCATTTAAACAGGGGGACATCAGTGGGGAACCAACACTTGAATCTTGTTTCGATAAAATAATAGATAACGCTTCAGCCACTTTGCTTTCATAGAAAATACGTGCAGCACTACCAGAACCTTGATAATATTTCAAACTCATCAAGAGAACAATCAGGTCTTGGCAACCTCTCATATAAGCCATTTCTTTAATGATGTTAATCGTCTCCTCATATGTACATGCATATCGACCCTTTAGAAATTGTTCGTAGTACGAAGGAGTGATCTCTAAGCTGACACATTGCAAATGAGAATGTTTTCGAATAAAAACTCTACATAAATCGTTGTCACTGACAGAATAATATAATTTATTTGGCCTGATCGCTTCATTCTTAATCAAATTAACCCCATCGATCGATTCATAATAATAAATACAAAAGGATTCTGATTGTATTTGTTCCATAATAAAGTCTTCTTTTAGCTGCAGATTATGAACAGTAACAGCAAATAACCCCTTATAGGAATAATACCAATAGATGCCTTCTCCCCATTTCTCTTTGACCATATAAGTACATCCTTCGCAATGCTTCATATTTAACTGGCGGAATTGATATCGAGATAAGCAACTTTCAAATAGTTCAATGAGTGTTCCTTCCAAATTCCAAGCCCTCCTTATAAGTATTAGACAGAAATTTATTAGAAAGAGACAGATCGTTCACAAATATATTGCAGCACAGAAGTGAATCATCTATTATAACTATAATTGAAATTGATAATTAATTTCAATTGAATAATATCATATTTATTATAGTAAAAGAAAGGAAGAATTGTATGTTACAAAACAACACGACAGCTTCTAATATGAGATGGAAAGCGAGGGACTTTATTACATTGGCGATTTTTAATATTGCGATGATCATTATTTTAAGTATCGCAATAACTGTTTCAAGTGTTTTCTCTGAATCGATCGGTGGGGGATTAGGTGCTTTATTGACAGGCCCTGTTTATATCATCATGGCGAATAAAATTAATAAAAAAGGCGTTTTGTTTTTCTCTTCGACCATTTTAGGCTTGTTTTTCATCGCGATGGGAATGCTTCAGTATTTACCTGTTTATATTTTCTTCGGTATTCTGAGCGAATGGGCAATGCGAGGGAAGGACTCATATCGTAACACGTTTAGAAATGCCATCGGTTACTCTGTCTATTATTTAGGTTTTTGTTTCAGTGGGGTTTTTCCGCTCATGTTCTTTAAAGAACAGTATATTGCTACATTAGAAGCGTATTATTCGCCAGAGGCCATGACTAATATGATTCGATTGTATGAAACACCTAGTATTGTTCTTTTTATGTGTGTACTGTCCGTTATAGGAGCATTTCTTGGCTGTTATTTTGGAGAGAGACTATTCAAAAAACATATTCAGAAAGCTAGATTGGTATGAATATCGACCCACGCACACAAATAAGCATTATGTTACTCGTTGCCATACTAGCATTTACGATTCAAACAGAGGGGCAGTTTCTACTGTTAATGGCAGCCACTCTTCTTTACTTATTAGTAAATAAACGTAGAAAAGCAGCGATCTATTTCATCTTTTTTTATGCAATTGGGAAAGTGTTGTTAATTAGTATCCCTTTTTCAATTAACGCTCTATTTATTTTGTTATACACATTTATAAAAATGCTGCCGTTGATGATGATTGGTTATGTTTTTATTCATACAAGTCCTAGTAAAATCTTATACTCCCTTGAGAAATTTAGCGTACCTAAATCGATTCTGATCATTGTCACAGTCTTAATTCGTTTTTATCCTGTCATTCTCACGGAAGTTCGAACGATTCGAGAAGGGATTCGAGTAAGAGGGATTTTTTCAAATGTTTGGGATGCTATTCGTCACCCAGTTGTTTTATACGAGTGTTTTTTTGTCCCTCTTATTATACGGTGTTTAAAATTATCAACAGAGTTAGGTGCGTCTGCTGAATTGCGCGGGATTGAAGTCGAACGAAAAAGAACGACCATTTATGAGACAAAATTAGGAGTAGCAGATGCATTCAGCCTTCTCTTTTTCTTATCGATCGGCGGCGCAGTTTATATGATGAAAGGAATTTTTTGATGATTACGTTTAATAATGTTTCGTTTTCATACGGAAGAACAGAAGAAAAACAACTTTTTCCTGCTATCAAGCATGTCGATTTAACCGTTCAAGCCGGGGAATGTATGATATTATGTGGGAAATCAGGACATGGAAAAAGCACACTTCTTCGATTGATGAACGGCCTCGCCCCGGGCTTCTACGAAGGACAACTGGAAGGGGGTATTAAAATAAATGGAATCCCTCCGAACGAAATGAAGGCGGAAGTTCGCGCGAAGGAAATAGGGGTTGTTTTCCAAGATCCACGCAGTCAATTTTTCATGGAAAAGGTGAAAGATGAATTAGCATTTACAGCAGAAAATTTAGGAGTGGCACCTGATGATATTCATCGAAAAATTTCGATACAAGCTAAATTACTAAAAATTGAGTATTTGCTACAGTCTTCTGTTAATCGGCTTTCCAGTGGAGAAAAGCAGCGAGTCGCCATTGCGGCAGCAACACTTTTATCTCCTTCTTTATTAATCCTAGATGAACCGACAGCCAATCTCGATTGTGAATCAATCGCCACTTTATTGCTGATTTTACAAGATTTAAAAAAGAGAGGGACAACGATTGTCATAAGTGAACACCGTGTCCATTCATTGCTACAAATCGCAGATCACATCGTATGCATAAGTGCAGGAGAGATCAAAAAGCAGTGGACAGCTGAAGAGTTCATAAGGTTAGACTATCAAAAGTTAAAAACATACGGACTGCGTCATCCTGAAATGACTGAGCAAGTTGCCCCCTTCTTTTTAGCTTCTTCTAAACCATCAACCTTGCAAGCTGAGAACGTAACGTATAGCTACAAGAGAAAAAGTTTGAAAACAAACAACCTTTCTTTCCAAATCAAGTCAGGGGAAGTTGTTGGTGTTTTAGGCAAAAACGGAGTCGGCAAGACGACTTTATGCAAAGTGTTATGTGGATTATATAAAGAAAAAACAGGTGTAATTACATATGAAGGAGCCCGTCTTTCTAAAACAAAGCGAGAAAAAATGAGCTTTTTTGTGATGCAGGATTCAGACTATCAGCTTTATACAGATAGTGTAGAACATGAATTGCAATTAGGGAAAAGAAAGACAAAGCAATTGCAAGAAAGAATAGAGGAAGCTCTACAGTTATTCGGACTACATGATTTAAGACATCGACATCCCGCTTCATTATCTGGTGGAGAAAAGCAACGCGTAACATTAGCCGTTGCCTATTGTTCGGACGCACAATTGATTCTTTTAGATGAGTCGACAAGCGGATTAGATGGGGGAAATATGTTAAATGTCGTTGAAGCGACACGAAGGTTACGTGAAATGGGAAAAATGATTCTCGTCATTACACATGATCAAGCGTTCGTTCAACTGGCATGCCAGCAAACGATCACCATCGAATAAGAATGGAGGAATGAAAAAAAATGAAAGGATTCTCCTATCGTTTTGCTTGAATCCAAATAAAACGATAGGCTAGGAAGTATAAAAGGACAAGCGATAAGAGGTTTTTTTCATTCTTACACCTCTTAAATGCCATTCGTAATTTTGTCGATGATAAAAAGAATACTATTCAAAAACAATAGAACTTCTTGTCAAATCCTGCGCTTGCCGGGGAAATAATTTGGGGGGAAATGTTTTCACTGCAAATAGGAAAAGAGGAGAAAACCTCTTTACCTATTTGCGCTCTTGCCTCTGATCAATCGTTCCCTCATTATACACATCGTTTATTTGCTCCTGAGTAATACTCATCCCATTATCCGTGCTATCCGCTTGCTGTACAGCTTGAATTGCTTCTTCTTCATTCATCAGTCTAGATCCCATGCCTTGCTCTTTTTTCTGCTTCATCAGCCTCTTTCTCCTTTCAGCAACATTCTCTGTTAGTCTGACCTCCTTTGCATAAAGTATGCGGGCAAGGTTAATTCATACTTCTTCACTCGCAGTCATAGCATGTACTAAACAAGCGATGGAAGGAGAAAGCCGATGCAATTTTATTATGGTTCGCAAATGCCGCTGCGCATACTGGACGAGGCTGAATTTTGGAAGCATCAAGAAGAAGAACATACCGTCGTCATTCGAGAATTACTGCCGGACTTAGAGAAAGAATACGTGGAAGCCTTAAAGACATGGGAAGCTTCTTTATCAGCAACACATCAAAAGATCGTCGGAATAATCGAAGCCATCAACCGCTCAACTAGCTACATTCCAGCAATACTTTATCAAGAAGTATTAAAGCTAACCGAATTTTGCCTAAAGCAAAGTGAACAATTCATTGAGCTGTGCCAACAAATTAAAGAGAACAGTGCTGCCGTTCAAAAAAATCCTGTAGCTAAAACAGTCATCAATCATATCATCCGCGAATCTGAATACTTCATTGGCATTTCAAAAGCGTTACTTTCTGTATGAAACGAGATCTGTGTCTAGGTCTCGTTTTTGTCTGTTTAAAACATCCGAAACGAGAAATTATTGAAAGGTAGGGAAACAAGGTATAATAATGATAAATCTAAAATAGGAGTTATGCATAATGACGGAGACAAAAAAATTCCCACTAATATCAGGGTATCTTTCTATAGATTTAGTCAACACGGAGCTAGTAAGACGTGGCCAGCGACATGATTTATTGCTGACAGGGAAAGATGTGCTCGATTGGCTGCATGTCGTAAAAGAGGAAAACCCCTTTTGGGATGATCAGCTATTTTTAAAGATAGAAGAGCGGATGGAACAAATAATATCTCATATTCTAGATATTCGTGCGGTGTTAAGACATCAATATGAATTAATAGCCGATGGACAAGCCATTCCAAATGAGTTTATTGTTTTTTTAGAAGAAACGATCGAAAAAGCCCCTTTCACTTATCAATTATGGAATCAACAATTGGTGCCTATTCCTGTTGGTGAGATAGAAAATGTCCTTCTATCATTGATTGCCTTTGATGCGTTATCTTTAATAGCGGAGAACAAGCTGATCTCGCTTAAACGATGCTCCAACCAAGATTGCGTACTGTTATTTATGGATAAGAGCGGAAGACGTAAATGGTGTTCAATGAAAATATGCGGAAATAGACAAAAGGTCGCTCGATTTCAACATCGGCAACCTGATGATGAATGAAGAACTAGCTTTTGAGCTGGTTCTTTTTTTATGAACTCACAAACTAACCTTTTAAAATATTATTGACAGGTTAGTTTGTTGCGTGTAAAGTAAATAGTAATTAACAAGGAGGGGAAATAATGGATCGTACAACTATAGCAAACAAAGAAGGGATACCTTCATTTCATGTACGTTATTTATCTAAAATGAGAGGGAAGGGAAGAAGTCCACTACAAGTTCATGGAAAAGATGTAGCAACCGGGCTGATTGGCGGATTTCTCACTATTTTCACTTTAATTGTGTTAACAAATATGACTTCAACCGGATGGTTAATGGCTCCATTTGGGGCAAGTTGCGTACTGGCATTTGGTGTTTGGAACGCACCATTATCACAACCGCGCAATATTATTGGCGGTCATTTCATTGCAACCTTTATTGGTTTAGCTACCTATCATGTGTTGGGAGATGAACCTTGGGCAATCGGTTTATCTGTGGGATTAGCCATCGCGATGATGATGCTAACGAAAACAACGCACCCACCAGCTGGGGCTAACCCACTTGTTGTCATGCTGGGTGAACAGCAATGGAGTTACTTAATTACTCCTGTACTAATTGGCTCAATTGTGATCGTCCTTTTCGCATTAATTATCAATAATTTACGTAGCAACCGAGAATATCCGAGCTTTTGGGTGTAAACACTTCAATTGACAGAAAAGAAAATACACTTTAAAATGACCTTGGTCATTTTTAGTTAGGGGTTGATCGTATACTTAGAGAACATCGTAAAAAGGAATTAAAAGAACAAATTTTTCTACGAGCTGTCCAACTATTTAAAGAAAAAGGCTATGAGAATGTAACCGTTCAAGAAATTGCTTCTGCATGTGGCATTGCTAAAGGAACATTTTTTAATTATTTTGCAAAGAAAGAACAGATTTTATTGTATTTAGGGGATTCACAAATCGAGTTATTACAGGAAAGCACGGGAAAGCATCAACATCTTCAACATCCTAAAGAAAAAATTCAATGTATTCTAAACGATTTATTGTTCAGATACATCGAACAAGGGGAGTTAATGAAACATGTGTTAGTGGAAATCGTAAAATCAGCTTATGTAGTTGAGAGCGAATCAAAAAGTATCCGTCAGCTACAAGAAACGATCGCCTCCATCATTGATCATGCAAAACAAAATGGACAACTAGAAAGTAAATGGGATACGGATATCATTGCTTCTACCATCATAGGCACCTATTTTCACACAATGATGTCATGGTCGTTATTACAACCTCAAACATCCGATATTAGAGACCTATTTCATCAGCATTTGGATGTCGTATGGGAAGGAATTAGTAAAGAATAGGAGGGGAAACATGATGGTGATGGCAATCACTTTATTAGCTGCGTGTATATTGTTTGCTGTTAGCTTGCTTCACGTTTTTTGGGCATTTGGTGGAAAGTGGGGAACAACCGCTGTTCTCCCAGAACAAGAGGAGGAACGAACCTTTTCCCCGAGTGTCACCGTTACTCTTTTTGTCGCCTTTTTGTTAAGCACGGCAGCATTTATTCTCCTTCTGCAAGCTAATCACATTCACTTACTTGAAACATACTTGATCGTTCAAGTAGGTGCTTGGGTGTGTGCAATTGTTTTTGCTCTTAGAGTCGTTGGTGATTTTAATTATTTTGGAATCAGTAAGAAAAAGAGAAAAACAAAATTCTCGATGATGGATACGTATTTTTATATCCCACTTTGTGCTTTTTTATCTTTAGCTTTTATTGTAGCGATTATATATGGAGGGTAAATTATGAAACATAAAGTGATCGTTATCGGTGGTGGAATTGCAGGTCTTTGTGCAGCTATTGGACTTCAAAAAATAGGGATCGATGTAAAAGTATACGAAAGAAATGAAAAACCAACAGTTGCTGGTGCTGGAATTATTATTGCGCCGAACGCATTGCAAGCTCTTGAACCGTATGGAATTGCGGATCAATTAATCCGCAGCGGAAAGCAAAGTAACGGTTTTAGGTTTTTAACAGATAAAGGGAAAGCTATCAACCAATTAACTGTTCCAGCAAAATATCAAAAAATGTATTCCATACATAGAAAAGATTTGCATCATTTATTACTTTCTGTCCTTCATCCTGGTACTGTCGAATGGGGAAAACATTGCACACAGTTCAAGCAAGATGACAGGGGTGTCCATATTCAGTTTAATGATGGCAGCGAAACAACGGGAGACATTCTGGTTGCAGCTGATGGCATCCATTCAGTCATTCGCAAACAGCTATTTCAAAATGACGATTATCGGTTTGCAGGGTATACATGCTGGCGCGGTGTTGTTTCCGCTGAAAATCTTCCAAACATGAATGATTTTATAGAAACATGGGGAACGAAAGGCCGCTTCGGTATTGTGCCGCTTCCTAACCATCAAATTTATTGGTATGCCTTAATTAATGCGGCCGCGAATGATGCACGTTACTCTCATTATACAGCGACAGACTTATCCTATCATTTCAAAGACTATCATGACCCGATTCCTAGTCTATTAAAAGCCACAAAGGATCATCAAATGATTCACCGTGATATTGTAGACATTGTTCCGATGAAACAGTTTTTTGTCCATCGTATTTTATTTATTGGAGATGCTGCTCATGCAATCACTCCTAATATGGGACAAGGGGCCTGTCAATCGATTGAAGATGCTAGAATTCTTGCAGAATGTATGCAACACCATTCTGACTTCTATCAAGCCTTTGTGGCATATGAAGCTAATAGAAGAAAAAGAATTGAAAAAATATCTAATCAGTCATTGATATTTGGTAAAGTGGCTCAATTAGACAATCCTCTCTTAGTCACGCTAAGAAATCGATTCATGAAATATACGCCACCGTCCATTTATGTGCGACAAACTCAAGATTTATTCCGATTTCAAATATAGAAGGAAGGCTGTCTCAACACCGTTTTGATGAGACAGCCTTATTTAGCTAGTTTTTGATTGACGAGAACGCAAGAATTATATATACTTTCATTAACCAGTGGTCAATAAAAGGAAGGAGCCCTATAGATGACACCAAGAAAAGCAGTAGAAAATGAATTAACACGCGAAATGATTATGGAAGCCGCTAGAGATTTATTTGTAGAGAAGGGCTACCAACATACTTCGATGCGACAAATCGCGAAAAAACTAAATTACAGTCACGGGGCGATTTATTATCATTTTAAAAATAAAGCAGAATTATTCTTTGCCTTAGTGAAAGCTAATTTTTCTAAACTGAACGAAGTGCTTGAAGAGGTGATCGCTTCTCGGCTTTCTTCAGATGAAAAGCTAGAAAAAGTGCTACTTAGCTTTATCGAGTATGGTATGAACAATCAAAGTGACTATGAAATCATGTTTTTGATCAAGGATGAAGAGTTAAAAAGTTATACAGAAAATGCACCAGACGTCAGCTATGAGCGATTTGCTTCTGTCATTATGAAACTATATCCTGGACAAATTACTCTGAAAGAAACTTGGCTACTGTTTCTTAGCCTTCATGGATTTGTCACGATGTATTGCCGCAGCGGCCAAAAGATGGAAGATGTCCGAGAACTAGCAGAAGCTCATGTGCAATTTTTATTAAAAGGAATCCAGTCAAACTAATTTTTTTACCCTTTTATTGAACAGTGGTTAATTAATTTGGAGGTGGAGAGTATGAAAAAAACATTAGTAGTAGGTGCAACAGGTGGAATGGGGTATGCGATTGTAAAAGAGCTTAGTAGAAGAGGGATTGAAACGATTGCCTTTGCTAGAACGAAAGCCAAGTTGGATCAATTATTCGGGTCATTACCAAACGTTCACATTATAGCAGGTGATGTTTTTCACCTGGAGGAGTTGAAAAAAGCGGCCAACGGAGTAGATATTATTTATCATGCGGTCAATATTCCTTATGAGTTATGGCAAGAAAAGCTCGTGATGCTGAATAAAAACATTATAGAGGCAGCGAAAGCGAATCATTGCAAGCTAGCTGTCGTTGATAATATTTACGCCTACGGACGAAATCCTGGGCATAAAATCACCGAAATGACTCCAAAACATCCACATACGAAAAAAGGAAAAATCCGTCTTCAACTCGAAGAATTATACGCTCATGCGGGAGTGGTGACTGTCCAAGCTCATTTTCCTGACTTTTATGGTCCAAATGCAACGAGTACAGTGATGCATACGACTCTTCAAAATATTATTAAAGGAAAAAAAGCGATGTATGTGGGAGACATCTACAAACAACGTGAATTTATTTATACGCCGGATGGCGCAAAAGCATTAATCGAATTGTCTACTCTTGATCATGCGTATCATAAACACTGGAACATTCCAGGGGCCGGAACTCTCAGCGGCCAACAATTAAAACAGATACTCGAACAAATCACGGATCGCCCGCATGCTTTTTCCCAAGTGAACAAAGGAATGATCCGCTTCCTATCTTTATTTAGCCGCAATATGCGAGAGGTAGTCGAAATGATGTATTTATATGAAGATCCTGTTATTTTATCTGGGGGAACGTACGAAAAAGAAATCGGTCCCTTGCCACAAACTCCTTATGAGGAAGGCTTAGCCGAAACCATTCAATTTATGATGAAAGAATCCTGAGCATATAAAGTGTTCAGGATTGATCCCTAATTTGGAAATTCGTGTTATGATTTAAAGAATCTAACAACTCAAAGAAGGGGATCTGCCGATGAAAAAACTACTTTCTCTCATTTTATTACTGCTATTGCTAACTGGCTGCAACTCAGAATTAACCTACTCAGAAATAAAGATAGAAAAAGCCAATCAAGATATCCAAAATTTTATCGAAGGTGTTCAGGGTGAAAATGGCACGTACTTGTATTTTAATGGAGAGAAGGAGCAATATGTCTTTTAAATGGAATTAACGCTGACCAAGGTAAACAAGTTTATTTTGGGGTAGAGTCAGGAAAATGCGGATTTACAACGTTAAGCATTTTGATACAAGTCTTATGAGACATTATAAATCCTAATTTAGAGGTACTTTGAATATGTCTCAATAGGCTTTACTTTATTGAGATTGTGAAGGAAAACACTTAAACTAACGAAGCAGTTTAGTTGTGCGACTTCTTTAAAGAAAATTAGTTCGCTATTCAAAATTTAAGTAGTTTGAATTTATATACTTAAAGTAATCTAGCCTAAGTTAAAAAAGACGAAATAATAGCATTTATAGTGTAATGTATGTATTCGTAAAAAGGAGGATTTTACTTTTGAATATTTTAATTTTAGGTGCAACTGGACGAGTTGGAAGTCAAATAGTGACTTATGCCCTTCATGACAGACATCATGTTACTGTATTAGTTCGCACTCCAGAGAAGTTTCAAATAAATAATGAAAATTTAACCATTATTCAAGGGAATGTATTAAATAAAGATGATATAGTACGTGCAATGCATGGGATTGATGTAGTTATTAGTGCACTGAATACTGACGGCACAACCACTCTATCAGAAAGTATGCCATTTATTATCGAAGCAATGGAAAACGAAGGTATGAAACGAATAATAACAATAGGGACTGCGGGTATTCTGCAAAGTAGAACCACGCCAAATTCTCTGCGTTATCAATCAAGTGAATCAAAGCAGAAGTCAACCCGTGCAGCGAAAGAACATCATAAGATGTATGATCTGCTTAAACAATCAACACTTGAATGGACCATTGTATGTCCAACGTATTTACCTGATGGAGAAAGATTAGGTGAATACCGTGTAGAAAGTGATTTTTTGCCAGTGGATGGAGTTAAGATAAATGTATCGGATACAGCAGAATTCACATATAAGCAGATTGAAAGTAACAATTATATAAAATCACGTGTAGGAATCGCCTACTAATAATATTCTCTTACATTATTACTTGCTGTCACAAGGTAAAATTTATTGTTTGTGAAAAATTGTACTTAAACTAAAGGATGCGTTTGTTTTACAAGCTAAGGCTGTAATCAATATCAAAATCTTCAACAATTGGGGGTTTAATATGAAAAGCGTTTGTAATCAATGCCAAACTGAAATGATAGAAGATTGTAAAGTAAATGTAGAAGGCGGGATGTACGGAATTAAGATTAGTCAAAAGGGTAAAGGAATCTTCAATAGTGTTTCTGCAAAGCCTAAAGCATCTGTATGTCCTAAATGTGGTTATGTAGCTTTCTATATTGATGAGTTTAGAGAATTTAAAAAGTAAATACATATTCAAGAATAGGGTGCTTTAGTTTAACAGTCGATTCCTTGAAATCGGCTTTTTTTATGGGTGAAAATTTCCTTAGCGTTGTAAATACGCATTTTCCTGATGCTACTCCCGAACAGCCGCTTCAAGCACTATACAAAATCAAATTAGATAAAAAAATATGACACCATATAATTAGAGAGGAATCAGAATCAATAATGAAAAATTGATAAGTACAATTTTAAAAACAGTTATCTTTTTTATTGGATGGGCAATTTTAATTTCTTTTACGCCTGATATACAAACACATAATCAGGCATTTTTACGATTATGGTGGGAATTTTCACCACTTGTTGTAGTTGTTTTACTTTCTGTTATTTTCGTTTTCGTTGTAGAAAAAGGTAAAGTTAAGATCCCCTTAGCTTCAAGAATCTTTAAAAATTCTCTAATAGGTATTGTATTAGGTATCTTGTGGTTGGGGAGCGTGGTAGCTGTCCTTTTACTTACAAAAACAATGAATATACAGAGTCAAAATGATATTGATTACATATGGATTTGGATTTTGGCATCATTATTTAATGTTGTAATGCAAGAATTTCTGGTTAGAGGTTATCTATATCAATTATGGAAACAAAAATATAATAGGATTTTGGCAACTGTTTTAACTACTATTTTATTTACTGCGATGCATGGTGGTGCGTTTGAAGCAGGTATCATCCCCGTACTTAATATTGTTTTAATGAGTATATTTATAACATTACTGTTGGAATATACAGGTACAATAGTAGCACCAATAATTGTCCATTTCATTTGGAATACAATTGGGGCTATTATTCTTGGTGGTGTTTCATTGGCAGGTGATTATCCGAATCTCATAAACAGTACGTTTCTAGGTGATTCATTAATATCAGGTGGCGTCTATAGAATTGAAGGTAGCATTGTTGTCTTAATTGTGAATTTAATTCTAATTACATACTTGTTAATATTAAGTAAAAGAATGTCTAACATTAATATATAAGAAGCAATACCATATTTAAATTTTATTTGTTCCTTTCCTCCACCTTCTGTTACACTGTTTGAAAAAGAAACTCAAAAGGAGGGGCTCATGCTTCACGCAATTCAACCATACATTGTCACTAGTCGAAAAATCGAATGGGAGCAGCAAAAGATTTCACAAACAGAAGAATATCTCCATTTATATCAAGATAAAGTGACCTGTGCTTCCTATGAGTTCACGATTACAGAGGTTCACGATATGTCGTATCGTTTGCTGTCTGCTAATTACGGATTTTTCTATTTGCATACGATTCGCGGGGTGTTTTCTTATATCGTTACCACAAGCCCAAGCCATTTTATCGATGCTTATAAACAAATAAAATAAAATTGTTGGAAATGTAGGTATTACATTGAAAAAAATACTGTTTCTTTCTTTACTTATTTTCACATCAGCGTTAGTTGCTTGTACAGGTGAAAAAGTAGCAGACCCAATTTATGAAGGTCGAAATCTAAATATAGCGGTAATTGGTGAGTTTCCTGATGTGAGGGAGAATAATATTCATTTTGAAAAAATAACATTTGATAGTTGGAGTACTAATAATTATGATGCAATTTTCATTTCTGAGGAAAATCTAGCTGAAGCTGCAAAGATAGAAAACGTTCAAACATATAAAAAAAGCGATATTCCGGTTTTCTTCCTTAATACAAAGGCTTCACATATACCTTTTATGGAGCTCGAACATCCTTTAAGTTATGACGAGGTGGCCAAACAAATGAATAATGAGCAAGACCCTATTGCCGGACTTTTTTATGTAGGAGAAGAAGGCTATAATGCCTGGACTTTTAGCTATCCAGTCGTAGATAGTCAATTGCAAACTTCCGATATAAAAAGCGTATATTCTGCTGTGTTCACAGTTATTCAAGATAATTTCTAGACAGCAACGCTCTCATATTATCTCAAGTGGTAGATAGCTTATTAAAAAAACAGATAGAGGCTGGGACATAACTAGCTTCAAATAGGGAGAAGGGTGAAATTGAGCGTATTCAAATTCACCCTTCTTTTATTTTTGTATGTGTTTTTTCTAATACCTTAGTTGTTGGCAGTGAATTTCCTTAAATTCACTGC
>NKXN01000084.1 GCA_002261155.1 Bacillaceae bacterium SAS-127 | reverse complement strand
CAGAACACATTACAAGATCACAAAATTACACAAAGTATGTCCCGTAAAGGCAACTGCCTAGATAATGCCGTAATTGAAAATTTCTTCGGCTTATTAAAGTCTGAGCTACTATACTTACAAGAGTTTGAGAGTATGGAGCATTTTGAAAAAGAGTTGGAAGATTATATTGAGTGCTACAATCACAAACAAATGAAGGGAAAATTAAAAGACCTGAGCCCAGTAGAATACCGAACTCAAGTCTTAGAAGCTGCCTAAAATTATTTATCTAACTTTATTGGGTCAGATCATGATGGTAATTTTCTCAGAAATGCGATGATCTTCTTTTTGATTGGAACAGAAGGTATCAGCATTACCGAAAATATGCATTATTTAGGCGTACCAGTTCCAAAATTTCTTTCAGATCGATTCGAGTGTTTTTTACTCGTAGAAATGCTCATGCGATTAGTCGGAGTAAAGGGGTGGACTTACAAGCAAGATGTAACGTGGCCAATTGGAAAAATGCTGACTTGTTCGTTAGCATCCATCTCAATGCCGGTGGTGGAACTGGATATGAAACACTAGTTTATTCGTCAGATAGCAAGAACAGTATCGTTCATAGCGAGATAAAAAAAGTGTTACACAAGCATGGGATTCGAGATCGAGGAGTGAAACCAAATAAAAGTATCTATGTGTTAAAAGGGACGAAGATGAGTGCTTGCTTATTAGAGTGTTTGTTCGTGGATACGAAGGCAGATGTAGCTAAGTTAAAGAATCACTCTTTCTTCACTGACTTTTGTCAAGCGATCGCCGATGGTATCGCTAAAGCTGTCGAAGTGGCACCTGTTAAGCCAGCAACCAAACCAAAGGAGGAACCCAAAATGGAAGAGTATAAAAAAGACGTTCTTGCTAGTCCACGTTTTCGAGAAGCACAAAAATGGGTGAAGGAGACAAAAACATCTGATGGGATTAGCATCAGTGACGGTACGTACCCACAGCGGCCGGTGACTAGGGAAGAGGTGTGGAGTATGTTACAGCGTATGAGTAAAGTAATTGGATAACTGTTCATAAGTTTGTGTTTCTATGCATTTAAAAAGAATTGATAAAAGGTATTCTAACTTTTTCATGAAGAATGAACGATAATGAGTAATTTGGAATAGGTAGATAAGTCAGTGAAAGTGACTTATCTACCTATTTTTAGATTCTACTAGGGTGTTCTTACTTACAATAAATAGAAGCTTTAAAGGTATATTATTGCACAAGTCTTTCGGATGATAGATTTTCTAGGGGTAATAGAAAAGAACTACGCTATTAAATTTTAAAATATATGGATTATTTGGATTTATCTTTACAAATAATGATATATTTTGTAATGTTGACATTGTGATATATTTTACAAGAGGAGGAAACATAATGAAAAAAGTGGTTCTTGCAACGGTTTCTACTGTTTTAATCGGTTCTTCATTTTTTGTGGATAAGGCTCCGGTAGCTAATGCAACACAAGTTGACACTCCAAGCTATTCTAGTGCTTCTATGACAAAAGCTTCTAAAGGTTCCATCGATCAAATTGTAAATTTAGCAAAGCAACAAGTAGGTAAGCCTTATGTTTTTGGGGCTTCGGGGCCCAATGCATTTGATTGTAGTGGACTTATGTACTACGTATTAAAACAAAATGGATATGTAAATTCTCGTCTGAATGTTGAAGGTTATTGGAATTCTAGCTTTATTACGAAAGTATCTACTCCACAAAAAGGAGATCTTATCTTTTTTAAAAATACATATAAAACGGGTCCATCTCACATGGGGATCATGATAGATAGTAACAATTTTGTTCATGCAGCTAACTCTAGAGATGGTGTGATAATAACTAGTAAAGATAATTCATATTATAAATCTCATTTTCTTGGATATGGAAGATTAGTAGGAGCAGAAGCTGCGCTAACCATTCAAGATATTAAGCCTAACATTAGTTTAAATACGCGCTTAGGTGTAGTGCGTAACTTTGAAACGACAGTCATTCGCAAAGGGCCTGGTGCTTCATATCCTTTGAATACAAGCGTAGGTACTGATGGTTATGTGAATCCTAAAGATCAATATGTTGTAAGTGAGTATGACAACGGTTGGTACAAAATTGGAACGGAGGCATGGGTATATTCAGAACACTTTATTTATCGACCAACTACAACAATTAACATGGCATTGAACGGTGGAAATAGCGGTACTATTAGTACACCTAAACAAGTAGAAGTAGCAGGGATTCCAGTAAAGCCGGATATTAGTTTAAACAAGCAATTAGGGGTTATTCGTAACTTTGAAAGAACGATTGTACGAAAAGGACCTGGCGCATCTAGTCCGATTAATACAAACGTAGGTAAATCAGGATATATCAATCCAAGAGATCAATATGTTGTATACGAATATAAAAACGGTTGGTATAGAATTGGAACAGATGCATGGGTATATTCAGAACACAATAATTATCGTCCTTCTCTAGATGTAACGATTTCTAACTAAAAATTGTCTCATAATTACAAATATCTAAGAAGGAGAGAAAAGTATGCTTAAAAAAGCTAAGTTGTTTTTGTTAGCTATATTATTATTTTCCGTGATTCCTAGTTTTAAAGCTGAAGCGGCAACGGGTTACTTTATTATGCCAGCTCAAGGAACACTTACTACGAAGTTTGAAGAAAGATGGGGAAAGATGCATTTCGGTATTGATATAGCAAACCGAACTTCTGTCCCAATTAAAGCTGGGAGAGAGGGGAAGGTTGAAAGGTCTTATTTCTCCTCAACATATGGAAATGTTGTCTTTTTACAGCACAACATAAACGGAAAAGTATGGCAGACTGTTTACGCTCATTTAGCCAGTCGTTCAGTAAATGTAGGTCAAACTGTAAAAACTGGACAAACACTTGGGTATATGGGGAATACAGGATATTCTTTCGGGCAGCATCTTCATTTTGAGGTCCATAATGGTGTGTGGAATATTAGTAAGTCTAACGCTGTTAATCCATTAAATTACATTACGGATGGAACTCCAGAACCGACACCGAAACCTTCAATTACAATTGATGATATCAAGCCTAATGTCAGTTTAAATACTAGACTAGGTGTTGTAAGAAACTTTGAAAGAACCGTCATTAGAAAAGGTCCAGGAGCATCTTATCCATTAAACACTAACTTAGGCAGTAAAGGATATGTAAATCCAAAAGATCAGTATGTAGTTAGTGATTATAGTAATGGTTGGTACAAAATATCAGATCAAGGTTGGGTTTACTCAGAGCATTTTGTATATCGACCGACTAACACGATTACTATGAATTTAGAAGGGAGCAACCAAGGAACTATATCCACTCCAAAGCAAGTACAGATCGAAGGTATTAAGGTTAAACCAGATATCAGCTTAAATAAACAATTAGGAGTAGTAAGAGGGATTGAGGCTTCTGTCATTCGTACTGGTCCAAGTGCTTACGACTCAATAAATACTTCAGCAGGTGATGACGGATATGTTAATGTCGAAGATCAATATATCGTTTATGGATACAGTAATGGCTGGTATAAAATAGCTGAAAATGCTTGGGTATACTCAGAACACAATAACTTTAGACCCTCTTTGAATGTGAAAATAGGAAAGTAGATTTTAACTATTAGAGTATATTTGGTTTTTTATTAACATTTTTAACAAAAATATTACAGTATTATATATACATTAATGTTATAATGTGGTATATTTTTTAACAGAGAGAAACTAATCAATACTCTCTAAATGAAAAAATGGAGGAACTCAACGATGAAAACGAACAAATTATGCAAAGTACTATTAACAGGAGCACTAGCATTAGGTGGATTAGCAGTTGCAGAAGTTAACAATGTTCCGGGCTTATCATCGGAAAATTCAGTAGAGGCTGCAATGTTAGATCGAGAGGTTTTTCATTATTTTGATACAGAAAGTGCAATTAAACATCAGTTTAGTTTTAAAGTAGATAATACTATGCTACATTATGATCGACCAGTTAACTGGTATATTAAAAATGAACATGGAAAAATTTTAAAAAGTGGAACTTCAACAGTTGTACTCAGAGATGTTCAAGGAAACGGTGTTTATTACTGGGAAACTTCCGTCACAAAGACAGATATATCTAACCTTCCTTCTGGGACTTATGAAATTCTTTACATCTATACTTCTGGAGAGTCCTATCGTACATCATCGTATTTTACTAAATAAAGAGAATTTAAGGCTAGGCTTCGGTCTAGTCTTTTTGAATTCTTTAGAATGCAATAAAATTCCATGTTGGCTGGAGTGCTTTTTGTTTATTTATGTTATTCTATAATGGAAGAAATACGATGCTTCAAAATATCTTTTTGTGGGTTTTACCCCATGCCCATCAAGCTAATAAAACAAATTTCCCCCAAAATGAAAAAAACGTTATTCTTTCAGTAAAATACTCGAAAAGGATGACGTTTTTTACGGTGTTTCAGCTGCCAGATGCCTTCGCAAATGATTATCAAGGTTCAGGTGGAAGTAGTCATACGGCAGGTGTAAAGATCCAATTAGAATACGATTTACTGAGTGGACAATTCTTAAACGTGCAGCTAGGACCGGGTAAAAATAATGACAAAACCTATGGCACGGATTGTCTTAAAAGCGTGGAGGCAGGTGATTTATGCCTGCGTGACTTAGGTTATTTTGATTTGCGGGATTTACAAGCCATTCATGAGAAAGAAGCCTACTATATCTCACGCTTAAAGTTGAATACACGCATTTATATCAAGAACCCTGAGCCAGAATATTTCAAGAACGGTACAATGAAGAAACAGACCGAATATATTCAGCTTGATATGGCACAAATCATGAAAGAACTGGAACCAGGTGAGAACATGGAAATTTCGGAAGCTTATATTGGCCAAATTCAGAAATTACCGACACGTGTCATTGTCCATCGATTAACGAATGATCAAACCGAAACACGTCTAAAAAACCAAGCTGTACGTGAGAAAAAGAAAGGTATGGTCATGAAAGAAAAAAGTAAACAACTAATGGGAATCAACGTATATATCACAAACACATCAACAAAAAAAGTACAAACGAATTACGTACACGCTCTGTATTCCTTACGCTGGCAAATAGAAATTTTGTTTAAAACATGGAAATCTTTCTTTGAGATCGATGAGTGTAAAAACATCAAAAAAGAACGATTAGAGTGCCATTTGTATGGACAACTCATTGGGATTCTTCTGTGTTCCTCCACGATGTTTCAAATGCGACAGCTCCTGCTGGAAAAGAAAAAACAAGAGCTAAGCGAATACAAGTCGATTTATATGATTAAGGACTATTTTCCATTATTATTTGAGGCCATGTCTGGTGGCACACATGAACTTTTACAGCTTCTTCATCGCCTCTATCAATTGCTTAAAAAGAATGGGCGTAAGTGTCATCGGTATCAGAAAAAGACAGTCTTTGACATTCTCGGTATCGTGTATGAAACGACAGCAAAGCAGAAACAAGCTGCCTAGCAAAAAAATCATATTTTAATAGGTTTCTTTGTCATGCTTATTTTTCTGATACTCACCGGTGTTGGAACAATAATTACCACGCTTCTAACAGTTTCTGTCGTTAGCTTGATGGGCATGGGGTTTTACCCCCTATCCATTAAGGTGGAACACGCGTTAACGAAATAAACTTGAAAAGCAACAAGAATAGGGTCGCTTTTGGAAAGGGGTGGCCTTCTTCTTGTTGCTTTTTAATCGGCGTCAATTCATCATCATAAAATCGAAGAACAACTTTAGAGGAATTTTTGGTTATTTGTGGTATTGTTCTTATTATAGAAGAAAAGGGTCGCCTATGAAGAAGGCGGACCAGTAATTTTTATGTATATAGCCTAGTTGTATTCTTTTGTCTGTACGTAAGTTAACTGAAAAATTTCGTTTCATTAAAGTATTCATCAGAATCGACTAGTCGAGCATTGGATTGATTGGCAAAAGAGCTAGTTCGTTTGGCATGTGGTGCGTGATGGTCGGCTTCGAAAGCTGTAGTTGTAAGTTGTGATCGATTTGTATGTAAGTTATACGATTTTCGAACGGCCATTGCTCCTTGAAAGGTAATGTAGCTTTTCATCATATGGATTACCTCCAGCAATTCATTTCATTATACCTAAATTATACCATGTTTTTCGGCTTCACATTTGTAAAAAAAATGTGATATTTCTTTGTATTTTAAAGAAAATGGGTCACTTTTCAAAAGCGGCCCATTTTTTCGGTTTATATTCATTGAGTACCTTTTAACACTTGAAAAGCTTCTGCTACTTTGCGCGCAAAAGAGAGTGGCGGTTCGACCGATTGGAAATGCATATAGAGGATCGTTGGTTTTGTGTATAGCCAATGATTATGTAGCGCGCTAATCATGATACCGTTTTTGATAAGGGTGTAGGTAAAAAATGGTATTTCTTGTTCAAGTATGACTGTTTCTCCAAGATTAAGAGCATTCCCTTGATGATCTAATGATTCAAACATAATTTCGGCGTGAAGCTCTCCGCGGCTTGGGCGACCTTGAATCGTTACATTGAGGTTGCGATGCATTTCTACAGAGCAAACACCATGTTCGATCTTTGGCTTTTTATTAAATATTTGAGCGTATTGATGACAAAGCGTGTTGAAGTTCACATGATTCCCACCTTTTTTATAACAATTTATGTAGAGGAAAATGGAATTATCACCTGTGAAGCATAGGGGGAATGCATTTTTTCTTGCAAGGTAATTGATTTAAATCCGTGCTAAACATACAATAAGTCATAGTTATTTTACATAAGAGTGCGCCATACAACAGCATTTTAATCTGAGATGTCCTTTTTATGAAAAATATGATAAGATTAAAAACGAACATTTGTTTGTTTTGCTTTTCCCCATGGAAAGGCTAGAAAGGGGAATATTTGTGTCAAGAAAAAAACCAATGATAGAGTATAATGATGATGCTATTCAAGTTCTTGAGGGGCTTGAGGCTGTGAGAAAGCGTCCTGGAATGTATATTGGTTCTACGGATGCAAGAGGATTACACCATTTAGTTTATGAAATTGTCGATAATTCAGTCGATGAAGCACTCGCTGGATATGGCAATGAAATCAATATTACGATTCATAAAGATCAGTCTGTTAGTGTACAAGATCATGGGCGCGGAATGCCTACTGGAATGCATAAGATGGGCAAGCCGACACCAGAAGTGATTTTAACGATTCTTCATGCCGGCGGGAAGTTTGGCCAAGGTGGTTATAAAACGAGTGGGGGGCTTCACGGAGTTGGTGCGTCCGTCGTGAATGCTCTATCTGAATGGCTGACAGTGACGATTCATCGTGATGGTTTTATTTATGAACAACGTTTTGAAAAAGGTGGAACGCCTGTCACGACATTAGAAAAAATAGGGAAGACAAAGAAAACGGGTACGATTATTCATTTCAAACCGGATGAAACGATTTTCAGTACGATTAATTATAATTTTGATACACTTGGCGAACGGTTACGAGAATCTGCTTTTTTATTAAAAGGGATGAAAATCACGTTGCGTGATCAGCGCCATGGAGCAGAAGAGATTTTCCACTATGAGAACGGGATTGAAGAGTTTGTCAAATATTTAAATGAAGAAAAGGATACGTTACATCCAGTTGCTTCATTTGATGGAGAGCAAAGCGGCATTGAAGTAGAATTTGCTTTTCAATTTAATGACGGCTTTTCAGAAAATATTTTGTCATTTGTCAATAATGTTCGTACAAAGGACGGGGGGACTCATGAAGCAGGTGCTCGTACAGCAATGACGAGAATGTTTAATGAGTATGCTCGCAAAGTGAGTTTATTGAAAGAAAAAGACAAAAACCTTGAAGGTACCGATATTAGAGAAGGGCTGTCAGCGATTATCTCTGTTAGAATTCCTGAAGAGATTTTACAATTTGAGGGGCAGACGAAAGGGAAGTTAGGGACAAGTGAGGCCCGTTCGGCTGTTGATCAAGTGGTTTCTGCTCAGCTGTCTTATTTTCTCGAAGAAAATCCTGATATTAGCTCTTTATTAATTAAAAAGGCGGTAAAAGCCGCTCAAGCGAGAGAAGCAGCCCGTAAAGCGAGAGAAGATGCTCGCAATGGCAAAAAGCGCAAAAAAAATGAAGCGGTTCTTTCAGGGAAATTGACGCCAGCACAATCAAGAAATCCGCAAAAAAATGAACTGTATTTAGTGGAGGGAGATTCGGCAGGTGGCTCGGCGAAACAAGGTCGTGATCGTCGTTTCCAGGCGGTGTTGCCACTTCGAGGAAAGGTGATCAACACCGAAAAAGCGAAACTAGCTGATATTTTTAAAAACGAAGAAATCAACACGATTATTCATGCGATTGGTGCTGGAGTTGGGCCAGAATTCGCGGTGGAAGATGCCAATTACGATAAAGTCATTATTATGACCGATGCTGATACAGATGGCGCGCATATTCAAGTGTTGCTGTTAACTTTCTTTTATCGTTATATGAAACCTTTAATTGAAGCAGGGAAAGTGTATATTGCCCTTCCGCCCCTTTATAAAGTAAGTAAAGGAAGCGGCAAAAAAGAAGTCGTTGAATACGCCTGGACCGATGATGAGCTTGATGAAACGATGAAAAAAGTAGGTAGAGGCTACATGCTTCAGCGTTATAAAGGTTTAGGTGAGATGAATGCCGATCAATTATGGGAGACGACGATGAACCCTGAAACGAGAACGCTGATTCGTGTCTTAATCGATGATGCCGCCAGAGCGGAACGTCGAATTACTACATTAATGGGTGATAAAGTTGAACCGCGCCGCAAGTGGATTGAATCGAATGTTGCGTTCGGCCTGGAAGAGGATAGCAACATTTTAGAAAATGAGAATCTTTCAGTCGGCGAGGAGGAATAACTAAATGGAGAAAGAGAAGTTTCAAGATTTACCATTAGAAGAAGTGTTAGGTGATCGCTTCGGTCGCTATAGTAAATATATTATTCAAGAGCGTGCATTACCGGATGCTCGCGATGGATTAAAGCCGGTTCAACGCCGGATTTTGTACGCGATGTATGCAGAAGGCAACACGCAGGAAAAAGGATTTAGAAAATCAGCCAAGACGGTTGGTAATGTCATCGGTAATTATCATCCACATGGTGACACATCTGTCTATGATGCGATGGTACGTCTTAGTCAAGATTGGAAAGTGAGAAAATTACTCGTTGAAATGCATGGAAACAATGGATCGATTGATGGCGATCCTCCAGCGGCAATGCGTTATACGGAAGCCAGACTTTCCTCGATTGCGGGAGAGTTGTTAAAAGATATTGATAAACGAACAGTTGATTTTATCCCAAACTTTGATGATACGACCGAAGAACCGACTGTGTTGCCATCGAGGTATCCTAATCTGTTAGTGAACGGAGCGACGGGAATTTCTGCTGGATATGCAACAGAAATTCCTCCTCACCAACTTGGAGAAGTGATTGATGCGGCTATTTTAAGAATGGACAAGCCGAATTGTACAGTAGAGGAGTTAATGACTGTCATAAAAGGTCCAGATTTTCCGACTGGAGGAATTATTCAAGGGATCGACGGCATTGAAAAAGCGTATAAAACAGGTAAAGGAAAAGTAGTCGTGCGCGGTAAAGCTGACATCGAAGAGATTCGAGGGGGCCGTAAGCAAATTGTGATCACGGAAATTCCTTATGAAGTGAATAAAGCGAATCTCGTCAAGAAAATAGATGAGCTACGATTAGATCGCAAAGTAGAAGGTATCTCAGAAATTCGCGATGAAACGGATCGAACAGGTTTAAGGGTCGTCATCGAGTTGAAAAAAGATGGGGATGCACAAGGAATCCTTAACTATTTATATAAAGCGAGTGACCTGCAAGTTAGTTACAACTTTAATATGGTTGCTATCCATAATCGTCGTCCTACGTTAATGGGGCTTACTCAATTGCTCGATGCCTACATAACCCATCAAAAAGAAGTGGTGACGAAACGCTCTGAGTTCGAATTGGCAAAGGCAAAAGCGAGAGCGCATATTGTCGACGGTTTAATAAAGGCATTGTCTATTTTAGATGAAGTGATTGCAAAGATCCGAGCATCTAAGGATAAGAGAGACGCGAAACAAAATTTAATGCAATCGTTTGACTTTACTGAGCCGCAAGCGGAAGCAATTGTCAATTTACAACTATATCGATTAACGAATACTGATATCACAGCTTTACGAACAGAAGCGGAGGAGTTAGCAGCTTTAATTGATCAACTAACGTCTATTTTAGCTAGCGAGAAAAAATTAGCAGCTGTTATTAAAGCAGAGCTCCGAGCTATTAAGAAAAATTACAACGACGAGCGCCGAACCGTCATTGAAAAAGAAATCGAAGAAATTAAAGTGAATTTAGAAGTGATGATCCCGAGTGAAGATGTAATGGTGACCGTCACAAAGGATGGCTATATGAAGAGAACGAGTTTGCGTTCTTATTCAGCTTCCGGCGGGGCTGACCTTGGCATGAAAGAAACGGATCATTTGCTTTATCAAGCGGAAGTAAACACAACAGATGTCTTGTTAGTGTTTACGAATAAAGGGAACTACTTATATGTACCGGTTCATGAATTGCCAGATATTCGTTGGAAAGACTTAGGGCAGCATATCGCCAGTCTTGTATCAATTGATAAAGAGGAAGAGGTTATTTCCGTATTCTCGGTGAAAGATTTTAATCAGCCGATCTTCTTATTGTTTATGACGAAAAACGGGATGGTTAAGAAAACAGAACTGTCACAGTATAAAGTTCAGCGTTATTCGCGAGCATTAGTCGCGATCAATTTAAAGGCGGATGATGAGGTCGTCGATGTGCATTTGACAGATGGCGAAGGTCATGTATTCATTGCGACACATTTTGGTTACGGTTTATTATTTGCTGAGCAAGAAGTGAATATCTTTGGACCACGAGCAGCGGGAGTCAAGGGCATCAATTTAAAAGAAGGCGATTTTGTTGTTGCTGGTCAGGCAATGAAGGAGCTATCCGGTCAAGCGATCATTTTAGTTACGCAACGAGGCGCTGTCAAGAAAATGGACATGTCTGTGTTTGAAGTAGCTACTCGAGCTACTCGGGGAGTTGTTATGCTTCGTGAATTAAAAACGAATCCTCATCGCGTCGTCGGAGTAGAATTAGTCGAGTCTATAGAACAAATGGTGTTACAAACAGAAAAAGGTCAAACTGAAATATTTGATTTTCACTTGTTAAAAAAGAGCGATCGTTATTCTAATGGGTCCTTTGTTGTCGATGAAAAAGAAAGTGGTGTAGTCACAAAAGTATGGCCGTTGATTGATCCACAACAATAAAAGGGTTCTATAGGGCTGTGTATGATTATGCAGCCCTATTTCTCAATGATGTTTAAAAAATCCATTTGATTGGAATCTATCTTTTTGATAAGGTAGTATAGGTTAATTTTAAGTTGAATGCAGGTGAAAGGGAGGGTGATTTTATATGGAGTTTTTAGATGTTATTAATCAATATGTATTGACAATTAATGATTATTTGTACACCTATTTAATGATTGCCATGTTGATAGGTTTGGGTCTATTTTTCTCATATAAAAGCAAGTTTGTTCAGTTTCGTTACTTTGGGGAAATGTTTCGTGTAATTTTTGAAAAATCAACAATCTCAACCGATGGAAAAAAAGGGATCTCTTCCTTCCAAGCGTTTACGATCAGTGCGGCTTCACGAGTAGGAACAGGAAACCTTGCTGGAGTTGCAACAGCGATTGCAACAGGTGGGCCAGGAGCTGTTTTCTGGATGTGGGTCATTGCTTTTATTGGAGCGGCGTCGAGTTTTGTTGAGAGTACACTCGCTCAAGTGTATAAGGTAAAAGATAAAGAAGGTTTTCGTGGAGGTCCTGCCTATTATATGGAGAAAGGACTTAATAAAAGATGGATGGGAATTATTTTTGCGATTACCATCACTTTTTGCTTCGGATTAGTCTTTAATGCCGTTCAATCGAATACCATTTCAAATGCGGTGAATCAAGGGTTTGATGTATCTACTTCTACAATCGGACTAATCCTTGCCGGGTTAACAGCTGTCGTTATTTTCGGTGGGATTAAAAGGGTTGCGAATGTGACACAAATTCTCGTCCCAGTGATGGCGATTATTTATTTAATTTTGGCGATTGTTATTTTATTGCTGAACATTACAGAAGTACCAGCGATGTTTATGTTAATCTTTAAAAGCGCTTTCGGTTTGCAAGAGGCAGCAGGAGGAGCATTAGGTGCTGCGGTGATGAACGGAGTGAAGCGAGGACTTTATTCAAATGAAGCAGGTATGGGTTCCGCTCCAAATGCCGCAGCCGCAGCAGATGTCAGTCATCCTGTGAAGCAAGGGTTGATTCAAACATTAGGCGTATTCGTTGATACGATTTTGATTTGTTCGGCTACTGCTTTCATCATTCTCTTATCTGGCGAGTATACAAAAGAAGGGCTTACTTCCATTAATCTAACTCAATCAGCACTTAGTGTTCATATTGGTGATTGGGCGAGTATTTTCATTGCCGTAGCGATTTTTCTATTTGCTTTTAGTTCAGTTATCGGGAATTATTATTATGGAGAAACAAATATCGAATTCATTAAAAATTCACCGACAGCATTATTTGTATATCGCGTGGCTGTCGTTGGAATGGTCTACTTTGGATCAGTCGCTAAAATCAGTTTAGTTTGGGACTTGGCAGATTTATTTATGGCAATTATGGCCTTTATTAACTTAGTGGCGATTGCGATGTTATATAAAATTGCCATGGCGGTTCTTAGTGATTATCAGAAGCAACGAAAAGCAGGAAAAGAACCCGTTTTCTATGCTGATTCTATCGAAGGTCTCAATGGAATTGAATGTTGGGAACGGAAAGAAAAATAAACAGGCAAGCCCATGACGTATTCGTCGTGGGCTTTTTATCCCGCATTAACGGGCTGTAAGACTCCCACTTCAACATGGAAGAAGAAGCGCAGGCATGTAGGTGGGAGATCAACAGCCCGTAAACGCCCGATTGGTTCAACTAACAATCAGTGGGGCCCCTACTGATTAAAGTTTCACTTTACATGAAACGGCATAGATATTTAGGAAAGAAATCAGTACATTCCTACTTTTTTCTCGTATTACCTAGGCATTTTATATACAAAAGTGTTAATCTTTAAGTAATTCTAATTTTTCGTATGACTAAAATTCGTTTTTAAAGAGGTATAGAAAATGGCGAATAATTTTTTTAATTCTTCACTCGTTTCCCCTGAAGAGATTGAGTGGTTTATACAAATGACAAAAGAAATGTTTGCAGCTACTGATCATGATGGGATTATTCGATTTGTTAACCCAGCATTAACCTCGGTGTTAGGTTATGATGAGAAAGAACTTATCGGAAAGAGTTTCTTAGATTACATTCACTCATCTGACTTTGAAAATACAAGAGAAAAGTTTGAAGAGGTTATACAATGCGGCAAATCAGTAACTGTTGAGAACCGTAGTCTGTGCAAAGATGGTAATTACATTTGGATGTCTTGGAGTGGAGCTTCAATGGCTTCGCAAAAAATGGTTTTAATGATCGGGAGAGATATGAGTCGACAAAAACGATTAGAAAGTGAATTAATTCAATCAAATCAACATTTTCAATCGTTTTGGGAAAATACGGATGATGCAGTTGACCTTATAGATTTAGAAGGAAATGTGATCGCTGTAAATAGAGCTTTTGAAAAGATTTTTGGATGGACAAATGAAGAAGTAAAAGGACAAAAGTTACCTATTATTCCAGACGCTTTTTACAGTGAATTTCAACAGATCAGAACAAGAGTGTTAGCTGGACAAAAAATGGTCAACTATGAAGCGATGAGGTTGCACAAAGATGGATCAATGATTCCTGTGAGTATAACCGCTTCACCGATTCGAAATGAAGCAGGAGAAATCGTGGCTTTCTCCGGTATTAGTAGAGATAATTCCCTACTTGTGGAGGCGCAGAGAGAGCTCATCAATCAGAAAAAAGAGCTAAAAAAAGCAAACGAGCGTCTTGAGAATATATTACAGAGCATTATTGAAGCGTTTTTCTTTGTAGATGATCAGTGGGATATTGTCTATGTCAATGACGTGCTTGCAAACATGTGGAAGAAAAATCAGGAGGAACTTGTGGGGAAGAATTTATGGGATACTTTTCCTGAAGTGAGAGGGACGATTTATGAATATTATTATAAGCAGTCCATGAATACACAAGAACCCCAACGTTTTCAAGTATATAGTAATCTTTACAAAGGTTATTTTGAAATCTGTACGTTCCCATCTTCAACAGGACTTGCGGTAAATATACGTGACATTACAGACTATCAAATGAGTTTGCAAAAATTAAGGGAAAGCGAAAAACAAGTAAGAGAGATTACTGAAAATATTAATGAAGTATTTTGTGTGCATAATGTAGAGGGTTTTGAACTACTTTATGTAAGCGCTGCATTTGAGAAAGTGTGGCAGCGTTCTATATCCGATTTATATCAAAACCACTTTCAATATATTGAAACGATTCATGAAGAGGACCGTGAGTACTTAATGCATCAATTTACTCATTTTAAAGAAGGACCTGATGAATTTGAGTTTCGTATTATTCGACCGAGTGGTGAAATTCGCTGGATTCGATCAAGACAAACCGTCATTTATAATAAAGCGAAACAGCCGAAGCGAATTATTAGTGTAATGGAAGATATTACTGAATTGAAGGAGAAAGATATTTTAATTCGTAAAGGCGATAAGCTAGGGGCTGTGGGACAATTAGCGGCTGGGATCGCTCATGAAATCCGCAATCCATTAACGACGATTAAAGGGTTTGTTCAGCTTTGGGGGAAGGAAAGTCAAACGAAGTATAGCGACATTATTTTGTCTGAACTACAACGAATTGAATTTATTATGAATGAATTTTTAATGCTAGCGAAACCTCATCAAGAATTGCAAATGGAAAAACTTAACTTGAATAAAATACTGAATGAAGTCATTATTTTTATGCAACCTGAAGCGTTACTCCATAATGCGAATATCGTTAGTACACTTGATCATTATTTACCGGAAACATTTGGAGAAATGAAACAAATTAAACAAGTGGTCATTAATTTAATTAAAAATGCTTTAGAAGCGATGCCTAAGGGCGGTGTCATTACTATTACAACGAAGCATGACAATAATCGAGTAATCTTAGAATTGATAGATGAAGGGGTTGGCATTCAAAAAGATCGGATTGCTAGACTTGGTGAACCATTCTATTCTAACAAAGAAAAGGGGACCGGTCTGGGGTTGATGGTCAGCTTTAAAATTATTCAAAACCATAAAGGAACGATTTCTTTTGAAAGCGAAGAAGGGAAAGGAACAAAGGTGATGATTTCTTTACCTGTATATGAAGAAGAAAAGAGTAAAGGAAGTGGGAGAAGTCAACATGGTGAGTAACTTGATGCAACTATTTGTGTTTGCTATACCTGTTTTTTTTATCGCTCTATTGACAGGGTTGTTTTTTTCAGAGAAAAAACGCAATGAAAAATTTAGAAGAATAGAAGAGAGAGTCAAGAAAAAACAACACCACGACTGAAAGCAGGAGTATATCCTGCTTTTTTTATTTCGTTCAAAGAAGTCTAGAAACAAGACAGAAAAATTCATAATAATTTATTTTTTTTACCTCTCCCCATTTTTTGCTATAGTTAGAGAGAAATTATTATTGAATGGAGGGGTTTTATGCTAAAGGAATTTAAGGAATTTGCGATGCGGGGAAATGTCATTGACTTAGCAGTCGGGGTGATTATCGGGGGAGCTTTTGGTAAAATCGTAACGTCGCTTGTGGAAGATGTGATTATGCCGTTGGTTGGATTGCTTCTTGGAGGAGTTAACTTTACGGATTTAGCCTTCACTTACAACAAGGCGACGATTAAATACGGGGCGTTTATTCAAACGATTGTGGACTTTTTAATTATTGCTTTTTCGATTTTTCTTTTTATTAAGCTGTTTAATAAACTAACCGCTAAGCGAGAAAAAGCTGAGGAACCAGCAGCGCCGCCAGCACCTTCTAAAGAAGAAGTGCTATTAGCAGAAATTCGAGATTTATTAAAAGCGCAAAAATAATTTGAATGAGTCAGAGCAAGATATCCATCGCTTGCTCTGTTTTTTTAGTGCGCCTGGCATGGGTGTAATCTTTAGGGGGAAAGTCCCGAACCTCGAAGG
>NKXN01000083.1 GCA_002261155.1 Bacillaceae bacterium SAS-127 | reverse complement strand
GGGGTTTTGTCCCAGCCTCGTTTTTTATCATTATAAAAGATAGCCTAAACAAATGCCGATGGATAGCAAGAAGCCAAAGATCGTGTTTGTTTGAGCCGTTGCTTTCATTGCAGGCATCATTTGAATCGGTAATGTTTTGCCGATAAAGCCTTTCGTCGCTCTCACCGCTTTTGGAATGCTTAAAAACGTGAGAAGGAGCCATGGTGACCCAATCTCAAACACGACAAGAGCCGCTACCCAAGCAAATGACACGATGAACATGCCGGCTAGTACTTGAATGGCACGTTTTCGTCCGACTAAAATGGCGAGCGTTTTTCGACCATTTTCTTTATCTCCATCTAAATCACGAATGTTGTTGGCTAATAAAATCGATCCAACTAAGATCGAGATCGGGACAGAAATAAGAAGGCTGGCTGTGGAAATAAAGCCTGTTTGAATGTAAAAAGATAGCAAAATAATGACAACACCCATAAAAAAGCCGGCTGTTAGTTCGCCGAATGGTGTGTAGGCAATTGGAATAGGTCCGCCTGTATAAAAATAGCCAGCGGCCATACAAATAACCCCAATGACAGCAATCCACCATGTTGTATTAGCGCAAATATAAATTCCGAGCAATAATGCGATACCGAAAAAAGAAAACCCCATTGTAAGCACGGTACGAGGATGTACACCGTTGCGGACAATTGCTCCACCAATACCTACAGATTGTTCCGTGTCGAGTCCTCTGACGTAATCGAAATACTCGTTAAACATATTTGTAGCTGCCTGAATCAGTAGGCAGGCGATGAGCATCGCTAAAAACAAATCGATTCGAAGCGACGTATCGGCGACAGCTAAAGCTGTTCCGAGAAACACAGGAACAAATGCGGCTGTTAGTGTATGTGGCCTCATAAGTTGCCACCAAATTTTCCAACCTTTGTCCGGCTTAATGGAAGGGGATGTATTAACTTCCATCGTTTATTCTCTCCCTTTAGTTAATAACGAACCATTCTTCTTCTGTTCGTCATTTATAAGTGTAGAAAAGGAAAGGATAAGTGTCAATCACTTTTCACACTTCTAAGCAAGTTCAAGGGCTGATTTAGAGAGTTCAAAACAAACAAATAATAGGAACAATTGAAGCAAAGCATTATAATAAGGGTAGAATAAGACAAAACACGGTGGAATCGTTGACATAAAGAGTTCAAGAGGTGTATCTTTAAATAAGTTTGACAACGATTCATACTGCTGTATGTGCAATGGAGGAGATTTCATTGTCTACTATAAAGAGCCATCCGATCAAAGAAGTGTTTATCCATGAGATGAATAACAAGTTAAATCATCTCCAGGCATTACTCTTTAGTTATGTGGAGAAGGTGGATTCCATTGATCCATTAGCTTTTTATCAAAATGGACGAGCTACTTATACTGGGGAACGATTTTTCTGGAAAGATCGAGATGGAGAATTGACAATTGTTGGGTTAGGGAATATTCATACGATTCGCAGCGAGCAAAAAAATGAGCTGCGTTATAAAGAGGTAGAGCAGAAGTGGGATGATCTGACTGAATGTGCATCGATTCACAATCCTTTTGATGCTTACGGAACAGGTCCACTTCTATTTGGCGGTTTCTCCTTTGATCCGGAACGATCACAGGAAAAGGAATGGTCTAATTTTTCTCCTGCTTTCTTTTATGTGCCAGAATTTATGCTGACGACATATCATGGGGAAAGCTACTTGACGACGAATATAATATGTACGTCATACGATTCAGATGAGCTCATTGATAAAATGGAACGAAAGAAAACGCATCTATTACATGAAGCGCTTCCTTTGCTACAAAGGAACGTTGATCTTGTTAAAATGGATGAGCATGATCCAGAGGAATGGAAGCGATCTATCGATGAAGTGGTACGAAGTATTACAGTCGACCCTGAATTGAAAAAAGTCGTTCTAGCTAGAAAGCTGACGGCTCATTTTCAGTCGGAAATTACGCCGGATCTTGTATTAGAGCGTTTACTCGATCAACAGCCAGAGAGCTTTGTCTTCTCATTAGAAGCGATGGAAAGCTGTTTCTTAGGAGCTTCTCCCGAACGATTAGTACGCAAGCGCGATCAAGTGGCGCTATCTACCTGTTTAGCAGGATCGATTAAGCGAGGTCGAGATGAAGCAGAGGATCAGCAGCTTAGTGCTGAGCTATTGAATGACAGCAAAAATCGAGTGGAGCACGATTATGTCGTGCAAATGATTCGTAAAGAAATGTCGCATTTATGTCATGAAGTCGATGTTCCGACAACGCCTACTTTAATGAAGGTTCGTGACATTCAGCATTTATATACGCCAGTCATTGGTTATACGGAACAAGGATCAATTTTGCCCTTTGTGGAAAAGCTTCATCCGACACCAGCACTTGGGGGATTACCGAATGATAAAGCATTACGAGAAATTCGCCGATTAGAAATCATGGACCGTGGTTTTTATGGGGCTCCTGTCGGTTGGATGGATTACCGCAAAAATGGTGAATTTGCTGTGGCGATTCGTTCTGGCTTGTTAAATAAACAACAAGCGGTTCTCTATGCTGGTTGTGGGGTTGTGGCCGATTCACAAGCGGAAAGCGAATTCATTGAAACGGGTATTAAATTCCGACCGATGCTGCGGGCAATAGGAGGAACGACGGATGTGTGATCATCAAAAAGATTTAACGTTATATAATGCCCATTTTATTGATGGTCTAGCAAAAGCAGGAGTAGACAGCGCCGTGATTAGTCCGGGTTCGCGGTCTACTCCTATGGCCCTTTTATTGGCTGAGCATCCTGATATAAAAGTCTATATTCAAATTGATGAGCGTTCGGCTGCCTTTTTTGCATTAGGATTGGCGAAGGCTTCTAACAAACCAGTCGCTTTACTTTGTACGTCAGGTACTGCGGCGGCTAATTATTATCCGGCAATCGTAGAGGCGAAAAATGCGCGCGTGCCGTTAATTGTGTTAACGTCAGATCGACCGCATGAGCTAAGAGATATCGGTGCTCCCCAGGCAATTGATCAAAATCAGTTGTACGGCACCAATGTGAAATGGTTTGCTGAAATGGCATTGCCTGATGCCGGTGAGAATATGCTTCGTTACGTTCGTTCGTCTGCTACCAAATCGGTGTATGTCGCTTCTCAAGCGCCGGCTGGACCGGTTCATTTGAATTTTCCTTTCAGGGAGCCGCTTATTCCGACTTATGATGGAGCATTCGTGGGAAAAGAGTTTGTAGAGCAAGCGCCGCTTTTATTAACAGAAGGGAAACGGACGTTGTCTCAACAAAGTATCGAACAGCTCGCTCATTTTCTAAGTGGAAAAGAAAAAGGACTCATTGTGTGCGGAGCGCTGGCTGCTGAAGGATTTAACCAAGCGGTGATCGAGCTTGCTGAACAGCTAGGCTATCCAATTTTGGCTGATCCATTGTCAGGACTTCGCAGCGGCCAGTCAGCTGAATCAGTAGTGATGGATAGCTACGACGCCTTTTTACGAGATGATTCCATAAAACAAGTGGCTGCTTTTGATGTCGTCCTTCGCTTCGGAGCGATGCCTGTGTCGAAAGCGTTAACTCAATATTTGAAAATACATGTGAATAAAGAGCATCTTGTGATTGATGGAGGTGCCGGCTGGAGAGATCCAATCACTGCCTCTTCGCATATGATTGCTGCTGATGAAACAGATTTTTGCTTGAAAATTAGCGAGGCGATAGAGAAGAAATCTAATGATGAGTGGTTAACGAAATGGAAGAAAATCAACGAGCGGGCGAAAGCGCAGATGAAAAAAGTAGAGCAGCATGCTGAGCTAGATGAAGGAAAAATTTTCTATAAAATGTTGCAAAACTTGCCTGATGAATCCTCGCTATTTGTCGGCAACAGTATGCCAATTCGCGATTTAGATTCGTTCTTTTTTAATCAACCGAAAAAGGTTCAGCTTTATGCCAATCGTGGAGCCAATGGTATTGACGGTCTTGTTTCTAGTGCGCTCGGAGTCGCAGCGGCGAATGCGTCCACGTATTTAATTTTAGGTGATTTATCCTTTTTTCATGATTTAAATGGTTTGTTAGCTGCTAAGATGAATCGGATTAAAATGACGGTCATTGTTATTAATAATAATGGTGGTGGAATTTTCTCTTACTTACCACAAGCGTCTGAGCCGAAGCATTTTGAGCAATTATTTGGTACGCCAGCGGATCTTGACTTTGCCCATGCGGCTAAGCTGTATGGAGGCGGTTATGCAAAGGTGACAAATATGGAGATGCTACATGAGGCGATGCAAACCGCCGAGGAAGCAGATGGGTTATTCATCATTGAAGCGGTGACTGATCGTGGAAAAAACGTTGTCGCTCATCGTGAGTTATGGGTGAATGTTTCCCAGGAAATAAAGGAATGGCTTAATAGTGATCAACAATGGAGCTCATGATTCACGATTGCCGCTATCGTTATGAGGTCATCGGAAGCGGCGAGCCGCTCCTGCTTTTGCATGGATTTACAGGCGATCATACGACATGGGCAGATACAGTTGTCTTATTACAAAAAGAGTATCAGTGCGTAGTCGTTGATCTGTTAGGTCATGGACAAAGCAGCTGTCCTGATGATCCAAGCAGGTATGATATTCAGCTCGTTGCTCGGGACTTGAAGGAGTTAATGGGAAAGCTTTCATTTGAACGTTTTCATTTGTTAGGCTATTCGATGGGAGGCAGGCTGGCGTTAACGCTGGCGGTTCTTTTTCCAGAGGCTGTTCAAAGCGTTGTGCTAGAAAGTGCGTCGCCAGGGCTGAAGACAGAAGAGGAACGAGCGGCACGCCGTCTAGCGGATGAACAGCTAGTGATGAAAATCGAAACAGAAGGAATCGAGAAGTTTGTCGATAGGTGGACGAATATCCCACTATTTGCGACACAGAAAAACCTTTCGTTAACGAAGCAAGAAGCGATTCGTGAGCAGCGGCTTCAAAATGATGTCGTAGGGCTTTCTGGATCGTTAAAAGGAATGGGTACTGGTTCGCAACCATCTTGGTGGGATCAGCTGTCTGAGCTCCCTATGCCAGTTCTCCTCGTCACTGGTACATTGGATGAAAAGTTCACCAACATCGCTTTTGAGATGAATCAACGGCTTACGCGATCAACATGGAAAGAAATTGTTGGCAAAGGTCATGCAATTCATGTGGAAGATGGCGAAGAATTTGGTACAATAATAAGAGGATTTTTGATTCATACATAAAAGGAGGCAATTTTAATGGCTTTTGAATGGGTTAATGAACGTCAATATGAAGATATTTTATATGAAACGTATAATGGAATTGCAAAAATTACGATCAATCGTCCGGAAGTGCACAACGCATTCCGTCCGAAAACGGTAATGGAATTAATCGACGCGTTTGCGTACGCGCGCGACGATGAAAAAGTAGGTGTTATCGTTTTAACAGGAGCAGGCGAAAAAGCATTCTGTTCTGGTGGAGATCAAAAAGTGCGTGGACATGGCGGTTACGTTGGTGACGACCAAATCCCTCGCTTAAACGTACTAGATTTACAGCGCTTAATTCGTGTAATTCCAAAACCGGTCATTGCGATGGTTGCTGGTTATGCGATTGGCGGCGGTCACGTTCTTCATGTCGTGTGTGACTTAACGATTGCAGCAGATAACGCGGTGTTCGGACAAACTGGACCGAACGTTGGAAGCTTCGACGCAGGTTATGGCTCTGGCTACTTAGCTCGCCTTGTTGGACATAAAAAAGCGAGAGAAATTTGGTACCTATGCCGCCAATACAATGCACAAGAAGCATTGGATATGGGCTTAGTTAACACGGTTGTACCTTTAGAACAATTAGAAGCAGAAACAGTTCAATGGGCGCAAGAAATGCTTGAGAAGAGCCCGACTGCTCTACGTTTCATCAAAGCAGCGATGAACGCAGATACAGATGGCCTTGCAGGTCTACAACAACTAGCCGGTGACGCAACGCTTCTATACTACACAACAGAAGAAGCAAAAGAAGGAAGAGACGCCTTCAAAGAAAAACGCAAACCAGACTTCGGTCAATTCCCAAGATTCCCTTAATAAAGAAAAGCGGAAGCGCCTTGTTCAGCCCCGACAAGCAAATGTTCTGACGCTGGAAAGGTGATAGCCTTGTAAGTGGCAGGTTATTTGACTCGAGTGTCTAGGAGGCGAAGCTAGCCAACACCTATAAACAAATATAGCCCTCCGGCTTGCGGATGTGGCAAAGTCCAAAAGCTTGATGGTTTTTTCCATCAAGCTTTTTTGTCCGCCAGCAGGGGAAAGGAAGGAGAAGAAAAAGTGTGTCACAAAGTATTCCTAATTGGTTAAAACAGAGGGCGTTTTTAACACCTGATCGTCCGGCTCTTTATTTCGGTGAGAGGAGCTGGACGTTTTCACAATTGTACGAAGAAGTCCAAATGGAGACAGCCTTTTTACAGCAACAACAGATTCAGTCTGGCGATTATGTAGGCGTGCTTGTAAAGAATACAGAGAGAGCGGTGTTTGTGATTCATGCGCTGCAGCAAATAGGAGCGATCGCTGTTTTATTGAATTATCGTTTAACGAGTGCGGAATTAGCGTGGCAACTAGAGGACGCACAGGCGAAATGTGTAGTATACGATTCAGCCTTTCAGTCGCTCATTGAAGCGTTTGAAGGGATACATACGATGGAGATGATGAGCCGTGAGCAGCTGTCAAAGCGACAAGGTCGTGAAACATTTGAGCTTGAGGAAGTGTGTTCGGTCATGTATACATCTGGAACGACAGGGCAACCGAAAGGCGTATTGCAGACGTATGGAAACCATTGGTGGAGTGCCACAGGCTCGGCGTTGAATTTAGGGATTCATGAACAAGATTGCTGGATTTGTGCGGTCCCTCTTTTTCATATTAGTGGGTATTCTATTTTAATTCGTAGCGTGGTTTACGGAATGGCTGTTCGATTGTATGAGCAGTTTGATGAGGAAAAAGTGAACGAAGCGTTGCAAGCAGGAGAAGGAACCATTATTTCTGTCGTCTCCGCGATGCTGAAACGGATGCTCGATCAATTAGAAGGGTCTTACCATCCATCCTTTCGCTGTATGTTGCTAGGTGGTGGTCCAGCTCCTAAACCTTTACTGGAAGCTTGTGTAGCAAAAGATATCCCTGTGTACCAAACGTATGGCATGACAGAAACATCTTCACAAATCGTGACACTTCCGCCTGAATATAGCTTATCGAAGCTCGGTTCTGCCGGAAAGCCGCTGTTTCCATGTCAGTTGAAAATTGCTAGTGAGGAAAAAGAAGGCGAAATTCTTGTCAAAGGACCGAATGTGACGAATGGCTATTTGCGACGGGAGGAAGCGAATGATGCCTCTTTTTCAGACGGCTGGTTTCATACAGGTGATATCGGTTATGTCGATGAAGAAGGGTTTTTATACGTATTAGATCGCCGCTCTGATTTAATCATTTCTGGAGGCGAAAATGTGTATCCAGCAGAAATTGAATCGGTACTGCTTGCCCATCCAGCGATCGCTGAGGCAGGCGTTATTGGTGTGGCTGATGACAAATGGGGACAAGTGCCTGTTGCTTTCATTGTCGGGAAGGAGCCGCTTGATACGGGCGAGATTCAAGCGTTTTGTGAGCAACGACTAGCTAAATATAAATGTCCATCCGCTATTTTCATCGTTGATCAATTGCCGCGAAATGCCGCGAAAAAATTAATGCGTCGCGAGCTAAAAGTAGCGTATGAAAAGAGGCGGAAAAAATGAAGCTTGAACGTTTAATCCTTCATGTTATTGAAATGGAATTGAAATCGCCGTTCGTCACTCATTTAGAAACGGTGAAAAAGCGA
Organism: Bacillaceae bacterium SAS-127; assembly: GCA_002261155.1. Taxonomy (GTDB): domain Bacteria; phylum Bacillota; class Bacilli; order Bacillales; family Domibacillaceae; genus Bacillus_CE. The sequence goes on along the minus strand of NKXN01000083.1, from coordinate 10,158 downwards.
CGCAGTATCATTGTCGAGGCGATAGACGCTGACGGAGTAGTTGGCTACGGGGAAGCCGTTGCTTTTTCGACTCCGTGGTATACCGAGGAAACGGTACAAACGAGTTATCATATGATCAAGGACATATTAGCGCCGCTTGTACTCGATCGCGAAATCAACGACCCTTCTGATATTAACGAATGGTTCAACGTCGTTCGGGGCAACCCGATGGCGAAAGCGGGTGTGGAAATGGCGATTTGGGATTTATATAGTAAACGCCAAGACCGACCGCTTGCCATGTCACTAGGCGGTGTTAGAAAAGAAATAAGGGCAGGGGCAGTAGCGGCAGGCTCATCAATGACGGAAACACTACGGCGAATGGACAAGCTCGTTACGCAAGGATACGAGCGTATTAAGGTGAAAATTAGCCCGCAAAATGATCGGGAGCTGTTACGAAACATTCGCCGTGAGTTTCCAACCATTCCTCTGATGGCGGATGCTAATTCTGCTTACTCCTTGCAAGAGGTCGAGCGATTAAAAGCGTTAGATGAATTTCAGCTATTGATGATTGAGCAGCCATTAGCGGTTGATGATCTCGTTCAACATGCTAAGCTACAAAAAATGATCGAGACACCGATTTGTCTCGATGAAAGTATTCGTTCGATTCGTGATGCGGAAAATGCGCTAGAGCTTGGAAGTTGCGGAGTGATCAATATTAAAATTGGGCGTGTCGGTGGATTGGAAGAAGCGAAGAAGATTCACGACCTTTGTTTAAAGCGAGGTATACCTGTTTGGGCGGGCGGCATGATTGAGTTTGGCGTATCTCGTGCCCACAACGTTGCTCTCGCTTCACTCGAAGGTTTTTCGATTCCAGGAGACTTATCTTCTTCTACTCATTATTGGCATGAGGACATTATTGAGCCGGAAATTGAAGTAGTGAACGGTCGGATTTCTTTATCACCTGGGGCAGGAATCGGTTATCAAATAAACGAAAGACGACTAAAAGAAGTCACGATACGAAAAGAAGAACTGACACGATTATGATGTGTTAGTTCTTCTTTTTTCGATCCTTCCATGTTTCAGGGACAAGATCAAAGCCGCCCGGGTGAAATGGGTGACATTTCAAAATACGAACAATCGTTAAATATCCACCTTTGATCGCACCAAATCGTTGAACCGCTTCTAAGCCATAATGAGAGCATGTCGGATAAAAGCGGCACGTTGGTGGCTTTAAGGGTGAAATGAACTTTTGGTAAAAACGGATGAGGCTCATAAATAGTATTTTCATTGTGGTTATTCCTTGTTTTCTTCGGATTCATTTTGTTGTAAATGCGGGTTGTTTTCGATTGGATCAATCGTATGTTTATATTGATAACCTTTGCTAATAGACATAATCGTGAAAATAAGTACGGCAATGACGATGACGATAGAAATAATTAATACAGTAGTCAATTTACGATCCCTCCTCCACGTATTTTACCATGCTTTCTCATGTTAGTGTACGTCCTTTGTTTGTGGCAGTTCTTTGGACAAAGTGGTGATGATGTTTTAAAATGAAAAAGAGTGGGAATAAAATAAAAGAATCACAAATGAGGAGGAGAATGTTTTATGTCAGAAAAATTAGTTCAAAGTGTGAACCAACAAATTGCGAACTGGACGGTACTTTACACAAAATTACATAATTATCATTGGTTTGTGAAGGGGCCACATTTCTTTGCTTTACATGATAAATTTGAAGAACTATACACGGAAGCATCTCTTCATATTGATGAACTAGCAGAACGTTTGTTAGCTCTTGGCGGCGAGCCGGTTGCGACGCTAAAAGAATCATTAGAAATGGCGACTGTTGGCGAAGCAGAAGGAAAAGAAACAGCAGAGCAAATGGTACAATCAGTAGTCAATGATTTTACAACAATCATCGCCGAGCTGAAAGCAGCGATGGACTTAGCGGGCGAAGTGGATGATGAAACGACAGGTGATATGCTTCTTGCTATTCACCAAGGACTAGAAAAGCATGCATGGATGCTAAAGTCTTTCTTAGGAAAATAAGCACCAAAAATAGGAGGAATAGCGATGGAATTATCTGCAATGATGGGCAAGCAAGTGGCTGAGCTACAACAAACATTAAGTTTGAACTTATTAAAAAGCCAAATGGCGACCCAAACGGCTCAAGCGATCCAAATGATGGAGACGTTACCGAAAGTCCAAGCAGCGCCTCACCCACATAAAGGAGCAGCCATTGATATTAAAGGCTGATACAAAAAAGGATGTCCTCTTTCTAGGGGCATCCTTTTTTGTATGCTGGCTAAATGCTGCTCGTATGTATTAGTGATAAAAATTCTTTTCTTGCCAACCTTCTTCTATTGCATCGTTATTAAATTTCTCTCTCAATGCTTCAAACAAGTAGACACGAAAGAAATATTGCAATTCCTCTTCGTTCATTTCTTTAATAATTGAGAATATTTCTTTATTAGATAGCTGTTCTACGACAGCGAGAGTAATCATATCGAGGTCTTCGTCTGACCCTTGGAGCCTCCCACGGTAAATTTCATATAACTCATCAACTAGCTTCATACGCACTCGCTCCTTTATTTTATGATAATTTCTCTAGATCCCCTTATTTCTTTTATACCCTAACTGCAGTAAATAAACCAGTCTATTGTCAGAGAATAGACATATTTTTTCACAATCATGATTTATAACAGCCAGGGAATGATAAGAATGGGAGGTGACAATAATGAAAGAGGAAAAAACAGCCTATTATATCCAATTGGCCAATGGAGAAATTATGAGAACATCCACAGCTTCTCCATGGAATTTTAGAATATATGCGACAGATGCAGAGATTATTCAGCTCAGGGAATTATTTGATGCCAATTATGCGGTGGAATGGGAAGGTTTTTTTCGCGCTCATGTACCGTACGTTCAATATCATTTTGACCGTCCGAATGATCGCTATGACGATAATTTGAAAAAGGTTTATGAAATGATTTATGAGCTTGGCGATGAGGAAGCGAAGACGCATATAAAAGATATGTGGGGAATGTGAAATACGGTATAATAAAAAGAAAAGCTTCTAAGCATGACTGGCGCTATCAGTCTTATGCGAGGAATGGGATAGAGGTAGGGGAGAATGATGTTCGAATTCGCCGATCAAAATGGCTGTCAGGTGACGCTTTCTTTTCAATCTGACAGCTTTCCATTATCTGCTCAGCATGTACTTGTGTTTTGTCGACACAATGGTCAGTGGTTATTAACAAGACATCCGAAACGAGGATTAGAGTGTCCTGGCGGGAAAGTAGAGCGTGGGGAAACGCTAGAGGAAGCCGTCAAAAGAGAGGTGTATGAAGAAACAGGAGGGGTCGTTGACGAGATGATATTCGTGGGAGAATATTATGTTCAGTATCCAGAAAAACCGTTTGTGAAAGCGATTTTTTTCGCTCAAATCGGGTATATAGAAAAGAAGAGCGATTATTTAGAAACAGATGGGCCAGTGCTGTTTCATGAAGATTTACGCCAAAAGCGAATGAATCGTGAGTTTAGCTTTTTAATGAAAGATGAAGTCGTCGAGCGAACGTTAGACTATTTACATGCGGTGATCCAATGACATCCATCGTCGAGAAGATCCGTTTTCCATCCCCTCATCCGAGTGTGCGTTTATGGATGGTGACATATATGTCGAGCGGACTGAAAGTAAAGGGATTGCTAGCGGAACCAAAAGCAGAAGGAAGTTTTGACGGTTTTCTTTATTTGCGAGGTGGCATTAAAAATGTCGGCATGGTACGTCCTGCGAGAATTACCCAATTTGCCTCAGAAGGCTTCATTGTGTTCGCCCCTTTTTATCGAGGAAATCGAGGGGGAGAAGGGCAGGAAGACTTTGCAGGAGATGACAGAGAAGACGCATTTTCAGCATTTGACTTACTGCAAGCGCATCCTCAAGTGACGGGAAGGGTTCATCTGTTTGGTTTTTCACGAGGAGGGGTCATGGGGTTATTGACGGCGATTGAGAAAGAAGTGGCATCTGTTGTGACATGGGGAGGCGTCTCTAATATGATTCTCACTTACGAAGAAAGAAAAGATATGCGTCGCATGATGAAGCGTGTGATCGGTGGAAGTCCTTATAAGCATGAGGAATTGTATCAATGGCGAACGCCACTGCATGATTTAGATAAAATAACGGCTCCTGTGTTGATTATTCATGGGAAGAAAGATCAGAATGTCAACATTGAACATGCCTATCAATTAGAACGAGGGTTAAAACAACTGGAAAAGACGCTAGAAACATGGTATTTTGATCAATATGATCATTACTTTCCGCCAGCTGTGAACCGACAAGTTGTTCAACAGCTTTGCGCTTGGATGAAAAATAGTGCTCATATGGAGGAGGAGAAAAAATGGGTATGCCAATGGAATTAAATACGATGATCGTCACAAAAGGGAAAGAGGAACGGATAGAAGAAAATAGTTTCTCGTTAAAGAAATCGGGATATCGCTTATATCCGATTGATATTCCGATCCACGTCTATAAAACAAGAGATAGCGAAATTAGTGGAACCGCTATCATTGAAAAAGTAGAGTGGCAACAAGAAAGCACGATTCTTACATACAAACTGATCTCATTAAATTCAACGAACTAAAACGAAGGCGGCTAAGGGAAACTAAGCCGCTTTTTATTTTGTTTTCTCTAATATCAAAAAAAGAAGACCATCGAGGCCTTCTTTTTTTGATATTAGATTTGTGGTCCACCAAGTTCTGAGATTTCGCTCGGAACGTTAGAGAACTTTTTGAAGTTTTCGCGGAACTTGCCAGCAAGCTCAGCTGCTTTCTTCATGAATGCTTCTTGATCTGCCCATGCTTTACGTGGGATCAGTACATCATCAGGTACACCAGGAACATGAAGAGGAATTTGTAAACCAAATGTTTTCGTTGTATATGTTTCTACATTGTTTAATTCGCCTTCAAGAGCTGCTTGCACCATCGCACGAGTGTAAGCAAGTTTCATACGGCTTCCAACGCCGTATTCTCCACCAGTCCAACCAGTGTTGACTAAGAATACTTGAGCGTTATGTTCGTCGATTTTCTCACCTAGCATTTCCGCATAGCGAGTTGCTTCTAATGGTAGGAAAGGAGAACCGAAACATGTTGAGAATGTTGCTTCCGGAGAAGTGATTCCGCGCTCTGTTCCTGCAAGCTTAGACGTGTAACCGCTTAGGAAGTGGTACATTGCTTGCTCTTTCGTTAATTTGCTGATTGGAGGTAAAACTCCGAATGCGTCAGCTGTTAAGAAAATAATTGTATTTGGATGACCGGCTACACTTGGGTCAACGATGTTGTCAATCGCTTGTAATGGGTAAGCGGCACGTGTATTTTCTGTTAAAGAGTTATCATCGTAATCAGGAAGGCGAGTGTTTTCGTCTAGCACAACATTTTCTAATACAGAACCGAAACGGATTGCATCGAAAATTTGTGGTTCTTTTTCACGAGAAAGACCGATACATTTCGCATAGCATCCACCTTCAACGTTAAATACGCCGTTTGCAGACCAACCGTGCTCATCATCACCGATTAAACGACGATTTGGGTCTGCAGATAATGTTGTTTTACCTGTTCCGGAAAGACCGAAGAATAAAGCAACGTCACCTTCGTAGCCAACGTTTGCCGAGCAGTGCATAGGGAAAACATCATTTTCAGGAAGAAGGTAGTTCATGATAGAGAAGATGGACTTCTTCATTTCACCTGCGTATTCTGTTCCACCGATTAACACGATGCGGCGCTCGAAAGAAACGATAATGAATGTTTCAGATTGTGTGCCATCTACTGCTGGGTCTGCTTTAAAGTTCGGAGCAGAGACGATTGTGAAGCCCGCTTGATGGTCTTTCAACTCTTCTGCTGTTGGGCGGATGAATAATTGATGAGCAAATAGGTTATGCCAAGCGTATTCATTGATGACTTGGATTGGAAGGCGGTGAGTCGTATCCGCTCCTGCAAATCCTTTAAAAACAAAAAGTTCGTCTTTTTGTTGTAAATAATCGACTACTTTTGTGTATAATTGATCAAAGACTTCTTCTGAAATCGGTTGGTTAATTGAACCCCAATCGATCTTATCTTTCACAGAAGCTTCTTCAACGATAAATTTATCTTTAGGAGAACGTCCTGTATATTTGCCTGTTTCTGCACGTACAGCACCTGACGCAGTTAACACGCCCTCTTTACGAGTAAGTACCTTTTCAACAAGTGTAGGTACAGAAGGTTGCATTGTTATATTTGAACCGTTTAGAAGTTCCACAATTTTGCTTGAAACGCTTACAGAGTTCATAAATTAATAACCATCCTTTATAAAAATTTGAAATGTATTTATCTACTCGTTTACTCACAAAACAGTATAGCACATTTGAATTAATAGTCTATACTATATAGCTAATTTTTTTTCGTTAATTTCATTTTTTATTTTTCCCAAAAATATTTTTATAAATATAAATATGAAAGAAAACGGAAAAAAGCAGATAGGTGGATAAAAATATGATTGACATTATCCGTCGAATTTCGTAAGATTTATCCTTGAACGGATACTCTTATCCTGAGCTGGCGGAGGGACAGGCCCGATGAAGCCCGGCAACCAGTTTAAATAGGTGTCTCACCTATTTAAGACAAAGGTGCTTAAACCTGTGCAAGGTCCAAACCTTGGGCGATAAGAGTGAAAGGCCTATGTTGAATCAACCAACCTTTCCTCTCTTTATGAATGGGAGAGGTTTTTTTATTTTTAAAAGGATAAACTTAGGGAAATGAGTACCGTGAAAATAAAGATCAATTTTGATCCGTTTAAGGAGGAAGTTTCATGACAAAAAAGCGTCGTCTTTTTACTTCAGAGTCAGTAACTGAAGGACATCCAGATAAGATTTGCGATCAGATTTCTGATGCGATTCTGGATGAGATTTTATCACAGGATCCTAATGCTCGTGTAGCTGCGGAAACTTCTGTAACAACCGGCCTTGTATTAGTAGCGGGGGAAATTACAACATCTTCTTATGTAGATATTAATAAACTTGTTCGCGAAACAGTAAGAGAGATCGGTTACGACCGTGCGAAATATGGTTTCGATGCGGATACATGTGGCGTATTGACTTCTATTGATGAGCAATCTGCTGATATCGCCGCAGGTGTTGACCAAGCACTTGAAGCGCGTGAAGGACAAATGAGTGATGAGGAAATTGAAGCGATCGGTGCAGGCGACCAAGGATTAATGTTCGGGTTTGCTTGTAATGAAACAGAAGAGTTAATGCCGCTTCCAATTTCTTTAGCGCACAAATTATCTCGTCGTTTAACAGAAGTACGTAAAGATGAAACGCTTAATTATTTACGTCCTGATGGAAAAACGCAAGTAACAGTAGAATATGATGAAAATGACAAACCTGTTCGCATTGATACGATCGTTATATCTACGCAACATCATCCAGAAGTGACGCTTGAGCAAATTCAACGTGATATTCGTGAACACGTTATTAACCCAGTCGTTCCTGTTGAATTAATTGATGCAGAAACGAAATTCTTCATCAACCCAACTGGCCGTTTCGTCATCGGTGGTCCTCAAGGGGATGCTGGGTTAACAGGTCGTAAAATTATCGTTGATACGTACGGCGGCTATGCTCGTCACGGCGGCGGTGCCTTCTCTGGTAAGGATCCTACAAAAGTAGACCGTTCTGCGGCATACGCAGCTCGTTATGTAGCGAAAAACATCGTTGCATCTGGTCTTGCGGATAAATGTGAAGTACAGCTTGCTTATGCAATTGGTGTTGCTCAGCCTGTTTCCATCGCGGTTGACACGTTCGGTACAGGCAAAGTATCTGAAGATGTACTAGTAGAGCTTGTTCGCTCTAACTTTGATCTTCGTCCAGCAGGAATCATTAAAATGTTGGATCTTCGTCGTCCGATTTACAAACAAACAGCAGCTTATGGTCATTTCGGCCGTACAGACATTGAGCTTCCTTGGGAGCAAACAGATAAAGCAGCTGCTTTAAAGGAACAAGCAAATAACTAATAGAAGCAAGCCTTCCTTTGTTGGGAAGGCTTGTTTTTATTTTTCCTGTATACTTTTATAATACTGAGCTTTCTCGGCGTATTCACGTACGATGCGTTCCATATCTTTACGATCATCCTCATTAATTTCCCTCACTACTTTAGCGGGGCGTCCAAATGCCATCGTATTCGGTGGAATCACTTTTCCAGGTGGGACGAGGCTCCCTGCACCGATAAATGCTCCCTCGCCAATTTCGGCATTGTCTAAAATGATCGAACCCATACCGATCAATGCTTTTTTTCTAATTTTACAGCTATGAAGAATGACTTGGTGGCCAACTGTCACTTCATCTTCAATAATCAGCGGGTTATTTGGACTTTGATGTAAAACAGAGTTATCTTGAATATTCGTTTTATTGCCAATAATAGTAGGTGCGACATCGCCGCGAATGACTGTATTAAACCAAACGCTCGATTCTTCTCCGATTGTTACATCACCAGAAATGGTCGCATAGTCGGCGATATAAGCGGAATTTGCGATGTTCGGTGTTTTTTCTTTGTACGGATAAATCATAAATACAAGCTCCTTTCTGACTATTAACAAATTTGAAATACTTGCTTTTCATTTTAACTAAAAGATAAACATTTGTATAATAAAGAAAAAGAAATTCTTTTATTGTAGGAAGGGTAAGTCGGAGGTGCACATATGTGGAAGTGGGAAACGGAACAACAGCCTAGAGGAGTCATTGTCATCGTTCATGGTGCACTAGAGCATCACGGTCGATATGGCTGGTTAATTGAAATGTGGCGTAAGGCCGGATTTCATGTTGTAATGGGGGATCTTCCGGGGCAAGGAATTACTTCACGCGCCCAACGAGGACATATTTCAACATTTAATGATTATTTAACAGCCGTGAAGGAATGGGTGGAAGCAGCTTATCAGTTTGATCTTCCCGTATTCTTACTCGGGCATGGAATGGGCGGATTAATTTCGATTCGTCTGTTGCAAGAGTGGGATTTTGAAGTGGCAGGTGTGATCGTCTCTTCTCCTTATTTAGGAATGGTTTATACGCCAGCTAAAATGATTAATATGATGTCGCATAGTCTGAGTTCATTCGCTCCATCGTTTAAGTTTTCTTATGGAGTGACGGCTGATATGTTAACTCGAAATCAGCAGGTGATTGAAGCAGATAAGGAAGATTCACTGTTGCTTAATAAAGTATCAGTTCGTTGGTATCGTGAATTACTACAAGCAATTAAAGTAGCTTCGTTAAAAGTAAATGAGATGCCGGATGTTCCGCTGCTTGTCATGCAGGCAGGAGAGGATCGGATAGTCGATCGTAAAGTGGCAAGAAAGTGGTTCCACCAAATCGATCTATCCGATATGCATTATAAAGAATGGCTTGGACTGTATCACGATGTTTTTAACGAGCCAGAACGGGAAGATGTGTTTCATTATACCAAGGGATTTGTGGAGAATCAGCTTCGTCTTTTAGGATATGTTATTGATAAATGAGGTGAAGGAATGGCTATACCGGTGACACCACTACGATTAATGCATAGCATTTATAAAGAAGTGTTTCCGATTGTCCATGAGCAATTAACCTTTTGGAGGGCACAAGCGGAAAACATTCCAAATAGTGAGTTGAGACAACAGGCGCTTGCCAGCATTGAACACAAAACGTTTCATTGTGAAGGTGGATCGGTGCTAGCATTGTTATCAGGGAAGAAGAAAGAAGAAGCCGTACGCTTTATTGTGGCGTACCAAACGATTAGTGATTATTTAGATAATCTTTGTGATCGAAGTACTTCGTTAGATCCGCGAGATTTTGCGGCTCTTCATGAGGCGATGGAAGATTCGCTTACGATCGGCGCACCTATGCGAGAGTACTACCGCTTTCGGGAAGATCGCGAGGACGGCGGCTATTTGTGGCAGCTCGTCCAAACGTGTCAGTCGGTCATTTCGACAATTGCTCCATATGAAGCAATCGCTCCTTATTTTCACGAGTTATGTCGTTATTATTGCGACTTGCAAATACATAAGCATGTTCGACAAGAAGAGCGAGAAGAACGGTTGAAAACATGGTTTCAGCAGCACCAAGCTTCATTGCCGGAAATGGAGTGGTATGAATTTTCGGCTTGTGCAGGCTCTACGTTAGGAGTTTT
>NKXN01000082.1 GCA_002261155.1 Bacillaceae bacterium SAS-127 | reverse complement strand
CCGTCCCCCTCCACCAGTTTTGATAGGGGCATAGTTTAACGGTAGAACAGAGGTCTCCAAAACCTCCAGTGTGGGTTCGATTCCTACTGCCCCTGCCAAGTAAAATTCATAAAAATTGTGGCGATCGTGGCGAAGTGGTTAACGCATCGGATTGTGGTTCCGACATTCGGGGGTTCGATTCCCCTCGGTCGCCCCATTTAATTAATGGGCTATAGCCAAGCGGTAAGGCAGCGGATTTTGATTCCGTCACGCGAAGGTTCGAATCCTTCTAGCCCAGTTTGCGGAAGTAGTTCAGTGGTAGAACACCACCTTGCCAAGGTGGGGGTCGCGGGTTCGAATCCCGTCTTCCGCTCCAGTGCATCTTTATGGCGGCATAGCCAAGTGGTAAGGCAGAGGTCTGCAAAACCTTCACCACCGGTTCAAATCCGGTTGCCGCCTCCATAATTTGCCGGTGTGGCGGAATTGGCAGACGCGCACGACTCAAAATCGTGTTCCGTGAGGAGTGTCGGTTCGACCCCGACCACCGGTATTATAAAACGTTGATATAACGGCATTTAAAGGCATCTACTATCGTTAGTAGGTGTATTTTTTGCGCATAATGATGAAATTCTGCATAGAGAGTCTTTATAGACATATATAAAGGTATTACTCTGACGAATCTTCTGTTTTGAAGATGTTCTCAAACTTATTAAAGGTGGTATAGTATTTTTTTAGGTGTGTGAAGATCTAGTATTAAAAACATAAATGAAAGGTGTGTAGTGATGAAAGAGATTATATCTAAGAGCATTGATCCAATAATAAATGCGCTTTTATCTTATGCAACTTCGAGAGAAAAAATTAGTCGAGAGTATGAAATATACATACAGTCGTTAAATCGAAAGTTATATGTGTTTGAGCTGGAAGGATTGATGGTTGGTTGTATCGGGATTGAGTTTGTTTGTTCAAATAAGTGCGAAATAAAACATATTGCTGTATTTCCAAATAAAAGAGGAAAGATGATTGGAAGTAAAATGATTAAGTATATTTGTGATACATACTCGTTAAGTTTTATTTTTGCTGAAACAGATAGAGATGCAGTGGAGTTTTATCGGAAATATGGATTTGAGATAACGAGCTTAGGTGAGAAATATCCAGGCACTGAGCGGTTTTTGTGTGAATATAAAGTTATATGAATCATAATAAGTAGATTGTGAGAGGAATGATAAATGAAGTATATTTCAAGAAATTAATCGTATACATGATAAAAGAAGGTGTGAAAAAATGAATCCAAAAAAAGCAAAGATTTATATTTGTGGCTTCATTGCTTTAGGGGTAGTTTCTTTACTGCTAACTGGTGCAAGTATACCGGGTATTTTTGGTTCTCAAATAGGGATGAATCCTTTTCGTGTATTAAAAATAATTGCTTTGTTTTCATTCGTATCCGCTATTATAACTTACTTCAAATTTCTTAAAGCGAAAAAAGTAGACCCAATATAGGCTTTACTTACCTGCAAAGGCAGGTTTTTTTATTTTAAAATCTCATTTAAGTAAAAAACTATTGACCTTCAATGATTTTTATTGTAAAATAATAAATGTTCAATTAAGGGAAATAAGCTTTGATGCGGGTGTAGTTTAATGGTAAAACCTCAGCCTTCCAAGCTGATGTCGTGAGTTCGATTCTCATCACCCGCTCCATACATATTGCTATTAACGCAATGTTTTGTTCTTTCGAATAAAACATTGCGTTTTTTACTGTTGTGTGGAATAATTCCTTAGCAAATGAATCGTTCTCTGAAAGGAGAAGAACAATGAATTACGATGTGTTAAAGCAAGAGATTATTGCTTATAGCCGAGAGATCGGGATAGATAAAATCGGATTTGCTTCTGCTGCGCCATTTGTAGAGTTGAAGGATCGGCTCATTCGTCAGCAGGAGTTAAACTATGCTTCTGGGTTTGAGGAGAAGGATATTGAAAAGCGAGTGGATCCTGCGAAGATTTTTGATCAGCCGCGTTCGATTATTGCGATTGCGTTAGCTTATCCTTCTAAAATGAAGGAAGTGGTAAAAGGGAAGAGAGGAGAAAGACGGGGGATATTTTGCCGAGCGTCTTGGGGTGAGGATTATCATAACGTTCTTCGCGATCGTCTCAGTCAATTAGAAGTTTTCATCCAGTCTAAAGTGCCCGAGTCTCGTTTTCGTTCAATGGTCGATACGGGAGAGTTAGCCGATCGCGCGGTGGCTGAACGGGCAGGAATCGGTTGGAGCGGAAAAAACTGTTCGATTATCACGCCTGAGTTTGGTTCGTATGTGTATTTAGGAGAGATGATTACGAACTTACCATTTGAGCCAGATCAACCGATAGAAGATCGCTGTGGCACTTGCACGAAATGTATAGATGCTTGTCCGACGGGGGCATTAGTGCAGGGAGGGCAGTTGAATTCAAATCGTTGCATTGCCTTTTTAACGCAAACGAAGGATTTTCTGCCTGAGGAGTTCCGTGATCATTTAGGGAATCGTTTGTACGGCTGCGATACGTGCCAGACCGTTTGTCCAGAAAATAAAGGAATGGATTTTCATTTTCATGAGGAAATGGAGCCGTCGGGGGAAGAGGTTAAGCCGCTACTTGAGCCTTTACTTCAAATAAGTAATAAAGAGTTTAAAGAGCGCTTCGGTTATATGTCTGGTTCATGGCGAGGGAAAAAACCGATCCAGCGAAATGCGATGATTGCCTTGGCTCACTTTAAAGAAGCATCAGCTTTGCCGAGTTTAATTGACGTATTGACGAAGGATGTACGTCCAGTGATGCGAGGAACAGCGGCTTGGACTATTGCGAAAATAGGAGGACCGGAGGCGAAAGATGCACTTGTAAAGGCGAAAGAAAAAGAAACAGAGCTAGAAGTAATAAAGGAAATCGATCAAGGCTTAGCTTCATTGAATCAATACTAACTATCCCTCTTTCATGCATATGATGATAATAAAATCAGCGTACGCGTTGGCGTCAGGAGCTAGTCTAATAAAAGCGGATAACGTGCGTGAAAAAGGGAGGCACCATTTATGTATCAACAGCTTCAACAAAAGTTAGAGCAGCGTCTGCATCAGCTTTTAGACGATGATATTGCTTGTGTGGATGAAAAGGTTTTGCGAAAGAAGCAGTTGTTACAAGTGAGGCAGTGTCAGCTATTAAAAGCGAAAGCTGCCGCAAAGGTGCTGTTTGAAGATCAGGATGAAATTCATTATAAAGTTCATTTGAAATATTTAATGAAGCAAAAAGATTATGTATATCTTGAAGAGGAAGTCGAGCACCGGGTAGCGGCGAAGTATAAGCAAGAGGTTGTAGACGACCGAGAGCAGTCGTTTCTTTCTGAAGCGATCCCTGTGGATACATTAGTGTCAGGGGATCGATATGAGGAGGAAAGGAAGGGGTTTCGCTATGATCGAATACAAGCGGTGCAATATGCGGAGCGTTGGTGGAATAGTTATAATCCAGCTTATCCTAAATTTTCTGTGGACTGCACCAATTATATTTCGCAATGTTTACGAGCGGGGGACTCCCCAATGCGAGGACATCCTCATAAAAATAAGGGGTGGTGGGTTAGCGGGAAAAATTGGAGCTATAGCTGGTCTGTGGCCCATGCGCTGCGCTGGTTTTTGCCTGCATCTCAAATGGGTTTAAGGGCAACAGAAGTCAGTAGTGCAGACCAACTCGAGCCTGGTGATGTGATCTGTATTGATTTCCAAGGGGATGGGCGGTTTGACCATACAGTATTCGTAACAGGTCAAGATCGTCAAGGAATGCCACTTGTCAATGCGCATACAGCGAACAGTCGCATGCGCTATTGGAGTTATGAAGATTCAACCGCTTATACAGAAAATATTCAGTATAAATTTATGAGGATTCAAGATGATCACAGTTAATAATTGATCAATCAGTGGTATAATAAGATATTGGTTACAGTTTTATATAGGAGTTGAAGAATTTTGTCTATTAATGTTGTGCTATACCAGCCTGAAATTCCAGCGAACACAGGTAATATTGCAAGAACTTGTGCAGCTACTGATACAACGCTTCATTTAATCCGACCGCTTGGATTTTCTACAGATGATAAAATGCTTAGAAGAGCTGGGCTTGATTATTGGCAGTTTGTAAACGTTGTTTATTATGATTCGTTAGAAGAATTTTTTGAAAAACATCCAGAGGGTGAGTTTTATTATTTAACAAAGTTCGGTGAAAAACACCATGCTGCGTTTGATTATAGCAATCAGGAAAAAGATCACTTTTTCATTTTTGGAAAAGAGACAACAGGTTTGCCGAAGGACGTTATTGAGAACAATAAAGAACGTACGTTACGCATTCCAATGAATGGCAAGGTCCGCTCACTCAATTTATCGAATACAGCCGCTATCCTTGTATACGAAGCTCTGCGTCAGCAGCAATTTTTACATTTGAAATAAAGGTGTAGCGTTAGCTTTTGACTCATTTTGCAAGAATGAGTCAAAAACAATTAATTATGTAATATAGCCGTACTAAAAAAGCATTGCAGATTGAACTGCAATGCTTTTTTTATTATTTTACGCCTGGTTTGTCGTTGTATCCAGCAGTGAAAATTGCGCTAAGGAAAGCTGTGATCACACCTAAAATGAGCAATAGTCTCATAATTATGTACCCCTTTCAATCAGTTATTTCACGCATAGTATCTTCATTATATCTTAAACTGAAGTCGATGAAAACTGAACTTTTCTACAATTTACTGATATTGATGTATAAGCCTTTTCCTTAGCATGTTCAAGCCTGTACGAGCATAAGCTTTATTAATCGTTCTCTAATCATACTAAACGGGGGGTCAATATGGATATTTTAAAGAAGATTGAACAATATCGGGAAGAAGAAGAGCAGCTAAAGTGGGAAGGCACTTTTGAAGAATATTTAAATATTGTCAGAGAGCAGCCATGGGTTGCCCAATCCGCTCATTCACGAGTCTTTCATATGATTAAAGATCAAGGCGTAGAAGAAGAAAGTGACGAGAAACGATACAGTTTTTTTTGTAATGAACTGTATGGATTAGAGGAAGCATTAGAACGACTTATAGAGGAATATTTCCATCCGGCGGCCAAAAGGCTTGATGTGCGCAAACGTATTTTATTATTAATGGGACCTGTTAGTGGAGGAAAATCCACACTAGTAGCGATGCTTAAAAAAGGATTAGAAGCTTATTCTAGAACAGATAGAGGGGCTGTGTATGCGATTAAGGGATGTCCTATGCATGAAGATCCTTTGCATCTCATTCCGAAGCATTTAAGAGAGGACTTCTTTCAAGAGTTTGGTATTCGCGTCGAAGGGAATTTATCGCCATTAAATACGATGAGATTACAAGAAGAGTATGGTGGACGTATTGAGGATGTCCTCGTGGAGAGAATCTTTTTCTCGGAGGATAAGCGGGTTGGAGTTGGGACATTTAGTCCATCAGACCCTAAATCCCAAGATATTGCTGATTTAACTGGAAGCATTGACTTTTCGACGATTGCCCAATATGGATCGGAATCGGATCCAAGGGCGTATCGTTTTGATGGCGAATTGAACAAAGCGAATCGGGGGTTAATGGAGTTCCAGGAAATGTTGAAATGCGATGAGAAGTTTCTTTGGCATTTGCTCTCTTTGACACAGGAGGGGAATTTTAAAGCAGGTCGGTTTGCATTAATTAGTGCGGATGAAATGATCGTCGCTCACACGAATGAAACTGAGTATCGTTCCTTCATTTCTAATAAAAAGAATGAAGCGCTCCATTCGCGGATTATTGTGATGCCGATTCCTTACAACTTGAAGTTATCTCAGGAGGAGCGGATTTACGAGAAAATGATTCGAGAAAGCGATGTAGCGGATGTGCATATTGCTCCTCATACGTTAAAAGTAGCGGCGATGTTTACGATTTTAACTAGATTGAAAGAGCCGAAGCGTGGCGATATTGATCTGATTAAAAAGATGAGACTATATGATGGAGAGAGCGTCGAAGGCTTTAATACAGCTGATGTCGAGCAATTGAAAAAAGAGTACCAAGATGAAGGAATGAGCGGTATCGATCCGAGGTATGTGATCAACCGGATTTCTTCGACGATCATTCGCAAGGAAGTACCATCGATTAATGCCCTTGACGTATTGCGATCGTTGAAAGAAGGGCTGGATCAACATCCATCGATTACAAATGAGCTGCGCGAAAAATATTTAAACTTCATCTCAGTCGCTCGGAAAGAATATGATAGTATTGCGAAAAAAGAAGTACAGAAGGCGTTTGTATACTCGTATGAAGAGTCCGCCAAAACGTTAATGGATAATTATTTAGACAATGTAGAGGCTTATTGTAATAAATCGAAGCTTCATGATCAATTAACAGGAGAAGAAATTAGTCCAGATGAAAAGCTGATGCGTTCGATTGAAGAGCAAATTGGTATATCGGAAAATGCGAAAAAAGCGTTCCGTGAAGAAATTTTGATTCGGATTTCTGCCTTTGCTAGAAAAGGAAAGAGGTTTGATTATCAGTCCCATGATCGTTTGCGTGAAGCGATCCAGAAGAAGTTATTTGCCGACTTAAAGGACATCGTGAAAATTACGACTTCGACGAAAACACCGGATGAACAACAGCTGAAGAAAATCAATGAAGTCGTGGCACGCTTAATCGATGATCATGGCTATAATTCGGTATCAGCGAATGAACTTTTACGATATGTTGGCAGTCTGTTAAACAGGTAGAAAAGGGAAGAGGCAGCCATCATTGGCCGCCCTCTTTTTTCCTTTTATTTGGTTACTTGATCTCGTCTTGATCCTGTGGTTTAAACTGAACGGGATCGGGTTGTCTTTTCTTTTGTTTTAGTTCTTGATTCGTACGTTGGCGTTCCATTTGTTTACCGAGCAGCTTCATTTCTTCTAAATCAGAGGCCATAGAGCCATTAAAAGCTTGCATGTCTTTATCATTCGTATTCATTAGGATCACCTCTTTTCTTTTAGTAATACCCTATGGTGAAATGGATTAAACAGAAGGTAGTTGATTTGTGAGAAGGGAGAGTTAAGATGAGCGACAATTATCATATTTCCCGGGAAAATTGGTCTCTCCATCGTAAAGGTTATGATGATCAGCAGAGACATAAGGATAAAGTACAGGAAGCGATTCGCAAAAATCTTCCTGATTTAGTGACAGAAGAAAGCATTATTATGTCCAATGGCGAAGAAATGATTAAGATTCCGATTCGGTCGCTAGATGAATACAAAATCCGCTACAATTATGACAAAAATAAACATGTCGGTCAGGGAGATGGCGATAGTCAAATTGGTGATGTCGTTGCCCGTGATGGAAGCGCTTCAGAAGGTCCAGGAAAAGGAAGCGGAGCAGGGGATCAAGCAGGTCAGGACTACTACGAAGCAGAAGTGTCATTTATGGAGCTTGAGAAGGCTTTTTTCAATGAGCTAGCCCTTCCTAATTTGATGAAAAAAGAGCAAGCACCATTTACAGTAGAGGATGTAGAATTTAATGATATTCGTAAAACAGGTTTGATGGGGAATGTGGACAAAAAGAAAACATTAATGAGTGCCTTTAAACGAAATGCCCTTACTGGTGAACCAAAATTTCATCCGATTCTTCCAGAGGATTTGAAATTTCGCACATGGAATGAAATTGAAAAGCCAGATTCACGAGCTGTCGTATTGGCGATGATGGATACAAGTGGCTCAATGGGCGTATGGGAAAAGTATATGGCGAGAAGCTTCTTTTTTTGGATGGTTCGCTTTTTGCGAACGAAGTATGAAACGGTGGAGATTGAATTTATTGCTCATCATACGGAAGCGAGAGTTGTCGATGAAGAGCATTTTTTCTCTAAAGGCGAAAGTGGAGGAACGATTTGCTCTTCCGTTTATCGAAAAGCGTTAGAGTTAATCGAGGAGAAATATGATCCGAGTCGTTATAATATTTATCCATTCCACTTCTCGGATGGTGACAACCTTTCCTCTGACAATGCTCGCTGTGTTAAACTTGTCGAAGAGCTAATGGAAAAAGCGAATATATTCGGCTATGGAGAGGTGAATCAATATAACCGCAGTAGCACGTTAATGACTTCCTATAAAAACATTAAAAATGAAAAATTCCGCTATTATATTTTGCGGCAAAAAGCAGATGTTTTTTATGCAATGAAGCAGTTTTTTGCGAAGGAGGAATAGCATCTTAAAGGGCTGAATGTTCAGGGTTCAGCTCTTTTTTTCGTTAACGAAAGTCAAAAAATTTGACCCTCACCACTCCATGTTATAAAATTATCTCGAATTCAAGATAATTTCCAAAAGGGGATGGAGAACGATGATCGAGATTTATTCTGCTAGTTCAAGATATACAGCTAATCATGGCTGGTTAAAATCAAATTTCAGTTTTTCCTTTGCGGAGTATTATGATCCAGCGAATATGCAATTTGGCCCAATGCGAGTTCTTAATGATGACTGGGTAGCTCCAAAAAGAGGCTTCGGGATGCATCCTCATTCAGAGATGGAGATTGTGTCAATTGTGTTGAAAGGGCATTTAGAGCATAAAGACAGCGGGGGACATTCAGCCGTTACGACGTATGGCGAAATCCAGCGGATGTCGGCTGGAACGGGTATTTATCACTCAGAAATGAATCCGTCGACTGATGAAGGAGTCAATTTATTGCAGATGTGGTTTATGCCAGATGAAGCAGGATTGACGCCTTCGTATGAACAGACACAGTTCGATCTTCAGAAGCTTAAAAATCAACTTTTTCCAGTTGTGACTAAAAACCCGTCGTCCAATGAAGTCGCTCATATTCATCAAGATTTAACGATTTATTTGTCAGAAATAGATAAAGGCGAAACGATTCACTTTGAACAACCAACTGGTCGCCGAGTGTTTTTGATGGTCCTTGAAGGAAATGTTCAATTGAATAATCAATATCAGCTTGGCAAAAGAGACTCTGCTCGAATCACGAATGTGCCAGCATTAACGATTGAAGCAGAGGAGAATGTTCAACTGATGTTGATTGACCTTCCATAACGGTAGACGATTACTTCTTTTTGTTACTGGCTATACTAGCGATAGGCGTAATAGAAGGAGTGGAATTATGAAAAAAGATGAACAAAGACAAGAGGAAGAAAATTTGTCATTAGAGCAAAAAGAGAAGCTAGAGCAAGGGATCGATATTGAACCGCAGCGTGAAGTGGAAAAACCGAATCAAATGTGAAAAGCGAGGATGCATCGGCATCCTCGCTTTTTGTTAATGAGGTAAAAACACAATTTGATAAAAGAATAGCACAGCAAATATATACACAAGCGGATGCACTTGACGGAATTTCCCTTGCACGACTTTCAACAGTGGATAGGAAATGAATCCAAGCGCAATCCCTGTCGCAATACTAGATGTGAGAGGCATGCTAAGGATAATTAAGAAAGCTGGAAATGCCTCATCTAAACTTTGCCAATCAATTTTCGCGACACTTTCCATCATTAAGCAACCGACAATAATTAAAGCAGGAGCGGTAATCGCTGATAGACCGGAAACGGCACTAACAATCGGACCGAAAAAGGCGGATATTCCAAATAATATAGCGACTACAACAGCTGTTAAACCTGTACGACCTCCCGCAGCTACTCCTGTGGATGATTCAATGTAAGCACTTGTTGGGCTTGTTCCAAAGACAGCTCCGGCAGAAGCGGCAACGGAATCAGCGAGCAATGCTTGACGAGCGCGTGGCATCGTATTTCCTTTCATCAAACCAGCTTGTTGGGCAACGGCAATCATTGTACCTGTCGTATCGAAAAGGGTAACTAATAAAAAGGAAAAGACTACTGCATATAAGCCATGTTGAAAGACATCGCTAAATGCTGTAATCGGATTGCTAATAATTAATCCTTCTGGAAGCGAGGGCATAGATAACAGTTCATTAGTAAACTGAAGTTGACCTGTAAAATAAGCAATCGTCCCTGTAATGAGCATTCCGATGAATAAGGCGCCATTTACTTTTAATACCATTAAAACAATCGTCACAGCAAGTCCGATTAAAGCAAGAATCGCGTTTGGACTATGCAAGTCACCGAGTTGAACTAAATTATCCGGGTGATCGGCAATCAACCCTGTCATTCGCAAGCCGATAAAAGCGATAAATAAGCCAATCCCTGCTGTAATTCCGTGCTTTAAATTACTTGGAATGGCTTCAATGAGTTTTTCACGGAAAGAAGTAAGAGATAAAGCGACAAAAAGTAATCCAGCGACAAAAACAGCTGAAAAAGCAGTTGCATATGTAATATTTTCATGTGCACCGACGACTGAAATCGTAAAATAAACATTTAATCCCATGCCAGGTGCGATGGCGATAGGATAATTTGCAAATAACCCCATCCATAACGTTCCAATGATCGTCGCAATAATCGTAGCTGTAAACACTTGTTCAAATGGCACACCAGCAGACTGCAAGATCATCGGGTTGACGACAATAATGTAGACCATTGTGAAGAAGGTTGTAATCCCAGCAATTATTTCTTTTTTTACATTCGTTCCATTTTCCTGTAATTTAAACATAGGGAACCTCCAAAATACGAACATTTAAAAACACACTTAATATAATATTCGTTTTAAACTTAGGTTGCAACAATAATTTGAAAAATGCATGCAAATGACTATGTTTGTAATCTTGCAAACAAAAACAAGCCAATGAAAAAGTGTTTTTAAACTTTTTCATTGGCTTGGATTATTATTTCATAAAAGTAATTAATTGCTCAATTGGCAAGCGATCTGTGGCACGCGCTTCTTTTAGCGGTTTACCGATTGTAATAAGCATCGTTGGTAAATAACGATCAGATACTTGGAATTCGGATACTAAAGCATCCGCGTTAAAACCGCCAATCGGACAAGTATCCCATCCAGCTGCTTTAGCCGCAAGCATAAATTGCATCGCTGCTAACGAAGAGTTTAAAATAGCGGCATCGCGCGGATAGTCTGGACGATTATAAGCCCCATTAATTTGACCAGCTAGAATTTCTTTTAGCTCTGGTGTCATTTCTCCGGCAGCAACTGCTGGATCAAATACTGGATCGATATTGTTGTTTCCTTCTAAGTCGCCAAGAATACAAATAACGGCAGAAGCATCAGCTACTTGTTGTTGATTATAGGCGATCGGCAGTAGGCGTTGTTGAACTTCCTTCTTATTGAATACTAAAAAACGCCACTGTTGTAAATTCCACGCAGAAGGAGCCTGCCCAGCTACTTTTAATAAGTGGGTTAATTCATCCTCTGAAATGTTAATCGCAGGGTCATATATTTTTGTCGAATGACGACTGGCAGCTAGTTCAAAAAAGTCTGACATATTTCTTCCTCCTAGTTTATCCTCGTTGAGTGAATAAAAAATTAAAAACTATAATTACGTTCCTTAAACACTTTTCGTAAGTGCTAACCATTATAAACCTTAATAAAAAATGGGTGAAAGGTCAAGGAGTAGGTGTTAAATAAAACATTTAATTCGCCACTTCTTCCTTTTACCGATAAAATAAGTTAGAAGGAGGGGATCAGAAATGAATCCAATAAAAAGCTTACAAGATACTCTTACTTTGCATAATGGTGTAGCTATGCCCTATGCAGGTCTTGGTGTGTATAAGATGATAGATGAGGAAGAAGCTTATACAGCGATGATGTCGGCTATTGACACAGGATATCGCTTAATTGACACAGCAGCGTTTTACGACAATGAGCATATAGTAGGAAAAGCAGTTCGAGATCATTACATCGATCGTCAAGAGCTATTCGTTACGTCAAAAGTTTGGAATAGTGATCAAGGATATGATGAAACGCTACGTGCTTTTGAACAGTCGCTCAAGCAATTAGATATGGATTATCTCGACTTGTATTTAGTGCATTGGCCGGTGAAGGGAAAATATAAAGAAACGTGGCGTGCGCTGGAGCGTCTTTATCAAGAAGGCGTTGTACGAGCAATCGGAGTTAGTAATTTTCATATTCATCATCTTGAAGATTTGCTCGCTGATAGTATGGACAAGCCGGTGATTAACCAAGTAGAGCTACATCCTTATTTAAGCCAAATGCCATTGCGGGAGTATTGTAGCGACAATCACATCGCGATAGAGGCATGGTCACCACTAGCACGTAACCGTTTGACGGATGAGCCCGTGTTGAATCAATTAGCGAAAAAGTATAAAAAAACGGTGTCACAAGTTATTTTACGCTGGCACTTACAACATCAGACGATCATTATTCCTAAATCAGTTCATCCAGAACGGATTCAAGAGAATGTGAATCTGTTCGATTTTGAGCTTACATCAGAAGATATGAAGCAAATAGATGCCTTAAATAAAAACGAACGATTTGGCGCAGATCCAGACCATTTTGATTTTTAAAATGAATAAAAAATCATCGGAGCTGTGAAAGCTCCGATGATTCGGGTGCTAGTCATTTTCTCTAAATAGATGGGCGATATCATTAGGCACATCCGCTTGACAATAAATTTTCTCGTTTGTGAACGGATGGGGGATGTCAATCGCATAAGCATGAAGCGCTTGGCGTTGGACGATCGGCTTTCCTCCATATAAACGATCCCCGGCAAGCGGATGACCAATAGCGGAAAAATGAACACGAATTTGATGAGTTCTCCCGGTATCGAGCTGGCATTGAACGAGTGATAGTTGTTTTTTCGTATCTTTTTTGAGTACTTGATAATGAGTAATCGCCGCTTGGCCGGATGGAGAGACTCTTTTTCTTGTCGGATGATGTCTGTCCTTTCCGATCGGTTTGTTAATTGTTCCTTTCGGGCGTGAAACTAACCCATGCACCACAGCTTGATACGTACGTTTAATATGACGATCTTCTAGTAAACGAGAGAGAACCGCATAGGCAGCGGCGTGTTTAGCAAAGAGGATTACCCCCGATGTCCCTACATCGAGGCGATGGACATGTCGAACGTCGCAGTGTTCACCTGCCGCTTGTACATGAAAGGCAACGGCACTTAATAGCGTGTCTGTTTCTGCTTCGTTATTTGGGTGGGTTTTCATCGTAGCAGGCTTATTCGCTACTAACAGGTGATCATCTTCAAATAAAATTTCGACTTCTCGTGCTTTAGCTACTATATCCTTCTCCGTTTTTGTGAAAAAAGGTACTTGTAGCTTCATCCCTGGAGCAAGGGAAGTATGCCAATTTGCTTTTTCATTATCGACAAGCACTTCTTGGCTCATTCTCCATTCATGAATCATTTTTTTCGGAAGTTTCCAGATGTTTTTAAATATTGAATCCACTGTTTCTCCATCCCACTTTTGTGGAATCGTCACTTCAAACAGCGACCCTTTGCGGTTTGTTTCGTACATGAAAAACCTCTCCTTATTTTAAATAGTTAATTACGCAAAATTACCACCACGATTCGTGTCGTAATATGTTATTCTATCAATGGGATGAAAAATGATGTAGTAAAGTAGGTGTTATTTGATGATGATTTATATGGCCTCTACGATAGAACAAGAGGAAAAAATTATTGAGCTTGTTCAGCAAATTAAAGAGCAGATTTTGCCTCGTTTTTTCTCTGATGAGGAACTTGAGCACATGAACGGGCAAGGGATCCTTCACATAACAGATAAACATATTGAGTCCTTTCACCTTCTTCGCGATGCATTCCAGGTGATTGCTAGTTTGCAGACGATCATCGCTATTCTCGAAGTGAGGGAGCCGAGTCAGCTGTCTTCATGTTATGAAGATATGTTCCAACGAAACGTTGAGACTTTGAAGGAGTTCGATCTTCATTTCCCTTACCTACTTAGTCAATTCCATAAAAAGAAAAATGCTATGTTTAATATGATACATGTCACTCCCGTTAATAAATTTCTCGTATGAACATAGCTATTAGATTTTATATAGAAGAGGCTGTCTATCACTATTTTCAAGTGAAGACAGCCTTTTTTTTACTTAATATTTTCCTTGAAGAATTGTGTGTAGATTTCTTCAGAGGCGCCGCCTGTTACACGAGCTTTTTCTTTGCCGTTTTCAAAATGGATCAAGGTAGGGGTGTATTCAAGAGCAAATTCATCCCAGGCTTGTTCAAATTCCCAGACATTATATTGTTTAATGTCTACTCCTTGTTCGTCAGCAAGTGGCATTAAAATAGGTGTTGTTGCTACACAGTGTTGGCAGAGTGGACTAAAGAAATAAACGGTCACATCTTCACCATCAGCTAGTTTCTTTTCTAACTCGTCGGGCATAATTAAATTTTGATAGTTCGGGTCGTCTAATTGCTTAACCGTTTCTGGATGAAGATCATCTTTTCCGTATGGATTCTCCTTCGATGCTTCTTTTTGCTGAGATTTCGTTAGGAAAACGATTCCTCCGAAAAGGATTAAAATAATAGAAGAGAAAATAATGACTTTTTTCATGTTAGGCGTTGTCCTTTCCTTTTATAATCATAAGGCTAGTTACGAAAATAATGATAAATGCTGTCAATGCTAAAAAAGGGATTGTAATGAATCCAAATCCGTTAATGTACATCCCGGTACAAGGAACTCTGCCACAAGCTGGTGCAGTCTCTGACAAAAAGCTGACTTTTTGAATGGCGTAATGATAGACAGAAATACTACCTCCGATAATAGAAAGCAATAAAGAGTATTTCGCCGCAGTCACATCTTTTTTGATGACCGCTAGTCCAAGAATGAAAACGATCGGGTACATAAATATTCGCTGATACCAACACAGCTCGCAAGGCTCATATTTCATGACTTCCGAAAAATATAAGCTTCCAAGCATCGCTACAAAGGAAGTGCCCCATGCAGTAAACAATAAATTTTCTTTTTTCATCTAAAATCGGCAAGGATACCCCTTCTTCAATCGTGTGAAGGGCGATAGCCCAACGATAAGTGGGGGAGGAATTGCCGTCAGATACGGTATGGTAGGTTAAAATAGTAAGATTTCATGCCATATCAAGTATCTGAACCTTCGACCTTGCCCCCTCCTTTCTGTTATACTAAATTAGAATATAAGAGAAAACTGTTGCGTAAAAGGCACTCTTATAAATCTTTAACGTATGAAAACCCGTTCTGAAACGGTTACTACTTGGGTATATCTCTTGTAGTAGGGGCGAAGTCAACTGTCCCCATGTTCCACCACTCCAAGGTAGGAGGTCTCAACAACCGTTTGCACTACTGGGTAGGAACAAGCGTAGTTACCATCTATGAGGGTAGAGGTACTGCCGAATTTCGGTAGACGCAAGCCCCCACTTCAAACAGACCGTAAGAGTGTTAAGTGGTGGGCTGTTGATAACGGCTCCTTATTCAAAGTATGTTCGACTCTGAGTATATTATTTAACCGGGGAACATGTAAACAAATATGCAACACGTAAAGCTGTAAATGGTAACCAATTGTATGCTAAAATAGAAGGGAAAGATACTTTTTTGATGAGTTAGGGGAGATTGCGGATGAGTTGGAAAGCTGAATTTACGCGCTGGAAAGAGTTTCAAGGCTTAGACGAAGAAATGCATACTCTGCTTGCTGAAATTGAGATGGATGAGCCGAGTATTGAAGAGGCTTTTTACAAAAATCTAGAGTTTGGTACGGGTGGAATGCGCGGTGTCATTGGTGCAGGAACGAATCGGATGAACATTTATACTGTTCGGAAAGCATCTGCTGGTTTAGCTGAGTACATCCTTGAGCACGGGGAAGAAGCGAAGAAACGTGGTGTCGTGATTGCATTTGATTCCAGACATAAATCGTTTGAATTTGCCCTTGAAAGTGCCAAAACGCTTGCAACGTATGGTATACAGACGTATGTATTTGAACAATTACGACCAACTCCAGAACTTTCATTTGCTGTTCGGCATTTACAGGCATTTGCCGGAATTGTGATTACAGCTAGTCACAACCCACCTGAATATAATGGCTATAAAGTGTATGGGCCAGACGGCGCGCAGCTTGCGCTTAAGCCAGCAGACCGGGTCATTGAAAAAGTAAACAGTATCCCTAATGAATTACATATACAAGTAGAAGAAATAGAAGTTTTACAAGCAAAAGGATTATTAAAAATGATCGGTGAAGAAGTAGACCGTTCTTATATTGAGCATTTAATGACGATTTCTGAACAGCCACAGCTAGCAAAGGAATCGGATGTGAAAGTGGTGTTTACGCCGCTTCATGGAACTGGAAATATGCCTGTGCGCAAAGGGTTAGAAGCATTAGGCTACAAGCATGTGACAGTTGTCGCTGAACAGGAACAACCAGACCCTAACTTTTCCACTGTGAAGTCTCCGAACCCAGAAGAAAAAGCAGCGTTTGAGCTAGCTATTCGTGATGGAAAAGCCCAACAAGCGGATCTATTAATTGCCACTGATCCTGATGCCGACCGGCTTGGCATCGCTGTAAAGGATTTAGACGGTGAATATATTTTATTAACAGGCAATCAAACCGGCGCTCTGTTAATGGACTACATTCTGTCACAAAAGAAGGAAAAAGGGTGTATTCCAAACAATGGTCGTGTATTCAAAACGATTGTGACATCGGAGCTAGGTCGAATCGTCGCTGAATCATACGGAGTCTCTTGTGAAGATGTGTTAACGGGCTTTAAATTTATCGGAGAAAAAATTGAAGCGTATCAACAAACGGGTGAATATCAATTTTTATTTGGTTATGAAGAAAGCTACGGCTATTTAGTGGCAGATTTTGCTCGTGATAAAGATGCGATTCAAGCGGCAATTTTGGCAGTAGAAGCTTGTGCTTACTATAAACAACAAGGAAAAACATTATATGAAGTCTTGCTTGACCTTTATCGTCGTCATGGCTATTATCGCGAAGGATTAACATCTCTTACGCTAAAAGGAATTGAAGGAGCGAATAAAATACAAGCGATTTTATCTTCTTTTCGAGAACAGCCACCGAAAGAAATCGCCGGTAGAAGTGTCACGATTATCGAGGACTATTTAACGAGTGAGAAGACCGATGTACAAACAGGGGAGACATCTGTCATCCAGCTACCAGCCTCGAATGTGTTGAAATATTTCTTAGATGATCAAACGTGGATATGTATGCGACCTTCTGGAACAGAACCGAAAGTGAAATTTTATTTCGGTGTCGTTAGTGAGTCGTTAGAGAGTAGCGACCTCAAGCTTCAAGAAGTTGAGCAGAAGGTGATGGAACATATTCATCAAATGGTATAATAATAAGGCGGCTTTCTTTGGAAAGCCGCCTTTCTGGTGGAATTCTTTACATGTTCAGCGAATTGGCGTGCTCGATATAGTGGAACAGTGTATAAAACGTTTGCTCCACTGCAGAATAAGAATTAGGGAACCGACGAGCATGGAGGAAATGCTCAATTTTTTTCGAAAGCAAATGGTCATTCGTTCTAACCATCAAAATTAATAAATTGTTCCAATCGGACCGGTGGACATAATAAAGGGCCCGATCGTAATCTGTGTATTCCATAGGCAGTCCCTCCTGTAAGAGGAATTGATTATAGTATATGTCGGTTTGTTGAAAGTTCTCTCTACAAATAATGGGTAGACTGTCATGATGAAAAAAAGGTTGCTGATTAGCAGGAAATATGTATAATAGTTCGAAGTGGGTTGCATTCAACAAGGCAATTTTCAAATGGTAAGTTCGTAATTTTTTGACAATAGGATATGAAACAATTCTTATCGAGAGAGACTGAGGGACTGGCCCTAAGACGTCTCGGCAGCGGACTCTAAACGGAGTGCTGTGCCAAATCCAGCAAGTAGATGCTTGAAAGATAAGAAGAGTGTTTTTTACATTGAGACCTCTTCTTGCTGACAGAAAGGTCTTTTATTTTCGCAATTTTATGGAAGGGGTGGAGGAATTGAGTGAAAAAGCAAACGGTTGGGCACTGTTTCCACTGTTGATTTTTTTATTAATTTTTATTGGAAGTGGTGTCGCAACCGGCGATTTTTATAAAATGCCGATTATCGTTGCCTTATTTATTACATCGGCGGTTACGTTAATGATGAATCGAAAAAAACCATTTATGGAGAAAGTGGATATCTTTTCAAAAGGTGCGGGGCATCCGAATATTATGCTAATGGCTTTCATCTTCTTGCTGGCAGGGGCATTTGCTTCTACGGCGAAAGGAATGGGAGCAGTCGATTCAACTGTTAATTTAGCGCTGTCTATTTTGCCGCAAAATTTATTAATGGTTGGTTTGTTCATTATCGCGTGTTTTATTTCTTTATCGATGGGAACATCTGTTGGAACGATTGTGGCTTTGGCACCTATTGGAGTAGCGATTGCTGATGAAACGGGAATTTCATTAGCTTTAGCGATGGCAACGATTATTGGAGGGTCGATGTTTGGCGACAATTTGTCGATCATTTCAGATACAACGATTGCAGCGGTGCGTACACAAGGAACGAGAATGGCCGATAAATTTCGAACAAATTTCTTGATCGTCTTTCCAGCAGCAGTGATCACAGCTGTTTTTTTAGGTATCATTACCGCTGGTGAGCAAAGTATAGTAATAGCAGATTCATACGAAATCATTAAAATTATTCCATACGTAGCAGTGTTAGTAGCGGCTTTAGCTGGGATGAATGTGTTGATCGTATTAAGCGGTGGTATTCTTCTAGCGGGAATGATCGGACTGTCGGATGGTCGCTATACATTTTTCTCTTTTATTGAAGCGACATCTGAAGGGATCAGCAGTATGCTGGAGATGACGATGATTGCCATCATTATTGGTGGAATGATTGAAGTGATTCGTTATAACGGTGGGATTGAATTTATTTTACAATTCGTGATGAAAAAAATTCGCACCAAAAAAGGGGCGGAATTTGGCATAGCTTCCCTTGTAAGCTTAACGAATTTATCAACAGCGAATAATACGATCGCGATCATTGTTGCTGGTCCACTAGCGAAAAATATCGCTGATGAGTATGACATTGACCCGCGAAAATCAGCTAGTATACTCGATTTGTTCTCTTGTTTTATTCAAGGGATGATTCCTTACGGAGCTCAAATGCTAGCAGCGGCAGGACTCGCTAGTATTTCGCCAATCAGCATTATGAGCTATTCGATTTACCCCGTGTTAATCGGGATCAGCGGTATAATAGCTATACTGTTTAATCTTCCTCGTTTAAAAGCGAATAAATAAGCAAAAAGGCTGGCTATAAAATGTGTCAGCCTTTTTCTTGTGGCATGTCTTGCTCTTTTTTTTCATAAGTATTGGTAAAGGAAAAAAGGAGGAGTGGAGATGAATGCGGTAGAGATGAGGGAACTTCAGTATGCAATTGATGAGATTACAGAAATTGCTTCCGGATTTGGTCTCGATTTTTACCCGATGAGGTATGAAATTTGTCCAGCGGAAATTATTTATACATTTGGCGCGTACGGAATGCCGACAAGATTTTCTCATTGGAGTTTTGGAAAACAGTTTTTTAAAATGAAGCTTCAATATGATCTTGGATTGAGTAAAATTTATGAATTGGTTATTAATTCTAATCCGTGCTATGCCTTTTTGCTTGATACGAATTCGTTAATTCAAAACAAATTAATTGTTGCCCATGTGCTTGCTCATTGTGATTTCTTTAAAAATAATGTTCGGTTTAGTCAAACGAATCGTCATATGGTCGAAAGTATGGCAGCCACTGCTGATCGTATTCACCAATATGAAATTGATTATGGCAAGGAAACGGTTGAACAGTTTTTAGATGCGGTGTTGGCTATTGAGGAACATATTGACCCATCTTTGATTCGCCCACGATTAACTTGGAAAAATGAAGAAGAGGAGGAGGATCAAGTAAGAGTCAGCCCCTATGATGATTTATGGTCGTTAGATTCATCAGGAAACACGGAAAAGTCGGTAAAGAAGCTGAAGAAGAAGCTTCCGCCGCAACCAGAAAAGGATATCATGCTGTTTATTGAGCAGTATAGCCGGGAACTTGAGGATTGGCAACGTGATATTATGACGATGGTTCGAGAAGAAATGCTTTATTTTTGGCCGCAGTTAGAAACAAAAATTATGAATGAAGGATGGGCATCGTATTGGCATCAGCGAATCATTCGAGAACTGGACCTTACGTCTGGAGAAGCGATTGAATTTGCTAAACTAAATGCCGGTGTGATTCAACCCTCTCGAACGACAATCAATCCTTATTATTTAGGTTTGAAAATGTTCGAGGATATCGAAGAACGATATAATAATCCGACGGAGGAAATGATTAAAAATGGTGTCCAACAGGGAAGTGGGCGCGAAAAAATGTTTGAAGTTCGTGAAATCGAATCGGATATTTCCTTTTTACGTAATTATTTAACGAAAGATCTTGTCATGAGAGAAGATATGTATTTGTTTGAAAAAAAGGTAAAGATTATAAAATAACGGACAAGGAATGGACAAACGTTCGCGATCAGCTTGTGGGGATGAGAGTGAATGGCGGATTTCCATATATCACGGTGAATGATGGGGATTATATGAAATCAGGTGAATTATATTTAAAGCATTCGTATGAAGGAATTGAACTTGATTTAAAATATTTAGAGAAGGTATTGCCGTATGTATATACTCTTTGGGGAAGAGCGGTTCATTTAGAAACGGTTGTGGAAGATCGGGAAGTCGTATTTTGCTATAGTGGTAATAAAATGCAACGGAAATATTTATGAAAATAGGGAAGGCTCATTAAGAAGAGCCTTCCCTATTTTCAGTGCAGTCACGTTATATATTGTTTTAACCCTTTCACATAGCCAGCCAATGTATCACAAATAACTTGATAAGTAACCCATTTATCAATAGGTTCTTGAACATATGAAGGATTAGGGATATTCCATTGAAGAATGTTTTTTTGATCAAAGGGAGGGATATCTAGCTGCTCGTCTCGATTAAAATCATAAATAGCGATCACTAAATCTGCCTCCTTTAATAGCTCGGGAGTCAAGGGTTTCGCTTGTAAATGAGAAATATCAATATTCACTTCTCGCATAGCTAAAATTGGGAGGTGATCTTCGCTGGCGTGAAAGTAAGAAGCACTGATGAACGTTGACGTTGGGGCATGTAATTTAGATGCCCAGCCTTCAGCCATGATACTCAAATGATTGACGGGTGAAAGAAATAGGATATGTTGTGTATGCATAAATATAAGCCCCTTTGACATCATGCTATTTCTTTTCTACCCTTTATTTGAAAAAGTAATCATCAAAATCAACATCATTGTTTAGCGAACTTTTTATGATGGGAGTTAATGATGTTTAGCATGCTCAATCGCTTGGCAGAGTAGATCGATGACATGCTCATCGTCATGGGAATAATATAAGGTCGTTCCTGCTCTGCGATATTTTACGAGCCGTAAATTTTTTAAAAACCTCAGTTGGTGTGAAACGGTAGATTGTAGTAAGGATAAGTTCTCAGCAATTTCATTTACTGAGTGTTCACCAGTAAATAGTAAATTTAAAATCCGTAATCTCGTTGGATCTGATAAAGCTTTAAATGTTTGGGAAACGATAAATAACGTTTCCTCATCTAGCTCTTGCAACTTCTTTTCCATAAAATCCTCCAGTCTTTTTAATATAATAGTAACAAACAGTGAAGTGGGAATCCATGACAACTCATTGGAATGCCTAAGTATGACAGAAAAAGCAGATTTGCCTATTGATTATTTTCAAAATGTTTTTTTTTATGTATAATGAATTCGTTAAACTTCATTTTCAGCAAAAGGGGATAAAAACGATGAACCTTGGTTTTGGAGAAGTTGCTATTATTGTGATTGTGGCGTTATTGCTTTTTGGACCTTCAAAGCTTCCTCAGCTTGGAAAAGCAGCAGGGCAAACACTTCACGAGTTTAAACGCGGCATGAAGGGCGTTATGGAAGACGAAGAAGATCAGACAAAGAAAACAAATTAATTTTTCTCAATAAGGAAGCCGACGGTGATGGACCGCCGGTTTTTTTGTGTCACTTTTTCTTTACTTCATCATAGCGCCCTAGTGCTCGAGTGCGTGCGGCTTTATGATCAACAATCGGAGCAGGATAATCTTTACCGATCGTAATATGAGCCGCTCGTAACACATTTTCTGGTGCTTTATGAGGCTCATGAATATATTTAGCCGGAAGCAACTTCAGTTCTGGAACCCAGCGTTTTACATATTCGCCTTCTTCATCAAATTTCTTTCCTTGGAGTACAGGATTGAAAACGCGGAAATATGGAGCCGCATCCGCACCGGTGCCAGCTGCCCATTGCCAGCCCATCGTATTATTCGCTAAATCGGCATCGACGAGTGTATCGAAAAACCAATCGGCTCCTTTTTCCCAATGAATGAGCAAATGCTTCGTTAAAAAACTAGCGGCAAGCATGCGAACTCGGTTATGCATAAAGCCGGTTTCCCACAATTCTCTCATGCCAGCATCTACGAGCGGATAACCCGTTTTTCCCTTTTTCCACAAATCAAGCAACGTTTTGTCATTGTCCCAGCGAAAAGAGCTAAATTTTTCATTTAAAGGCTGATGGAGAGACTCAGGGAAATGAAACAGCACATGCCATGAAAATTCTCGCCAAGCAAGCTGTCGAAGGAATGCTTCGCCATATATGTCACACTCTAGCACATGGTAATAGACCGTCCGCGCTGATAATAATCCAGTGGCTAAATACGGAGAAAGAGCGGAATGCCTAGCAACTGCCGGATAGTCTCGCTCGTCTTTATAATGAATTAACGAGCGCTCCGTAAACTGTTGTAACTTGTCCAAGGCGGCTTGTTCACGAACATCCCAATGACGCTCCAACTTCTTCGTCCAGTTACTCGTGGGTAACAGATCTAGTTCGGCCATCGGCAAACTTAGAACGTCGACTCTTGCCATTGAAATAGATGATAAAGCTGGCAAAGGCCGATGGATCTCTTGTTTTTGTAAATTTTTATAAAAGGATGTAAATACTTTATAAGGCATACCATCCGCTTTTTTTGTTTTCCAAGGAGAGAGCAACAGTTGGCTTTCAAATGTTTGCATCACCATTCCCATTTGATCTAACTGCTTGGCGAGCTGTTGATCTTTTATGTACACAGTTGGTTCATAGCATCTATTCCAAAACACAGCTTGAGCAGATGTTTGTTTGATTAACTCTAAAATAATGGTTCGTGTGTCTCCGCGTCGAATGATGAGTTCGCCACCGATAGCTTTAAAGTTAGTCGTAAATTGCTCTAAGGAACGATAGAGCCACCAATTTTGAGCGCTGCTTTGTTGATCCGTCGTTGTGTCATCTAGTACAAAGACAGGCAATACCTCTCCTTTTTTTGCTGCATAGTATAGCGCTGGGTTATCATGCAATCGTAAGTCTCGTCGTCTAAGAAGCACAATAGTTGTTGCCACAAGGAACACCCTTTCATCGTAACGTTATTATTACTTTATGAACAATGCTATACTAGTTCAAGTTTAGGTATGCATTTTCGTTGCAATCTTGATGATTATCTTTACAATAAGCTTATGCAAAACAAGGAATTAAGCTTTTCCAGGAGGAAAGGAATACGGGAATGAATAAGGTAATGAAGAAAGGTATTCAATTTATAGGCGATAAATGGAAGAAGTTTCATTTAACGCAAATCACGATTTTATTAGTAGCGGTTTTTGTCTTGTTATTTTTAGGGTTTGTTGTATATTTTATGAAGTCGGCTGATGTTGAATCATTAAAACGTGGGTTATCTCAGTCTACAATTTTATATGATGTCGATGGAGAGAAAGCAAGTAAGCTATCCGCTAATCGCTCGGATAGTGTGCCGATTAAAAAAATGCCTGAGCATTTGCAAGAAGCCGTCATTTCAATTGAAGATCATCGTTTTTATGAGCATAACGGGTTTGATTTAAGGGGAATGGGACGGGCTTTCTTTAAAAATTTATTATCTACAGGGACGCTTCAAGGGGGCAGTACCATTACACAGCAGCTAACGAAAAATGCTCTGCTGTCGCCCGAGAGAACGTATAAACGTAAAATTGAAGAACTATTTTTAGCAATAGAAATTGAAAAAGTATATACAAAAAAAGAGATTTTGGAGATGTACTTGAATACGATTTATTTCGGAAGCGGGTCATGGGGCGTTCAAAATGCATCGAAAAAGTACTTTGGAAAAGATGTAAGTGAGTTGACGTTAAGTGAATCAGCTTTACTTGCAGGCGTGATAAAAGCTCCTTCCGTATTAGATCCATACAAGAACATGGACAAATCAATCGCAAGAAGAAATGTCGTTCTCGATCAAATGGTGAAGTATGGCTTTATCACAAGTGAAGAAGCTCAGGAAGCAAAGTATGAAGAAATCTCTTTAGAAGATAAAAGTGGGGACCCTTTAAAAGGGAAATATCCACATTATGCAGATGCCGTCATTAACGAAGCAATTAAGCGCTTTGGACTTACTCAAGATGAACTTTTAACAAAAGGTTACAAAATTTATACTGCGATGGATCAAAATGTGCAAGCAGGTCTCGAAAATGTATATAAAAAAGACTGGTTGTTCCCTAAAGATGTGAGTGGTGATCCATCACAAAGTGCAGCTGTATTTGTCGATCCGAACAGTGGAGGAGTTGTCGCTATTATTGGTAGACGTGGAGAGCATGTGTTTAGAGGTTTTAACTATGCGACGCAAATGAGAACTTCTCCAGGTTCTACGATCAAGCCATTAGCGGTGTTTACTCCGGCTATAGAAGAAGGCTATGACCGTGATTCAATGTTAAAAGACGAGCTGATGAAGTTTGGCGACTATGAGCCGACAAATTATGATAACCAATATCGCGGAGAAGTGCCAATGTATCGCGCGGTTGAAAAATCATTAAATGTACCGACTGTTTGGCTATTAGATCAAATGGGCTTGTCGAAAGGATTAAACGCGCTCGAGCGTTTCGGGATTCCGTTTGAGAAGGAAGATAAAAATTTAAGCATTGCGCTAGGTGGGATGACGAAAGGAATCTCTCCGTTACACCTTGCAGAAGCTTACACAACGTTTCCAAACGATGGAGTGCGTAAAGAAACGTTCTTCATTCGTAAAATCATCGGACCAGATGGACAAGTTACTCCAAAATGGGGTCCGAAAGAAGTAGAAGTGACGTCGAAGGAAGTCACTGATGAAATGACAGCCATGCTTTTAAATGTAGTAGAGCGAGGGTCTGGCCAGAAAGCACGTATCCCTGGAATGGATCTTGCAGGTAAAACAGGCTCTACTCAAGTGCCGATTGAAGGGATCAATGGAACGAAAGATCAGTGGTTCGTCGGTTACACACCGAGCATCGTAGGGACCGTTTGGGTAGGTGTCGAGGCGGTGAGTACGGAGCATTATTTAACCGCTAATAGCTCAGAGGGAGTGGTTCCGTTGTTTAAAGAAATGATGACTGAAATTTCACCGCATATCGAACAAGCATCATTCGATGTCAACGAAATTGAAGAAACGCCAAAGAAAGAAGAAAAGAAAGGTTTGATTGACCAATTAATTGAAAAATGGAATGAACTTTTTTAAAGCGCCGATTATTTGGCGCTTTTTTTATTAGCTGAATAAATAAAAAAACTTCATGCCGAAAAAAATCAAAACCTTATGCCTTCAAGCTTGTAAGCGATTCCATTTTTTATGCATAAGCACCCAATAATTATAATAGTCTAAAAATTTAATAAAAGGTGTTGACCAATAGAGAAAAGCAAGATATGATTGACCTCAACATAAACTTAATTTTCAGATTAGCTAGATAAATGGTGCTATTCAAAATAAGTGAAATGATTTTTCAACTTGTTGCAATGTACATGTAGCTTTATGACACCTGGAGGAGATACGATGCGCAGTGACATGATAAAGAAAGGAATTGATCGTGCACCACACCGCAGCTTACTTTATGCAGCGGGAGTGAAAACAGAAGATTTGCACAAACCATTCATTGGGGTGTGTAACTCATACATCGATATTATTCCTGGACACGTTCATTTAAACAAATTTGCTGAAGTAGTGAAAGAAGCCATTCGTGAAGCGGGAGGCGTACCGTTTGAATTCAATACGATTGGAGTAGATGACGGTATTGCAATGGGTCACATTGGCATGAGATATTCGCTTCCGAGTAGAGAATTAATTGCCGATGCGGCAGAAACAGTGATCAACGCTCATTGGTTTGATGGAGTATTCTATATTCCAAACTGTGATAAGATCACACCGGGGATGTTAATGTCCGCTGTTAGAACAAATGTCCCTTCCGTGTTCGTCTCAGGTGGACCGATGGAAGGTGGGAAAACACAGGCTGGAAAGCCACTCTCTCTCGTTTCTGTTTTTGAAGGAGTAGGCGCCCACTTATCTGGGAAAATGTCAGCCGAAGAGTTGTTAGAAATCGAGTCTAGTGCTTGTCCGACATGCGGGTCCTGTTCGGGGATGTTTACGGCCAATTCCATGAACTCTTTAATGGAAATGTTAGGTGTAACACCACCAGGAAATGCGACGATCGTAGCCACATCGGATGAACGACATAAGCTCATTAAGCAAGCAGTTAAGCATTTGATGGACATGGTCAAAAATGATGTGAAGCCAAGAGATATTGTTACGAAAGAGGCTATCGATGATGCGTTCGCTCTTGACATGGCAATGGGAGGATCGACAAATACGGTTCTTCATACGTTAGCTATTGCGAATGAAGCGGAAATTGAATATGACCTCAATCGAATTAATGAAATTGCCAAAAGAGTTCCGTACTTATCCAAAATAAGCCCAGCATCTGATTATACGATGCAGGACGTTCATGAAGCAGGCGGAATTAGTGCGATTATAAATGAATTATGTAAGATTGGTGCCATAAATAAGGAGCGCATCACCATCACTGGAAAATCAGTGTATGAAAATGTGCAAGATGCTGAGATTACGAATGATGCTGTTATCCGACGAAGTGACAATCCTTATAGTCCTGTGGGTGGACTGTCCATCCTATACGGAAATTTGGCTCCTGACGGTGGAGTGATTAAAGTGGGAGCTGTTGATCCTTCGATTAAAACATTAGTGGGTGAAGCAATCGTATTTGAATCTCAAGATGAGGCGCTTGAAGGAATCAATAATGGCACTGTGAAAGAAGGGCATGTCGTTGTCATTCGCTATGAAGGACCAAAAGGTGGTCCAGGGATGCCGGAAATGCTCGCTCCAACAGCTGCTATCGCTGGTCGTGGATTAGAGAAGAAAGTTGCTCTAATGACAGACGGAAGATTTTCTGGAGCATCAAGAGGAATTTCCATCGGTCACGTCTCTCCTGAGGCAGCTGAAGGCGGTCCAATTGCTTTCATTGAAAATGGGGATCAAATCATTATCGACCTTCCGAATCGAACGTTAAATGTCGTGATTACGGAAGAGGAACTGGCTGAAAGAAAGAAGAATTTCGTTCAACCGGAGCCAAAGATTAAAAAAGGCTATTTAGCTAGATATTCTAAATTAGTGACTTCCGCTAGCACGGGTGGAATTATGAAAATATAATAATGAAAATGTTGACGAGGAAAAAGTTGTTAGAATCCGTATTTCACAGAGAGCCGGTTAGAGCTGAGACCCGGTAATACCTCTTACAACGACATCCCCTCTGAGTGCTGATCTGAACGTTCGCTAGTAGGATCGGTCGAGTAGCTACTACTCGTTATCAAAAAGGACAATGAATCATTGTCCATGAGGTGGTATTTGTAAAAGTACCATAAACCAGGGTGGTACCGTGGAAAGAAAAGCTCTTTTCACCCCTGCGCTTATCGGATTAGTAGGCGTAAGGGTGAGGAGGGCTTTTCTTGTTGTTTTCTTTTCTTTGAAAAAGCTAGTCACTCTTACAAATTAGGGAATAAAACAACTATTTGGAGGGGAATAAAATGAGTCCAAAAGTAAAGGCGGAGACGAAGCTAGTAAAAGAGACGATGAATGGGGCAGAGCTGTTTATAGAAACGCTGAAAAAAGAAAACGTAGAGGTCGTATTTGGTTATCCGGGAGGAGCTGTTCTTCCGCTTTATGATGCTCTATACAAAAATCCTATTCGTCACATTTTAGCTCGACATGAGCAGGCAGCCATTCATGCAGCAGAAGGCTATGCGAGAGTTTCAGGTAAGCCAGGCGTTGTCATTGCGACATCAGGTCCAGGGGCAACGAATCTTGTGACAGGGATTACCGATGCGTTAATGGATTCTCTGCCATTAGTCATTTTCACTGGTCAAGTAGCAACGACTGTGATCGGGTCTGATGCTTTCCAAGAAGCTGATGTGATCGGAATTACGATGCCAATTACAAAGCATAATTACCAAGTGAGAGATTTAAAAGAATTGCCGCGAATTATTCGTGAAGCCTTTCATATCGCGACAACAGGAAGACCAGGTCCCGTATTAATTGATATTCCTAAAGATATCGCCACGACGATGATCGAGCCAGAATTTGCGACAGAAATCAATTTACCAGGTTATCAGCCGAACTTGACGCCAAACGTTTTACAAGTGAAGAAATTAGTTGATGCATTAGCTGAAGCGAAAAAGCCTGTTATTTTAGCAGGTGCTGGAGTGTTACACGGAGGAGCAACGGAAGAATTATTAACGTTTGCAGAAGAAATGAATATTCCTGTTGCCAATACATTGCTAGGTTTAGGTTCTTTCCCATCCGATCATCGATTATTTCTTGGTATGGGAGGCATGCATGGAACGTACACAGCCAATATGGCGATGTATGAAAGTGACTTGTTAATTAACATTGGTGCTAGATTTGACGATCGTTTAACAGGGAATTTACAGCATTTTGCGAAGTATGCAACAGTCGCTCATATTGATATTGATCCAGCAGAGATCGGAAAAAATGTGGAAACGAAGATTCCGATTGTTGCCGATACGAAAGAAGCGTTGAAAAAGCTGCTTTCATTAGAATTAATCGCTCCTGATGCGAAAGAGTGGATCAGTAAGCTACAGAAGAATAAACAGGAATATCCATTATGGCATTCGGACAATGAAGAGGGTATTTCTCCTCAACGTTTAACTGAAATGATCCATAAGATCACAAATGGGGATGCCATTGTTACGACGGATGTTGGACAGCATCAAATGTGGACGGCGCAATATTATGGCTTTAATAAACCGAATCGCTGGATCACATCTGGAGGGCTTGGCACGATGGGATTTGGTTTCCCAGCAGCGATTGGTGCTCAGATTGCCTATCCAGATGATACAGTAGTAGCCATTGCTGGAGATGCTGGTTTCCAAATGACATTGCAGGAGCTAGGTTTGATTGCTGAGTTGAACTTACCTGTTAAGATTATGATT
The DNA here is from genome assembly GCA_002261155.1 of Bacillaceae bacterium SAS-127. Lineage (GTDB taxonomy): Bacteria > Bacillota > Bacilli > Bacillales > Domibacillaceae > Bacillus_CE. The sequence goes on along the minus strand of NKXN01000082.1, from coordinate 13,810 downwards.
TTTAACAACCAAGCATTAGGAATGGTTCGACAGTGGCAGGAAACGTTCTATGAAGAAAGGTATTCGCAATCACTTCTTCCGTGTCAGCCTGATTTTGTAAAGTTAGCAGAATCGTATGGCATCCGTGGTTATTCTGTTTCGACGGAAGAAGAGGCAGAGAAAGTGTTACAAGAAACATTAAATGATCGTCAATCGGTACTCATTGATTTCCGTATTAAGTCGAAAGAAAAAGTTTATCCAATGATTGCGCCAGGAAAAGGACTTCATGAAATGATTGGGGTGAGACCATGAAACGCATTGTAACGGTTACTGTTCTTAATCAAAGTGGTGTTTTGAACAGAATTACTGGCTTATTTACAAAAAGGCAATTTAACATTGAAAGCATTACAGTCGGTCCAACTGAAACAGATGGGATCTCTAAGATGACAGTCATCGTTCATGTAGAAGATGAGCGAACGATTGAACAGGTGTTAAAGCAATTAAATAAGCAAATTGATATATTAAAAGTAACAGATATTACCGACTTAGCGATTGTATCGCGTGAGCTAGCTCTCATTAAAGTGATGACCACACCACAAACTCGCGCTGAAATTAACGTCATTATCGAGCCTTTCCGGGCAACGATTATTGACGTCGCAAGAGATAGCGTCACGATTCAAGTAGTAGGCAATTTCGAGAAAATTGAATCGATGATTGAGCTGCTCCGTCCATATGGCATTAAAGACTTGTCAAGAACTGGGCAAACAGCACTTACACGCGGCTCACAAAAGCAAGTCACTGAAATGAAGCAATACTCTATTTTAAAATAAAATTAACTAAATTTTCGGAGGATGATGAAAAATGGCAAAAGTATATTATAACGGAGATATTAACGAAGCGGTATTAGCAAACAAAAAGGTAGCAATCATCGGATATGGTTCTCAAGGTCACGCACATGCGCAAAACCTTCGTGAAAGCGGCGTAGATGTAGTTGTTGGTTTAAGACCAGGAAAGTCTTGGGATCAAGCAGAAACAGACGGTTTCGATGTGAAATCTGTACGTGAAGCAAGCGCAGAAGCAGATTTAATCATGATCTTACTTCCAGATGAGTACCAAACAGCGGTATACAAAAATGAAATCGAGCCTGAGTTAACAGCAGGAAAAGCATTAGCATTCGCTCATGGGTTTAATGTTCATTTCAATCAAATCGTACCACCAGCGGATGTAGACGTATTTTTAGCTGCACCAAAAGGACCAGGTCACTTAGTTCGCCGCACATATACTGAAGGTGCTGGAGTTCCAGCGTTAATCGGTATTTATCAAGATGTAACAGGTCAAGCGAAAGATATCGCTCTTGCTTACGCTAGAGGTGTGGGAGCAGGCCGTGCTGGTATTATCGAAACAACATTTAAAGAAGAAACAGAAACGGATCTATTCGGTGAGCAAGCCGTACTTTGCGGTGGTGCATCTGCTTTAGTAAAAGCTGGATTTGAAACGTTAATCGAAGCTGGATACCAACCAGAAGTCGCTTACTTCGAGTGTTTACATGAGTTGAAATTAATCGTTGACTTAATGTACGAAGGTGGACTTGAAGGCATGAGATATTCCATTTCTGATACCGCACAATGGGGCGATTTCGTCTCCGGACCTCGCGTCGTTACAGCTGAAACAAAAGCGCGTATGAAAGATGTATTAACAGATATTCAAACTGGAAAATTTGCGAAAGGTTGGTTGTTAGAGAACCAATTGAATCGTCCAGAATTCACAGCGATCAATGAAAGTGAAAAACAACATCCGATTGAAGTGGTGGGACGCGAGCTTCGCGAAATGATGCCATTTGTCAAAAAACAATCGAAGAAGGAAGTGACGGCTGGTGCGCAAGATTGAGATCTTTGACACAACGTTAAGAGATGGGGAACAATCAGCGGGTGTCAACTTAAATACCATTGAAAAGTTAGAGATCGCCAAGCAATTAGAACGATTAGGAGTAGATGTCATTGAAGCGGGCTTTCCTGCCGCTTCAAGAGGCGATCTAGAAGCCGTTCAATTAATTGCTAACACAATTAAAAATAGTTCAGTAACAGGTCTTGCTCGTTCGCATCAAAAAGATATTGATGCCACTTGGGAAGCGTTAAAGCAATCGGCTGAGCCAAGAATCCATGTTTTCCTTGCTACTTCACCGATTCACCGCGAATTTAAGTTGAAGATGAGCAAAGATGAAGTGGTTGAACGTGCGGTCGAAGCTGTTAAATATGCGAAACAAAAATTTGCTAAAGTTCAATTTTCAGCGGAGGACGCATGTCGGACAGAGCTTGATTTTCTAGCTCGTGTTACAGAAGCGGTTATTGATGCAGGAGCAACCGTTGTTAATATTCCAGATACAGTCGGTTACATTACGCCGCAAGAAATTAAACAGATCTTTACGTATTTACGAGAAAACGTATCGAATATCGACAAAGCGATTTTATCCGCTCATTGCCATGACGACTTAGGAATGGCAACAGCAAACTCATTAGCAGCTATTGAAGCTGGAGCAGGACAGGTAGAAGGCACAATTAACGGAATCGGTGAGCGTGCTGGAAACGTGGCGCTTGAAGAAGTAGCTGTTGCTCTTCACATTCGCAATGATTTTTACAAAGCTTCAACGAATATGAAGCTAGATGAAATTAAGCGTACAAGTAATTTAGTTAGCAAGTTAACAGGTATGATTGTTCCGGCTAATAAAGCAGTGATTGGTGACAATGCTTTCGCTCATGAATCTGGTATTCACCAAGATGGTGTGCTGAAGGAGAAAACAACGTACGAAATTATTACACCAGAATTGATCGGTGTGAAATCAAATAAATTAGTGCTTGGCAAACACTCTGGTCGTCATGCATTTAAAAATAAAGCGATTGAGCTTGGTTTTGAATTAGCTGATGACAAGTTAAATGAAGCATTCCAAACATTTAAAGACTTAGCTGATAAGAAAAAAGAAATTACCGATGAAGATTTATTCTCCATCTTAGCTGATAAGCAGACGGAAGCCGTTGATGTGAGCCACTACGTTTTAAATACGATCCAAGTTCAGTATGGAACAGAAAATATTCCAACGGCCACTATTTCAGCCACTTTGCCAGACGGTCAGAACGTCACAGAAGCAGCAACAGGCTCAGGAAGTGTAGAAGCAATTTATAACACATTAGAGCGTCTATTAAAAGGTCCAGTGAAATTGCATGACTACAAAATTAATTCAGTTAGCGGTGGCCGTGATGCTCTAGCTGAAGTGTATGTACGCGTGAATTATAACGGAATCGAATCAAGCGGTCGAGGAATGGCACAAGATGTTCTTGAAGCTTCGGCGCGCGCTTACTTAAACGCTGTGAATCGAGTATTGACGATTGAAGCGCAACAACAAGATATACAAAAAGCTCACATTTGATGTAACGGAGGGGTTAACGTGAAAAAGAAAATTGCAGTATTACCTGGAGATGGAGTTGGCCGAGAAATTGTGAAAGGAGCCACTTCTGTTTTAGCAGCGATCGGTCAACGATTCGGTCATGAATTCGAGATTGAATACGGTGAAATTGGAGGAGCAGCGATTGACGCTTCTAACACACCTCTTCCGACAGAAACGCTTGATCTTTGTAAAAGAAGTGACGCTGTTCTACTTGGAGCGGTAGGTGGGCCAAAGTGGGATCATTTACCTTCTCATATCCGTCCGGAGCGCGGGTTGTTAGCCATTCGTAAAGAACTTGGTCTTTTCGCTAATTTACGTCCAGTCCTTGCTTTTCAAACATTACTGCAATCTTCGCCACTTAAACCTGAAATTGCAGAAGGTGTGAACTTAATGATTGTTCGTGAATTGACAGGCGGCTTATATTTCGGAAAGCCAAGTGAACGTCGAGGAGAACATCAAGACGTCGTTGTCGATACACTTCAATATACGAGAGAAGAAATTGAACGTATCGTCGATCAAGCGTTTGAACTAGCGGTTGTACGTCAAAAGAAACTGACGTCCGTAGATAAAGCGAATGTGCTAGAATCTAGCCGCATGTGGCGTGAAATTGTTAATGAGAAAGCGAAACTTTATCCACAAGTAGAAGTTGAGCATATGTACGTGGATGCTGCGGCGATGAAACTTGTAAGCCGTCCGAAAGATTTCGATGTCGTTGTGACAGAAAACTTATTTGGCGATATTTTAAGCGACGAAGCATCAATGATCACCGGTTCATTGGGCATGCTTCCATCCGCTAGCTTACGTGCCGATGGCTTCGGTTTATATGAGCCGGTGCACGGATCAGCTCCTGATATTGCTGGACAAAATAAAGCGAATCCGATGGCGATGATTTTATCAGCGGCATTGATGTTGAAATATTCGTTCAATCTTCGTGAGGAAGCAGAATCGATCGAACAAGCGGTACAAGAAGTGTTAAATGCCGGTTACCGTACGAGTGATTTGCAAATTGAGGGTGGAACAGTCGTTGGCACTGATCAAATGATTGAGTTGATTGTTCAACGAGTAGAAGAAGGATCAGCTATTTCGTCAATTATGGGTGCTTATATGTAAGAAACATAGGTGGATTCCTCGTTGCAGGAATCCCTCTTTTTTAAAAAAAAGCCAGTGGGGGGGCTAGTTATGACACCGAAAACAATTATTGAAAAAATATGGGAAAAACATATCGTGCATAGAGAAGAGGGGAAACCAGATCTTTTATATATCGATCTTCATTTAGTTCATGAAGTCACTTCTCCACAAGCATTTGAAGGGTTGCGCATGAACAATCGTAAAGTTCGTCGTCCCGATTTAACGTATGCCACGATGGATCATAACGTACCAACTGTTAACCGTCACATCGTGAAAGATCCTGTTTCCAAAACGCAAATGGAAACGTTAGAGAAAAACTGTAAAGAGTTTGAAGTAGAGCTTTCAGACATTGATCATCCAGATCAAGGAATTGTGCATGTCATTGGGCCAGAGCTTGGATTAACGCAACCAGGAAAAACAATTGTTTGTGGAGACAGTCACACGTCTACACATGGAGCTTTCGGGGCGTTAGCGTTTGGAATTGGCACCAGTGAAGTCGAGCACGTTTTGGCGACTCAAACACTGTGGCAAGCAAGACCGAAAACGCTACAAATTAAAATTAACGGCAAGCTTGGTTTCGGAGTAACAGCGAAAGATTTGATTTTAGCGGTCATTGCCAAATACGGAGTCAATGCTGGGACAGGCTATATTATGGAATATACCGGTGAAGCGATTCGCGATTTGTCAATGGAAGAGCGAATGACCGTTTGTAACATGTCTATTGAAGCAGGTGCACGTGCCGGGCTGATTAGTCCAGATAAAAAAACGGTCGAATACTTAAAAGGTCGTCGTCACGTTCCTGAAGGAGAAGAATTTGAGCAATTAGCGCAGACATGGTTAGCGCTTGCGACAGATGAAGGCGCTGTGTATGACAAAACATTTGAGATCAATGGAGAAGACATTGAACCGCAAGTGACATGGGGAACAAACCCTTCTATGGGTAGCGGCATTAGTGCTGCAGTTCCAAATCCAAATGATTTTGAACGTGCTGCGGATCAAGAGTCCGTCGCAAGAGCGTTAGATTACATGGGGCTAGCAGCAGGAACGAAATTAGCAGATATTCCAGTTGACTATGTTTTTATCGGTTCTTGTACGAATTCGCGCATCAGTGATTTACGAGCAGCTGCAGAAGTGGCGAAAGGACGTAAGGTACAACAAGGTGTAACAGCGATTGTTGTACCAGGCTCGCAAGCGGTGAAACAAGTGGCAGAGTCAGAAGGTTTGGACAAAATTTTTACTGAAGCTGGCTTTGAATGGCGCGAATCCGGATGTAGTATGTGTTTAGCAATGAATGATGATATTGTTCCGTCAGGCAAGCGTTGCGCATCGACATCTAACCGCAACTTTGAAGGGCGCCAAGGAAATGGAGCGAAAACGCATCTTGTGAGTCCGACAATGGCGGCTGCAGCTGCGGTGACTGGTAAATTTACAGATGTACGCCAATTAGTAGGCGTACAACAATAAGGGAGAGAATGAAATGAAAGTAATCAATCAATTTAATGGTGTTGTCTGCCCTCTCAATCGTGTAAATGTTGATACCGATCAAATTATCCCGAAGCAGTTTTTAAAGAGAATCGAGCGTCAAGGTTTTGGACAATTTGTTTTCTATCACTGGCGTTTTGATGATGACGGTGTGAAAAAAGCCGATTTTGTCATGAACCAACCGCAATATGAGCAGGCAGAAATATTAGTGGCTGGAGAAAATTTTGGCTGTGGATCCTCGCGTGAGCATGCACCTTGGGCATTGCTAGACTATGGATTCCGCGTCGTTATTGCTCCAAGTTTTGCGGATATCTTTTATAATAACTGTGTCAAAAATGGCATTTTAGCGATTCGTTTAACAGAGGATGAAGTCCAAACGCTTATGAAAAAAGCTGAACAGCTAGAATATCGCTTGTTCATTGATTTAAAAGAGCAGAGCATTACCGATCAAAATGGCTTTGAATCGTCATTTGACATCAATCCTTATTGGAAAGAGATGCTATTAAACGGTTGGGATGAAATTGCTGTCACATTGAATTTAGAAGCAGAAATTGCTGCATACGAACAGCAGTGATCAAACGAAGGAAGGTCTCTATGTGGAGGCCTTCTTTTTTCTTTTACCAACGTGAATGTTTTTTGGGAAAAGAGGGAAAAGTGATAGGGGTAAAGTTTACAGAGAGGGGAATTGATATGCAGTATCGAGTAGAAAGAGATACTTTAGGTGAAGTGAAAGTGGAAGCAGATAAATATTGGGGAGCGCAAACGCAGCGTAGTAAGGAAAATTTTCGAATTGGGATTGAGCGAATGCCGACTGAAATGATTTATGCCTTCACTCATTTGAAAAAAGCGGCTGCAATTGTTAATCGAGAGCTGAAAAAATTATCAAAAGAAAAAGCACAGGTGATTACAAAAGCTTGCGATGAAATTTTAACCGGCCGGTGGGATGAACATTTTCCGCTCGTCGTCTGGCAAACAGGAAGTGGTACGCAGTCGAATATGAACGTGAATGAAGTGATTGCGAGAAGAAGCAATGAATTAGCTAGCAAAGAAGGCTGGGTTCATCCGAATGATGATGTAAATATGTCACAAAGCTCAAATGATACCTTTCCGACTGCGATGCATATTGCTGCTTATGCAGAGATTGAAAAACGTTTAAAGCCTTCTTTAAAGCAGTTAAATCGAACATTAAAGCAAAAAGAAGAACAATACATGGACATGATCAAGATTGGTCGTACACATTTGCAAGACGCCACACCTTTAACGTTAGGACAAGAGATTTCCGGATGGCGAACGATGGTGAAAAGAAGTACTAAAATGATAAAGCAATCACAAGCTTATTTGTTAAATTTAGCGATTGGTGGAACGGCGGTTGGTACAGGTATTAATGCTGACCCTTCCTTTGGACGAAAAGTAGCTGAACAGTTACGCAAGCAAACAGGTTTTTCTTTTCGGTCATCTAATAATAAATTTCATGCGCTAACGAGTCATGATGAAATCGTTTATGTGCATGGAGCATTGAAGGCACTTGCAGCCGATATGATGAAGATCGCTAATGATGTTCGTTGGTTGGCGAGCGGGCCGAGAAGCGGAATTGGAGAAATTACGATTCCAGCTAATGAACCAGGTAGTTCGATTATGCCAGGAAAAGTCAATCCAACCCAAAGTGAAGCGTTAACGATGGTCGCTGTTCAAGTGTTTGGAAATGATGCAACGATCGGCTTTGCAGCGAGCCAAGGGAATTTTGAGTTAAATGTGTTTAAGCCGGTTATTATTTATAACATGCTTCAGTCGATTCGCTTACTAGCAGATGGGATTCGTTCCTTTGATGAAAAATGCATGCAAGGAATGGAAGCGAATGAAACTGTTATTAAGGAGCTAATGGAACGTTCATTAATGCTTGTCACAGCATTGAATCCGCATATTGGTTATGAAAAAGCAGCTGGGATTGCCAAGCTTGCTCATAGTAAAGGATTAACGTTAAAAGAGGCAGCGATGGAAACAGGACATTTAACTGCAGATCAATATGATAAATGGGTGAATCCAATCGAAATGGTTCATTTGAAAAAATAAGATGAGCCCTTGAAAGAATTCAAGGGCTCTAGCCATAAATATGAAGTTGTAAAATGGTTATTTTTGTTGGTAGCTGCCCATTTGTTGTTGAGCCATTGCTACTAGACGCTTCGTAATTTCTCCACCAACAGAACCGTTAGAGCGTGCAGTTGAATCTGGACCAAGGTTTACACCGAACTCAGAAGCGATTTCATACTTCATTTGGTCGATAGCTTGTTGTGCTCCTGCAACTAGTAATTGGTTGTTACGATTTGCGTTTGTCATGTTTGTCATCTCCTGTTGTATGATTTTTGGTTGGGCCACTGGAATTGCACCAGTCCTTTTTTAGAGGCCAGACTATCTGGTGAGCCCATTAATGTGAGTGGCTTGCTGCTTGTACTACTATTATGTTTTCTTTTTTACGGTTTATTCATTTGTATTGATCGGTAATTTTTACCTGTTGTTATTCTGATTAAAAAGGCGTTTTTTCAAGCTCTATGCTATAATTGTTACAGAGTATGTTGAACGAGGTGGAGAAACATGGATCATAATCGTGAAGTCACTAATAGATTGCGACGTATTGAAGGACAAATTCGTGGCGTAATTAAAATGATGGAAGAAGAAAAGCATTGTAAGGAAGTCGTTACCCAATTATCAGCGATTCGCTCAGCGGTTGATCGCTCTATTGGATTAATCGTTGCTAAAAACCTTGAAAGTTGCATTCGTGAAGCGAATGAAAAAGGTCAAAATGCGGAAGATGCGATTCAAGAAGCAGTGAATATGATTGTCAAAAGCAGATAAAGCTGTCTAAAAACGAGTGCCAGACACCAACTTTCGGCGTCAGGCACTTATAGGACAGCTTTTTTTATGCTCTAGGAGGCGTTTCGTCAATGAACATATGTGCCTCGTCAATATTAGAAGTGATCTCGTCTTCTCTCATATGAACAGACCCTCCAGAAAGTCCTTCATTGATCATCCGATCGACGTCTAAAAAGGCTTTATCTTTTCCTTCAAACTGAGTATCTGGGAGGAAGGAAAATTCCACATCTTTTTTCTTCATAAAAAAAAACCTCCTTTACCATTAATTTGTGCATAATGAGGTTTTTTATTCAGTCATTTTATAGTGAACAATATTTGCTAAAATTCGCTAAATAAATTTATAATGAAAGAACCGATTGGAATCGGTGATGAACATTTGGCAGGTGAACAGGAAAATGAATTTCTTTTTGTTAGTATTATTTATGATCGTCATTGGAGCGGTCATTGGAGCGGTCACGAACTCCATTGCGATTAAAATGCTGTTTCATCCTTATCGTCCGCTTTACATAGGGAAGTGGCAACTGCCATTTACACCGGGATTAATTCCGAAAAGGCGAGGCGAGCTTGCAGAGCAGCTTGGCAAGATGGTCGCTCAATATTTATTAACACCGGAAAGTATTGAGCGTAAATTAAGCCACCCTGATTTTCAAAAAGACATTGTGTCCCTTTTACAACAGGAGGCAAAGCCGTTCCTTGCTTCGGATAAGACGGTTTCTGAAGTTTTAGAAAAAGTACATTTTCACGGAGCGGAGCAGAAAGCAGAGCAATGGGTAGAGCAATGGATTGATAAGAAGTACCGTCACATGAAAGGCTTCTATATTGATCAAACCGTTGGAGAATCTCTTCCTGTTGAATGGATTGATAAAATCGAAGTGAAGATTCCTGAAGTATCGGATTATATCATTCATAAAGGAGTCGATTATTTCTCTAGCTTAGAAGGTCGACAACGAATCAAAAAAATGACGGACGATTTTTTATCAGAGTGGGGCAAGCTCGGAAGTATGTTGCAAATGATCCTTGGCAACACGACGTTAGAAGATAAAATTCAGCCGGAAATTCTTAAATTTTTAAACAGTCCAGGCACGAAAGAGTTAATGGATACATTGCTTAAAAATGAATGGGAGAAAATTCTCAATTGGAAATGGTCTTACGTCCTTACTCAATTTTCCGATGAGAAAGCGTTAGAGAAGGGAAAAGCTCTCGTTCTTCGTCAGCTCAATCTTCATGCTCTATTTGGACGCTCTGTGTCGGATCTGATCCAGCCGTTTGAAGAGAAAATTATTGATGAAGTCATTCCAACACTCGTTCAAAAAGGTGGACATTTTGTTGCTACACGTATCCCGATGATGATGGAAAAGCTTCATATTGCTGATATTGTGCGTGAACAAGTCGAAACATTTTCGCTTGAGCGACTAGAGGAAATGGTGCTAGAAATTTCGAGACGAGAATTGAAGATGATCACCTTCCTTGGTGGTTTACTAGGAGGAGTGATTGGATTGTTACAAGGAGTAATTGTTGGACTATTTACGTAAACATTCGCATAATCATGGTATAGTCTGTTAAAGTGAGTGTATAAGAGATAAAGGAGGAACAACAATGGCAGTCAATTTACATGATTTAGCTTATGAGTTAGAGAAAGGTGTACGCCAAAGTGCGGAGTATACTCAATTAAAACAATTATATGCAGAAGTAAATAATGATCCAGAAGCGAACAAAGTATTTTCGGAGTTCCGAGACATTCAAATGAAGCTACAAGAAAAACAAATGACGGGACAAGACATTACAGAAGAAGAAGTGCAACAAGCGCAGCAAACTGTTATGCTTGTTCAACAGCACGAGAAGATTTCGAAATTAATGGAAGCAGAGCAACGCATGAGCATGGTCATTGCTGATTTAAATAAAATTATTTTAAAGCCGCTTGAGGAAATGTACGGTCCGGTTGTAGACTAATTAGAAAAGGGCACCTAATTTGGGTGTTCTTTTTTTATTTTGTCGTTCATATTTTTAACGTAAGACAACATGAAGGGGGAACGCAGATGGCGTATCGGTTATTAGCGCTGAATATAATGGGCGCTTTTTCTCAAAATAAAGGACGTGTGAGCAAAGCGACGAAAGAAGCGATTGAATATGCACATAAGAAAAAGGTGCCTATTCTCTTATTTTCCGAGCGAGAGTATGCATTTGTTAAACGAATAGCAAAAACATTACATTCTGAAAGCTATCTTATTGCCCATAATGGTGCATATGTTATTTCCAGTCAAAATAAGCCGATGTATATTCAAAGAATTTCTGAAGATGATACATTCGATTTAATCCAATTTCTAGAATCATTTGACTGTCAAATCATTGTAGAAAATGAAAGTTTTTCGGTGAGTAATAAAGGGAAGCTACCAGCCACATTAGTGAAAAGAACGATTTGGCAACGAACACAAAAGTTTCTTTATTCCCAATATTTTGTTGATTCTTTAAGTGAGCACTTATTAGAAGAGCGGATTTCGCCGCTATCGGTTCAAGCGACATTTCATAACAGCGAAGAAAGAGATGAAGCTTTACAAGCATTAGTTAATATGTTTGAACATATAAATTTTGTTAGTAGAGATCAAAATAAAATTGAAATGACAGCAGCTGGTGTCTCTAAATGGAATAGTATTGTGTATGTAGCTGAGCAATTGGGGATTTCTAGGTCAGAAATTGCGGTGATTGGGATTAGTGAAGACGATGAAGAAGCTGTTCAGCAAGCAGGCATAGGCATCGCCATGGGGAATGCTGATCCGAAAGTGAAAGAAGTGGCCGATTGGGTCACTAGAACGAATAAAGAAGAAGGCATCGCTTATGTCGTGAAGGAGCTTTTGCGACATCAGCATAAAAATGCTGTAGAAGAAGTGAATAAAGTTGACTAAGCGGTGGGAAAGAACCGCTTTTTTTCATGTCCATACGTCGCTGACCAGCGCCTTCCGCTTTTCTACTTGTCCAGCTCCGTCTCCTAGACACTCGAGTCAAATGCCAGCTTGACTGCATGGCTGAAGAACACCATTCTGTCATTTGCTTGTCGTGTCTGGGCAGTCGGCTCCGCTTTTCTATTGTCCAGCTCCAGGCGCTAGCGACTAGTGAACTTCCACATTCCTCCTTGCGATAAGTCAACATCGATTCACTATCGTTCATCGTGTTTCCTTTATCTCGTGCGGAATGTTCCAGTTCATACGTCTCTGACCAGCGCCTTCCGCTTTTCTATACTTGACCATATTGTTTAGTTTTCAGTATGCTAGATGGAGCAAATTGTGTAGAAGGGTGATTGGGTGTGTTAATTAGTGTTAAAGGTTTAGATGATGAGCGGTATGAACGGCCTTTGAGGTTGATTGCTAATTTGTTTTTTGAGGAAACAAAGATTGATATGTCAGGGGATGGCGGTTCTCTAGAAGTGTCTTTTACGTTAACAGGAGAAACTGATGTGACAGCGGAGGCTGTTTTGACGATCAAGGAGAGCGGAGAGCAATTTGTCGCTCGCTATGAGAAACAACTGACCGCTGATCAAGAAAAAGAATATTTCAAGAGCTTGAAAAATATCGTGTCGCATGTGTATTTACATGTACTTCAAGAATACACGGGAGTTGTGCAAAAATGGGGTATCTTAACAGGTATTCGTCCCACTAAATTGTTGCATCGTCAAAATCAAGCAGGTGTTCCGACAGAAGTTGCTCATCGTAAATTGCAAGAAGAGTATTTAATGACAGAAGAGAAAACAGATTTAATGCAACGGATTTTAGAACGTCAGCTAGCGATTGTTCCAGATTTATATGATTTGAAAAAAGAAGTCAGTATTTATATTGGGATTCCTTTTTGTCCCACGAAATGCGCGTATTGCACGTTTCCGGCCTTTGCGATTCAAGGAAAGCAAGGGCGTGTATCCTCCTTTTTAAGCGGGCTACATTTTGAAATGGAAGCGATTGGCCGCTGGTTAAAAGAAAAAGGTGTACGCATCACGACGGTTTATTACGGAGGAGGGACACCGACGGCGATTACCGCAGAGGAAATGGATGAGCTGTATGAACTGATGTATCAAGTGTTTCCTGATGTGGAGAACATTCGTGAAATCACAGTCGAAGCTGGACGACCTGATACGATTACGCAAGCGAAGCTAGATGTATTAAAAAAGTGGAACATTGATCGCATTAGTATTAATCCGCAATCATATACGCAGGAAACGCTGAAAGCCATCGGTCGACATCATACAGTCGAAGAAACGATTGATAAATATCAGTTAGCTAGAGAAAATGGCATGAATAACATTAATATGGACTTAATTATCGGTTTGCCGGGTGAAGGATGCGAAGAGTTTAAACATTCCCTCAATGAAACGGAGAAGTTAATGCCAGAGTCCTTAACGGTTCATACGCTGTCGTTTAAAAGAGCTTCCGAAATGACACAGAATAAAGATAAGTATAAAGTGGCGGACCGCTCCGAAGTGGAACAGATGATGGGCATGGCGGAACAGTGGACGAAAGATCAGGGGTATGTGCCTTATTATTTATATCGTCAAAAAAATATTCTTGGAAATTTAGAAAATGTTGGCTATTGTATGCCGGGACAAGAGAGTATTTACAATATTGTCATTATGGAAGAAGTGCAGACGATTATCGGTATCGGCTGTGGAGCGGCGAGCAAATTTATCGATCCGAATACCGGAAAAATTGAGCACTTTGCTAATCCGAAAGATCCGAAAACCTATAACGAACGGTTTGAAGAATATACGAATAAAAAGATTGCGATTTTAAATGAATTATTTAACATATCCCGAGAGAATTCCCCTTACTCAAGAAGCGTGAAGGGCATAGCCCAGCGAGTAGGGAGGGGATGAATCTCGGTTCGGCACAGCCGAAAAGCGTTTCGTTGAGGGCCTCCCGAACTTTGTCGAAA
>NKXN01000081.1 GCA_002261155.1 Bacillaceae bacterium SAS-127 | reverse complement strand
TTTACATTTCCTATACCCCAAAAACTTCTAAAAGATGCATTCACCAAAAAAGCGTAAGAGCCACTTTATTCTAGCGTTTACACGTTAATGGTTCACCTGTGTAGGGAGGTGATAGAACATAGGTATTTGATTGGCAAGCTATTAGAAATAATGAGGTTAATATAGAAATAAATAGAGTTTTTTTCACTTGAGCCCCCTTGTGATAAATTGGAATTTTCACTTGTATTTATTATTACACTAATTTTTTCAAAGTAAAGACTACCCCTTAGAACGATAGGAAGTGGTCTTTTTTAATGCTTTTAATTAAAACGAAGTCGGTCACGTTCTAATTCTTCACTGACAAAGAAGATAGGTTGTGAAATCATTTATCATTTTAGAGGAGTGAACAAATGGCTGGGGTAGGAAAGGATGATTTTGTAAACGGGTTTGTAGCTCATCATAACCGTGGTTTGGTTGATTACACTTCGGTGGAAGCATGGGAAATTTAAAAAGAGTAACGTTTGTAAAATTCGTGTTACTCTTTTTATCGTTGTTTTAATTAAAAACAGCGAACATCGTTCAATTATTCACTCGAACCACTTATCTCCATCAGAAATCCATTTGTTTTGGTGTAAATCAAAACATGGATCATAATCATGAAAACTAAAGTAGGCAGGTAATTTGACGCTTTCCCCGTCTGCTTTATTCCAACAAGCCACAAACCATTCCACAATAGCTTGTGTTTCCATTTTAGATAGTTCCTCATCATTCTGTTCATAAAACTCCCAAAATTCGTCTTTTTTATCATCGGGTACATAGTAGTATTCAATGTCTTCAAGTAAGTCGTGACTACCGGCAAAAATACTGCGGTCATCGCCTTCATAAAAGACTTCATTTGCATTTCCGTCCATGGAAAACATGACAATGGAAAGCTCGAACGATTGAGCAAAGGCCGTGAAGTCTAACAAATCTATCTCACTATCATAATTAAAATCAAGTGTTTCTTTTATTTGTTGAATCAACTGATCAGAACTTTTTTGCAGTTCTTCTTGTAATGAGCGAATGTACTTTTCTGTTGTAAACAAATTTCTCACTCCTTAATTAATTTTTTTAAAATCAACATTTTAAGAATGAAACGAATCATTGCGTTATTTAAATAATAATCGTCTTTTTTCTCAGATGTTGGTTCATTTGGGTGATTATGTATGTAGAAAAGTTCATTATAACATAGGTGCTTTTTTCAAATGTTATCGTTCTTCTATTATACGGAAGCAGCTAAGAAAGACGTTCTGTAAAAATTTTAGTCTGCCAATCAACCACTATTTTAGTCGAATCGTGTAGGGATTTTTTTGAGGATTCATGGGGAATTTTGAACTTTATAGCTATCCCAGCTATGAAGAAAACTTGAAAAAAATTGGGGAAAACAGTTGAATTGTTCTTTATAAAGAACTAAGATAGACATATATGATTCATTATAAAGGAATAAATGCTTAAAAAATAAGTTTTTCAGTAAAAGGAAAATAACTAGATGAAAAGTATTTATCTGATCTATTGTTCGTTTTTTTGCTTGAGCTAAGTGCTTTTTTTTACAAATGAAAAGGGCTGCAATCAGAAGTTAGTGAAGAAGAACAAAAAAGATGAAGGGGAGCGTAAATAGATGGTTGTTGGAGTAAGTGCTGTTGATAAGTATGAAACGACTTTTCAAAGGAAGGGTCTTGAGTTACGTATGCTTCGTAGGGACGCTTCTTCTGTGGAAAGAGTGGTTGAGTTGCTCAAGAATATCGAGTCAGAGTTTTTATTTCCGACTGATTCAGAGGAAATGCTACATATGTATGCGGAAAAGCTGATTGAGAATGGTTATAACTTTGTGTTAATGAAGGATGGTCTAGATATGGGGCTGCTTTCGGTTTATGCGAATGATTTTACAACGAAGATGGCTTTTTGTAGCACGATCGGGTTATTACCATCTTACCGTGGGGGATATACGATTATTACTTTCATTAAATTTGGCATTGAGTTTTTGCGTGAAGCGGGGATGAAGTTTTGTAAAGCGGAGGTTTCTAAAGACAATACGAAATGGATTGCTTTATTAAAGAGGTATGGATTCCAAATTGAGCGTGAAACGGATAATAACTCTTATATGATTGTTCTAGACCTATACACAAACAAATGAGAAGCAACATGAAAAAGAGCACTCCCATTTTAAATAACGGCTCATTTATCAAAAATGGAAGTATTCTTATTATATTATTATTAGTGATTTCTGCGGCTGTTTGGCTTAGCTTTCTTCAGTTTCGTTCGCCAGAAGCTGTTCCTACAGAAGTTGGTTTTGGAGAGTTTTCGGCTGGGCGAGCATTGGAGGATTTAAAGGAGTTTGCAGTGAAACCGCATCCGATCGGGTCTAAAGAGCATGATCGTGTGAGAGATTATTTAATGACATCTTTAAAGAACTTAGGTGTGTCTCCTGAAATTCAAAAGTTAGAAGGAGATGGGGCAGTAGAAAATATTGTTGCTAGAATACGAGGCGAAGATTCTTCCAGTGCGGTGATGATTGTCACGCATTATGATTCCGTTCCAGAAGGCCCTGGTGCAGCGGATGCGGGTTCCGCTGTCGCTGCTATTTTAGAAACGGTAAGAATTTTAGTGGAATCCGAACCTCTTAAAAATGATGTTATTATTTTAATCTCTGATGGGGAAGAAGTTGGGTTGCTTGGGGCCAAGGCGTTTGTCGAGCTTCATCCTTGGGCGAAAGATGTCGGCGTGGCGTTGAATTTTGAGGCGCGTGGCACGATGGGGCCTTCCATTTTGTTTGAAACGAATGAAGGAAACGAACGAATGATATCTGAGTTTATTAAAGGTTCTCCCAATCCAATTGCTCATTCTTTCCTATATGATTTATATCAGGAATTACCGAACGAAACAGACTTTACGGTGTTTAAGAATGCAGGGATGTACGGCTTGAATTTTGCTTTTGTGGAGGGGTTTAAATATTATCATACGCCTAACGATACGGTAGAGAATTTAAGTGTTAACAGCTTGCAGCATCACGGGGAAAATATGCTTTCTTTAGTTCGGCACTTTGGCAATATGAACTTAGTGGCGGAAGAGGATGGGGACAACATATTTTTTAATGTGATCGGGCATAAGGTTGTTACTTATTCGGAAAAGCTTGTTATGCCTCTGATGATATTTTTGATTATAGGCTTTATTTTTACGTTTATTCATGGGTATAAACGAAAGAAGCTAACAATCTTAGGGGCGATTGCTGGGCTTATTCTCTTTATTCTTTCATTATTATTAAGTTATGAAATTGGCGAACTAGCTAAAAGTGTTGTAACGAATATGTTCGCAGAAGCAGTGTGGATGATTCAGTCTGAAATGAGCATTAGTCATCCGGTGTTTATCGGCTTGATTTTCATTGTATTTTCGATTATCGCTTTAATCGATCAATTCATCGGCAAAAAAATCAATTTCTTTAATCTCACAATGGGTGCTTGGCTTGGTTGGCTTATTATTGTTATGTATGCCAGTTTTCAATACCCCGGATCAAGCTATATTTTTGCATGGCCATTATTATTCGGGTTAACGAGTATGAATCTACTATTTCTTTTACAGAATGCGGTTTCCATCAAGGGCTATTCTATCA
Source organism: Bacillaceae bacterium SAS-127 (assembly GCA_002261155.1). GTDB lineage: Bacteria > Bacillota > Bacilli > Bacillales > Domibacillaceae > Bacillus_CE. Next base: position 7,207 of record NKXN01000081.1, on the reverse strand, counting down.
CGATGGTCTCTGCAGCATTAGCGATTCTGATCACTGTGCCTGCTCTGTACGTAGTGTATATATTAGTAACGATAGAATACATGAGCGTCTTATTAGTTCTCACGGCATTATTAAGTGTTTTTATTCTTCCAATCATCACAACATTGCGATTAAAAGTGACCGCTGGACTATCCTGTAGTTTACTTTTGGTGGGGGTTGTGATGATTGCTAAACATACGATGCATTTACTTTAGTCATTCTTGGAATAAAGGCATAAAAAAGAGTAACGCCTGAACATTCGGCGTTACTCTTTTTGCTTGTTTAAAAAATCGATTTCCACAACAATATAAACCAATTTTCTTTCTCAACGGATTCTTTAGCGACGATATTGACGGTAGCTTGTTTTTTCAGTTCTGGAGTTAAATATTGTTCAGTTGGACCTGTGAGTTCCATTGTGCCGAGTTTTTTTCCTTTTTCAATCGGTGCTTGCATGCTTTCTTCGTTTAGATGTAGTTTTCCTTTAGGGTGCTGGTCAGCTGCTTTTGGTATCATCATACAAGATTTATTAGTCGTGTCGATAGCGACAGTTTCTTGTTTACCTTTTTCGACATTTGGCTGTTGTACGTAGTCAGCTGGGTCCACACGTTGGCATTCCCATTGTTCAAAGCCATAATCGAGCAGTTTTTTCGTTTCCATAAACCGTGCTTTTGAACTTGGCTGCCCATCCTTTGTTTGTCCACCGATCACGACAGAAATAAGTTCGATGTCGCCTCGTTTCGCGTGTCCAGTGAAGCCGTGTCCTGCTGCTTCATTCATACCTGTTTTCATTCCGAGAATGCCTTCATATGGATATTTTCCACTTGGCAGCATTTCGTTCGTGTTCACCATATCAATAACTAGATTGTCTGTTATGTAGAAAGGCTTTGTCTCGGTTGTCTCCACAGCAAGTTCTTTTGGGAACTCTTTTGTTAAGTGGTAGGCGAGCAGAGCAAGGTCCTTTGCCGACATATGGTTCTCATCTTTCGGGTTTGTGCCTTTCACTTCATATGGGTGAATATCTTCATTATTTAATCCTGATGTATTTACAAAGTAAGAATCATGAAGTTTTAGTTGTTTCGCTTGTTTATTCATCATTTGCACGAATTGCTTATCTGTTTTTCCAGCCATTTCGCCAAGTGCGCGACTTGAAGCATTGGCAGAGACGATCATCATCGAGTCATATAATTCTTTAAGCGTATATTCTTCACCTTGATAGAGGGGGATGTTACTTAACCCTGGCTTTGTCGATAATAGTTGATCGATTTCCTGGGCTTTATACACATCATCCCATGAAAGTTTCTTCTCTTTTATTTGGTTGAGTACGACATATTGTGTCATCATTTTTGACATACTGGCAACAGGAAGGGATTGTTCAGCGTTTTTTTCATAAAGGATTTTCCCAGTTTTAGCGTCAACTAAAATAGCGGCTTTTGCATTAAGGTCAACTGGAGTTTTTGCGAGTGACGGTTGTGGTAACATCAGCATCATGAAGGTTATGCATACTAAGATGGCTACCCATCTTCTAAGATGTTCGTTCATTAGGAGGCTCTCCTTTTCTATGTATTTAGCAAAAATCATTATAACATAAGTACCTGATTGTAAGCGGATATGCCGTTTAGTCAGACAATAAATAAAAACGGCACCGTATATTGGCGCCGTTTAGTTAGTTTAAGCATTCTTTTTCAAGACTTCGGAAGTGGTAGTTGCTAATTGCCCCCACCATCCTTTTAATCGATAGACAGCGATAATAGCAATTCCTACAAGTAATAAGGTTGTTGGAAACACCCAAGGCAAGCCGCTCATGTAGAGGATAGGGGCCATAGAAATAATAGTCATTTCGACAGGGATCATCCCTAAGTAAGCAATGGCGTAATCGTCCATCGTCTTGCTTTGGAGCTTAGGGTCAACAATACGTAAAAGGGCAAGGCCCATTGCCACGGTCCCAGTGCTCCATCCCCAACCGAACAATGATTTTTCAAACCAGTAGTGTTGAAAGATGTTCGGCCCGATGAACCGGAAAATCATATATGCCCAAGCAATTCCGAAGACAAATAGTAAAGTTAATGGTACGGCATAATCGACGACGACAGAGAGATTAATCGATGCCATCCCGAAAGCGACAAGATAGTCTGTTGCACTTCCTCCGATTCGGTTCATAATGTGATGGTCTACATATTGATCAGCACCCGTTTTTCTCAAAAGGGTTTGTAGAAGTAATCCGACGATGAAGGCGATGCTGAATAAAGGAAGAGCAATGTTGCCTAAAAAGTCTTGTGAGACATTCGATAGCCAATAAGCTACACCAACGACAAAAGCCGTTAGTGACAAATGAAGCACTAAAGGATCAATAGAGTTAGAGGAAACAGTCTCTTCTCCCATAGAGCTTCTGTTATGAGTTGGAACTAGTCCTGTTTTTAATTCATTAGGTAGGTCGCTGAAACTAGAAATAAAGTTTGTATGTCCTTTTTTAGTATGGCGTTTAATAATGAATAACCCGCCAAGAATAGCTACTAATATCCCGACAGTAGCTGAAGTCATTCCTAATGTAAGAGCTTCTTCCCAGCCTTGCTCACTGAATGCTTCTCCTAATGCAGCGGCTGTTCCGTGTCCCCCTAAAAACCCGGCTCCTAGCATTAATCCAAATCCAGCGTGTAAGTCACCGAATAGTTGATTAATGACGATAAGGCCAAATAATGCGCCTCCTCCCCACATGAGGGTAGTGAGTAACATCGAGTAAGACCACATATTGCGAACGCGACCTAGTACATGCTTCATCTTCACTGTTTTGGCACCTATAGGGAGAGCGGCGAAGATAACAGCGATAAGCAAGCCAGGGTAGGTGGACATTTGCGCTGAGAAAGGTAAAATATTAAGACCACTTGGGCCTAATCCTAATCCTAAAAATCCCGCCAGCATACTTGCTGGAAGAAATAAAGACTGTATCCACTTTACTTTCGCTCTAAGAATGGTGCTAACTAATAACAGTCCTGAAATAATACTAACATCTAACATGAGACTCCAAATTGAAAAATTATCCATGTAGTTCCTCCTTTGATGTGTAAAAAATGTTAAAAATTTGAAGTTGTGATACTTCGGAATAAATAGTTGGGTGTGATGTCGATCTCTAGTAAGTTAAGGATCCTGCGTTGTATTACACGTTGTGCGGAGATAAACGAGAATTGTCCACAGATTTTTGGACGTTTATCGCTTAATGATCAACCCAGTTAATAGAGGATGAGGCGTTTCCATAAGGGGGAATAGATCTTAAAAGGATATGTAATAGAACCTTCATTATTATTACATATCGCTTTAGAGAGAGCCTCTTTGATACTTAACAATTGCATTTAAAGCACATACTAAAACATATTATACTCTTGAAATAGTTTAAGGTTCAATACAAATTTAACTTATTTGTATAAATTGGAAATTTAAGGTGTGTGGGGAGGGGGTTAGCTTAGTCGGTAGCTAGGAAGCCAAAAGTAGTTTTAAAGCTGAAAAAATAACGTCATTTATTTAAAAAAGGACAAGCTTATAACGACTTGTCCTCTTTCAAACAATAAATAATATACATAGCCTGCCCTAGCATAAACAGTACAAACAAAGGGATAGACAAATATAAAATTCGCTTGTGCCAATCTATATTTCCTTTCATTACAAGAGCTGAAGCGATGAAGCTCGTCAAGAAATTTACTATCATCATGAAAAAGCCTCCTTTTTTTAGGTGCCTGTCACTCCCCGAATTTTGTCTAATAATGAAACATTTTTGGTTTTTGTTCGTAAGTATAGGTAGACTATTTTTGAAGGGAGTTTGTGTATGGGAAGTATTCTTTTATTTTCACTTATTGTAGGTTGTGTTTCTGGGCTTGTTCTTATTCCTATTTCTAAACATAAACGAGAAGTGAAACAGCCAGTGAAAGGGTTAGTCGTCGGGGCAATCATTTTATTCGTGCCGCTCGTATTTGCTTTTTATTACATAACGAATATCGATCATCGTATCGCCGCCGCTTGGCCGTTGTTACTAATTGTGTCGGCGGTTGGAGCGGTGTTTGCGACTGGAACGGAGCGCTTAATTAAAGCAGGTATCTTCGCTGTCAGCTTGATTATCGGTATGTATTTCTTAACAGCGTTTGTATTCAACGCGGATGAAAAATTTGAAGTAGCTAAAATGGAAGAGAAGGTAGAAATTAAGCCTTTCGATGAAAAAGAAACACCGGCGAGCGTACCGCCGAAATTTGCACGCAACAAAATGAAAAAGGCCTTTGGTCAAGTGCCGAATACAAGTTATTACGAGCTTGGCAGGCTACAAATTCAAAAGGTAAATGGGGAGTATGTGTATATTGCTCCAGTTGAGTTTTCAGGATTTTTCAAATGGTGGAATGGAGACAAAACACCTGGTTACTTTACGATCAATGCTACTGATTCCTCGGCGAATCCTAAGTTTGTGAAGACGGATATGATCTATACTCCATCGGCCTATTTTAATAAAAATATTGAGCGCCATATTCGTATGAACTATCCGAAGCATATTTTTTATGGCGAGCCACAATTAGAGATTGATGATGAGGGGAAGCCTCATTATATTCGCACATACGGTGAATTTATTTCCGCGCGTAATGGATTTAAGGTGAAAGGAATTGTGTCGGTTGATCCGAAAACGGGTAAAACGAAAGCTTATTCGCTGTCGGAGATCCCGGAATTCATTGACGGAGCAATCTCTCCTGAAACAGTCAGTCTACAAAATAGTTATTACGGAAATTACGTCCATGGATTTTGGAACAGTATCTTTGGTAAGTCAGATGTGAAGCTTCCTTCTGATGAAGGAACAGAGGTCAATGTCAGTCCGATTTTTAATGGGCAAGGTGAGATGTACTACTTTACTGACTTTACAAGTCCAAAAGAAGGTGTAGACTCGATGCTTGGGTACTCACTGACAAATGCAAGAACAGGAAAAGCTACTTATTATACAGGAAACTTAGAAGAATCATATATGGACTCTCAAGGGGCGTTACAAATTATTGAGAAGAAATTTATCGAGAAGAAATGGAAAGGGCAAATGCCAATTCTCTATAATTTCTATGGGGAGGCTAGCTGGTTAACACCTGTATTGGATGCTAATGGTTTCCTGCAAAATTACTTTATCGTGTCTGCTGCCAACCCAGAGATTTCTGTATCGGGTACGACGCCAAATGATGCATTAAAGCAATATAAAACGGCGTTACAAAGAGGCGGAGGAGCGGTTGACGGTAGCTCGAAAGCTGAAGAAAAACAAGTTAGTGGAAAAGTTCTAAGAGTCTACAAAGAGAAATCGGGAGACTTTACGGTCGTTTCTTTCTTATTAGAGAACCGTCAAAATTATATAGTTTCTTCTGAAAGTACTCCGACTGCCATTTATTTAAAAGAAGGCGATCAAGTAAACGTGAAGTACTTAGAGACAGGAGAGCAATTTTTACCTGTTAAAGAATTAGTCATTAAAGGGTTAGAGTAATATTAAAAAAGCGCGATGAGGAGTTCATCGTGCTTTTTTGATATTATTGGAAGATGATCTGTTTTTTGTGAATAACTTGTGAACTTTTTATAAACGCTCTTTATACTCGAGCAGAATGATGCTATTATATAACAACTTAATTAATTTTGGCTGTGTATAATCTCAGTTGAGTATAAACAAATCTATGTTTCATTCTTTTATCTGAAATCCCCCACTTTTGGGCGTATAATCTGTGTGAATTTCCCTCCTTATTCAGGAGGTTATTTGTCGTTGCATTAGATAAAATAATCGTGTAAACAAAAATAAATCAGTATTTAAAATTACAAAGGTGTACGGAGGGAACAAATATGAGATTAAAAGATAAAGTGATCGTTGTAACAGGTGGTACAGGTGGTATCGGTAAAGAATCTGTTTTGAAAATGATTAAAGAAGGCGCTAAAGTTGTCGTTGGAGATATTAATGCTGAAAAAGGCAACGAAGTAGTAGCTGAAGTTAAACAAGCTGGTGGGGAAGCAACATTTATTCAAACAGATGCATCGAAATATAGCGACGTTGAGAACTTAGTTCAAAAAACAGTTGATACTTACGGAACAATCGATGTTATGTTTAATAATGCCGGAATCGTTATTCCAAAGCCATTGTTAGAGCATGTTCCTGAGAAAGATTACGATCCAGTCGTTTCGATTAACCAAAATGGAGTATACTACGGAATTTTAGCAGCAGCTAAAAAGATGGTTGAACTTGGTGTAAAGGGTACAATTATTAATACAGCATCTGTGTATGCAATGATGGCTGCTGAGTTAACTTTCTCTTACCATGCGTCAAAAGGTGCGGTTCTAATGATGACGAAATCCGCTGCTTTAGAATTATCGAAACATAAGATCCGTGTAGTAGCGATTGCTCCAGGTCGTGTGGATACACCTATGTTACACGGTTTGAAAGATTTAGGTGTATGGGACAAGGTAGTGAGCGAGCAAATGCGCGGGTTGACTCAACCAGAAGAAATTGCGAACGTCGTTGCGTTTTTAGCTTCTGATGAATCCAATGTAATTAACGGTACATGTGTCATGGTTGAAGACGGATATACAAGCTTTAAAACACCTTTACTATAAAACTAACTTGAAATTAAGCAGGCTGTCTTAAAAGGGAAGTTCTCTTTTAAGACAGCCTTATTTATCCCGCATTAACGGGCTGTAAGACTCCCACCTCAACAAGGCAGAAAAAGCGCAGACATATAGGTGGGAGATCAACAGCCCGTAAACGCCCGATCCGTTCGGGCCTGCACGATGCAGGTTACAAAGGCGTTGCAACAGGACGTTGCGATGTTAGCCTTTGTTCTTCTTTTCATCAGTGGGGGATGAAGAAAACCCCCACTGATGATCTGACCCAATAAAGTTAGACAAATAATTTTAGGCAGCTTCCAAGACTTGAGTTCGGTATTCTACTGGGCTCAGGTCTTTTAATTTTGCCTTCATTCGTTTGTGATTGTAGTACTCAATATAATCTTCCAACTCTTTTTCAAAATGCTCCATACTCCCAAACTCTTGTAAGTATAGTAGCTCAGACTTTAATAAGCCGAAGAAATTTTCAATTACGGCATTATCTAGGCAGTTGCCCTTACGGGACATACTTTGTGTAATTTGGTGATCTTGTAATGTGTTCTGATACTTTTTCATTTGATAATGCCAACCCTGATCGGAATGA
>NKXN01000080.1 GCA_002261155.1 Bacillaceae bacterium SAS-127 | reverse complement strand
TTATTACTTAACTTCTACGCCAGCGCCAACTTCTTCAAGTTTAGCTTTGATTTCTTCAGCTTCTTCTTTAGAAGCACCTTCTTTAAGTGCTTTTGGAGTGTTGTCAACAAGCTCTTTTGCTTCTTTAAGACCAAGACCTGTGATTTCACGAACAACTTTGATAACTTTGATTTTTTGTGCACCTGCTTCAGTAAGTACAACATCAAATTCAGTTTTCTCAGCAGCAGCGTCTCCACCAGCAGCTCCACCAACCATTGCTACAGGAGCAGCAGCAGTTACACCAAATTCTTCTTCAATAGCTTTTACTAAGTCGTTTAATTCAAGAACGGACATTTCTTTAATCGCATCAATGATTTGCTCTTTAGTCATTTTAAATTTCCTCCTTAATTTTTACATTATGTTTTATTAATTTAGGCTGTGGCTAAATAGATTAGCTTACGCGCCTTGTTCTTCTTTTTGTTCTGCAACAGCTTTTGTCGCAAGAGCGAAGTTGCGCATAGGAGCTTGCAATACGCTGAGTAGCATAGAAAGAAGTCCTTCGCGTGATGGAAGTTCAGCAAGAGCTTTAACTTCTTCAACAGACACAACGTTTCCTTCAAGTACACCCGCTTTAATTTCTAACGCTTCATGCTCTTTAGCAAAGTTGTTAAGAATTTTCGCTGGTGCAACCGCATCCTCTGCACTAAACGCAATCGCGTTCGGACCTGTAAGAGAATCTTCTAAACCAGAGATCTCTGCCATTTCAGCAGCACGGCGAGTTAACGTATTTTTGAATACTTTGAACTCAACACCTGCTTCACGAAGTTGCTTACGAAGTTCTGTTACTTCACTTACTGTTAATCCACGGTAGTCTACTACAACTGTAGTTGCACTATTTTTGAATTTTTCAGCGATTTCGGTAACTAACTGTTTCTTTTGTTCAATTACACTGCTCATCTTTACACCTCCTGTAGATTTCTTCAAAAAAGATGAGTTCATCTTTTTCGCTTTACTTTGTCATTCATACCTCGAAGCAAGTAAAAACCCCCACGCTTTGCAGACATGGAGGCACGAAAAGTACAGCAAGATGCTACACTATATATATTCGTATTACCTCGGCGGGAAATTAAGCTATTAAAGCCCCTGCTGTCTACGGTATAAATGTTAAATTTATTTTGCAACAGATTGTATTCTATCAAATACAATTCTGATTGTCAACTTATTATTTTACAGCTACAGATGAAGGATCTACTTTGATACCAGGAGCCATTGTTGAAGTAATTGTTACATTCTTCATGTATGTTCCTTTAGCTGCTGCTGGTTTCACTTTCATCATTGTATCGAAAATTGTGTTGAAGTTTTCAACTAATTTCTCGTTTTCAAATGATACTTTACCAATTGGTACGTGAATGTTACCAGCTTTATCAACGCGGTATTCTACTTTACCAGCTTTGATTTCCGCAACCGCTTTTGTCACATCAAATGTAACTGTTCCAGTTTTAGGGTTTGGCATTAAACCTTTTGGTCCAAGTACACGACCAAGTTTACCAACTTCACCCATCATGTCAGGAGTAGCAACGATTACATCAAATTCGAACCAACCTTGTTGGATTTTGTTGATGTAATCAGCATCGCCAACGTAGTCAGCGCCCGCTGCTTCTGCTTCTTTTACTTTTTCACCTTTAGCAAATACTAAAACTTTTTGAGTTTTACCAGTTCCGTTTGGAAGAACAACCGCTCCACGGATTTGTTGGTCTGCTTTCTTAGGGTCAACGCCTAAACGGAAAGCAACCTCTACTGTTGCATCGAATTTTGCGAAGTTTGTTTTCTTCACTAACTCAATTGCTTCTTCAATTGCATATGCTGTTGAACGGTCAACAAGCTTTGCTGCTTCTTGGAACTTTTTACCTTTTTTAGCCATTATTAAAAATCCTCCTTATGTGGTTTTAGCGGAATAACCTCCCACGAATAAAGGTTGCGAGTGAAGTATATTTAACTACATCCACATCGCAACCCTTGAACAACAACTTCAACTAGACTAATAATTAGTCTTCGATCACAATACCCATGCTGCGGGCAGTACCTTCAACCATGCGCATAGCTGCTTCAACGCTAGCTGCATTAAGGTCAGGCATTTTTGTTTCAGCGATTTCGCGAACTTTATCGCGTTTCACTGTTGCTACTTTATTGCGGTTTGGCTCACCAGAACCAGACTCGATACCTGCCGCTTTCTTAAGAAGTACAGCAGCTGGCGGAGTTTTTGTGATAAATGTAAATGAACGGTCTTCAAATACCGAAATTTCAACCGGAATGATTAAACCAGCTTGATCCGCAGTACGAGCATTAAATTCTTTACAGAATCCCATGATGTTAACACCAGCTTGACCAAGTGCAGGACCTACCGGTGGCGCAGGATTAGCTTTACCTGCAGGAATTTGCAACTTAACAACTTTAATAACTTTTTTAGCCACGAGACACACCTCCTTAAGTCCGTGATGTGGTATTTGGGGATTTCCCCTCCCACTCAAATAATATCTTTATTTCAAATAAAGATGATCAATTAAAATTAGTCTCAAATTCCGAGACATACTGACTTAAAAATATTATCATTTTTCGTTTAACATTTCAAGCAATTTTCATTTTAATTTATTTACTTGGCCAAAGTCAAGCTCAACAGGCGTTTCTCGACCAAACATATTGACAAGAACTCTTAATTTAGCTTTGTCGTAATCAATCTCTTCAACTGTACCTTCAAACTCAGCAAATGGACCTTCATTGACGATGACAGTTTCGTTGATTTCAAAATCTACTTCTTTTCGTTTTTCATCCATGCCCATCTGCTTCAAGATATTTTTCACTTCATCCGGTAATAAAGGTGTTGGTTTTGAGCCATGCCCAGCAGAACCAACGAAACCTGTTACTCCAGGTGTATTTCGAACAACATACCAAGAGTCATCAGTCATTACAATCTCTACTAGAACGTATCCAGGAAATACTTTTCTTTTCGTTACTTTTTTCTTGCCATTTTTAATATCCGTTTCTTCCTCTTCAGGAACGATGACACGGAAAATTTTATCTTGCATTCCCATTGACTCTACACGCTTTTCAAGGTTCGCTTTTACTTTATTTTCATATCCAGAATATGTGTGAACAACATACCAATTCTTCTCCATTGAAAGGGACTAAGCGTCCTTCCCTCCTTTACTTGTTAAAAGCAAATTAAAAAACCCGTTGAAGCGGGCTTTTTATTGTCTCTATGATGTTTCATTATACCATATAAAAAACCAGTATATTCAAGCCTTAATAATAAATCAGCCAATTACTTTGACATTGCCCAATTAATAACGGCAGAAATACCTTGGTCGACAGCTAAAAAGAACAGAGCAAGAAAAACAACTGTTGAAATAACAGTAATCGTATAGCCTGTTAATTCTTTTTTCTTCGGCCAACTAACTTTTCGCATTTCAGAACCTACATTGCGAAAAAATTGTGTAATGTTAGACATTTCTAGAACCTCCGTATGATGACTTGCACACCGGTTCTTTATTTCGTTTGCTTATGAACGGTATGCTTGTTGCAAGTGCTACAAAACTTTTTGATCTCTAATCGTCCATCGCCAGTTGCTTTTCCTTGAGTGGAATAATTTCTTGATCCACACTCTGAGCAAGCTAAAATTAATTTATTTGCCATTATGAAATCACCTTCTCTATCTCAATTGTAAAAAATATCATTGTTATAGAAACTAGTCAAGTGATTCCCTACATTGTAATTTCTTTAAATTCAAGGTAACGTTCTAGTTTTCGCTTCACCCTTTGAAGCGCATTATCAATCGATTTCACATGACGATTTAGCTCTTCTGATATCTCCTGATAGGATTGCCCATCTAAATATAACGCTAATACTTTTCTTTCTAAATCGCTCAACAACTCATTCATCTTATCTTCAATGCTATTGAATTGCTCTCGATTAATGATTAATTCTTCCGGATTCATCGCTTTTGCTCCCGTAATCACATCCATCAATGTGCGATCTGACTCTTCATCATAAATGGGTTTATCCAGTGATACGTAAGAGTTTAGCGGAATGTGCTTTTGTCTAGTGGCTGTCTTAATAGCTGTAATAATCTGTCTTGTAATGCATAGTTCAGCAAAAGCTTTAAAGGTAGTTAGCTTGTCCTCTTTATAGTCACGAATGGCTTTATATAGACCGATCATTCCTTCTTGGACAATGTCCTCCCGATCCGCTCCAATTAAAAAATAAGAGCGTGCCTTTGCTCGCACAAAATTTCTGTACTTGTGGATCAAGTAATCTAGAGCATCACTATTCCCGTTATGAACAAGCTCGATGAGTTGCTCGTCATTAAGCGTTTCTAGTGCTAAACTATTTGAACGTTTCAAGCCCACACACATCCCTTCCGCTTGCAAAAACATAGACTAGCAATATTATACAGTACCGTTTTTTTGAACGTCAACTACTCATTTCTGTCCACGTCGCCACTTTTCAAAAATTTCTGCCACTTCATCACTAAGCGGGATTTTCGCACTCGGCCGCTTTTCTTCGATTTTCTTCATGCTACTTCCGATCTTTTTGTTGACTGATTTCACTTCTGTCAAAAGCTCTCTTGCAGAAATTCGTAAAGCTCCCTGAGCGAAAATAACCCATTGCTCTGTAAAATCTGAAGTGGCAACCGAAATTTGATTTTTTATATGATTCAGCTCGATGGCCAGCTTTTCAATACGCTCATCTGCTGTTTCTTTTTCTTTTGTGAAAATAACTTCTATTTTTGAATCCCGATACTTCTTTTCCGTGCCTTTGACAAAGTGCGCGTCAAACACAACGATCACTCGACTACCCGTAAACCCTTGGTATTCAGCCATCCGCTCGATCAATCGATCCCGAGCGGAGGCAAGGTCATGCTTCTTCAACTCTCGAAGTTCCGGCCAGTCCCCTATAATGTTGTATCCATCAACAATCAGGATGTTCATCCGTTACTCCCCTAGAGGATGGCGTCTTCGATAAACCTCATACATGAGTAATCCTGCGGCAACAGAAGCATTTAAAGATGTAACACGACCAGCCATTGGTAGCTGAATGAGAAAATCACATTTTTCTTTCACAAGGCGACTAATTCCTTTGCCTTCACTTCCAATCACTAACCCTAAAGGCATGGTTCCATCAAAATTACGATAATCATCGGCACCTTTAGCATCCGTACCAGCAATCCATAGCCCACGCTCTTTCAGTTCATCCATCGTTCGCGCTAAATTCGTCACACGTACAACCGGAATATATTCGATTGCCCCAGTGGAGGCTTTAGCTACAGTTGCCGTCAAGCCAACTGCGCGACGCTTTGGAATAATGATACCGTGAGCTCCTACTGCATCAGCTGTACGCATAATGGAACCAAGATTGTGCGGATCTTCAATTTCATCAAGCAATAGAAAGAACGGCGCTTCCCCACTTTCTTCTGCTTTCGCAAATAAATCATCAAGCTCGGCATAATTATAAGCAGCGACCGAAGCTACTACTCCTTGATGATTTTCATCACTCATTTGATCCACTTTTTGTTTAGGAACAAATTGGACAAGTACATTTCGCTCTTTCGCCATTTTCATAATTTGCTGCACCGGCCCCTTTTGAGCACCTTCTGCAATCCAAATTTTATTAATTTCACGTTCTGAGCGTAATGCCTCTAATACAGGGTTTCTACCCGCGATAAATTCTTTCGACATATATTTTTCCTCCTCTCCTCAGATTTCCTGATTTAGACAATATTCGATAATTTCAACAAGGCGATCATCTTGACCAGTTAAAAAGAGGGAGCCAAGCAAGGCCTCGAATGCCGTGCTATACCGATATGTTTGTATATCCGTATTTTTCGGTACGGTTCCTGATTTGGCATTACGCCCTCTTCGAACAATTGCTAACTCTTCTTCTGTTAGCTTTTCCTCTTCAATCATTTGAAATAACACTTTCGCCTGTGCTTTTGCCGACACATATTTTGTCGCTTCTTTATGCAATAATTGTGGCTTCACCTTACCTAACTCAAGAAGGTGACGTCGTACATATACTTCATATATACCATCCCCCATATAAGCAAGGGCCAAACTATTCATTTGTTTAGCGTCTTTCAGTGGTGCGAACTCTAGCATATTTATCCTCTTTTCCAGCGGATGCCTTGCGGCGTATCTTCTACGATAATGTTCATTTCCTTCAACTTATCACGAATCTCATCAGCTAATTGGAAATTGCGTTCTTTTCTCGCTTGAACCCGCTGTTGAATTAGTGCATCAATTTCCTCATCAAGCAACTCTTTCTCCTCTTCAAGAGTTAAACCAAGAATAAAGAATAAGTCTTCAAATTCTTTTAAGAAAGCATCGATCACTTCTGTCGACGTATGCTTTTCCATTAAGTAATAGTTCGCCTGTTTCGACAACTCGAATAAAACAGAGATAGCATTCGCTGTATTAAAGTCGTCATCCATTTCTTGCGTAAACGCTTGATGGACTTCTTGAATTTTCGCAAGCCAATTTTCATTACCTTCAGTCAAGTTCGTGCTCGTTTGCTTGCGATGTTTTAAGTTTTCATAGGCGGTTTTTAAGCGTTCCAATGAAGTTTTCGCTTGTTCAAGTAGCTCTTCGTTATAGTTAATTGGATGGCGATAATGAACAGATAACATGAAAAAGCGTAACACTTGCGGATCGATTTGTTGAATAATGTCGTGAACTAGCACAAAGTTTCCGAGAGATTTCGACATTTTTTCATTATCGATGTTAATATATCCGTTATGCATCCAGTAACGAGCAAATGGTTTTCCTGTTAATGCTTCCGACTGAGCGATTTCATTCTCATGATGCGGAAACGCTAAATCTTGTCCACCTGCATGTATATCTATTGTATCACCTAAATACTTTCTCGCCATTGCGGAGCACTCAATATGCCAACCAGGACGACCTTTCCCCCATGGACTTTCCCAATAAATTTCGCCTTCTTTCGCCGCTTTCCACAGAACAAAATCGAGCGCTTCTTCTTTCTTTTCGCCAACGCCGATGCGTGCACCGACTTTCAGTTCATCTACCGATTGCTGTGACAACTTTCCGTAACCTTCAAACTTTCTTGTACGGTAATACACATCACCGGCTGACTCATAGGCAAATCCTTTTTCAATCAGTTGCTCAATAAACTCAATAATTAGTTCGATATTTTCAGTAACACGTGGATGCACATCCGCCTTTTGGCAACCTAGTGCTCCTGTATCTTCAAAGTATGCTTTAATAAATCGTTCTGCAATCGCTGGCACTTCTTCACCAAGCTCATTGGCCGCTTTGATTAATTTATCATCAACATCGGTAAAGTTAGAAACAAACGTGACATCGTAGCCACGATATTGTAAATAACGTCGAACGGTGTCAAATGCAATCGCTGGGCGAGCGTTACCGATGTGAATATAGTTGTATACGGTTGGACCGCATACATACATTTTTATCTTTCCTTCTTCTAAAGGAATCAACTCTTCTTTCTTACGTGTTAAAGTATTATATAGACGAATGGTCATTTTGATATTCTCCCTTCCGTAACTCATTAAGTTCTTGTTTAAGCTGGGTTATTTCTTTTTCCATTGCTTTAAGGCGATCGGCCACCGGATCAGGTAAATCGCGGTGATTTAAATCTTTTGTGATCTTTTTGCCATCACGAATGACTATTTTTCCCGGAATGCCAACTACTGTTGAATCAGGTGGAACATCCTTTAATACGACAGAGCCCGCCCCTATTTTCGAGTGCTCACTAACGGTAATCGAACCGAGCACTTTCGCCCCAGTCGCAATCAGCACATGATCTTTCACTGTCGGATGCCGTTTTCCTTTTTCTTTTCCAGTTCCTCCAAGTGTTACTCCTTGATAAATAGTCACGTCATTGCCAATCTCGCACGTTTCACCAATAACCACTCCCATGCCATGATCAATGAATAGCCGACGGCCAATTTGAGCACCTGGGTGAATTTCAATCCCAGTAAAGAAGCGACTGATTTGTGAGATTAGACGCGCGATGAAATAGAACTTTCTTTTATAAAAAGCATGCGCCAGACGATGTCCCCAAATAGCGTGCAACCCAGAATACGTTAAAATGACTTCTAAATAGCTCCGTGCCGCTGGGTCCTGTTCAAATATCGTATCGATGTCTTCTTTTAATACTTTAAACATACTCATTCCTCCTCTCACTCTGTTGATTTCCGATTCAAAGGCAAAACAAAAACGCCTCTGATCTGACAGAGACGTTTGATTTACGCGGTTCCACTCTGTTTGAGAAATAGCCATACCTATCTCCCCAACTTAATACTGTTAACGGGAGTTCCCGCTGTCGCTTACTACTAGTTCAGCCACAGACTCAGAGGGGCACTTCAGTAATCGAGTCACTTAAATCGCTCGCAGCCGATGACGATTCTCTCTGAGAAGCTTCGATTACCTACTTTTCCTCTTCAACGCTTTGTATCGAGTTTTATTTAACTATAATATATTACATTTGAGCGAAAATGTTAATCGATAATCTTTTGTAGACGCTCTTTCACCGTTTCTTTTCCGATCAATTCAATTGCTTTTGGTAAGTCTGGACCATGAGTTTGCCCCGTTACCGCTGCACGAATTGGCATAAATAATTTTTTACCTTTATGACCTGTTTCCTTTTGAACAGCTTTCATCGCTTTTTTAATTTCTTCTGCTTCAAACGCTTCTAACTCATCTACTTTAGCCATGAAAGAAGTCATTACTTCAGGCACTTGCTCTTCTTGAAGAACTTCTTTCGCTTCTTCTTCAAACGTTAGTTCCTTTTTAAAGAAGAGCTCAGATAATTCAACAATCTCTGCTCCGTAGCTCATTTTTTCTTGGAAAAGAGCAATCAGCTGCTTCGTCCATTCAAGCTGATCTGCAGATGGGTTTTCATCGATACGACCCGCTTTAATTAAATGTGGAAGAGCTAACTCAACCACTGTTTCAACATCCGCTTTTTTCATGTATTGATTATTCATCCACTGCAATTTTTGTTGATCAAATAAAGCAGGAGATTTCGATAAGCGGTCAGCTGCAAAAATATCGATGAATTCTTCTTTAGAAAAGATCTCTTCTTCCCCTTGTGGAGACCAGCCAAGCAATGTAATGAAATTGAAAAGAGCTTCCGGCAAATAGCCAAGTTCTTTATATTGTTCAATAAATTGAATAATCGATTCATCCCGTTTACTTAGCTTCTTACGGCTTTCATTCACGATTAACGTCATATGTCCGAAAGCAGGCGGCTCCCAACCTAAAGCTTGGTAAATCACTAGCTGCTTCGGTGTATTTGAGATATGGTCATCTCCACGAAGAACGTGAGACATTTCCATTAAATGATCGTCGATTGCAACAGCAAAGTTATACGTTGGCGTTCCATCTTGTTTCACAATGACATAGTCAGAAATGCCGTCCGACTCAAAAGACACTTCACCTTTCACCATATCGTTAAAGGATAGAATCTCGCCTTTTTGTACTTTAATACGGATGCTCGGTGTGCGATCTTCCGCCTCTAGCTTCGCTTGTTCTTCCGCTGTTAAATGACGGCACTTGCCAGAATAACCAGGCATATCTTTACCTGCTGCTTGTTGAGCTTCACGTTCCGCTTCTAGTTCTTCCGACGTGCAATAGCATTTATAAGCTTTGCCTTCTTCTAATAGTTGATCATAATATTTTTTATAAATATCATTGCGTTCAGATTGACGATATGGCCCATATTCTCCACCAACATCGACACCTTCATCCCAATCCATACCGAGCCAGCGTAAGTAAGTTAATTGACTTTCTTCGCCGCCTTCAATATTTCGCTTTTGATCAGTGTCTTCAATCCGAATAATAAATTTTCCACCTTGATTACGGGCATATAAATAGTTAAACAGCGCTGTACGTGCATTCCCAATATGTAAGTGACCTGTCGGGCTTGGCGCATACCGCACGCGAATGTCATTGGCCATGCTGTTTCCTCCTCGATTTTCCCTAAAATAATTATTTTTCTATTTTACCACTGTTGCTAATTAGAAGAAAGATGGTTACATCGTAGGCTTGACTAAAAGAACCGTTGCTTGTGAAGCAACCCCTTCTTCTCTACCAACAAAACCCAACTTCTCCGTTGTTGTGGCCTTCACATTCACCTGTGTAGCATCCGCTTCTAAAAGCTCAGCAATTCGATTGCGCATCTTTTCTATATGTGGAGCCATTTTCGGCTGTTGCGCCATGATCGTACAATCTATATTACCTAAAACGTACCCTTTTTCTTTAACTAGCTTCCAAACATGCTGCAATAAAACAGCGGAGTCCGCATCTTTAAATGCAGGGTCGGTATCTGGAAAGTGCTTACCGATGTCCCCTTCTCCAACCGCTCCAAGACAAGCATCGGCGATTGTATGTAGTAAAACATCTGCATCAGAATGTCCGAGCAACCCTTTTTCATATGGAATCTCAATTCCTCCAATAATTAACGGACGTCCTTCCGTTAATTGATGAACATCAAAGCCTTGTCCAATACGAAACATGATTCCTTCTCCTTTATTTTCTTTTTTGAATAATTGCCTCAGCGAAGACCAAGTCCTCCGGCGTCGTCAATTTAATATTATCATAGTCTCCTTCTACAATTTGAACAGAAAGGTTGATTCTTTCGATCAGAGATGCGTCATCAGTTCCTAAAAAGCCATCCTTTTCTGCTTGTTCATGTGCTTGAAGTAGAGAAGACAAGCGAAAAGCTTGTGGTGTTTGCACTGCCCACAAGCTAGAGCGCTCGACTGTTTCAACAACAGTCCCATCTTTTACACGTTTAATTGTATCTTTCACAGGAACAGCAGCAATCGCTGCTCCTGATATTTTCGCTTGCTCGACTAATTGATCAATCATCTGGCTCGTCATAAATGGACGAGCGCCATCATGAACAAGAACAATGTCAGCGTGCTCAAGTTGCTTTAAGCCGCTATATACACTTTGCTGCCGCTCTTCTCCACCTGTCACCAACTTGTAAACTTTTGACACATTATACTCATTGATCAAATTAGTAAATAACGGCTTCTCCTCTTCTTTAACAGCTAGAACTATGCCATCACAAGCTGGGTCCTTTTCAAATACTTCTAATGTATGAATAATGACCGGGCGGCCTTGTAGCGAAAGTAGCAGCTTGTTACGATCTGCTTTCATCCGCTTTCCTTGACCTGCTGCCGGAATCACTACTTGATAAGCCATTCTGCGATTCCCCTTTAAAGCGCTTTTTCAATCAATTTCGGTTTAGCAAAGATCATTCGTCCTGCTGATGTTTGTAGTACACTCGTCACTACTACATCGATATGCTTCCCGATATAGTCTCGTCCTTCTTCTACAACGATCATTGTGCCATCGTCCAAATAAGCAATCCCTTGTTTCTGCTCTTTCCCATCTTTAATGACAAGCACATGCATTTCCTCTCCAGGAATGACTAACGGCTTGACCGCATTGGCTAAATCGTTAATATTCAGTACTTGAACCTTTTGTAGTTCACATACTTTATTTAAATTAAAATCATTCGTCACAACGATTCCATTCATTTCTTTTGCTAGCTTTACGAGCTTGCTATCAACTTCGTGAATATCCTCAAAATCACGCTCAATAATCTCCACATCAACCGGGATGTCTTTTTGAATACGATTTAAAATATCTAATCCTCTTCGTCCTTTCGTTCGCTTTAACGTATCAGAAGAGTCTGCAATATGCTGTAATTCTTCAAGGACAAATTGAGGAATGATAATACAACCTTCTAAAAAGCCCGTTTGACAAATATCCGCAATTCGCCCGTCAATAATCACGCTTGTGTCTAAAATTTTATAAAACTTCTTCGGTACTACTGGCTCCTCAACAACTTCTTTTTTCTTTGCACCTTTATTAATGGAGAAAAGACTAGTAATCTCATCTCGTTTTTTAAAGCCTACTTGAAATCCTAAATAACCAAGTAATATCGTTAAGAAAATTGGTCCTACCGTATCCACAAACAGAATTTCAACGGAATAGAGAGCATTCCCCGCCAAAAAAGCTACAATTAACCCTAAAATCAAACCTAAACTTCCAGAAAGAATGTCCGTCAATGGAGCGGTGACAATACGATCCTCTAACCATTTCACAAAATGAACGATATGGTCAATTGCCCAAAAAGTTAGCATATAGAAAAGTACCGCGCCTAATATAGCGGTCACGTATGGGTTGTTAATTAAGTGAACTTGATCTAATTTAATTAATTGTAATAAGTCCGGAATCAAAATAATACCTATTGTTCCACCTAAAATAATAAAACCCGCCTGTACAAGACGTTTTAACATCCTATCTTCACCTCCTTGTATTATTATAAACACTTTTTTCCACTTAAAACCGTTTTTTTGAAAAAACTATTTTTATTCGTTTATAAATCTAAAAATAGTTATTTACCAAAAATAATTTTGAGGGCTTCATTAACAGTAGAAACAGCAGCTACCTCTACTCCTTCAGGTACTTTCCACCCTCCTAAATTATTAGCTGGTAGAATAATGCGAGTAAACCCTAGCTTAGCGGCTTCAGAGACTCGCTGTTCAATTCTTGATACTCTTCTCACTTCACCTGTCAATCCAACTTCTCCAATAATACAATCAGTCGGATTTGTTGGCTGATCACGAAAGCTTGAAGCAATACTCACAGCAATCGCCAGATCAATCGCTGGTTCATCTAATTTTACTCCACCGGCTACTTTTAAGTAAGCATCTTGATTTTGCAACAATAACCCGACTCGCTTTTCAAGTACCGCCATTAAAAGCGTCACACGGTTATGATCAATACCTGTTGCCATTCGGCGAGGATTGCCAAACACGGTTGGCGATATAAGAGCTTGGATTTCAACAAGAACGGGGCGTGTTCCTTCCATCGAGGCAACAACGGTTGAACCAGATGTACCTTGAGAACGTTCTTCTAAAAAGATCTCCGATGGATTCGCTACTTCCTCTAGTCCATCTTCCTTCATTTCAAAAATACCCATTTCATTCGTAGAACCGAAACGATTTTTAACCGCTCGTAAAATGCGATACGTGTGATGACGTTCTCCTTCAAAATATAACACAGTATCGACCATGTGTTCCAACAATCGAGGTCCAGCAATCGAACCTTCTTTTGTCACATGACCGACAATAAAGATTGCAATCCCATTCATTTTTGCAATCCGCATCAATTCAGCTGTACATTCACGCACTTGGGACACGCTTCCTGGAGCAGACGTCACTTCAGGATGATACACCGTCTGGATGGAGTCAATAATCACAAAAGATGGTGCTAACTCTTCAATCGCCGCATGAATGAGCTGCAAATTCGTCTCAGAATAGATGAATAGATTATCATCCTTCACCGCTAGTCGATCTGCTCGTAATTTTGTCTGCTTAATTGATTCCTCACCAGAAATATATAACACTTTACTCGCTTTAGCACTCAACTGTGAAGACACTTGTAATAGTAACGTCGACTTCCCGATTCCTGGATCTCCTCCGATTAAGACGAGAGAACCTGGTACAACGCCCCCACCTAGCACTCGGTTAAATTCCTGTAAATCAGTTGTCACCCGTGGCTCTTGGACTGTTTCTACCGCTGACAACTTAGCCGGCTTTGTAGAAACCGTTGTTTCTGAATGCATAAATGTCCGCTTTGGTGTACCGGTAATCGATACTTCTTCCACCATTTGATTCCACTGATTACAGCCAGGACATCTTCCCATCCATTTCGGTGACTCATATCCACATGACTGACAGATAAATTTCGTTTTCTTCTTCGCCATATCTGATTCCTTTCTAATATTACCTTATATTCATCAAATTTAAAAAAAGGATGCACTGTGAATTCTTGTTGTGCATCCTTTCTTGTTCATTAAAAAGTGGATGGTTCCTTTACTTTCACGACAAATTCATTATTATCAACATCGACGATCACGTGTTGACCCGTTAATACTTTTCCTTTTAATAACTCTTCAGATAAGCGATCTTCCACTTGCTTTTGCAACGCACGACGCAGTGGACGAGCTCCGTACTCTGGATCGTATCCTTCATCGGCAATTTTTTCTTTCGCCTGATCGGTAAGCTCAACGATAATATCTTGCTCTTTCAAGCGGCTCGTTAACTGATCCGACATCAATGTTACGATTTCTTTCAAATGCTTTTTCTCTAAAGCATGGAACACAATAATTTCATCAATCCGATTAATGAATTCTGGTCGGAAGGCACGTTTTAACTCTTCCATCACTTTGCCCTTCATATCTTTGAAATCTTGCTCTCCATCTTGAATATTAAAGCCTACATATTTATTGCGTTTCAGCGATTGAGCTCCTACATTGGACGTCATAATTAGCACCGTGTTACGGAAATCTACCGTGCGTCCCTTAGAATCTGTTAAACGACCATCCTCAAGCACTTGCAATAAAATATTAAATACATCTGGATGCGCTTTTTCGATTTCGTCTAATAAGACAACGGAATATGGTTTGCGACGAACTTTTTCCGTTAGCTGACCGCCTTCTTCGTAACCGACATATCCTGGAGGTGAACCAACAAGGCGCGATGTCGAATGCTTCTCCATGTATTCAGACATATCAATGCGAATCATCGCATCCTCATCACCGAACATCGATTCAGCCAACGCTTTTGCTAGTTCCGTTTTACCGACACCCGTTGGTCCTAAGAAAATAAATGAACCAATTGGACGTTTCGGATCTTTCAGGCCAGCTCTTGCACGACGAACAGCTTTAGAAACAGCTTTCACAGCCTCTTCCTGTCCGATCAGACGCGAATGTAAAATTTCTTCTAAGTTTAACAGTTTTTCTGTTTCTGTTTGAGCCAGTTTAGAGACAGGAATACCGGTCCAACTAGAGACAACAATCGCAATATCCTCGACTGTCACTTCGCTGTTTTCTTTTCCTTGCTTTTCTTTCCAGCTGTTTTTCGTACGCTCTAGTTCTTCACGAAGCTTTTGCTCTGAATCGCGTAACGATGCCGCTTTTTCAAATTCTTGACTTTGTACCGCCGCATCTTTTTCGTTTCGGATACTCTCTAATTTCACTTCCAATTCTTTTAAATTAGGAGGTGTTGTAAAAGAGCGCAACCGAACTTTAGAACCTGCCTCATCAATTAAGTCAATCGCTTTATCTGGAAGAAAACGATCTGAAATGTATCGATCCGACATTTTCACAGCCGCTTCAATCGCTTCATCTGTGATTGATACACGATGATGCGCTTCATAGCGATCTCTTAATCCTTTTAAAATTTGAATAGATTCGTCTAATGTTGGTTCATCTACTTGAATCGGTTGGAAGCGACGCTCAAGCGCAGCATCTTTCTCGATATACTTACGATACTCATCTAGTGTAGTTGCACCAATACATTGTAGTTCTCCGCGAGCTAAAGATGGCTTTAAAATATTAGAAGCATCGATCGCGCCTTCTGCTCCACCAGCACCAATAAGTGTATGCAGTTCATCAATGAATAAAATGATATTTCCTGCCTGGCGAATTTCATCCATTACTTTCTTTAAACGGTCTTCGAATTCACCACGATATTTCGTACCAGCCACAACCGTCCCCATATCCAATGTCATGACTCGCTTATTACGGAGAGTTTCCGGCACTTCATTATTAATAATTTGCTGAGCCAACCCTTCTGCAATGGCTGTTTTCCCGACGCCTGGCTCACCAATTAACACAGGGTTATTTTTCGTTCTTCTACTTAACACTTCAATAACCCGTTGAATTTCTTTGCTACGGCCAATAACAGGATCTAGGCTACCTTCTCTCGCGATCACTGTTAAGTCTCGTGCTAGACTATCAAGCGTTGGCGTATTCACACTAGATGCTGCCCCTCCTTGATGCCCATTAGCTTCATTACTACCTAACAATTGAAGAACTTGCTGGCGAGCCTTATTTAAACTTACCCCTAAATTACTGAGAACTCTTGCCGCCACACCTTCTC
Source organism: Bacillaceae bacterium SAS-127 (assembly GCA_002261155.1). Classification (GTDB taxonomy): domain Bacteria; phylum Bacillota; class Bacilli; order Bacillales; family Domibacillaceae; genus Bacillus_CE. The sequence goes on along the minus strand of NKXN01000080.1, from coordinate 2,563 downwards.
CTTCTCGAATCAATCCAAGCAAAATATGCTCTGTTCCGACATAAGAGTGACCTAGCTTTCTTGCCTCATCCATCGATAATTCAGTTACTTTTTTTGCACGAGGAGTGTAATGGACTGTTTGTGCGCTTCCTTCTCCTCGACCAATCAATTTCTCAACTTCTTGCTGAATTTTCTCCGAGCTAAGTCCAAGTCCGTATAAAGCTTTTGCCGCAATTCCTTCTCCTTCTCGCACTAATCCTAAAAGAATATGCTCTGTTCCTATATTGCTATGCCCAAGACGAATTGCTTCATCCTGTGCTAGTGCTAAAACTTTTTGAGCTCTTTCAGTAAACCGACCGAACATCATGTCCATCCATCTCCTTTACATCAACAGTTTTCTTCCATTTTCAGCCGCTCACGAATAAGCGCCGCTCGTCTAATATCTCTTTCTTCCGGGTGAAGGGTTTCACCCGCATATTGTTGTAAAAACCCCGGTTGCGTTAAAATCATTAATTCATTTAGAATGCTCTTTGAATGGTGTTTAATATATCCAATATCAATTCCAAGTCTCACATCGGAAAGGCATTGAGCTGCTTCCTTTGTTTCAATAATACGAGCATTAGTTAAAACACCATACGATCGAAAAATTCTATCTTCCAAACGGGTAGCAGAAGTACTCATTAACATTTCTCTTGCTGATTGTTCTTGTGCAATCAGCTGATGAACTACACTCAATAAGTCTTCCACAATATCAGCTTCAGATTTCCCAAGTGTAAGTTGGTTAGAAATTTGAAATATATTCCCTAACACTTCGCTACCCTCACCATAAATTCCTCTAACAACTAATCCCAATTGGTTAATTGCCGGAATAATTCGATTAATCTGCTGGGTTAATATTAAACCAGGAAGATGCATCATTACCGATGCTCTTAATCCTGTTCCAACATTGGTCGGGCAGCTTGTTAAATAGCCTCGTTGCTCATCAAAAGCAAACTGCACTTGTTCTTCAATCGCATCATCAATTGCATTCGCTTTTTCTAGCGTTTCTTTTAATTGTAACCCAGGTGACAAGCATTGGATTCGAATATGATCTTCCTCATTAATCATGACGCTAATGTCTTCCACTTCAGAGAGAAGGACTGCCCCATAAGGAGAGGCATCCGCTAGTAGAGGGCTAATTAAATGCTTCTCTACTAACACTCTTTTTTGCAAGGTAGACAAGTCTTTCATTGTGAGTAGTTCGGCAGGAGAGTAAGATTGTACAGCCTTAGCAATCTCTTCTGTCATCTCTGCTGCTTCTTCAGCTGTTAAAAAGACAGGAAATTTATATTGTGCCAAATTCCTAGCTAGACGAATTCTAGAACTTAGCACAATATCAGAATGAGGACCTTCACTACTCATCCATGAGCTAACAGCCTGATTAATAAACTTTTCTAGAGACATGAAGACTCTCCTCCTTCAAAATGTAAATTTTTTTCGAGGGAGCGAATTTTATCTCTTATTTCAGCTGCCTGCTCAAACTTTTCATGCATAATTAACTGCTGCAGTTCTGCTTTAAGAGCGCCTATTTCTTTTTTTAATTGAAGAGCCCCACCTGTTCTTTCAGGAATCTTCCCTACATGTACATTATTACCATTTTGAAGCCTTTTTAAAATGGGATCTAACTGTTCACTAAATGCTTCATAACAATGAGGGCAGCCAAACTTACCCCTATTGACGAATTGTTGAAAGGTTATTTGACAATGATCACATTTTAACGGCTTTTGTTGTGGATATTGAGCGGGCTTTGATGAAAAAAGAGAATCGAGATTAAACAAACCACTAAGCAAATTGTTAATAGAAAACTGGGGATGGCCACTGAGCATATATTGCTCTCCTCTTTCTCGTGCACAGCTCTCACATAAGTGCAATCCTGTTTTTTCGCCATTTATCGTCTTAGTAAAATGCAAGGTAGCTGGTCTTTCTTTACACTCTTGGCAAACCAAACCAAAACCCTCCTTTTATTTATATTTCAATGTCCTTAACATAGCTATGATCATTCTTGCTCTGAGTTCGTCTCGATCAGGAAGATCCATATCTAAAACGGAGCGATCCATCACACTCATCATTATTTTTGCTTCTCGATTTGAAATCACTTCCTCTTCCACTAAGCGAAAAATAATATCATCGGCATTCGACTGTGAAATCCGCTTTGCAACAAGTGTAATTATTTGATCAATTAAATCTTGTTGATCATGAATTTGCACTTTAATAATTCGAATATATCCTCCTCCGCCTCTTTTACTTTCGACAATATATCCTCTTTCAATAGTAAAACGAGTATTAATAACGTAATTGATTTGCGAAGGGACACATTGAAATTTATCAGCGATTTCATTTCTTTTTATTTCTACTATTTCACTACCGCTTGTTTTCAACACTCTTTTCAAATAATCTTCAATGATATCAGATATATTTCGCACCAATACCTCCTCCATTTCTGACTTTGACTATATTTGACATTAATTATACATGATGAGGTTTGTCTATGGCAATTTATATGTATAGATTAGATGAACCAATTTATATTTTTCTATAGCAAAAA
>NKXN01000008.1 GCA_002261155.1 Bacillaceae bacterium SAS-127 | reverse complement strand
GTCTTATGTCTGTCGAGTCTAAACGGCCGCTTCCGCTTTTCTTCTGTCCAGCTCCGCCTCCTAGACACTCGAGTCAAATGCCAGCCTGACTGCATGGCTGAAGTACGCCATTCCATCATTTGCTTGTTGTGTCTGGACAGTCGGCTCCGCTTTTCTTCATGTCCAGCTCTAGGCGCTAGCGACTAGTGTACTTCCGCCCTCCTCCTTGCGATAAGTCAACATCGATTCACTATCGTTCATCGTGTTTCCTTTATCTCGTGCGGATGGCTCCAGTCCATACGTCGCTGACCAGCGCCTTCCGCTTTTCTTTTTATGCATAGTTTTCTTTTTGCCGGGAGATACTGTGGTTGTACAGCAGTTCCTGCGAGGAGGGGATTTTTCATAATGGCGCGTAATAAGGTTGAGATTTGCGGTGTGGATACTTCGAAGCTCCCTGTGTTGAAAAATGAAGAGATGAAGGTGTTGTTTAAGCGCCTTCAGGCGGGCGAGTGGTCAGCGCGTGAGACACTTGTGAATGGGAATTTGCGACTTGTGCTAAGTGTGATCCAGCGCTTTAATAATCGCGGTGAGTATGTGGATGATTTGTTTCAAGTAGGCTGTATTGGTTTGATGAAATCTATAGATAATTTTGATTTAAGTCATAATGTACGATTTTCTACTTACGCGGTACCGATGATTATTGGTGAAATTAGAAGGTATTTACGGGATAACAACCCTATAAGAGTATCTCGTTCTCTAAGGGACATTGCTTATAAAGCGTTACAGGTGCGAGAAAAGATTATGACGGAGACGTCTAAGGAGCCGACAGCAGAAGAAATTAGTAAAGAGCTTGGCTTGACAAAGGAAGAAGTTGTTTTTGCACTTGACGCGATTCAAGATCCGGTCTCATTATTTGAACCGATTTATAATGATGGTGGAGATCCGATATTTGTGATGGATCAATTAAGCGATGAAAGTCATAAAGATACGAATTGGGTAGAAGAAATAGCCTTGAAAGAAGGGTTGAAAAGGTTAAACGAGCGCGAAAAAATGATTATTCGCAAACGGTTTTATCAAGGAAAAACGCAAATGGAAGTAGCCGATGAAATTGGCATTTCGCAAGCTCAAGTTTCTAGGCTTGAAAAAGCAGCTATTAAACAAATGAATAAAAATATTAACTAATATTCTCTGTTTGACTCTGAAGCGACCAACGCAAGAAGAGTCTTATTTTTTTATGTCCGCATATAATGAAAACAGTAAATATATGAGCGGGGGGATAAACAAGTGAGTAGAATATCAGAATTCCAGCTAAAAGACATCGTGAACGTCGCCAACGGAAAGAAGCTTGGAAATATTACAGATATTCATTTGAATTTAACAGCCGGTACGATCGATTCTATTGTCATTAGCAGAGGAGGAAAGATGTTCGGTTTTTTTGGGAAAGAAGAAGAGCTTGTGATTCCTTGGCCGCAAATTGTTAAAATTGGAGAGGATGTCATTCTAGTTCGTCACTCTGCTGCTATTAATTCTATTGATACGGTCTCAAAAGAGGAATAATTTCTTTTTTCCTTGACATGCCGAACGTAATTTTATGTTAAACTAGAGGAAAATCATCGGGAGTATGAAAAATGAAGGAACCGTTTGTTTCTGTTCACAATAGTATATATGTCATTAAAGAATGGCAAGATATGGACCGAAACCTTGTCGCAGGCTTTACTACAAAAGAAGGTGGACTAAGTCAAGAAGCTTTTAAAAGCTTGAATGTCGGGTTTCATGTTCATGACTGTTTAGAAGACGTCTGTGGAAATCGCCAACTATTAGGTGAGGCTTTGGAATTTCCAACATCCAGTTGGGTAGGAGCTGTTCAAACACATGATCATCGAATCGTTGAAGTCGGGAAAAAAGATAAAGGAAAAGGTGCACTCGATTACGACACAAGCTTCGAAGCAACAGATGGCTTTTTTACAGATGAAAAAGGAATACTGTTGACGTTATGCTATGCCGATTGTGTACCTCTTTACTTTTTTTCAAACAAGTCTAAAAGAATAGGAACGGCACACGCTGGTTGGAAAGGGACTGTGTTAGGAATCGGGTTTGAAATGGTGAAGAAATGGCAAGAAGACGGTATTCAACCAGAAGACATTGAGGTTGTCATTGGGCCATCGATATGCAAAGAGTGTTATGTCGTTGATGACCATGTAATAGAAAGAGTTCGTCAATGGGTGGATTCAGAAAAGGAAATACCTTATGCGCCAGTTGATGGACGAAAGGGTCAGTATCATTTATCGTTACAGTTGCTCAATCAATTGATTGTTATGAAAGCTGGCATTCCGCAAGAAAATATTAAAATAACTCATTATTGTACAAGTTGTCATAATGAATTTTTTTCCCATCGCCGTGACCTTGGGAAAACAGGGAGAATGATGGGGTTCATTGGTTGGAAGGAGAAATAAGTACCATGAAAGTAATAGATAATTTAAAAGATATTCAAAAGAATATTGAAAAAGCTTGTCAAAAAGTAGACAGAGATCCCACTGATATCAAATTGATCGCTGTTACGAAATATGTATCAACAGAGCGAGCGCAAGAAGCTCTTGAAGCAGGTATTGTTCATCTCGGTGAAAACCGAGATGAAGGACTGTTGAAAAAATGGGAAGTGTTAAAGAACGAACCTGTTTGGCATTTCATAGGCAGTTTACAAACGAGAAAAGTGAAAAATATTATTGACCGTGTATCATACATACATTCTCTTGACCGTTTGTCGCTTGCTGAGGAAATTAATAAGCGGGCGACTCAATCGATAAATTGTCTAATTCAAGTCAATGTATCTGGAGAAGAGTCCAAGCATGGCCTGCAACAGGAAGAGGTTATTCCGTTTGTTCAGCAATTAGCCCAATTGGAAAAAGTGAACGTGTGCGGCTTAATGACGATGGCACCTTTAACAGAGGATGAAGACTTGTTGCGCAGCTGTTTTAAACAATTAAAGCAACTCCAAGAACAGGTGCAGAAACTAGGCTTAACATATGCGCCGTGTCAAGAGCTATCAATGGGAATGAGTAATGACTATACAATTGCCGTTGAAGAAGGAGCAACAATGATTCGGATCGGTACGGCTCTTGTTGGGGAATAGAGTCCGGGAGGTGGAAGGATGGGAATCAAGTCTAAATTTAAAGAATTGTTTTTTTGGATGATGAGGACTATCAGCTAGAAGCAGCGACAGATGAGGTGGAACAGGAAGAGGTTAAGCAACCTAAGTCTACTAAGAAAAATGTAGTAAGTTTGCAAAGTGTACAAAAGTCTTCAAAAGTGATTCTTTTTGAGCCGAGAGTATTTGCAGAAGCACAGGAAATTGCTGATCATTTAAAGAATAGAAAAGCGGTGATTGTGAATTTGCAACGTATTCAGCATGATCAAGCGAAGCGAATAGTTGATTTTTTAAGCGGTACCGTCTACGCTATTGGTGGGGAAATTCAACAGTTAGGCCCGAAGATTGTTCTTTGTACACCTGATAATGTGGAGGTGTCAGGGAATATATCACAATTTTTACCTGAAGAAGATACTGATAATTCGAGGTGGTAGTAAACAATATGTTAATTGTCTTTGATCTTTTAATTAAAGCGATTTATCTTTATTCGTGGGCATTAATTATTTATATTTTAATGTCTTGGTTTCCGAATGCACGAGAAACGAGCATTGGGCGATTTTTAACGAAAATATGCGAGCCGTATTTAGAGCCGTTTAGAAAAATTGTTCCACCACTTGGCATGATTGATTTATCTCCACTTGTTGCTTTTTTAGTTCTGAACTTAGCGACAAAAGGGGTTCATCAATTAGCGATGTGGATCATTTAATCGTTATAACTGAGAAAGGGGGAGAAACTATCCCCCTTTTTTGCATCGATCAAAGGAGTAAAGGTCATGTCTATTTATCAGCATTTTCGATCAGAAGAAAAAGAGTTTATTGACCAGGTGCTACAATGGAAAAGTGAAGTAGAACAAATGTATGCGCCGAAACTGACGGATTTTTTAGACCCTAGAGAGCAGGAGATTGTGCAGACGGTCGTCGGTCGTCATAGTGAAGTCAAGGCTGTTTTTTTCGGTGGAGCAACGAATACCGAAAGAAAACGAGCGTTAATTACACCAGAATATTTTCAACCTGAAGCGGAAGATTTTGATATTACATTATACGAAATTTCTTATCCAGAGAAATTTGTCTCGATCGAGCATTCGCAAATTTTTGGGAGCTTAATGGGTGTGGGATTACGTCGTGGAAAGTTTGGCGATATTTTAACAGACGGTCAGCGTTTTCAGCTTTTAGCGGCAAAGGAAGTCAGTAGCTATATTCAGGTAAATGTGAGCCATATCGGAAAAGTGGCTGTTCGTTTGCAGGAGAAAGAGTTTGACGAGGCATTAACGAAAGTGGAAGAATGGAAAGAAATTAATACAACCGTTTCCTCCTTGCGGCTAGATGCGATTATTGCAGCACTTTCCCGTTTATCGAGACAAAAAGTACAAACTTTAATTAAATCAGGTTTGGTGAAGGTGAATTGGAAAAAGGTTGAAGATCCAGCTTTTGAATGTTCAGTGGGTGATGTATTTTCCATTAGAGGAATAGGTAGGAGTAAATTTTTGGCAGATGAAGGGAAAACAAAGAAGGATAAATGGCGGATTATATTAGGTCTTTTGAAATAAATTATGAAAATTTCACGATTTTTATCACAAGTGGCTAAAAAAGCATTATAATATGTAGCATGATGAAAAAAAAGTCGGTTTTAGATCTGTAGTGGAGGTGGGCTAATGCCTTTAACGCCGTTAGATATACATAACAAAGAGTTCAGTCGAGGCTTCCGTGGGTATGATGAAGATGAAGTTAATAGTTTTCTCAATCAAGTGATTAAAGATTACGAACTGATTATTCGTGAAAAGAAAGATTTAGAAGAGCAACTTGCAGGACAAACTGAAAGACTTGACTATTTTTCTAATATTGAAGAGACATTGAATAAATCGATTGTCATTGCTCAGGAAACTGCGGAAGAAGTGAAAAGAAACGCTCATAAAGAAGCGAAGTTATTAATTCGCGAAGCTGAAAAAAACGCTGATCGCATTGTAGATGAATCTTTAGCTAAAGCGAGAAAGATTGCGATTGAAATTGAAGAATTGAAAAAGCAGTCTAAAGTGTTTCGGATGCGTTTTAAAATGTTAATGGAAGCCCAGCTAGATTTATTAAGCAATGATGACTGGGATGCTTTGATGGAATTTGAAGTGGATGCCGAAGAACTAGAAAAGTTAAGTGAAGAAGGCGTCTAAGCTTGACGAGAGAACGTTCAATTTTTATAATTGAAACATTATCAACTATATATTTATGCGATGATAGGGAAAGTACATGTCTTTAGCTTTTGTAAGCGAACTAGGGATGGTGAAAGCCTAGTAAAAGCGGGAAATGGAAGATCACCCTGGAGCCCTCAACTCGAACGGTCGTATCTTAGTAGAGAAGAGCGAGTCATTCACGATACGAATGTTCAAGTGAACAAGTCTAACAGCTTGTTAAGCAGGGTGGTAACGCGGGAAACCTTCTCGTCCCTTTTTAGGGGATGAGAAGGTTTTTTTGTATATTTAATAGTTAAGTGCACATAAAGGAGGATAAAAATGGAATATAAAAATACGTTATTAATGCCAAAAACGGAATTTCCGATGAGAGGGAATTTGCCAAAGCGTGAGCCTGACATGCAGCAAAAATGGGATGAGATGGACATTTATAAAAAAGTACAAGAGCGGACAGAAGGACGCCCGATGTTCATTCTTCATGATGGCCCTCCATATGCCAATGGAGATATCCATATGGGGCATGCGCTCAACAAAATTTTAAAGGACTTTATCGTTCGTTATAAATCGATGAGCGGGTTCCATTCTCCGTATGTTCCAGGGTGGGATACGCACGGTTTACCGATTGAACAGGCGCTAACAAACAAAGGTGTAAAACGTAAAGAAATGACGGTTGCTGAATTCCGTAAACTTTGTGAAGAATATGCGTATGAGCAAGTTGAACGTCAAAGACAGCAATTTAAGCAGTTAGGTGTCCGTGGAGATTGGGAAAACCCATATATTACATTAAAGCCAGAATACGAAGCGCAACAAATTAAAGTATTCGGTGACATGGCGAAAAAAGGCTATATTTATAAAGGAATGAAGCCGGTTTATTGGTCTCCATCTAGTGAGTCAGCGTTAGCGGAAGCTGAAATTGAGTACAAAGATAAGCGTTCCCCTTCGATTTATGTTGCCTTTGCTGTTCGCGATGGAAAAGGCGTCCTTGAGGAAGGAACAAATATCATCATCTGGACAACGACACCATGGACAATCCCAGCAAACCTTGGTATTTCTGTTCACCCTGACTTAACGTATGTTGTAGCGGAAGAAGCAGGCAAAAAATATGTCGTCGTTGAAGAATTGCTAGAAGAAGTAACGACAAAGCTTGGATGGGACAATCCAACTGTAACGAAAAAGGTAAAAGGGGCAGAGCTTGAGCATATTTTAACGAAGCATCCTCTTTACGACCGTGATTCATTAGTGATGTTAGGTGAACACGTGACAACTGATTCAGGTACAGGCTGTGTTCATACGGCACCTGGTCATGGGGAAGACGATTTCCTTGTTGGAAAGAAATACGGTTTAGACGTCCTTTGTCCAGTGAATGATCGTGGTGTGATGACAGCTGAAGCTCCTGGATTTGAAGGAGTGTTCTACGATGAAGCAAACAAGCCAATTACCGAAAAGCTAGAAGAAGTTGGAGCGCTATTAAAGTTAGAATTCTTCACTCACTCGTACCCGCATGATTGGCGTACGAAGAAGCCAGTTATTTTCCGAGCAACAGCTCAATGGTTTGCGTCGATCGATAAATTCCGTGAAGAGTTACTTGAAGCGGTAAAAGAAACAAAATGGGTGCCAACATGGGGCGAAACTCGCTTATTTAATATGGTTCGTGACCGTGGCGATTGGTGTATCTCTCGTCAACGTGCATGGGGCGTGCCGATCCCAGTCTTTTATGCGGAAAATAATGAGCCGATTATTACGGATGAAACGATTGCACATGTATCAGGTTTATTCCGTGAGCATGGATCAAATATTTGGTTTGAAAAAGAAGCAAAAGAATTACTTCCTGAAGGTTTTACTCACCCGGGAAGCCCGAACGGTGAATTTACAAAAGAAAACGATATTATGGATGTGTGGTTCGATTCTGGTTCTTCCCACCAAGCCGTACTAGAAGAGCGTGATGACCTTGTTCGTCAAGCAGACCTTTATTTAGAAGGATCTGACCAATATCGTGGTTGGTTTAACTCTTCTTTAACAACAGGTGTCGCTGTAACAGGAAAAGCACCGTATAAAGGCGTATTAAGCCACGGATTTGCTCTTGACGGTGAAGGTCGCAAAATGAGTAAATCATTAGGTAATGTCGTTGTTCCTGCGAAAGTGATGCAGCAGTTAGGTGCCGATATTTTACGTTTATGGGTCGCATCTGTTGACTTCCAAGCAGACGTTCGCGTATCGGATGCCATTTTAAAACAAGTAGCTGAAGTATACCGTAAAATCCGTAATACATTCCGCTTCTTACTAGGAAACTTAGCGGACTTTAACCCGGCGGAGCATAAAGTTGCTTATAATGATTTGCGTGAAGTCGATCAATTTATGCTTGTGAAGCTAAATGATTTAATTAAAGAAGTACATCATCATTATGAGAATTATGAATTTGCAGCGATTTATCATGCGATTAATAATTTCTGTACGGTTGATTTAAGTTCATTCTATCTAGACTTCGCGAAAGATATTCTTTATATTGAAGCGGAGAATCATGAGGATCGTCGCGCAATTCAATCGGTATTATATGATACGCTGTTAGCTTTAACGAAAATGCTTTCGCCAATCTTGTCACATACAGCGGATGAAGTATGGGCATATATCCCGAATGTGGAAGAGGAAAGTGTGCAGTTAACAGATATGCCAACATATGAAGAGCTAGAACGAGCGGAAGAGTTAAAAGCAAAATGGACGACATTTATGTCTGTTCGCGATGATATTTTAAAAGCGCTAGAAGAAGCACGAAATGCAAAAGTGATCGGAAAATCGTTAACAGCGAAAGTCACTTTATTTGCGAATGAGGAAACGAAAGCATTGCTTAGTTCGATTCAAGAAGACTTAAAGCAGTTATTTATCGTTTCTGCCTTTGAGATGGCTGGTTCTCTCGAAGATGCTCCAGAAGCGGCGATGAAGCTTGAACATGGAGCGGTTGTCGTAGAAAAAGCGGAAGGTGAAACATGTGAACGTTGTTGGGTTGTGACACCGACAGTTGGTCAAAATGACGCTCACTCGACGTTATGCCCACGCTGTGCAAATGTAGTAGAAGAGAATTATTCTCAGGCTTAATCTGATAAGCATACCTAGAATGGATGGTTAAAAAGGTTGTCCTGCTCGTGTTTGTTTTCTGATATATTAGACCAGTTTGGAATAATCATCGGAAGCGGACCTCACTGCAGGACAGCTTTTTTGTTGAAAAGGTAAGGGAGCGTGACTCATCTTGAAGAATAGAGGAAATCTCTTGTATTATGTACTAGCACTATTTGTCATACTGTTAGATCAATGGACGAAGTGGCTAATTGTAAAAGGAATGAGCATTGGAGAAAGTGTGGAAGTGATCAAAGATTTTCTTTATATTACTTCTCATCGGAACCGTGGAGCTGCCTGGGGCATGCTTGAAGGTCAAATGTGGTTATTTTACATTATCACGGTTGTCGTTGTAATTGGTATCGTTTATTATATGCAAACTGAAGCGAAAAATAAACCGCTCATGCAAGGGGCACTTGCTTTTTTATTAGGAGGAGCAATCGGCAATTTTATCGACCGTATTTTTCGTCAAGAAGTGGTCGACTTTATTAATACGTATATTTTTAGTTATGATTTTCCGATTTTCAATATTGCCGATGCAGCGTTAACAATGGGAGTGATCCTGTTAATGATTGCGATGTTGATTGAAGACCGGAAAGAAAAGGAGATGTCAAATGGAAAAGATGGAGCACATCGTTCTTGAAGAGGAAAAGAATGCGAGAATAGATAAAGTAGTAGCTGGACTGAATGAAGAATGGTCACGTACACAGGTACAAGATTGGATTAAAGCAGGACATGTTCAAGTGAACCAACAAGCGGTGAAAGCCAATTATAAATGTGTGCCTGGCGATCAGCTCATCATTGAGATTCCCGCACCAGAGCCGCTCGATATTGAAGCGGAGGAAATGAATTTAGATGTCTATTATGAAGATGCGGATGTCCTTGTCGTGAACAAACCTCGAGGGATGGTTGTTCACCCGGCACCTGGACATGTAACGGGAACATTAGTGAATGGCTTAATGGCCCATTGTAAAGATTTATCGGGTATTAACGGTGTGATGCGCCCTGGGATTGTTCATCGAATAGATAAAGATACATCTGGGTTACTAATGGTCGCTAAAAATGATTTAGCCCATGAAAAGCTCGTTCAACAGCTCGTTGATAAATCTGTGACAAGAAAATATAAAGCGATTGTGCATGGAGTCATTCCTCATGATTATGGAACGATTGATGCACCGATTGGACGTGATCAAAAGGATCGACAAAGCATGGCAGTCGTTGATGGAGGAAAGCACGCTGTTACTCACTTTCAAGTGCTCGAACGATTTAAAGATTTTACGTTAGTGGAATGTGAGTTAGAAACAGGACGTACCCATCAAATCCGTGTGCATATGAAATACATCGGCTACCCGCTAGCAGGTGATCCGAAATATGGGCCGAAAAAAACGTTAGATATTGAGGGGCAAGCTCTTCATGCAGGTATTCTTGGCTTCGTTCACCCTCGAACAGAGGAATATTTGCAGTTCGAAGCGCCGTTACCTCAGGAATTTGTAAATCTTGTCGAGTTTTTAGCGAAAAATAATTGACAAACTCGAAAAGAAACGGTAAGCTGTTAACAGTTGAATATGACCTTTAAAAACAGTCCCGTGAGGCTGAGAAGGTATCGGATTGTAAGAGTAGACATAAGGATAAAATTGTGTCTTTCTTATGTGAAATTTGACCTCTCACCCATGTGGCGAGAGGTTTTTGTTTGAGGAAATGCTCGAGAGGTGAGATCAAATGGAAAAAGCAGTAGTTATGGATCAACAGGCCATTCGTCGTGCTTTAACTAGAGTAGCTCATGAAATATTGGAAAAAAATAAAGGAATTGAAAATTGCATTCTCGTCGGTATTCGAACGAGAGGGATCTTTTTAGCGAAGCGTTTAGCTGATCGGATTAAGCAAATCGAGGGAGAAGAAATTCCTGTTGGTGATTTAGACATCACCCTTTACAGAGATGACTTGTCCATTAAAACGGAGAGTAAAGACCCTGAGGTAAGAGGTTCTGACATTCCGATAGATATTACAAATAAAACGGTCATCTTAGTAGATGATGTTCTTTATACAGGTAGAACGGTGAGAGCGGCTTTAGATGCCTTAATGGATATCGGTCGTCCATCGCACATTCAAATGGCGGTACTAGTTGATCGAGGGCATCGAGAACTACCGATTAGGGCAGACTTTATAGGAAAGAATATTCCTTCTGCTAGTAGCGAAAGAATTGTTGTGACATTAGAAGAAGTAGATAATATAGATAAAGTAGCGATCCACGAATAAGTGACCTCTTTAATAGCTGTCCAGAGAGACTGACAAAGAGAAACGAATGATCGAAACAGGCGAAGGCCAATATACAAAAAAATGAATAAAGACCTTTTAATAATGTCCAGAGAGGCATTCAAGGGTAGAGAGACAAAAGGCGGTATAGGACTGTGCGTACTTTTTGTCTCTACGCACAACACCCTTGGAAAAAAGGGTGTTTTTTTCATGAAAATGGAGGCGGATCGATAATGATGCAAAATTTAGTTTCAATTAAAGATATGCATAAAGATGAGATTCTGTTAATATTAATGCAAGCTGAACGATTTGCCCAAGGCGAAAGTTGGCATCCTAGAGAACAAACTTTCATCGCCAACTTGTTTTTCGAAGCAAGCACGCGGACAAAAATAAGCTTTGAAGTAGCAGAAAGAAAACTAGGCCTTGATGTGATTCCATTTGAAGCAGGAAGCTCAAGTGTGCTGAAAGGAGAAACGTTGTACGATACTGTTCGCACGCTTGAATCAATCGGTGTCAATGCAGTGGTGATCCGCCACGAAGAAGAGGCATACTATGAGCAATTAATAAATAAGGTGAACATTCCAGTCGTGAATGCTGGTGATGGCTGCGGACAACATCCGACTCAATGTCTACTCGACTTATTCACGATTCAACAAGAATTTGGCCGCTTTGAAGGCTTGAAAGTAGGGATTGTTGGAGACGTTCGTCATAGCCGAGTGGCACGATCGAATGCAGAGGCATTAAGAAAGCTAGGAGCTGAAGTTCGCTTCTCCGGCCCACTAGAATGGTTTGAACAGGAGTATTTAGAGACAGGACAATTTACAGAATTAGACCAACTTGTCGAAGAAGTAGATGTCCTTATGTTACTTAGAATTCAACATGAGCGTCATGGAAATGAATCGGTGATGACGAAAGAGCAATATCATCAAATGTATGGGTTAACGGTTGAGCGTGAGCAAAGAATGAAGTCAGGAAGCATTATTATGCATCCAGCACCGGTTAATCGTGATGTGGAAATTGCGGATTGTCTAGTCGAGTGTGAACGCTCTAGAATTTTTAAACAAATGGAAAATGGTGTGTATATCAGAATGGCAGTGTTAAAACAAGTGTTGGAAGGGAGAATGTCAAATGAACTGGCTAATCAAAAATGGAAATATTCTTGCTGATAATGGAGAAATGATCAAACAAGATATTCGTATTCAAGAGGGAAAAATTGTGGAGATGGGTGATCAACTCTCAGCAAATGATGAGACTGTATTTGAAGCAGATGGTCAATTAGTTGTTCCAGGATTAATCGACTTACACGTTCATTTGCGTGAACCAGGCGGTGAGCATAAAGAAACGATTGAAACCGGCACATTAGCCGCGGCAAAAGGTGGATTTACAACGATTGCACCGATGCCCAATACTCGTCCAGTACCCGATACAGTGGAACATTTAACCGCTTTAAATAAACGAATTGAAGAAACGGCTCATGTTCGAGTTCTTCCGTACGCATCGATTACGATTCGAGAAGCAGGTAAAGAACTAACGGACTTTAGCGGCTTAAAACAAGCAGGTGCCTTCGCTTTTACCGACGATGGTGTTGGGGTACAAGAAGCAGGTATGATGTATGAAGCGATGAAACAAGCAGCTGCACTTGATGCAGCGGTTGTAGCCCATTGTGAAGACAACTCACTGATCTATGGTGGAGCCGTTCATGAAGGAACATTTGCTGAAAAGCATAACATTCCTGGTATCCCATCTATATGTGAATCAGTACATATTGCAAGGGATGTCTTACTAGCAGAAGCAGCCGACTGTCATTATCACGTTTGTCATATTAGTACAAAGGAATCGGTAAGAACGGTGAGAGATGCGAAAAAAGCAGGCATTAAAGTCACAGCGGAAGTAACACCGCATCACTTACTGCTATGTGATGAAGATATTCCTGAAATTGATACAAACTATAAAATGAATCCACCGCTAAGAGGAAAAGCGGATCAACAAGCTTTACTAGAAGGATTATTCGACGGCACGATCGACTTTATCGCGACCGATCATGCACCTCACACAGCGGAAGAAAAGGCAGCGAAAATTCAATCTGCTCCATTCGGGATTGTTGGTCTAGAAACAGCGTTCCCGCTATTATATACAAACTTAGTGAAAAAAGAGGTCATCACTTTAAAGCAGTTAGTTGATTGGATGACGATCAAACCAGCAGAAGCATTCGATCTGTCATATGGCAAGTTAGAAGTTGGAGCTATAGCTGACTTAGCGGTTATCGATTTAACAACTGAAAAAGAAATTAACCCAGACGAATTTGCGTCAAAGGGAAAAAATACACCATTTGCTGGCTGGGCATGTAAAGGTTGGCCGACAGCGACATTTTTAGAAGGAAAAATGGTTTGGCAGGAAGGAAAGGTGCAAGCATGAAAAAACAATTAATCTTAGAAGATGGAACCATCTTTATCGGGAAAGGCTTCGGAAGCGATCAAGATACGACTGGAGAGATTGTCTTTACAACAGGAATGACTGGTTATCAAGAAGTGCTTTCTGATCCTTCTTACTGTGGACAAATTGTCACATTTACTTATCCTCTAGTTGGGAACTATGGAATTAATCGCGATGATTTCGAAACGATTCATCCAGCAGTGAAAGGGTTAATTGTGAAAGAAGCAGCGGATTCTCCATCTAATTTCCGCAGTGAAATCACGCTAGATGCCTACTTGAAAATGAAAGATATCCCAGCTATTGCTGGTATCGATACAAGAAAACTGACAAGAATTATTCGTCAACACGGTACATTAAAAGGTGCGATCGTTTCAATAGAAGCAAATGCACAAGACGTCATTTATCAACTACAAGCAACTGTGTTCCCGACGAATCAAGTCGCTCAAGTGTCAACGAAATCAGCTTATCCTAGCCCAGGACGTGGCTACCGTGTAGTGCTGATGGATTTTGGTATGAAGCACGGCATTTTACGCGAGCTCAACAAGCGCGATTGTGATGTAATCGTTGTGCCGCATGATACAACAGCAGAAGAGATCCTTCAATTTAACCCAGATGGAATAATGCTCTCTAACGGACCTGGGGACCCGAAAGACGTTCCACACGCAATTGAAACAATTAGAGCGTTAATCGGAAAAGTACCAATCTTCGGAATTTGCTTAGGCCATCAGCTGTTCGCTCTAGCGTCAGGTGCAGATACATTCAAACTAAAGTTCGGTCACCGTGGATCAAACCATCCAGTGAAGGATTTAGAAACAGGAAAAACAGCGTTAACTTCTCAAAATCATGGCTATGCCGTAAGTGAAGAGTCAATTGCTCAAACCGCATTACAAATTACTCACATTGCGTTAAATGACGGAACGGTTGAAGGGGTAGCTCATAAAGAATTCCCAGCTTTCTCTGTTCAATATCATCCAGAAGCGTCTCCAGGACCAGAAGATGATAACCAACTATTTGACCGATTTATCAACATGATGAAAGCAAACGCAGGAAAGGAGCTTCAAAATGCCTAAACGTACAGATATTAAAAGCATTTTAGTTATCGGATCTGGCCCGATTGTTATCGGCCAAGCAGCGGAATTTGATTATGCCGGCACACAAGCGTGTCTTGCTCTTAAAGAGGAAGGATACCGAGTCATTTTAGTTAACTCCAATCCAGCGACGATCATGACGGATACGGAAATTGCAGATGCCGTTTATATTGAACCAATCACACTTGAATTTGTAAGCCGCATTATTCAAAAAGAACGTCCAGATGCTGTTTTACCAACATTAGGTGGGCAAACAGGTTTAAATATGGCGGTTGAACTGGCGAAAGCTGGCGTGCTTGAAGAGTATGGAGTGGAAGTGTTAGGAACGAAATTATCAGCAATTGAGCAAGCTGAGGATCGTGACTTGTTCCGCCAGCTGATGAACGAGCTGAGTGAACCAGTTCCTGAAAGTGAAATCATTCATACACTTGAAGAAGCGTATTCGTTTGTTGAAGAAATCGGCTATCCAGTCATTGTTCGTCCGGCTTATACGCTTGGAGGAACAGGCGGAGGTATTTGTACAAACGAAGAAGAATTGATCGAAATCGTAACGAGCGGATTGAAATACAGCCCAGTAACGCAGTGCTTATTAGAAAAAAGTATCGCTGGTTATAAAGAAATCGAATATGAAGTAATGCGTGACTCGAACGATAACGCGATCGTTGTTTGTAACATGGAAAACATCGATCCAGTTGGTATCCATACGGGAGACTCGATCGTTGTGGCACCTAGCCAAACGTTAAGCGATCGTGAATATCAAATGCTTCGAAATTGCTCATTGAAAATTATCCGTGCTCTTGGGATCGAAGGTGGATGTAACGTTCAGTTAGCGCTTGATCCACATAGTTTCCAATACTATATTATCGAGGTTAACCCACGTGTAAGTCGCTCATCTGCTTTAGCATCGAAAGCAACAGGTTATCCAATCGCGAAGCTTGCAGCTAAAATTGCAGTTGGTTTAACACTGGATGAAATGAAAAACCCGGTTACTGGAAAAACTTACGCTTGTTTTGAGCCAGCACTTGACTATATCGTTTCTAAAATTCCAAGATGGCCATTTGACAAGTTTGAATCAGCTAACCGTACACTCGGTACGCAAATGAAAGCGACTGGAGAAGTTATGGCGATTGGCCGTACGCTTGAAGAATCTTTACTAAAAGCGGTTCGTTCACTTGAAAGTGGCGTCTATCACCTTGAACTTGATGAAATTAAAGAGATGGATGATGCGATCATCGAAAAACGCATTAGAAAAGCAGGGGATGAGCGTCTCTTCTATATCGGTGAAGCGTTACGTCGCGGAGTAACAATCGAAACGATTCATGAATGGAGCGAAATCGACCTCTTCTTCTTACAAAAGTTTGCTAATATTGTCGCATTTGAAAAAGACGTACAAGCACAGCCATTTAACGCAGAAGTAGCAAAGACAGCGAAAGAAATGGGCTTTGCGGATTGTACAATTGCAAAACTATGGGCGACTAGCGAGAAGGAAGTGTACGACTGGCGCAAAGAAAATGGCATCGTACCAGTCTTCAAGATGGTTGATACTTGTGCGGCAGAATTCGAATCTGCCACACCATATTATTACGGGACGTATGAAGAAGAAAATGAATCGATTGTCACTGATCGTAAAAGTATCATCGTTCTAGGCTCTGGACCAATTCGTATCGGTCAAGGGGTAGAATTCGATTATGCAACGGTACACTCGGTTTGGGCGATTAAAGAAGCAGGCTATGAAGCGATCATCGTCAATAATAACCCAGAAACCGTTTCAACTGATTTCAGTATCTCTGACAAATTATACTTTGAGCCGCTGACAGTGGAAGACGTGATGCACATCATCGATTTAGAGCAACCAGAAGGGGTAGTCGTACAATTCGGTGGTCAGACAGCGATTAACTTGGCAGAAAAATTAGTAGAGCACGGCGTAAAAATTTTAGGCACAAGCCTTGAAGACTTAGATCGTGCGGAAAACCGTGATAAGTTTGAGCAAACGTTGCAAACACTAGGCATTCCACAACCGCTTGGAAAAACAGCCTTTTCAGTAGAAACAGCGGTGGGAATTGCTGATGAAATTGGTTATCCGGTGCTTGTTCGCCCGTCTTACGTACTAGGTGGACGCGCGATGGAAATCGTCTATAAAGAAGCAGAACTTCTACAATACATGGAGAATGCGGTAAAAATAAATCCAGATCACCCAGTGCTCATTGACCGCTACTTAACAGGAAAAGAAATCGAAGTAGATGCAATTTCTGATGGAACAGACGTTGTCATCCCAGGAATTATGGAGCATATCGAACGTGCGGGAGTTCACTCAGGTGACTCGATCGCGGTCTATCCTCCACAGCAATTGACGCAAGATCAAAAGGATAAAATCATTGATTATACGATCAAGTTAGCAAAAGGCTTGAACATTATCGGGTTATTAAATATCCAGTATGTTGTATCAAAAGGCGATGTGTTTGTTCTTGAGGTGAATCCACGCTCAAGCCGTACGGTTCCATTCTTAAGTAAAATTACGAATGTGCCAATGGCGAACTTAGCAACGAAAGCGATCCTTGGCCATTCATTGAAAGAGATGGGTTACTCAACTGGACTCGTAAAAGAAGAGAAAGGCGTATTCGTAAAAGTACCTGTCTTCTCATTCGCGAAGCTACGTCGTGTGGACACAACACTCGGCCCTGAAATGAAATCAACGGGTGAAGTTATGGGGAAAGATGCTACTTTAGCGAAGGCTCTTTATAAAGGGTTAGTTGCTTCAGGCATTAAAATCCCGACAAAAGGAGCTGTCTTAATGACAGTAGCCGATAAGGATAAAGAAGAAGCGTTAGCACTAGCGAAAAGATTCCATAACATTGGCTACCGACTATTAGCAACACAAGGAACAGCCCAATCATTAGGTGAAGCAAACATTCCTGTCGAAGTGGTATCGAAAATTGGAGCTAAAGGACCAGATATGCTAGACATTATTCGCTCTGGTCAAGCACAATTCGTTATCAATACATTAACAAAAGGAAAGCAGCCAGCTCGTGATGGCTTCCGTATCCGCCGAGAAACAGTAGAGAACGGAATTCCTTGTTTAACTTCATTAGATACAGCTGAGGCGATCTTGCTTGTGCTTGAATCGATGATCTTTTCGGCTGAGGCGATGCCAAAACCTGAAATTTCACCTGAAACTGAGGCGGTGCTTTCATGATCAAGAAAGAACTAATGACGGTTTTGTCCCAAGAAAAGATTGCTAAAAATATTTACGAGCTCACTCTTCAAGGTGAGCTTGTGAAGGAGATGAACGAACCCGGTCGGTTCGTTCATCTTAAAGTAAATAGTCAAATGATGCCGCTATTAAGACGTCCAATCTCGATTGCTAACATCGATCAAGAGAAACAACAGTTTACGATGATTTATCGTGCAGAAGGAGACGGGACGAAATTATTAGCGGAAAAAACAGCAGGAGATGCGGTTGATGTGCTCGGTCCGCTCGGACATGGATTTCCGTTAGAAGAAGCGACAGCCGGTGAAACAGCTATTTTAGTCGGAGGCGGTATCGGAGTACCACCTTTGTACGAACTATCTAAACGATTAAACGCTCGCGGAGTCAAAACGATTCATGTACTTGGCTTCCAAGATAAAGATACAGCTTTTTACATGGACAAGTTCTCTCAACTAGGCGACACGTATGCAGCGACAGTTGATGGCTCGCTCGGAACGAAAGGCTTTGTTACAGATGTGATTAAGCAACACGATTTGAAGGCAGATATTTTATATTCTTGCGGTCCGCTGCCGATGTTAAAAGCATTAGAAGCGATGCAGCTAACGAAAAAAGGGTTCATCTCATTAGAAGAACGGATGGGTTGCGGAATTGGAGCTTGTTTTGCCTGCGTTTGCCATACACAAAATGATCCAACAGGTGCCGAATATCGCAAAGTATGTAGCGATGGTCCAGTATTTCCTATCGGGGAGGTGGCTTTATGAGTCGATTGAATATAGAACTTCCAGGGTTAACATTAAAAAATCCAGTCATGCCAGCTTCAGGTTGCTTCGGCTTCGGTCGTGAATATAGCCAGCTTTATGATTTAAGTGAGCTAGGAGCGATCATGATTAAAGCGACGACAGAGGAGCCGCGTTTCGGAAACCCGACACCACGAGTGGCTGAAACACCAGCAGGGATGCTGAATGCCATTGGATTACAAAATCCAGGGTTAGAAAAGGTTATTGAAAATGAACTTGCTTGGTTATCTCAATATGATGTGCCCATTATTGCGAACGTAGCTGGCTCTCAAGTAGATGATTATGTCGAAGTAGCGAAAAACATTTCGAAAGTGGACAATGTCCATGCATTAGAGCTAAACATTTCTTGTCCGAACGTAAAAACAGGCGGCATCGCTTTCGGAACAGTTCCTGAAACAGCGAAAGAACTAACGAAAAAAGTGAAAGAAGTGTCAGAGGTTCCTGTTTATGTGAAGTTATCTCCAAATGTAACAAACATCGTCGAAATGGCGAAAGCGGTAGAAGATGGTGGAGCCGATGGATTAACGATGATTAATACATTGATCGGTATGCGAATTGATATTAAAACAGGCAAGCCAATTATCGCGAACCGCACAGGTGGATTATCAGGTCCAGCAATTAAACCAGTAGCGATTCGCATGGTCTATGAAGTAAGCCAGCAGACGAATCTCCCAATCATTGGAATGGGTGGTATTTCGACAGTAGAAGATATCATCGAATTTTTCTATGCGGGTGCGGATGCCGTAGCGGTCGGCACAGCCAATTTCGTGGATCCATTTATTTGTCCAAATTTAATTGCAGAGCTAGATCAATTTTTACAAGCAAATAACATCGATCATATTAGTGAATTAACGGGAAGGAGCTGGAGTGAAAGTGGAAAAAGAACCTATTATTGCTCTTGATTTCCCAACTTGGCGAGAAACGGAAGCCTTTTTACAGCCGTTTGAAGGCGAATCATTATTTGTCAAAGTAGGAATGGAGCTTTACCTACAAAATGGACCTTCAATCGTTGAGCAGTTAAAAAAGATGAATCATCGTATCTTTTTAGACTTGAAGCTTCATGATATCCCTAACACGGTTCAGCATGCGATGAAAGGGTTAGCTAGTCTTGGAGTGGACATGATTAATGTTCATGCAGCAGGCGGTCAAAAAATGATGGCAGCGGCTCGTGAAGGCTTAGAACAAGGAACGAATGGTCAACGTCCAATTTTACTTGCCGTGACTCAATTGACGTCAACGTCAGAAGAACAAATGCAAACAGAACAACTCATACCGGTTTCTTTAGAAGAATCGGTGCTTCATTATGCCAAATTGACGAAAGCTGCCGGTTGTGATGGAGTCGTTTGCTCTGTTCATGAAGCGGCAAAAATTAGTGAAGTGTGCGGGGCGGAGTTTTTAAAAGTGACACCAGGCATTCGTATGAAGGATGATGACGCGAATGATCAAAAACGAGTGGCTGATCCGCAAATGGCGAGAACACTCGGTTCATCAATGATCGTTGTTGGTCGCTCGATTACGAAGGCTGGCCAACCGCTTGAAGCTTATCAAAAAGTAAAGCAGCTATGGGGAGGAATGTAACATGTTAAATAAACAAATTGCAGAACAATTATTAGAAATTAAGGCGGTATTTTTACAGCCTAATGAGCCTTTTACATGGTCTTCAGGCATTCAATCTCCCATTTACTGCGATAATCGTTTAACGCTATCTTACCCAGAAGTGAGAAAGACGATCGCTAAGGGACTTGTGTCATTGATTCAAGAACATTATCCAGAAGCTCAATTGATTGCAGGAACGGCAACAGCTGGTATTCCTCATGCAGCTTGGGTGAGCGATGAAATGGATTTGCCAATGTGTTATGTGCGCTCTAAAGCAAAGGGACACGGAAAAGGCAATCAAATCGAAGGAAAAGCGGAGCCGGGAACGAAAGTCGTCGTAGTTGAAGACTTAATCTCTACTGGTGGAAGTGCAGTAACGGCTGTTGAGGCTTTGCGTGAAGCAGGTTGTGAAGTGCTTGGAATCGTGTCAATCTTTACATATGAATTAGAAGCTGGCAAAGAAAAGTTAGCGGCTACTAATGTCTCTTCTCACAGTTTAAGTGAATACTCTACTTTAATCAAAGTCGCGGCAGAGAAACAATATGTACAAGAAAGCGACCTTGAAACATTACGCAAATGGCAAGAAAACCCTGGTGATTGGCGTTAATAGTGCATAAAAAGTGTCTTCTTTTTTAGCTAGACAAGAGGCTGCTCAGAAAGTCAGTTTTCACTGAATTTCTGGGCAGCCTCATTTCTTTAGCATTAAGTTATATAATCTTCTTTTCGTTTAGAAACTGTATGATCATGTAGCCCCAGTCATTAACCTATTTTACACCTTTCATTTTCAACACTAAGTCCTCGTTCGGTGTGACGTAGACGGTTTGCTGATTATCATAAATAACAAAACCCGGTTTGGCGCCGTTCGGTTTTTTGACATGTCTCACTTTTGTGAAGTCAACTGGAACGGAGCTAGACTCTTTTGCTTTACTAAAATAGGCAGCTAGGTTTGCCGCTTCTAAAATCGTTTGCTCAGATGGTTCTTCACTACGGATGACGACATGAGAACCAGGGATGTCTTTCGTGTGCAACCAAATTTCATCGCGACGAGCGAATTTATTCGTTAAATAATCATTTTGTTTATTATTTTTGCCGACAAATAGCAAGGTACCGTCACTAGCAGTAAACGTTTCAATGTCAGGTTTTTTATTGGCGGGCTTTTTCTTTTTTGTCGCTTTTAATTTAATATATCCTTCTTCAGCTAGTTCTTCTCGTATTTCTTCGATGTCTTTTGGTGAAGCGGATTCAAGTTGTTGGAGCAAGTTATCAAAATAAAGGATTTCCTCGTTCGTTTTATCAATTTGCTCTTTTACAACTAAGATGGCATTTTTCGCTTTTTGATATTTAGAGAAATATTTCTGCGCATTTTCCGAAGGTGTTTTTCTCGGATCGAGTGCAATCGTTATTTTTCCGCCTTCTTCATCGTAGTAGTTAACGACTTCAATTTCTGTCATTCCTTTTTCCACTGCGTATAAATGGGCAGTTAGCAGCTCGCCCATTAACTGAAACTGATCGGCATTTTCGGCTTCTTGAAGCGTACGGTGTAGCTTCCCTAATTTTGTTTCGTTTTTCTCTTTTTCATTTTTAATGAATCGTTCGAGGTCATTCGCTTGCTGTTTCACTCGATCGCGTGCCGCTTTGCCGACATAATAGCGGTCAAGCAATTCACTCAAGGTAGCGAATGTTTTTCTTTCTCCTTCTAAATGACTCAAATCTTTCATATAAAAAAATGACTTTTGCTCCTGTTCAATGAACGTTGGAGTATATTGATGTTGCTTGATCGTGCTCATTTCATTCACAAATGCACTCGGAAGCGTATCACGATTCGCCATTCCACATGTCGAAATAATTTCTTTCGCTATAAGCGGAGAGAGTCCAGCAAAGTTAGACACAAGCTGTCGATCGAGACGACCGCTATTAAAGTCGATTTTTCTCAACACCTCTTCTGTATCCGCTTCTAATGGGTTGGCTTTATGTTGTTCAGGAGGAGCGATGTACTCATATCCAGGCAAAATCGAACGATAGCTATTCACAGCCGCTGATATATGTTTAATGCTATCGATAATTGTTCCTTTTTGCTTGTCGACAAGGACAATGTTGCTATGTCGTCCCATAATTTCGACAAATAGCTGTTTGTAAGATATATCTCCAATCTCATTTTTACCTTTGAATTCAAAAATGAGCAATCGATCTAGCCCTACTTGTTGAATATTCTCTAGTACCGCTCCTTCTAAATGTTTCCTCATCATCATACAAAAAAGTGGGGGTTCTTGTGGGTTCTCATAGGCTTCGCTCGTAAGCTGAACGCGGGCATAGCTAGGATGGGCAGATAATAATAGCTTATGGTTGCCTCCTTTAGCGCGAATCACTAACACTGTTTCATTTTTGTATGGCTGATGAATTTTATTCACACGGCCGCCTTGCAGCTGTTCTAGTAATTCTTTTGTAATTGCTCTTGTAAATAAACCGTCAAATGACATAGGCTGTCTTCCTTTTCTTCTTATAAATTTCCTGCTTTCAAAAACTTATTCAAATCATATCATGTTTTTGCGTTTCGCTGAATAATCTTGCTATGAGAAGGACAAGTTTGTTCGCTAAGGGGAGTGAGTAGATGAATTTTCATCAGCTGAAACAAGAGGAGGTTGAAAGCCAGCTTCAAACGAGCGTTCAGCGCGGATTAACAAAGGAAGAGGTGTCAAAAAGGAGGAAGCATTCTGGGTTTAATGAATTACAAGAGGCCAAGCTCCCTTCTGCTTGGCTTGTTTTCTTCCAGCAATTTAATGACTTTATGGTGTTTGTATTAGTGGCGGCAACGGTGATATCAGCGATAATGGGTGAATATATTGATTCGATCGCGATCCTTGCGATTATTTTTATTAATGGGGTATTAGGTTTTTTACAAGAAAGAAAAGCAGAAAAGTCACTCCAAGCGCTAAAGGAATTATCTGCTCCACAAGCGCTTGTATTGAGAGATGACGAGTGGACGAAAATTCCTTCTAAAGAAATTGTTCCAGGGGATATTTTGAAGTTTTCTGCTGGTGATCGGATTGGAGCCGACGTGAGACTTTTAGAAACGGTCAATTTAGAGGTTGAAGAATCGTCGATGACAGGAGAGTCTGTACCTGTAGAAAAGCATGCATCACCAATGAAAGGGGAAGTGATCGCCCTTGCTGATTTGAAAAACATGGCGTTTATGGGGACGTTGATCACACGTGGAAATGGAATCGGTGTGGTCACAGCCATTGGGATGAAAACAGCGATGGGCAATATTGCTGCGATGCTACAGCAAACTGGAAAAACAGAAACGCCATTGCAGCGCCGATTAGAACAGCTTGGGAAGTATTTAATTGTCGCCGCTCTCTTATTAACGATGCTAGTTGTTATTCTCGGAGTTTGGCAAGGACATGAACTATATACGATGCTACTCGCAGGTGTGTCTTTAGCAGTTGCAGCGATTCCTGAAGGGTTACCAGCCATTGTGACGGTCGCCTTGTCATTAGGTGTTCAACGGATGATTAAACAAAAAGCGATCGTCAGGAAGCTATCTGCTGTTGAGACGTTAGGATGTACAACGATTATTTGTTCCGATAAAACAGGGACGATGACGCAAAATCAAATGACGGTCACCGATGTATGGAGTGGGGGAAGACATTGGCTCATCAGTGGCAAGGGCTATGAACCTAAAGGGAAATTTTTTGAGGATCAGCGGGAAGTACCACCTTCCTCTGAAAGAAGTTTATATCAATTACTAACGTTTGGACTTTTGTGTAATCATGCGGAAATCAAGGAGAAGGAGAAAGAGTATGTCGTTCAAGGAGATCCAACGGAAGGAGCGTTAGTGACGTCCGCCTTAAAAGCAGGGTTAAACAGAGAGCATCTTTTTTCTCAGTTTGTCATTGAAGAGGAGATTCCTTTCGACTCCACGAGAAAAATGATGACAGTCATTGTGAGAGATACGAAAGGGCAACGGTTTGCGGTAACGAAAGGCGCACCAGATGTATTAATGCGCCGTAGCCATTATATTTTATGGGAGGATCAAAAGCAGCTGCTGACAAAAGATTATCGCGAGCAAACGGAAGCTGCGATGGACTCGTTGGCATCTCGAGCCCTTCGGATGATTGCGATTGCCTATAAACCGCTTTCTTCTATAAACGGAAAAGGGAAAGGGGTAGAAGATGGTTTAACATTTATCGGGCTGCAAGGGATGATCGACCCTCCACGTAAAGAAGTAAAGCAAGCGATCGCTGAATGCAAGCAAGCTGGAATTAAAACGGTGATGATCACGGGCGATCATGCTCAAACGGCTGCGGCGATTGCGGCTGATTTAGGAATCGCAAAAGATGCATCGAAAATATTGGATGGACAGGCGTTAAGTCAAATGACAGATGTCGAGCTAGCCAATGCAGCCGAAACGACGACCGTATATGCACGGGTTTCCCCAGAAGATAAACTGAAAATCGTTAAGGCGCTACAAAAAAATGGTCATATCGTGGCGATGACTGGTGACGGTGTGAATGATGCGCCGGCCATTAAAACGGCTGATATTGGGATATCCATGGGGATCACTGGCACAGATGTAGCAAAAGAGGCTTCTTCTTTAGTTTTAGCAGATGATCATTTTGCGACAATTAAAGCAGCGGTCGAGGAAGGAAGAAGTATATATGAAAACATTCGTAAGTTTATTCGCTATTTATTAGCTTCGAATGTAGGGGAAATATTAGTGATGCTATTTGCGATGCTCTTAGCCCTTCCGCTCCCATTAGTACCGATTCAAATACTATGGGTGAATTTAGTGACCGATGGCTTACCTGCGTTAGCGCTAGGGATGGATCGGTCAGAAGAAGATGTGATGAAGCGACCGCCAAGGCACCCGAAAGAAGGCGTGTTTGCTAGAGGGTTAGGATGGAAAATCATTTCTCGAGGATTTTTGATCGGTGCTGTGACATTAGCGGCTTTTATGATCACGTTAAACGAGCACCCTAATCAACTCGCTTATGCTCAAACAGTCGCCTTTGCTACGTTAGTGACGGCTCAGCTCATACACGTATTTGATTGCAGAAGCGAGCATTCCGTGTTAGCTAGAAATCCGTTTGGGAATGTACATTTAATCGTTGCTGTTCTTTCGTCTTTTTTATTAATGGTCGCCGTGATCTATATGCCGAGCTTACAGCCGATTTTCCATACGGTACCGTTACAAATGAGAGAATGGCTACTGATCGTAGGAATGTCAGCGATCCCAACATTTTTGTTAGCTGGTTCATTTTTTGCAAGAAAAAGCCGATGAAATATGATACAATGAAAAAGGTAGTAGAGCAACCTCTATTGCCTTTTATTTTTTTGAATGGGAAGTGAGTGGCTGATGGTTAAAAGTATGACGGGATTTGGCAGAAGTAAACTTAAATCAGCCGATCACGTAATAACGGTCGAAATGAAGTCGGTGAACCACCGTTTCAGTGAATTTCAAATACGAATGCCCAGACAATTAATGAAAATAGAAGATAAAATAAAGAAGAAATTGGCACAATATATACATAGAGGTCGAGTGGAGCTGTTTATTAGTATCGACGGTGAGGGATTCATTCATCGAACGCTCCAAGCCGATTGGACGCTTATTGAAGAATACATCCAATTGATGGCAGCGATTTCGGATAAATATCAACTCGCAGGTCAACTAGAATTAAAAGATTTGCTACAGCGTCCGGATTTCATTACAATCGAGGAGAATGAAGAAGAGAACATTGTGGTGGAACAGCTTGTTCTTGAAGCGGTTGAGCAGGCGGTTGAACATCTTCACGAAATGAGGCTAGTCGAGGGTGCTGAACTAAAGAAAGATCTAGTACGCTTACTGAACAGTCTTGAACAAAGGCTCAACGAAGTGAAGCAATTCGCACCGCTGGTCATACAATCATATCGTCATCGACTTGAACGAAGATTAACAGAACTGACAGCTACTCCGTTTGATCAAGATCGAATCTTAACAGAAGTAGCGATCTTTGCTGAGAAATCAGATATTCATGAGGAGTGTATTCGGCTTGATAGTCATATACAACAATTTCAGCAGACGCTAGAATTGCTGGAGCCCATTGGTCGTAAGCTCGACTTTATGATTCAGGAGATGAATCGAGAAGTGAATACAATAGGTTCGAAAGCGAATGATTCAAAAATTAGTTCCGCTGTTGTTGAACTGAAAACAACTCTTGAAAAAATGAGGGAGCAAGTTCAAAATATCGAATAACGTCAGAGCAAGCTGTTAAGCTATAGTTTGGGGGGAATTTATGTCCATTCGATTGATCAATATAGGTTTTGGAAACATTGTTTCTGCCAATCGAATTATTTCTATTGTCAGTCCGGAATCCGCGCCAATTAAACGGCTCGTACAAGATGCAAGGGATCGCGGAACATTAATAGATGCTACGTATGGAAGAAGAACGCGAGCGGTAATCATGACGGATAGTGATCATGTGATTTTATCCGCTGTTCAGCCAGAAACGGTCGCTCAACGAATCGTTTCGAAAGAGGAAGAGACAGAAGAAGGGTAGGGAACGTTATGAAAGAAAAAGGGTTACTGATTGTCTTATCAGGACCTTCAGGTGTGGGGAAAGGCACTGTCAGAAAAGAGATTTTTTCACAGTCTAATTTAAACTTTGAATATTCTATCTCGATGACCACTCGTGCTCCCCGCGAAGGAGAAGTAGACGGAGTGGATTATTTCTTTAAGTCGAGAGAAGAGTTTGAACAGCTAATCTCTGAAGGAAAGCTGCTTGAATATGCTGAGTTTGTTGGCAATTATTATGGAACACCAGTTGATTATGTGCGAGACACATTAGATGCTGGGAAAGATATTTTCTTAGAAATTGAAGTGCAAGGAGCTAAACAAGTTCGCGAAAAGTTTCCAGAAGGCCTGTTTATTTTCTTAGCGCCTCCAAGTCTTTCAGTGCTTCATAGCCGAATCACAAATCGCGGGACAGAAAGCGATGAAGTCATTCAAGGGCGAATGGAAAAAGCTCGCAAGGAAATTGAAATGATGGAGCTTTATGATTACGTCGTTGAAAATGATGAAGTGGAAAAGGCTTGTAGCCGTATTCAATCAATCATTGTGGCGGAACATTGTCGCCTAGAGCGAGTACAGCACCGTTATCAAAAAATGTTGGAGAGTGAATAATATGTTATACCCATCAATCGATAATCTTTTAACTAAAATTGATTCAAAATACTCATTAGTTAGTGTGGCAGCTAAGCGTGCTCGCAGCTTACAAGAAAACAGCACTACTCAAATGCTTGATTCTTATGTTTCTCACAAATTTGTGGGGAGAGCGCTAGAGGAAATTTATGCCGATAAATTGTCTATGAAAGAAAAGGATGTAAACGAAACATACTCTGACGAAGTGTAATGTAAACCGAACGAAGAGGGTGTCCCTTAAGTGCCTGGCTTCTCCACTTTAAAGCTAAATGTATAGTGATTTCATCAACTATATATGGCGGTGGAGGTGCCTGGCTCTTTACTTTAGGGACACCTTATTTTTTCATTCAAATGAGACCGATTCTTTCGATAATTGGAGGCTTTTTCTATGTTAAATGGAAAGAAAATACTATTATGTGTAACTGGCGGAATTGCTGTTTATAAAGCAGTAGCTTTAACGAGCAGATTGACTCAAGCTGGTGCTTTAGTGAAGGTGATTATGTCTTCTTCTGCTCAAAAATTTGTGACACCTCTTACATTTCAGGCATTGTCTCGACATGACGTTTATACAGATACATTTGATGAAAAGCGCCCAGAAGTGATTGCTCACATTGATTTAGCTGACTGGGCAGATTTAATTTTAGTGGCACCGGCTACAGCGAATATGATTGGGAAGCTAGCTAATGGATTAGCAGATGAGATGATTTCGACGACGCTTCTTGCTTCAACTGCTCCTGTCTGGATTGCACCAGCGATGAATGTTCATATGTATGACCATCCTGCTGTTAAACGGAATATTGACACGCTAGCGAGTTTTGGTTATCAATTCGTGGAGCCGAGTGAAGGGTATCTTGCCTGCGGCTATGTAGGAAAAGGTCGTCTGGAAGAACCGGAGAAAATCGTTGCGTTAATCGATCATTTTTTTCAGAAGAGACAGTATCAGCCTTTGAAAGGAAAGACTGTGATGATCACAGCGGGGCCTACGAGAGAAGCGATTGATCCTGTTCGTTTTTTAACGAATCATTCATCAGGGAAGATGGGCTATGCTCTGGCAGAAGCAGCAAGAGAGCTAGGAGCGAATGTTGAGTTGATTTCTGGACCGGTATCATTGCCGAAACCAACGGGTGTTCAATTTACTCAAGTTCAACATGCAGAAGAGATGTATCAAGCGGTGATGGGGAAATTTCAAGAGGCAGATATCGTCATTAAAACAGCCGCGGTTGCGGATTACCGACCGAAATTTGTTCATGCTGACAAAATGAAGAAAAAAGAAGGTGATCTCGTTCTTGAAATGGAACGGACAAAAGATATTTTAAAAACATTAGGACAAGAAAAAATGCATCAATTGTTAATCGGGTTTGCCGCTGAAACCGACCGTGTCGAAGAGTATGCCAAGCGAAAGCTTGAAGCGAAAAATGCCGATATGATTGTGGCTAATAATGTGAAAGCGGCAGGGGCTGGCTTTGGTGGCGATACAAACATTATTACGATTTACAAAAAAGATGGCTCGAAAAAAGAGTTAGACTTGATGACGAAAAAAGAAGCAGCCTATGAGATTTTGATAGAGGCCGTTGCCGCATTAACAAAGGGTGAGATCGAATGCAAGTAGCGAGCGTCATCGTCGACGTAGCAGCTATGCAAACCGATCGTTCATTTGACTATTTAATTCCAGATGAATGGTCTGGGATGATCGCACCAGGTATGAGAGTCATTGTTCCTTTTGGACCGAGACATATTCAAGGCTTTGTGACAGAGGTAAAGAATCGTTCGGAAGTGGACAAGTTAAAGCCGCTAATTGAGCCGATGGACTTATTGCCCGTGTTAAATACAGAACTATTAGAGCTTGCTGATTGGTTAACGGAAACGACACTATGCTTCAAAATATCTGCCTATCAAGCGATGCTGCCAGCAGCGATGAAGGCGAAATATGAAAAAGTGTTTCGTTTAATCGATGGGAAAGAGCCATCGACGACAGAAGTAGTCGAGTTATTTCAACAGCGAACAGAGATTGGATGGGAAGAGGTTGCAAAAGCAGGGTTACTGACGGTTTTTCGTCAAGAAGTAAAAGCCGAACAGATCGAGCTAGTGTATAAAGTGAAAAGTAAAGGCAACAAAAAAATGATTCGCATGATTGGCTGTGCACTTCCCGTGGATCAAAGCAAAGAATATATCGCTAAGCTTCCAGCGAATGCACTGAAACAAAAGCTCGTTCTAGATTATTTAATCCAGCAAGCCCCTACATTGGTGTCGGTGAAAGAAGTGATGGAGGCAAGTGGTGCTTCGAGTGCAACATTAAAGAGTTTAATTGAAAAAGGGCTCATAGTAGAAACAAAGCAGGAAATGTATCGAGACCCTTATGAAAATCGTGAGTTTCAAAAAACAGAACCATTGCCATTAACAGAGTTACAAGAGAAAGCGATCATTCCCGTGCTGCAATCAATTGAACAAGAGCAACATGACACTTTTTTACTGTACGGAGTGACTGGTAGTGGGAAGACAGAAATTTACTTGCAATCGATTCAACAAGTGCTTGAAAAAGGGAAGGAAGCGATTGTGCTAGTTCCGGAAATATCGCTCACTCCACAAATGGTTCACCGTTTTAAAGGTCGCTTTGGCAATGATGTAGCGGTACTACATAGCGGCTTATCGACCGGGGAGAAGTATGATGAGTGGCGAAAAATCCAACGCAAGGAAGTGAAGGTAGTCGTCGGTGCGCGTTCGGCTATTTTTGCTCCTTTTGAAAACCTAGGCATTATTATTATTGATGAAGAGCACGAAACGAGTTATAAACAAGAGGAGAACCCTCGTTATCATGCGAGAGAAACCGCTATTAAGCGAGCGCAACATTATCATTGCCCAGTGATTTTAGGTAGTGCTACTCCGGCACTAGAAAGCTTTGCTCGTGCGCAAAAGGGAGTATATAAACTACTTACGTTATCGAAACGGATGAATGATCAAGCGTTGCCGGAAGTGGAAATTGTCGATATGCGCGAGGAACTAAGAGATGGGAATCGATCGATGTTTTCTAGGGCTTTATTTGAAAAGCTAGAGGATCGGCTGCAAAAAGGCGAACAAACAGTGCTGTTTTTAAATAGGCGCGGTCATTCCTCCTTTATTATGTGCCGAGATTGTGGGTATGTATCTGGTTGTCCTCATTGTGATATTTCGTTAACGTATCATCGCTATCGTCATCAAATGAAATGCCATTATTGTGGCTACGAGGAGCCGGTTCCAAACACATGTCCAGAATGTAATAGTGAGCATATACGCTATTTTGGAACGGGAACGCAAAAAGTAGAAGAAGAGCTTGGGAAGCTACTGCCCCATGCAAGAGTGATCCGAATGGATGTGGATACAACGAGCAAAAAGGGTGCTCATGAAAAGCTTCTGCGGCAATTTGAAGAGGGAAAAGCCGATATTTTATTAGGGACACAAATGATTGCGAAAGGATTAGATTTCCCTAATATTACGCTCGTCGGTGTCCTTACAGCTGATACGATGCTTCATATTCCAGATTTTCGTGCATCGGAAAAGACCTTTCAATTGTTAACACAAGTAAGCGGACGCGCCGGTCGTCACGAGCTTCAAGGGGAAGTGATCATTCAAACGTATACACCGGAGCATTACAGCATTCAGCTTGCTGGCGCGCAAGATTACGATCAATTTTATCAACAGGAAATGATGATTCGAAAGCTGGGGCATTACCCACCTTTTTATTTTTTAGCGTTAGTGACGGTGAGTCATTATGATGTGCTCACGGCTTCATCGATTACCGAAAAGATTGCGGATTATTTGCGATCTCATTTGTCTCCATCAGCGATTATTCTTGGTCCGGTCGCCTCTCCTATTCCACGGATCAATGATAGATATCGCTACCAATGTTTGATAAAATACAAACGGGAACCGAAACTAAATGAAGGATTAAAAACGATATTGGAGCATTACACGAAACAACATAAAGATAAGCATTTACAAGTAGCTATAGATGTCAATCCATTTATCATGATGTAAAGTGAAATGTTGCAAGGAGATTAAGGAGGATGTTGTTTGGCCTATTTACCGATTGTAGAGGCTCCAGCTGATATTCTTGAAAAAGAATGCGCACGTGTAACGGAGTTTAATAAAAAGTTAAAAAAGCTAGTAAGTGATATGCATGAAACGATGATTGAAGCAGATGGAGTCGGACTAGCTGCTCCGCAAGTGGGTGTCGATCTGCAAGTAGCGCTTGTCGACATAGAAGATGAAAATGGATTAATCCCGTTAATTAATCCCGTCGTTTTAGAGGAAAAGGGAAAACAGACAGACGTAGAAGGTTGTCTCAGCTTTCCTGGATTATATGGGTATGTGACTCGACCTTCTTATGTCAAAGTGAAGGCGCAAGATATAAAAGGGCGCTATTTTTTAATCGAAGCACATGATTTTTTAGCAAGAGCGCTTTTGCATGAAATTGACCATTTACATGGCGTATTATTTACTTCAAAAGTAGAGGAATATATTTCAGAAGAACAATTAGAAAAGGAGGGAGCAGAATGACGAATATTGTTTTTATGGGCACACCGGATTTCTCTGTCCCTGTATTACAAACGTTAATTCAAGATGGCTATCATATTCAAGCGGTAGTGACACAACCAGACCGTCCAGTTGGAAGAAAGCGAGTGTTGA
This sequence comes from Bacillaceae bacterium SAS-127, assembly GCA_002261155.1. Classification (GTDB taxonomy): domain Bacteria; phylum Bacillota; class Bacilli; order Bacillales; family Domibacillaceae; genus Bacillus_CE. Next base: position 8,709 of record NKXN01000008.1, on the reverse strand, counting down.
CTCCGCCTCCGGTGAAAGAAGAAGCGTTAAAGCATGACATTCCCGTCTTTCAACCTGAAAAACTACGCTCATCAGAAGAGCTTCAACAAATCATTGATTTACAGCCCGATGTTATTGTGACGGCTGCTTACGGACAACTATTACCGAATGACCTACTAGAAGCCCCGAAACATGGATGCATCAATGTTCATGCTTCCTTACTTCCAGAATTGCGTGGTGGAGCCCCGATTCATTATTCTATTCTACAAGGAAAAGAAAAGACGGGTATCACGATTATGTATATGGCAGAAAAGTTAGATGCTGGGGATATCATTAGTCAAGCGGAGGTCATAATAGAAGAGACGGATCATGTCGGCAGTTTGCATGATAAGTTGAGTGCGATTGGCTCTAAGTTACTATCGGACACACTTCCAAAATTATTGGCAGGTGAAATTCAGCCGGTTCAACAAGATGAGCAGCAAGCTACATTTGCTTCTAATATTAAAAGAGAGCAAGAAAGGATTGATTGGTCAAGAAATGGGGAAGACATCTATAACCATATTCGTGGACTTCATCCGTGGCCAGTCGCTTATACACAGCTAGATGGAAAAGTAATGAAAATTTGGTGGGGGGAAAAAGTCCTTACTAATAAAGAGGTGTCAGCTGGTACGATCCTTTCCATTGAAGATGATGGCTTTATCGTGGCGACAGGAAACGAGACAGCGATTAAAGTGACAGATTTACAACCTTCAGGGAAAAAGAGAATGTCTGCCCAGCAGTATTTACGAGGAGCCGGTGCAGATTTACCGATCGGCAAGCAGTTAGGAGAATAGGATGAAACAAAAGAAGAAACAAGTGCGTGAAATTGCACTCGATTTGTTACAATCAGTAGAGAAAAATCATTCCTACAGCAATCTGTTACTGCATTCAGCAATAGAAAAAAATGCCCTTTCAGGAAGAGATGCTGCTCTACTAACAGAGATCGCTTACGGTACGATCCAACGAAAAATGACACTTGATTTTTATTTAGCTCCGTTTTTGAAGAAGAAAATTGATTCATGGGTGAGACAGCTGTTACGCATGTCGGTCTATCAAATGGTCTATCTCGATAAAGTGCCAGAGCGAGCGGTTATTCATGAAGCGGTTGAAATTGCGAAGGCGAAGGGGCATAAAGGAATTAGTGGTTTAGTCAACGGAGTGCTTCGTTCGATTCAGCGAGAAGGGCTGCAGGACCTTGCTCAAATTAAAGATGAGGCAGAACGCATATCGATTGCGACCAGTCATCCTCTTTGGCTCGTTCAAAGATGGATGGCTCAATTTGGAGCTGAAAAAACGAAAGCAATGTGTGAATTGAACTTAATCGCACCGATGCAAACGATTCGGGTGAATGCGACGAAAGCCAGTCGCGATGAAGTAATTCAAAAGTTACAAGAAGAGGGGTTTCAAGTGGAACCGAGTCCGTTTATTCCAGAAGCGATTCGAATTTTGAAAGGAAATATCGCTCGCTCGGAAGTGTTTGCAAAAGGACTTGCTACGATTCAAGATGAAAGCTCAATGATAGTTGCTTATGCACTTGATATTCAACAAGATCAGGTGATACTTGATTCCTGTGCAGCTCCTGGAGGGAAAACGACGCATATAGCGGAGAAGTTGCAACAGACAGGAAAGGTAATCGCTCTTGATTTACATGAACATAAAATTAAATTAATTAAAGAAAATACTGAAAGACTAGGGTTAGAAAATGTGGAAGCAAAAGCGCTTGATAGTCGAAAAGCAGGAGAGATGTTTCCGAAAGAAAGCTTTGATCGGATTTTAGTCGATGCTCCTTGCTCTGGCCTTGGTGTTCTTCGCAGAAAGCCGGATATTAAATATGCTAAGAAGGAAGAAGACCTTCTTACTTTACAAAATGTACAATTAGCTATCTTACAGGCAGTCACACCTTTGTTAAAAGAAGGTGGAGTACTCGTGTATAGTACATGTACGGTCGATCGTGAAGAAAATGAAGGCACAGTAGCGAAATTTCTAGCCTCTAACTCTGAGTTTGAACCAGCAGCATTGGATCATTTACCTCCTGAGATTCAAGCGTTAACAACAGGTCACATGCTACAAGTGTTTCCGCAAGACTTTGGCGGAGATGGGTTCTTTATCAGTAAATTTAGAAAGAAGGTATAATAATGGAGCAGACAAAATTACAAAAAGATTCATCAGCAAACGAGCCGCAGCTCCCATCCATTTATTCTTTGCAGTTGGCAGATTTGAAAGGTTGGTTAAAGGAACAAAAGGAACAAGCATTTCGGGCAGAACAAATTTTTGATTGGTTATATAAGAAAAGAGTAGCTACTTTTGAAGATATGTCGAATTTATCTTTAGCATTAAGGGAGAAACTAGCTGCTCATTTCACGATCACTACATTAAAAACACTTGTCCAACAAGAATCGGCAGATGGAACGATCAAATTTTTATTTGAGCTTCATGACGGTTATTCCATTGAAACGGTTTTAATGCGCCATGAATATGGCAATTCTGTATGTGTCACAACTCAAGTAGGATGCCGGATTGGCTGTACATTTTGTGCCTCTACACTTGGAGGGTTAAAACGCCACCTAGAAGCCGGAGAAATTGTTGCCCAAGTGGTGAAGGTTCAGCAAGCGCTTGATGAAAGCGAAGAACGTGTGGGCTCCGTTGTCATTATGGGGATCGGTGAGCCATTTGATAACTACGATCAAATGCTTGCTTTCTTAAAAATCATTAATCATGATAAAGGACTCAACATAGGTGCTCGCCATATTACGGTATCCACTAGTGGAATCATTCCGAAAATCTACAAATTTGCTGATGAGAATATGCAAATTAATTTTGCCATCTCTTTACATGCGGCTAACAATGAATTACGAACAAAATTAATGCCAATCAATAAAGCGTACAAGCTTGCTGATTTAATGGAAGCCGTTCGTTATTACGTCAATAAAACAGGACGAAGAGTCAGTTTTGAGTATGGTTTGTTCGGTGGGGAAAATGATTCTGTCGAGCATGCAGAAGAGCTGGCCCGCTTAATCAAGGGCATCAAATGTCATGTCAACTTAATTCCAGTTAACTATGTCCCTGAACGTGATTATGTCCGAACACCGAAAAATCAAATTTTTGAGTTTGAAAAGACGTTGAAAAAGCACGGAGTTAACGTCACGATTCGCCGTGAACATGGTCATGATATTGATGCAGCATGTGGCCAGCTTCGTGCCAAAGAGCGAAAAGAAGAAACGAGGTGAGTAAAGATGGATTCCGTCTTTCGGACAGATAAAGGCCGAATTCGAGCTCATAATGAAGACAATGGTGGAGTATTTATCAATGCCGCCAATGACTACCTGGCCATCGTAGCAGATGGCATGGGTGGTCATAATGCTGGTGATATTGCTAGCCAACTCACAATTGAGTCAATGAAGTCGATGTGGAAAAATGTAGACAAAATTGAAAGTGCTACTCAAGCCGAACAATGGCTAGAATCAACTATTCGGCAGATCAATGAGCGAATTTTGTCCCATGCAAGCAGTCACCAAGAATGTAATGGGATGGGGACGACGCTTGTTGCTGCTTTATGCACCACTAATTTTTGTACGATTGCCAATATTGGAGACAGCCGTTGCTATCTACTCAATGATGATGGCTTTAAGCAAGTGACGGACGATCATTCGCTTGTGAATGAGTTAGTCAAATCAGGAGAGATTACGAAAGAAGAAGCAGAACATCATCCTCGGAAAAATGTGCTGACTCGTGCTCTCGGAACGAATGATCATGTCACAGCTGATTATCATACGATTACCTTTGAACAAGGAGATTATATGCTTCTTTGTTCAGATGGCTTATCTAACAAACTGGCACAGCAAGAAATGCAAGCAATTTTGAAAAATAACCTTTCCTTATTAGAAAAAGCTGATTCATTTGTTCAATTGGCAAACGAAAAAGGTGGGGAAGACAATATTACACTTGTGATTCTCAAACATTCTGCTGGCCTTGAAAGTGGGTGAGTAAGAGAATGCTAATAGGAAAGCGATTAAATGGCCGTTATAAAATCATTAAAATGGTTGGCGGCGGTGGCATGGCGAATGTCTATTTAGCCAAGGATGTGATCCTAGAGCGAGAAGTAGCTATTAAAGTGTTGCGCTTAGATTTTGCCAATGAAGAAGAGTTTCTTCGCCGGTTTCAAAGAGAGGCGCAGTCAGCTACGAGCCTTGTCCATCCAAACATCGTCAATATTTTTGACGTTGGCGAAGAAGAAGGAATTAACTATATCGTCATGGAATACGTCGAGGGTATGACGTTAAAGCAATACATTCAGCAACTTTCACCAATTCCAGTAGAAAAAGCGATCGATATTATGAAGCAGCTTTCGGCGGCGATGGCTTTTGCTCATCATAATTCTATTATTCATCGTGATATTAAACCACAAAATATTTTAGTAGATGCTGACGGGAATGTGAAAATTACTGACTTTGGTATTGCGATGGCGTTAAGTGCTACCTCCATTACGCAAACCAATGCGGTGTTAGGCTCTGTTCACTACATATCTCCAGAGCAAGCACGTGGTGGCATGGCGACGAAAAAATCAGATATTTACGCTCTTGGGATCGTGATGTTTGAATTATTAACTGGGCAATTGCCTTTTTCAGGCGAATCGGCTGTTTCGATTGCATTGAAGCATTTGCAAACGGAAACCCCTTCGATGAAAAGATGGAATCCATCCATTCCGCAAAGCGTTGAGAATATCGTGTTAAAAGCAACGGCGAAAGATCCATTTCATCGCTACCATTCGCTAGAAGAGATGGAGCAGGACTTATCAACAGCGCTTGATCCTGAACGAGTCAATGAGCCAAAGTTTACAGTGCCTCTAGATGAAGATGAAACGAAAGCGTTACCGGTTATTAAACAGATAGAGCAAACAGAAAACACGCAAACGACGATGATTCGACCGACACCTGAACCGAAACAAGAAGTGATAACTGGTGAACCTTTAGATAAGAAACCGACAAAAAAATGGCCGCTTATCTTGTTAATTATGTCTTTTCTTATTGTTTTAGGCGGGTTAGCGGCAGTGTTAGTTCCTAGCATGTTAGGACCACAAGAGATAGAAATTCCAGATGTGAAGGGGAAGAAATTAGATGAAGCGGTGTCAGAATTAGTAACAAGCGGCTTCGTTGTCAAGGAAACACATGAACGATTTAGTGATGAAATTGCTGAAGGAAAAGTCATTAAAACAAAACCTAGTGCAGGACGGATCGCTCAAGAAGGGTCAAACGTCAATATTTATATAAGCAGTGGGAAAGAAACATTTACGCTTGATGATTACGAAGGTAAACGATACGAAGAAGTAGCTAAATCACTCGATAAATATGAGTTTAAGGAAATTCGTAAAGAAAGCGTCTATGATGAAAGCGAAGCGGGAACGATTATTGATCAAAATCCTGAAGCATCGGACGAAGTAATTCCAGAAGAGACGGTATTATCATTTACCGTTAGTCTAGGTCCAGAGAAAATTTCATTAATTGACTTGACGGAATATAATGAAAAAAGCTTAAAGGATTATGCAAAATCTACAGGGTTAAATATCGTCATTGCTGGTGAAGAGTATTCAGATAAGGTCGGGCAAGGGCTCGTTTTATCTCAAACCCCGGAGCAAGGGACGAAGTTAGAAAAAGGAGACAAAGTGGAAGTGATGCTTTCAAAAGGAGCAAGAGAAATTCCACCAGTCACTGTGACGAAAGAAATTACGATTCCGTATGAGCCAGATGAATTCGGAACTCCTCAAGAAGTACAAATATATATTGAAGATATGAATCACAGCATGACTGAGCCTTATGAAGTATTTTCGATCCAAGAGGAAACGAAGAAAACATTAGAATTTATTGTTTCTAAAGGGAGTAAAGCAGGCTATAAAGTGATTCGTGATCAACGAGTGATTTTTGATGAAACGATTCCATACCCAGAAAATACGGGAGAGAACCAAGGAGGAATGTAATGCCAGCAGGAAAGATTGTTAAAGCTTTAAGTGGTTTTTATTATGTTTTAGATGGTGAACGGCTTGTTCAGTGCCGAGGACGGGGGAATTTTCGTAAAAAGAAAGTCTCACCACTTGTTGGCGATTATGTAGAATACCAAGCAGATAATGATCAAGAAGGATATATTCTAGCCGTTCAAGAAAGAAAAAATGAACTCGTTAGACCACCTATTGCTAATGTAGATCAAGCGATTCTTGTTTTTTCCGCTGTTCGACCGGATTTTAGTACAGCCTTACTCGATCGTTTTTTAGTATTAATTGAGTCGAAGCAGATTGAACCAATCATTTGTATCACGAAGATGGACTTGCTAACGAAGCAGCAAGCAGAAGCGATTCAGCAATTTGCTGAACAATATCGAGCTTTTGGTTATCATGTTGTTTTAACTTCTTCCGAAGATGAAATGAATTTAGAAGAGGTCCGTTCTTTTTTACAAGGAAAAACGTCGGTGTTTGCCGGTCAGTCAGGAGTGGGTAAATCATCCTTGCTCAACGCTCTTCGTCCAGAGCTTGGATTGAAAACGGATGAAATATCCGATTCTCTTGGGCGCGGGAAGCATACGACCAGACATGTGGAGTTAATTCATGTAGACAACGGTCTTGTTGCTGATACTCCTGGTTTTAGTTCGTTAGAATTTACAGATATAGAGGTAGAGGATTTGCCGTTTTGTTTTCCTGAAATGGTCAAGCTGAGCCATGACTGTAAATTTAGAGGCTGTTTGCATGTGAATGAACCAAAATGTGCCATTAAAGGTGCAGTTGAACAGAGTGATCTTCCTACTTACCGCTATGAGCATTATTTGCAATTCGTGGAAGAAATAAAAGAGAGAAAGCCGAGGTATTAATTATGGTCAAAATAGCACCGTCGATTTTATCCGCTGATTTTTCCCGGTTGGGAGAGGAAATAAAAGATGTAGAAATGGGAGGAGCCGACATTATTCATGTGGATGTCATGGATGGTCATTTCGTTCCGAATATTACGATCGGACCGCTCATTGTTGATGCCATTCGTCCAATTACGAAGTTACCACTTGATGTTCACTTAATGATCGAGAATCCTGATCAATACATTGAAGCGTTTGCCAAAGCAGGAGCCGATTATATTACCGTTCATGTGGAGGCGTGTCCTCATCTTCATCGTACCATTCAATTGATTCGTTCTCATGGGGTTAAAGCAGGCGTCGTTCTTAATCCAGCAACGCCCGCTCAGATGATTGAACACATTTTAGAAGATATCGATATGGTGCTACTTATGACCGTGAACCCTGGATTTGGGGGACAATCGTTTATTCACTCCGTCGTTCCGAAAATTCGTCAAGTGAAACAAATGATTGATGAAAAAGGATTGGGCATTGAAATTGAAATTGATGGTGGTGTCAACATCGAAACAGCGAAGCTTTGCACAGAGGCGGGAGCGAGCATTTTAGTGGCTGGTTCTGCCGTTTACAATAAAGAAGATCGCAAGCAAGCAATTGAGGAGATTAGAGCAGCTGCTGAATGATGTGAGTAGCCATTTAAAAAGAGAGGAGCCGTTTCATTCGGTTCCTTTTTTCGTACCGAGGGGGTTTTAATATGAGAATTGCTGTAGTTGCTGGTGGCCCGGAAACGGAATTGGCTGATTTACAAAGCCATTATACAGAAGATACCATCTTTGTAGGAGTCGATCGCGGCACAATCTACTTATTAGAAAGAGGCATTACGCCTAAAATAGCGATTGGTGATTTTGATTCCGTTACGGACACGGAATGGAAAGTGATTGAGTCCGCTGTGGCACAAGAGCATATTCAGCGTTTTCCTGCTGAAAAGGATGAAACAGACCTAGAGCTAGCCATTATGTGGGCAATGCAGCAGGAGCCAGAGTCGATCGTTATTTTTGGTGCAACAGGTGGCAGACTTGATCATTTTTTCGGCACGATTAGCTTACTCATGAATAAGGATATTATGGCATCTGCAACAAAAATAGAGCTAGTGGATAAACAAAATTGTGTATCTCTTTATGGGCCAGGTACATATACTGTGTTTGGAGATAGCGGAAAAAATATTTTTCTTTTTTTGCTATCACGAATACGGTGACTAATTTTACATTAAAGGGATTTAAATATCCGCTAAGCAATCATATCGTTCAGCCAGGTTCAACTTTGTACGTTAGCAATGAGCTAGACCAAGAAAGTGGTACTTTTTCTTTTGCTTCTGGCATACTTATGGTGATAAGAAGCTCTGATGGTTGAAGTTCTATATTGGAGGGGTGGCAATCATGAAATTTTATACCATTAAATTACCTAAATTTTTAGGTGGGATTGTTCGTGCGATGCTTGGAACATTCAAAAAGTGAAGTCGTTCAACGCTGAGAATAGATGAATAGGGTAGAATAGAAAAAACCAGCTGCATGCAGCTGGTTTTTTTCATTGAAAAGTATTATACACGCTCAACTTTTCCGGATTTTAATGCTCTTGCAGAAACCCAAACACGTTTAGGTTTTCCATCTACTAGAATGCGAACTTTTTGAAGGTTAGCACCCCAAGTACGCTTGTTAGCGTTCATAGCGTGGGAACGAGCGTTGCCGGAACGAGCTTTACGACCAGAAACAACACATTTTTTTGGCATATTATTCACTCCTCACCATTGAAGCTGAAAAAATTTGTTTCAACACTTCGTTATATTCTAAAAGATACTTTAATAATTTA
>NKXN01000079.1 GCA_002261155.1 Bacillaceae bacterium SAS-127 | reverse complement strand
TTTTGCAGTAATTGTAGTCATTATCTTCACCACCTTTCACTAACCAGATTATACCAAATTTTTAGTGGAAGTAAATAACTTAAACAGAGAAAGGAGGGGGCAAGGTGGAAGGTTCAGATACTTGATATGGTATGAAACCTTACGATTTTAACCTACCATACCGTATCTGACGGCAATTCCTCCCCCACTTATCGTTGGGCTATCGCCCTTCACACGATTGAAGAAGGGGTATCCTTGCCGATTTTAGATGAAATCGAAATTATTGCTTTTTATGTTAATTGTTGCTGTTGTTGCCGTCAGTTCTTTTTGGATCAATAATGCTACCCTTCTTCACACATTTAATAGAACAGTAGAGAGCTTTGATACTTTTGATCATGCTAAGTGGGAAGTGAGAAAGGAATTTCCACTTGGTCATGGCTTATTATTAGCTGATCAAGTGAGCCATGAACGTGGAAAAGTCATTTTGTCACTTTCTGATCAAGAAGGAAATGGTGGGGAAATTCGTACAAAGGAAACCTTTCAATACGGTCGTTTTGAAGCTGACATTCAAGTAGCTGATGCCCCTGGGTCGATTACTGGCTTTTTTCTGTATGCGCCGCCTGATCTTTATCATGAAATTGACATCGAAATATGGAACGACTCTAGCGGAAAAGTGTTGTTTACCGTTTATAAGGATGGAAAACAAGCGAAACAAGCGACTCACCAATTGCCTTTTGATCCAACAAAGGATGTACACCGCTACAGGTTCGATGTGTTACCAAATAAAGTGAGCTTCTATATTGATGGAGAAGAAATACAATCATGGAAAGGCCAATTTAGTTCAAAGGAAATGCTGCTGATGATCAACAGCTGGTATCCTACTTGGTTGGATAAGCAACCAGCTAACAAGCCGAAAACAATTATTGAACAAGTGAGTTATTAAAAGGATACCCATCGAATGAGTATCCTTTTTCTTTGATTAAAAATAATTCAATTCACACTCAACTTAGAGACAATTGGTAATATTTCTGTCGGATTTTCGGCAATATAATCCGGGTTTGCCTTTAAGGCCACTTCCGCATCGTCATAGCCCCATCCAGCCCAGACCACCTTAATGCCTGCTTTATTACAAGCGGTAATATCTCGTTCTTCATCACCAACATATAATGCATCAGCCGGCGTTAGTTTGTATTTATTCAACAGCTTTTTAATCATTTTGTCTTTGCTAAAAATAAACTTAGAGCATAAAATTTCATCGAAATAGTCTACTTGATGTGCTTTTAGCGATTGACTAATAATATCCTTGGCATTAGAGGAAATAATAGCCAGACGATATCCTTCTTCTTTTAATTCATCTAAAAGCTCTTTAATTCCTGGGAAAAACTGAAAACCAACACCAGACTCCCTCACATAACGATAAAGCTTCGGAGCGGCAAATGGGATGTTTCGCAAAGGAAAATTTAAATATTTACATCTTTCTGGAATAGACATCTTGCTCAAAGGTTCTAAATCCGACTCTTGCACAATTCGATACCCTTCCCGTGTAGCCATTTCATTGTAAGCTTCAATAAAAAGCGTTAATGAGTTCGCTAATGTTCCATCGAAATCAAATACAACATATTTTGGCATCCGTCACACCACTCCTTGTTTAATTTCCTCACTTTTCCTCAATTATATCAATATTTCAGAACATGCACACCGATTCTACTGTTAATTAACAATCAATTAACAAATATATTGGATCGTTCGCGTGATGCCGCTCATATACTGACAGCTTATTCAACCATTTATTAAATGCTTCTACAATTACATTTGTTCATTTACAACAACACCCTTAACAAAATATGTTAAAATATTGCCGTAGGGGGGAGAAAAATATGGAAGGGTTCAGTGGGAGTAATGAACAATTTCCTTTTCAAATGTTTTCAACTAGTCATATAGCTATTTTACTTATTGTACTTTTTAGCATAGTTTTTATGTATATGTTTAAAAATTACTTAAAAACACTTCAGTTAAGGTACGTTGAAATTGGAGTAGCACTTTTTTTATTAACATTGGAAATCACTTATCATGCTTGGATGCTTACAACCGATAGTTGGAAGCTTAGCCATTCCATTCCTTTAGAATTATGCAGCATTAGTTTATTTTTAACCATTTTCTTATTAATAACGAAGAAAAAAATTGCCTATGAAATCTTATTATTTACTGGTTTACTAGGGGCTTCACAGGCATTGCTAACACCTTTCTTAACATTTGATTTTCCACATTTTCGCTTTTTTCATTTCTTCATCACACATATGTTGATTTTTTGTACGCCGCTTTACTTTACATGGGTTAAAGGCTATCGACCGACCATTTATTCCGTTTTCAAAATGTTGATCTTTTTAAATATACTCATGCCTTTTATTATGCTCTTGAACGAGATCGTCGATGGCAACTATTTATACTTACATCATAAGCCGAAAGGGACTAGCCTACTCGACGTATTAGGCCCTTATCCTTGGTATATCGTCTCCTTAGAATTTCTCACTTTCGGATTAAGTGTAATCATTTGGTTTGTATTTAGGGAAAAGGAACGAAAAATAAAGGTAAAAGGGACTTTTCAGCGAGAAGTGTAAATCAATAAAAAGAGCATCTGTTGCAAAGCTAGATGCTCTTTCCTTTTAAACAGCGTGTTGCTTACCCAATTTGATTAGTAAATCATCCATTTCTGCGCTCGTTCTCACCTTTGGATATTTCTCCTTAACCTTAGCCATCATTCCTGTCACATGGGCCGCTGCAAAACTATGTCCTTGATAATTAAATTTTTGTAACGGTCCTTCTAAACTTCTAGGCACACCAATCGTTTGAAAAGAAATCGGATCATTAGGAGAAAATTGAAACACTCCTCTTCTTCCGTTCTTGGCACTGCGCACGCCATAAACAGATGGATAGTGACCTGGCCAATATAGACCATTTTGTTCATCACATGCCGAAATAATAATTATGCCCATTTCGTTTGCTTGATGACAAATATGCTGAAATGCCGGAATATCTTTATTAACCCCTAAGCTAAGGTTGATCAGATCCATTTTCTGCTCTATACACCATTCGATCGCCGCGCACAACACTTCAATATAAGTCGTGAGTCGGTCATGAAAAATTTTCACTGCCCATAGCTCTGCTTCTGGCACCTGCTCTTTAATCACTCCTGCAACAGCTGTTCCATGTCCGAGCTCATCTTGAAACTCTTCCTCGCTTACGATCTTTCCAGCATCGTTTACTCGAAAGGCAATTCCTCCACTCACCTTCCCAATATGTGGATGCCATTCATTGATTCCACTATCAATATGAGCGATTTTGATCCCTTGCCCATTTCCCCACTTTTCTTCATCCATGCACAGTTGATACATGCTCACTAGCCAACTCCCCTCTTATCGGTTTCCATTCTTTTTTTGATAAATCAACGACGCGATCTAACCATGCTAAATGATCGTGGCGATGGGTAATGACAATGACTGTTTTATCTTGAAAGTATTCGTTTAATCGTTGAAATAACTGACGCTCTGATTCGATGTCCAAGTGACAAGTGGCTTCATCCAAAATATAAATATCTGCCTCTTGCAATAAGGCTCGCGCCAACAAAAGACGTTGCCTCTGTCCAGCGGATATCGTAAGCCCACGCTCGCCCAGCTGTGTATTCATTTTCTCAGGCAACGTATGAATCCAGCTAGACAATCCCATCCACTCGATGACTTGTCCCAATTCAGCTGCTGTCGCTTGTTTCTTTCCTAATCTTAAAAAGTCTTCAATCGTCGTACACCACACAGGATGATCATGTGTCACAATACAAACTTTGTTATACCAGCTTGCTTTCGAAAAATTATGGATATTTTCATCGTCCAAGTAAATCGCTCCATTAATAGGCTCATAGATTTGTGCCAGTAGCTGAGCAATCGTACTTTTCCCCTTACCATTTTCTCCAATAAGGCCAACTTTCTCTCCTGATCGAATGTCAAGGCTAAACTCTGTTAAAATCGGCTGTTGTGGATGATGGAAAAAAGATACATGTTCAAAACGAATCGTATGAAAGGTCTTTGGCACTTCTTTTCCTTCCATGTGAATAGGTGGGATTTGAAAAAAGTCATTTACCCGTTGAATCGATGCTCGACCTTTTTGAAACTTCATATATAGCTGAGCCATCCCTTGAACAGTAGCAAACAAGCTAGCCTGATAAGCCATAAAAGCAAGCAAAGCTCCTAACGTCATTTCTCCACTAATAACTTGTTTCCCTAAAAATGCTAGCATCAACAGCGCAGACCCCATCAAAACAAACTGTGGAATCCCTTGTGCCCAAGCATTGGTAAACATCACTTTCATATTTTGCTTATTTATATCCTCTAACTCTTCTTTAAACTGCTGCTTGAGTTGTTTTTCAATATGAGCGGTACGGATGAAATTCATCGATGAAAACGTCTCATATAGAAAGCTTTGATTTTTTGCTGATAATTTTCGAAATTCCATTTGATTGATAAAGATCAAGCGCCGAAACTTTTGAATACCGATTACTAATAAAGGCATAAATAAAAACGATAATAAGGTTAAACGCCAATCTAAAAACAATAATAATGCCACGTTAAAGACAAATGTTAAGCTAATCATAAACAACTGCAATATATTTTCCGTATAAAGACGCTGTATTTCTGTAAGATCTTCATTCATTCGAGATAAGATATCTCCCGTTCGATTTTTAGAAAAAAAATCAAATGGGAGATGAAGCAAATGATGATAAAATGTCGTTTGCATATCAACCATGATCTGCAAGCTCATGCGAAAATACAGAAATCTCGTCAAAAGAGCAATTCCGTAACCAATAGCTGCTACTACGACGGCTAATGTTAAAGTAAGCGAGAAGGAATACCGTTTGGCAATCAATACTTCATCGATAAAAAACTTGCCGATCATCGGCTGGATCGATGTAATGAACGTCGAAACAAGTCCCATTAAAAACACGAATAAAAATATGAAGCGATACGGTTTGATAAAGGAAAACATCTTCATCTCTTTCACCTCAGCGATAATAACACATCAGTCCAGATTCACAGTATTGAGGTTGATTACGAACGCTTCGTGCTATTTGCTTTATCTCCTCTTCCACCGCTTGCTTTCGAACATGATCAACGACCGCTTTCACCATCTGAACACTAGCTAACTTTCTATAAGGTGCTCCTTCTCGTCCGACAATCTTTAATGAATCCACGCCCATATGAAATAGTTTTCCGAGTGAGCATAAACCACACGGTCCGAGAGGTAGTCCGTCTGAAGCAATTTGACAGTTACAGTCGTTGACAAACCAAACAAATTCACGATAATCATTCACTTGCTCCGTTAATTTCGCCATTTCTCGCGAAGACAATTGTTTATTTCCATCCGCATGAAACGCTTCGTACTCCCATTGTGACTGCGCACAAAAAGCACCTGCTGAATGAGTCGTCATACAAAAGCTTTCTTCATAAACGCAACCATCATTCAAGATAAACACTTCTAACTCTATATCCCCAGCCGCTTCTTTTAATGTAGGGATTTCATTTAACTGAACACTTCTAGGAAGAACAATTCGTTCCACGCCCATTTGCTTATACAGTTCAATACTCCCCGTGTTCATCGGAGCTGCTAAACTGCTCACATGGATCGCAGCGTTCGGTACCTTCTCTTTCATGGCGATCATTAACCCCGGGTCACTGACGATAAATGCTCGCACACCTATTTCCTCTGAACAATGTTTAATTAAATCGATCAACATCGGATATTGTTTTTCCATATAATAAGGAGCATTTAACGTTAAGAAAATTGGAATATTATAGTTCTCTGCTTGTCGTACCGCCACTTGTAAATCTTGAAAAGAAGGGAAGCCAGCGTATGGATTACGACGGTTAATCCATACACCTGGCGAATACTGTTTCATCCATTCATTTGGAGTAATCCCGCAATAAAATTCTTCCGCTCCATTTTCAGCTAACATTTCTACCTCTTCTTTCGCTCCAAGCGGTGCTAGAATTTTCATGTTTTCACCTTCCTTTACACAGGAATCCGTATACTATATACAGCCCGCGCATGTTCGATTGTTTGTAAACTCGTAAACCCAGCTTTGACCAATCCTTGATCATGACTGTAAAAAGCAGTCGTCCCTTTTTGAAACACCCGACTTTTCATATCTCTATGGAGCTTATTTTTCAGTTCAAAAATATATAGTTGGCATTGTTGTTTGCATTCCGGATCCCCACGGAACTTGTCCATTTTATCCGTATCCATAAAACCAACCATACAGGCACTTCCACTCGCCACACAGCCAAACGGAAAATGCAAGCCAATCGTTTTCTCTGATTCTTTCTCATTTAGTGAATTCCCTTGAATCAATTGATCAAATTCATATCCTGTCACCTTACCATCAGCTAAAAATTGTTCAAAGGCTGTAGAAAACAAACCGGTATTCTTAAAAAAATCTTTCCCTTCTTCCGGTGCATTGCTCTCATTATAATAATGAGCCACTCGCGGATCACGAATCGATTTATTCAATAACCTTCCAATCACTAAATGAAGGTTCGAAAAGTGTTCTTTCGTATAGTAATAAACGCCCCAATCATTGACGATGATTTCGATCGGTTTCTCCTGTTGTTCAGCTTCTTCATTTAAAAAAGCCAATAGCTCATGAAGCTGCTGATATTTTTCCTCATGTACATATGGGGTAGCAAAAGAAAAATCGAGATCATTTTCTAAACAAAACGCCCACGCTTTTTTAAGATTTTTCAAGGAAGGAATGCGGTATTGACAAAACTCAGACCCGAAAATGATCCGATCAGGGGTGGATATTTCTCCAAACACCTCCTTCCACCCTTGAAAAAAGATTTCCTGTAATTCGGTTTCGATTTCATTCTGTGATTCAATCGGATTCCAAGGTTCTTTCGCGTACTTTAAATCTCGAATCGATTGAATTGCTACTGAAAGCTTCATAAATCAACCACCCCTTTTCATCTGCTGGTGATGCCTATTATTTTTGAATTTTAATCACTTTAAGGTCTAAACTGTCGGTTGGAATGGTCAATTTTTTCTCGACTTGTAAGTCTTTATTAGCAATAATAAAATCATTTCCCGCACCGCTAAAGTATAATTTTTCTTCATCAGCACTTAAATTGACGCCATACATACTTCCAACTGGCGGTATGGCTTCTTTCACCACCTTTTGCGATTGAATATCCACCTTATACCATTTATTCAACGTCGTGTAAGCGAACTCTTCTTTTTGATCGATGATCGCTGAAAACATTCCGATCGGCTCTCGATCGTATTCTAATGTTTTGAGTTCACCTGACGTTAAATTCAGCCACATAATCCCTTCCGTCACACGTCCATCCGGGTATTGCTTCATTAATGGAATCGAGTTGATGCCGTTTTCTCCTCTAGGGAAAAGCATCAGGAAGTTTCCTGATCCATCCGCTTCATTTTTAGGATGCTTAATGCCTTGTTTCAACGTCAATTCCATATTTTTCACATTTAATTCATGAACATCATATCCCCAAACATATATAATATTCGGGTCTCCTTTTTTAAATTGCAGTACGTGGGTACCATAAGGAGCCTCTACACTACGCTTCTCTTCTTTGCTAGCAATATCAATTTCTATGATCTTACTCGAGTGAGATTTAAAAATATTCCGTCTTTTCTCTCCTTGGGTGATGTATGCATACGCTGTTTTCCCATCCGGTGAGATCGTACTTCCCCATACACGACGATCTAGCAAGCCTTGATCCGTTCTTGCTTGGAGATTAATTTCAGCCGTTATTTTGTTTTGCATCGTGTCGACTACATACAACGATTTGCGATCATTTGCTAAAAACAAACCGGTCTTACCATCTGCTGAAAAACTCATATCTCGAACAGGTCCCTTTACTTTAATACTTTCCATGACTTTCGGAACGGATGGATCAATCGGAATGATTTGTCCATATCCTGAAATATAGACTCTTTCTATATAATTCTCTTCTGCTCTGCCGAAAGAACTGGTACTCCCGATCATTAGCAGTAAAGCGAGTATGAAAAATGAAGCTGTTTTTTTGAACATTAGTTGCTCACACACCTCTCTTTTGTAGTGCCGCTTATTTTTTCTAAAAATGTAGGGTTGTGTTGCGAAATTTTCACATACGCTTTTAGCCCAATTGTGATCCATTCGTGCATCCAGTCACAGTAATGAGCATTAGGTGCTCGATAATCCCCTTGCCTTTCCATCGCTTCGTAATAGCAGCCACCAGAACAAATATGCTTTAACGCACAAGAGTGACACGTTGGCTTACGATCGACATGTAATTCATCCAACATGTTCGCTCTCTTTTTCTGATCAATCCCGAAGAAAATATCTCCCATGCGGAACTCTTCATTTTCGTTAAAACGGTGACATAAGAACAAACCGCCATCAGGACTTACAGCAAAAAAGCCTAGTCCTGCTCCACACCCGTACGCTTTATTTGTCCCGATGTGCAGCTCTTTTAATAAATTCGTTAAATTAGAAAAACCAACATATTCATTTTTCAACGCATGTTCAACAAATAAATTCGTTAATTCTTCAAACTGACGTAATAGCTCCTTTAAATCTTCATCATTTAATGCAAGATTCATATTCGTCTCTGTGACTGGAGCGAACCCAACCTCATAAAATCCTTTAGATAAAAGATGCTTTAAAGACGTTTCGAGCTTTTCAAAGTCTTTGACAACTGTCACACGAGTACCAATCGGAGCAGAATTGTGAATGTTCATTAGTTTTTCAACGTTTTGACTGACGCGATCATATGATCCTTGTCCTCCCGCCAGTGGTCGATGTCGGTCATGCGCTTCTTTTGTTCCATCCATACTCACTGACACCATGACTTTGTATTGATGCAGAAAAGCCATTTGTGCTTCTGACATTTTACTGCCATTCGTTGTTAAAGAGAAGCCTACTCTTTTCCCATATTTTTCTCCTTCTACTGTTGCCTGTTCCACCACATACTTTAACGTTTTCCAGTTTAAAAACGGCTCCCCACCAAACAACACAATATTGACTTCCTTTTCATCAAAGCTGTTCTCCATTAAAAAACGAATGGCTTGATCCGCCGTTTCAACAGACATATACTTTTGCGGTGCCCCGTATTCTCCATCACCCGCATAACAATACGTACAGCGCAAATTGCATTCGTTGACTAAATGAAACACGAGTGTTTTCACCGGCATATTTTCGGTTGTGGATGGTGGATGCGGAGTCATAGAAAACCGTTGCTGACGGTCCTTTTCTCGTTGAATCATCTCCATCTGCTCAAGCTCCGTTAACACATGAGTGAAAGCTGGATTCTTTTGCAATAAACTGGTCTCAGAAAGAGTCCATGTATCAGCCACACGTTCTCCATGTTCAGTAAAAGTTTGAACCATATTTTTCGATAACTCATCCAGTTCAATAATATTTCCTGTTAACCCATGAAATAAATATTCCTTATTTGCGACTTCAAATTGAATATAATTAGTTAACGTGACGTTTGCGATAGCGGCCAACTCCTTTATTAGTGAACATTATTCACATAGTCTGGTACGGTAGAGATATGATGCGTTTTAGCTGTGAAGCTTTTTCCATTAATCGTCACTTTTGCTTGTACTGTAGCACTTCCTACATTTTCTTGAACAAATTCTCGTTTCTCATTTAAACCTTCTGCTTCTGGTGTATATAAACCATTTTCTGCTAGTTCACCAATGTATGGGCGATCATCTCGCGGCGCATCCTCTTCTGGATATGTTAATAACGACCACTCGGCATCCACTGGACCAAGATTCAAGTCGTCTTTCGAGTCTTTCTTTCCATCTTTTCCGTTACTGTAGGCATAAGCAACATATTGAATGCTTACTTTATCCATTGGCCCTGCCCCACCCATTCGGGAAACACCATAACCAGGCTCAATTTTTATATAATCAGCTTGATCATAAACCATCATCTTTTCATGGACCTTTACCTGCTCTCCATTTAGCATAAAAAATCCAGTTTCTGCTTTTGGATCGACTTTCACCTCAATCTCTACTTGATCGTCAGATATTGCTGTTAAATTGGCTACTTCTACTCCTTTAGGTAAAGATAACGATTCTGGGCTTAATTTCTTTAAGTTCATTCCATAAAAAATTACTTTATTCGCTGTCCCTTTTTTCCAAGCAAAAGGTTCCGCATGGAAGATTTCTGGTGTTTCCGTTTGAACTTTGTAATATGTTTCTTCCGCTGTAATACCAAGGTCATCTACCTTCGACCAATCTCCTTTAATTAAGTTGTCACTCGTTACATTATACGTTCCGTTGATTTTGCTTTCTCCTTGTTTATAATGTGAGCGTAGCATGTAGCCAGAAAAGCTTTTCATCTCCCCACTAAAACTCTCTTCTTTACCATCTTTAATAAAGCGGACTTTTTTCTCTTCGGTATAACCGTTTTCCGATTTTGAAAACTCACTGTCTCCGATGTAATAGCCTTTCGTTCCTTGAAAACCAGCGACTTTCCATTTCCCTGTCACATCGTATTCTTTTCCTTTCCACTGCTCCCAAGCCTCTGACTCTTCGCCATAGTTTTTCGCTAAATATTCAAGAGCTTTCTCCGCTTCCTTCGGCCAATCCATATGACGGTGATTTAAATAAATAGATGGATACATTACAAGGTGGAAGTCTTTTAAGTTCTTCCACTCCTCTTCTGTTCTCCGCTGTGCTTCGAACCTTCCACCCGCATGACAACCAATACAGCTTTGAGCCACACTTTCGTTTTCAGGCATCGGCTCGGAATAAGATGGTTTATTCGCTAGCCAATATTGAACCTTCTCCGCCTCTTCCGGAGCTAACCCTCTTTCTTTACTCAAGTCCATTACGAGCTGCTCTCTTTCTTCATCTGTGATCTTTAAACCATGTATTCTTTCCATACGAGCAATCGTTTGAGCCCAACCTTCTGGAGTTTTCCTCATGTATTCAATGCGTTCAAGCTTGCCTGATTGATCGACCGCATGACAGCTCACACAGCTTTTTTCCACTTGTTCACTAACAAACACATTTGATGAGACCGTTTCACCTTTTTCGCTTTGTTGGTCTTTTGTTGCAGAATCTGAACAGGCAACTAACAAGGCCATAAAACTAGCGATAACAATGACCAGCATGATATATTTTTTCTCATGGCACGACTCCTTCTTAAGGTTTCACATACGTTAATTTTCGCCAATCATTCGCAGCGACCGGACACTCATCTGCCCAACTTCCATAATTGGTTAACCCATCAGGTACTTGAGCTGCCCACCAACAATCTCCATAACAACCGTAAATGTCTTTATAATGGGGTTGGCATACTCCTTCTAAGCTCATCCCGGAAAAATCGGTCTCCCATCCAGGATCAAACAGGCTGGTACATCCCATCGGAAGCAAGGCTAACCCTTGTACCTCGGGCTTCTTTTCAAGATCAACCGTTTGTTCAATCATCTTACCTTTGAAATTCAAAGGTTTAATATGCTTCATTGCAACTGCTCCTTTCTTCTTTTAGAAAAACTGGCCCGCTATAAGCGGACCAGACTGGTCTAAATTATTCGTTTAAGTCCACCCACACACTTTTTACTTCTGTATAAGCATTTAATGCATAAGACCCCATTTCTCTTCCTAAACCAGATTGCTTAAAGCCACCGAATGGACTCGCTGCATCAAGCGCGTTATAGCAATTCACCCAAACTGTCCCTGCTTTAATTCGCTGAGCTAAATAATGAGCTCTTTTCAAGTTTTCCGTCCATACACCTGCCGCTAAACCAAAGTCTGTGTTGTTTGCACGCTCGACTAAGTCATCTAAATCATTAAAAGGAATTGCTGAAACAACAGGACCAAAAATCTCTTCTTTGGCAATGGTCATGGAGTCGTTTACATCAGCGAAAATAGTCGGTTGAACGAAGTATCCTTGATCAAACGGCACTTTTCCACCTGTTAAAATTTCTGCTCCTTCTTCTTGTCCCTTTTGAATGTAGGACATAACACGTTTTTGCTGTTCGTCTGAAACGAGTGGTCCCATTTCTGTTGTTGGATCGATTCCTTGACCTTGCTGAATTTTTTCAGCATGATTCACCATATCCGCTAGGAAATTATCGTATTTCTTTTTCTGAATAAACAGTCGAGAACCGGCACAGCACACTTGTCCTTGGTTAAACATAATACCGAATAAAGCTCCTGGTACCGCTTTACTAAGATCGGCATCTGGTAAAATGATATTCGGTGATTTCCCTCCTAGCTCAAGCGTCACTCGTTTCAATGTTTCTGATGCTTGTCTCATAATTGATTTTCCAACTGGTGTCGAACCAGTAAAAGCAATTTTATCGACTTGCGGATGGTTCACTAACGGTGCTCCAGCCGTTTCTCCAAAACCAGGAACAACGTTGATGACTCCTTCAGGAAAACCAACTTCTTGCGCGAGCTGAGCTAAATAAAGAGCTGATAACGGTGTTTGCTCTGCTGGCTTTAAGACAACTGTACAACCTGTTGCCAATGCCGCTCCTAATTTCCAAGCCGCCATCAATAATGGGAAGTTCCAAGGAATAATTTGTCCGACTACCCCTACCGGTTCATGGCGAGTGTAGTTCAAATAATTTCCGGCAACCGGAATCGTTTGTCCCATAATTTTCGTTGCCCATCCAGCAAAATAACGAAAATGTTCAATCGCAAGCGGCACGTCCGCTGCCGATGATTCACGGATTGGCTTTCCGCTATCTAACGTATCGAGCTGTGCTAATTCTTCTTTATTCTCCTCCATCTTGTCAGCCAATAAATAAATGAGACGACTCCGCTCCGCTGCACTCATCTTTGACCACGGACCACTGTCAAATGCTCGTCTTGCGGCTTGAACAGCTTGTTCAATATCTTGCTCCATCGCTTCACTAACAACGGCAAGCACTTCTCCAGTTGCTGGATTATACGTTTCAAACGTTTTTCCTGAAGCGGACTCGACCCATTTTCCATTAATGAAAAGCTTTTTCGTCCCTTTTAAAAATTCCTCTACACGTGGTGAAATGTTAATTGTTTTTTCCATTTAAATCTCCTCCTCATGTTTATTTAGAAACGGTCAATAACGACAGAACCTACCGTGCCATATTCATGCATAGACGCCAAAACACTGCTGGCTTCTTCTAAAGGAATGGTTCTTGAAATCAGTTTTTCTGGATGGAGTTGGCCACTTTCTACCATTGCTAGTAAAGCTTTATAGCGATGAGCTTGCATCCCTAGTGAACCTTTTATTTGCAATTCTTTCGCAACGATTAAGTCAGTTGGTAGCGAAATCATGCCTCCCTCTTCTTGAGTCGTCAATCCTACTTGAACATGAGTTCCTCTGTTTCTTAAGCTCAAAATCGAATTCCGACACGTTTCAGCAATACCTAGCGCATCATACGTAATATCACTTCCACCACTTGTGATGTGCATAATTGCCTCAACAGGGTTCACTTCTCTTGAATTAACCGTCGCCACCGCACCAAGTTGTTTCGCCATTTCTAGCTTTTGATCATCAATATCGACAACAATCACC
Source organism: Bacillaceae bacterium SAS-127 (assembly GCA_002261155.1). GTDB lineage: Bacteria > Bacillota > Bacilli > Bacillales > Domibacillaceae > Bacillus_CE. The sequence continues at coordinate 2,955 of NKXN01000079.1, read as the reverse complement.
CTTGCTCCAAGCGTAGAAGCGATCTGTAAAGCTGCTAACCCTACTCCGCCAGCTCCATAAATGGTAAAATAATCGCCAGCTTTCACACCGGAAATATCTGCCACTGCATGGAAACTAGTCATAAACCGACAACCTAAAGAAGCCGCTGTAGTGAAATCAATGGAGTCTGGTAAATGAACTAAGTTTTGATCTGCAAGAGGTACTCTAGTGAACTGCGCATAAGACCCGTTACATGCAAAACCTAAAATCGTTAAACTTTCACACACGTTTTGATGCCCTGTTTGGCAACAATCACAACTTCCACATCCTAAACTGAATGGAATAACTACTCGATCTCCTCTTTTGAAACGTTTTACGTTCTTTCCTACTTCTTCAATGACTCCTGCAAATTCATGACCGAGAATATGAGGCAATTCCGGCTTTAAGCCGAGCCATTCCCAATCTCCTACCCATCCGTGCCAATCACTACGGCACACTCCATTGGCTTTGACAGCAACAATGACATCATCTGGGCCACATTCAGGATCCGCTACATTTAAAACTTTCAGCGGTGTGTTGAACTCTTCCATAACAGCAGCTCTCATCTTCATTCCCCTCCTTAAGTTTTTTTGAAAACCCATTTACTAGAAGCGAATTTTTAAATGTCCATGAGCTCACTTATATAAATGCAAATCTTATGCCAAGATACATTTATTGATTATTCTGTATATTCAAACTACAAATCCGTTCAGTTGTTCAAAAAAATAAACAAACTGTTCAACGGCCATTGAACAGTTTGTTTATCCCGCATTAACAATCAGTGGGGGATGAAGCTCCCCACTGATTGAAGTTTCACTTTATTTTCAGTAGGAGATATTGTATTTTTTTAGACGATTATACAATGTGCCTCGCGAAAAGCCGAGCATCTCAGCAGCTTTTGTTACATTAAAATTCGTTTGCTTTAACATTTGAATAATGTTTTCTCGTTCCTGTTTCCCCGTCCCGATGTCTGGTGAATTATTCACTAACACAAATGGAGTCGATCTACACTCTTGTAAATAATCGGGTAAATGATAGGTTTCGATGATGTTCTCATCCATAAATAATACGCTATATTCAATCGCATTACGAAGCTCTCTAATATTACCTGGCCAATCATATGTTTGTAGTACTTGTATAACCTGTTCACTAAATTGAATACGTCCAGCTGGCTGGCATTGCTCTAAAAAATAATGGGCTAACGGAAGAATATCTTCTTTTCTTTCTCTAAGCGAAGGAATCGATAAATTAATCACGCTTAATCGATAATAAAGGTCTTCTCGGAAAGTGCCTTCTCGAATCATCTGTTTTAAGTCTCGGTTTGTCGCTGCAATGATGCGAACATCGACTTTTCTAGGTTTATATTCTCCGACTCTAAGCACTTCTTTTTCTTGCAACACTCGCAATAACAACGGTTGAACGGTTAACGGAATTTCTCCAATTTCATCTAAAAATAATACACCGCCATCCGCTGCTTCAAATAACCCTTTCTTCCCTTCTTTTAATCCTCCTGTAAAAGAGCCTGGTGCATAGCCAAACAATTCACTCGCTGCGAGCTCATGGTTAAGAGAAGAACAATTAAATGTAATAAATGGCTTCTCCCTTCTATTACTTAATCGATGAATCGTTTGACTGAATACTTCCTTTCCTGTACCGCTCTCTCCAGTTAGCAATACAGACACATGACTTGGAGCCACTTTTTTAATTTTGGAAAAGAAAGATAGAAACGGAGCGCTCTGTCCAATTACTCCATCTTCACGTTGTGAGGTTTGGTTAGATATCTTTGTAGTAGGTTGCCGAGATGAATGTTTAGGGAGTTGGACGATGATGCCGATGATTTTTTCATTATCAATAACCGGGTGCACCTTTCCCTCAGGTTGCCCATGTAAAAAGGGTAAAGATGCATGCTCGCTATCTGTCTTTTTCTTACTCTGCAGTTGCTGAAAGTATGTGCCCCAATCAAAAGCAGATTTCCATATATACTGAAAAGATTTAAATGAATGATTAGAAACTTGCATGTCCCCATCCTCATCAATTGCGAGTAGCCAATCTTGTTGGATTTCATGTTTTTTCTGCATAAAGACTTCTTTCAATATACTTGTTTTTCTATGAACACGATTCAACATATCTAAATGAATTCCCTCTGCAATCGCCTTTGTTAGCAGCAAACTTTGTTTATGAAAATGTTCATCATTGCTCGTCAAGTCTAGAACGCCTAATAGTTTCTTTTTAACAGGATGAAAAATAGGTACGCCTGCACATGAAAACGCTTTCCAAGCATCACAAAAATGCTCCGCCGTATGAATCGTCACCGGCTGTTTGGCGGCTAACGCTGTTCCGATTGCATTTGTTCCCGTCACTTCTTCATGCCAATTCGCTCCCGGATAAAAGTTAGCTTCTCGCAGTTGGTCATGTAACTTCCCTTTCATCCTTACACCCATCATTCTGCCGCGTTCATCCGCTAGTCCAAAAGCATAGCAGTGCTCAATCTCCTTCTCCATTCGGGAGTAGACCATTGAAAAAGATTGATAAAGGTTATCATGTTGTTTGATTTTGTTTATATCTTCCTCAGTTAACACAAGAGGTGCAGAATTAAGGGTTGCTGATACTTCATTTTTCCGACTTCTTTTCCAAGACTCCATAATCGTTTTCGGTACCTCTTGATTAATTAAACGAAAATGATGATTCCTCATTCTGAATACCCTCCTCTTATCATTCCTCTTTCATGCTATGTACTTACATAAAGAGTATATCAATCGGAATATTCCGTCAATTAATACGACAAATGATCATGTCATTAGACAATCTTCTTCTATAATCGAGTAGGAGGAGGTGATTAACCTCCGACCTCTCACACCACCGTACGTACGGTTCCGTATACGGCGGTTCAGATTAAGTTTGACGCAATTGAGTGTAACAGACATATAGACTTTCTAG
>NKXN01000078.1 GCA_002261155.1 Bacillaceae bacterium SAS-127 | reverse complement strand
TAGCAGAACAAGCGATGCAAGCAGCGGTAGAAACGTTCGAAACTTGGAAAAAAGTAAAGCCAGAAGTTCGTGCGGATGTATTATTCAAAGCAGCTGCGATTATCCGTCGCCGCAAGCATGAATTCTCTGCTCTATTAACAAAAGAAGCAGGAAAGCCGATGAACGAAGCGGATGCGGATACAGCGGAAGCAATCGACTTCTTAGAATTCTACGCTCGTCAAATGCTACAAATTAAAGATGGCGTGAAAGTAGAAAGCCGCCCAGGCGAATTCAACCGTTACGGCTACATTCCATTAGGAGTAGGGATTATCATCTCTCCTTGGAACTTCCCACTTGCGATCATGGCTGGTACAACAGTAGCGGCAATCGTAACAGGAAATACAGTTCTATTAAAACCAGCTTCTACAACGCCAATCGTGGCAGCAAAATTCGTTGAAGTTATGGAAGAAGCAGGTCTTCCAAAAGGCGTATTAAACTTCGTACCAGGAAGCGGCGCAGAAGTGGGCGACTACTTAGTGGATCATCCGAAAACACGCTTCATCTCGTTCACAGGTTCTCGTGACGTCGGTCTTCGCATCTTCGAACGTGCGTCTAAAGTAAACGAAGGTCAAATTTGGTTAAAACGTGTCATCGCTGAAATGGGCGGAAAAGACACAATCGTTGTTGATAAAGAAGCAGATCTTGAATTAGCGGCTCAATCGATCGTGAAATCAGCGTTCGGTTTCTCTGGACAAAAATGTTCTGCCTGTTCTCGTGCAGTTATCGTAGAAGATGTGTACGATCAAGTATTAAATCGTGCAGTAGAATTAACGAAACAAATTTCAGCGGGCGATCCGTTAGAGCATTACATGGGTCCAGTAAATGACCAAGCTGCTTTCGATAAAGTGATGAGCTACGCGAAACTTGGTCATGAAGAAGGTCGCGTATTAACAGGTGCTGAAGGAGATGACTCTAAAGGTTACTTCGTTCAACCGACAATCGTAGCGGACGTTGATCCACAAGCTCGTTTAATGCAAGAAGAAATCTTTGGTCCAGTCGTAGCATTTGCGAAAGCGAAAGACTTCGATCATGCGCTTGAAATTGCGAACAACACAGAATACGGCTTAACAGGTGCGGTCATCACAACAAACCGTGCGAACATGGAAAAAGCTCGTGAAGAGTTCCATGTAGGTAACCTATACTTCAACCGTGGCTGTACAGGAGCAATCGTTGGTTACCAACCATTCGGCGGCTTCAACATGTCAGGAACAGACTCTAAAGCAGGTGGCCCTGACTACTTACAGCTACACATGCAAGCAAAAACAACTTCAGAAATGCTGTAATATCTTTTCTGTAGCTTGACTAAAGGGAAAAGAGCGAAGAGGTCGGATAAGCGCTTCGCTTCCCTTTTTTTATAATAAAGTACGTAACATCCACGAGGAGGACTATGATGACTACAAACGTTAATTCTCAACAAATTATTGAAACAACAGACCGATATGGAGCTCAAAACTATCATCCACTACCAATCGTTATTTCTGAAGCTGAAGGAGTTTGGGTGAAAGATCCAGAAGGCAACAAATTTATGGATATGCTTAGTGCATACTCTGCGGTAAACCAAGGACACCGTCATCCGAAAATTATCGAGGCGTTGAAAGAGCAAGCAGATCGTGTAACATTAACATCACGTGCATTCCATAATGATCAGTTAGGCCCTTGGTACGAGAAGATCTGTAAAATGTCAAACAAAGAGATGGCTCTTCCAATGAACACAGGAGCTGAAGCTGTAGAAACAGCGATTAAAGCTGCAAGACGTTGGGGATATGATGTCAAGAAAATTTCTGACGGACAAGCAGAAATTATTGCTTGCGAAGGTAACTTCCATGGTCGTACAATGGGAGCAGTATCACTGTCATCAGAAGCGGAATACAAGCGCGGTTTCGGCCCAATGCTTCCTGGTATCAAGCTAGTTCCTTATGGCGATGTAAATGCTCTTAAAGAAATGATCACACCAAATACAGCAGCTTTCATTATTGAACCAATTCAAGGAGAAGCGGGTATTAACATTCCTCCAGCTGGTTATTTAAAAGCAGCTTATGAACTATGTAAAGAAAATAATGTTCTTTTCATTGCTGATGAAATTCAAGCAGGTCTTGCTCGTACTGGAAAAATGTTTGCGTGTGAGTGGGAAGGTTTTGAACCGGATATGTATATTCTTGGTAAAGCACTTGGAGGCGGAGTATTCCCAATCTCTTGTGTAGTTGCTAACAAGGATATTTTAGGTGTGTTCAACCCTGGTTCACACGGATCAACTTTCGGTGGAAACCCAATGGCTTGTGCTGTATCTTTAGCTGCTCTTGATGTACTTGAGAATGAAAAGCTAGCTGAACGTTCTTTAGAATTGGGAGAATATTTCGTAAGCAAACTAAAAGAAATTCAAAACCCTATGATTAAAGACGTTCGTGGTAGAGGATTATTTATCGGTGTTGAGCTAACAGAACCAGCTCGTAAATATTGCGAAGCATTGAAGGAAGAAAACTTGCTTTGTAAAGAAACTCATGACACAGTGATCCGTTTTGCTCCTCCGTTAGTTATTACGAAAGAAGAATTGGATTGGGCAATCGAACGTATTCAAAAAGTACTAGGGTAACCTCGTACAAACTACTGATAATTAAGATAAAAGAGGCGAATATCAAATGTCGGAAAATCTAAATTTATTCACATCTACTCAGAATGTCATTAAAGAGGCGTTGACAAAGCTGGGCTATACGGAAGAAATGTATGAGCTTTTAAAAGAGCCGCTTCGCATGTTAACAGTCCGCATTCCAGTGCGTATGGATGACGGATCTACAAAGGTTTTTACTGGATATAGAGCACAGCATAGTGATGCAGCTGGTCCTTCTAAAGGGGGAGTTCGCTTTCATCCTGAGGTGAATGAAGAAGAAGTGAAAGCATTAGCAGCGTGGATGACATTAAAAGCTGGTATTGTTGACTTACCGTATGGAGGGGGAAAAGGCGGAGTTGTTTGTGACCCTCGTCAAATGTCAATGGGAGAAGTTGAACGTTTAAGCCGTGGATATGTTCGTGCCATCAGTCAAATGGTTGGTCCGACAAAAGATATTCCAGCTCCAGATGTATACACAAACTCTCAAATTATGGCATGGATGATGGATGAATACAGCCGCATTCGCGAGTATGATTCTCCAAACTTCATTACAGGAAAGCCACTTGTTCTTGGTGGATCTCACGGACGTGAGAAAGCAACAGCTCAAGGGGTAACGATCTGTATTAAAGAAGCAGCGAAAAAAATTGGCATTAACGTTGAAGGTGCACGTATTGTCATTCAAGGATTCGGTAATGCAGGAAGCTTCTTAGCGAAGTTTATGCATGATGCTGGAGCGAAAGTAATCGGTATTTCAGATGCGTATGGAGCGATTCATGATCCTAATGGCTTAGATATTGATTATTTACTTGATCGTCGTGATAGCTTTGGAACGATCACTACATTGTTTGAAAACACGATCTCTAATCAGGAACTTTTAGAACTTGATTGTGACATTTTAGTACCGGCAGCGATTTCTAACCAAATTACAGAAGAAAATGCTCATAATATTAAAGCGTCAATCGTTGTCGAGGCAGCAAATGGTCCAACGACATTAGAAGCAACGAAGATCTTAACAGAGCGTGGCATTCTTCTTGTACCAGATGTGTTAGCTAGCTCTGGTGGAGTAACAGTTTCATACTTTGAGTGGGTACAAAACAACCAAGGTTATTACTGGACAGAAGAAGAAGTTAACGACAAACTTGAAAATACGTTAATTTCTGCATTCAACAATATTTATGAAACATCTCAAACTCGTGGAGTGAATATGCGTTTAGCGGCTTACATGGTAGGAGTCCGTAGAACAGCTGAAGCTTCTAAGTTCAGAGGATGGGTATAATTAGATAAAAAAACCGCATATAATTGCCACAAATTAGGCCAGTGAGGACGATCTCACTGGCCTTTATTTCGATTATGTGGAAGCGGGATTTCTTCTGAACTTTGCTTCTTCATCGGGCTTAAACAGTAAACCAAGGTTGATGAGTCCCGCAAGACCAACTAGTGTATAAATAATTCTAGAAAGACCGGACGTCTGTCCTCCAAAAATGGCGGCGACTAAATCAAACCGGAATAAGCCAATTAGTCCCCAGTTAATAGCTCCAATAATGGTTAAGGCTAAAGCGAAACGTTGAATTCCACTCATAAGATTCCCTCCTTTCATTTATGACAGCCTTAGTATGTGTTAGCGTCTTTTTTTTATACGACGAGTAACTTATCGCTAGCTATATGGGTGATTATTCTGATATTTCCCATAAATATTTTTTTATGAACAGATTGTGATTCGCTACTAAAAAAGAAAAAAATTTCTATCCTTTCCCCTTGCTTCATCTCGTAGTTAAAGTTAAAGTTAAAGTGAAAAAAGTAAAATGGAGGTCTCGTGGCAATGACCCATATTAAGTTTGACTATTCCAAGGCATTATCCTTTTTTGGTGAACATGAATTGGAGTATTTGCGAGATGCAGTAAAGGTGGCGCATCATTCCTTGCATGAAAAAACAGGGCAAGGGGGGGAGTTTACTGGATGGGTTGAATTACCTACTGAATACGATCAAGAGGAATTCTCTCGCATTCAAAAAGCAGCTGACAAAATTAAAAGCGATTCAGATGTGTTAGTAGTCATCGGAATTGGTGGTTCCTACTTAGGAGCAAAAGCAGCGATTGATATGCTGAGTCATAGCTTTTATAATCTTTTATCAAAAGAAAAGCGAACGACTCCGCAAATTCTTTTTGTAGGGAACAATTTGAGTTCCTCTTACATGAAAGAATTGTGTGATGTATTAGAAGGAAAAGATTGGTCGGTTAATGTGATTTCTAAATCAGGTACAACGACCGAACCAGCTGTTGCTTTTCGAATGTTTCGCAAGCTGTTGGAAGAAAAATACGGGGTGGATGAGGCGAGACAACGGATTTATGCCACAACGGATCGCGAAAAAGGAGCGCTTAAAACACTCTCCTTAAGTGAAGGATATGAATCGTTTATTATCCCTGATGATGTAGGGGGTCGCTTTTCTGTGTTAACGGCAGTCGGATTATTACCGATCGCTGTAAGTGGAGCGGACATCACTGAGATGATGAAAGGTGCGGCGCAAGCGGTTGAAGAATTAAGTGAGTCTGAGTTAGATCAAAACATCGCGTATCAATACGCGGCTGTTCGTCGTGTGTTATACAATCAAGGAAAGACGGTTGAGATGCTTGTGAATTACGAGCCAGGACTGCAATACTTTTCTGAATGGTGGAAGCAATTGTTTGGAGAAAGTGAAGGGAAAGATCGAAAGGGAATTTTCCCGGCATCTGCTAACTTTTCAACCGACCTTCATTCATTAGGACAATATGTTCAAGAAGGGCGTCGAGATTTATTTGAAACGGTGATTAAAGTAGACGCGCCTAGACAAGAACAACTGATTGAAGAAGATGCGGCTGATTTAGATGGGTTGAATTACCTAGCTGGAAAAACAATCGATTTCGTTAATCAAAAAGCGTTCGAAGGCACATTACTTGCTCATACAGATGGCGGCGTGCCGAACTTAATTGTTACAATACCTAAAATGGATGCTTACTCTTTCGGCTACCTTGTGTATTTCTTTGAAAAAGCGTGTGCAATGAGCTGTTACTTATTAGGAGTCAATCCGTTTGACCAACCAGGTGTTGAAGCGTATAAAGTGAATATGTTTGCTTTGCTTGGTAAGCCAGGTTATGAAGATAAGAAGCAAGAGCTTGAACAAAGATTAACGTCTAAATAAAAAATCGCGGAGAAATCCGCGATTTTTTTTGTTTTAGGAAATACTAAAGGAAATGGAATTATAGAAAGGAGAGGATATCATGATTACACTCGCTTCATCACTACAGGGGAAGCAATTTAATTTGTATGAGTTAGAACAGAAATTAAAGCCGATGGGATTTGTAATCGGCGGAAATTGGGATTATGATCATGGTTCATTTGATTACAAAATTGATGATGAAGGGGGATACCAGTTTTTGCGGTTGCCCTTTTCAGCGACAGATGGTCAGTTAGACTCACCGGGCGTATCGGTTCGTTTTAGTCAGCCGTATATGTTAGCCCATGTGTATCAACGAGGACTTGACGATTATGCCAGCGCAGGAGTGGTTAGCGGTTCAACTAATCAATTTTCTGAACCGCAAGACCCGGACGGGCAAGTGAAAGAAAAGTATATCATTGCTGGGAAACGACTGTTAGAAGAAGTAGAAGCCATTCTTAACGTTGAATAATTAATAATTTGTCGGCAGGGTGAATAGAGAATTCAAAGGGAGGATTAATATAGGTGTTCTCCTCTCTTTGAATGCCGATCAATAATGTGTGTTCTAGTAATAACAGAGGTGCTAACTGCCCGAAGTTTAGGTGACTCCATTCCGTTTTCACGGTTGCTATTTTTAAATGCCCGCCATTTAGTGGATCGAGTAAATGAATGACAGTGCTGGAAATGCCGTCAAAATATAAGCTGTTTAGCATAATTGAACTAGCGTGACGGTTTGTTTCGATGACCTCATTCGCTCCAGCTCGACTAGCGTTAATGACTTGATCCTTTGTCAAAATTTCCACGACACAGTAAAGGTCTGGGCAGTAGCCTTTCATTGCGACTAACGCCAAAATAGAGTTCATGTCGGCATATACCTCATTTTTATGTTGATCGGCTGTAATGAGCACCATATTGGCTTCTTCTAGATTGGCTTTTTTTAACGTTTCCTCCTTATAGGGAGCTCCTTGAATAAAATGGACGATGTTAGCTGTGTATGGATTAGTTTGTAAAGAATCATCGATTAGCACAATGTGACGAGAGATGGTCATCTCCTGTAGCTGATCAATAATCTCCTTAGAGCGTTCGTTCCAACCAACGATGACTAAATGATTTTTTTTTGTATACATCGTCTTTCCCTCTTTTAAGGCATTTTGTGAAGTGACAGCTGTAGCCGCTAAATTAACGAAATAAGAGGATAAGAACCCTGCACCGATAAAGATCAGCCCGATGCCTAGCAATCGTCCAAGTGTGGTTTTCGGAGCGTAGTCCCCAAAACCTACTGTAGAAGCAGTCACAACGGCCCACCAAATCCCTTCGAATATTGTAGGAAATGTTTGTGGTTCGATGACATGAATGGCTATACCAAAAACGATAATGAAGAAAAACGCCATCGAAAATATTCGTAATATAATCGGAGCTTCGACAAATTTAAAATACAATTGCTGAAGCATAAAAAGCTCTCCTTCCACTTTTCGCTTTCAACAGTATCCCCTTTTTTGAAAAATTGAAACAAAAACTATTGCTATTTATTATAATTTAAATATAATATTATTTGAGACGCTTCAAGGGGGCTTAGCTCAGCTGGGAGAGCGCTTGCATGGCATGCAAGAGGTCGTCGGTTCGATCCCGATAGTCTCCATACAAAAAGACTGCAGATGATTTCTGCAGGTCTTTTTGTATATTAGATTGTATTCGTATCAACCAGTAAAAAATATTGTAGCAATGATGGTTGCGACCAATACAGAGCCTCCAGCGAGACGAGTCCATTTCGTTGTCATAGAAAAGCTCTCCTTTCGATAAACGGAATTTTACGATAAGCTCTTTCATACTCTATTCCCGTCTGTCCTATAAAATATTCCTGTTTTTTGAAAAAGGCACTGTCATACATACAAAAAAGGTCTTAGCACCCATACATATTTAAAGATTGAAACAGAGTCTGTTAAATATATATATGGTAGCTAGACCTTTTATAAAACCCTTTTTTATAAGCTTTCTATTTCTACATTGTCTACGTGAGGGAGGTCGGATATAGTGTGGTACAATTCGGTTACGCTCCGTTGGAAATAAACGGACACACCTAGTTCTAATAAATGTGCTTCTTTTTTTAAATCTTTAATACGCAGCCGGGTGATGAGGATATCCTCATCTTCAATACTATTGATCACTTCATCTAAATTGTCTTTATTTTTGAGTGTCATTTTAATAAAAAGCGCTTTTCGTTGTAAACCACTTGGACCAAAAATTCTAAAAGCAAGAGGGATAATTTCAACACTAAAAATTAATAAAGTAAGTCCGGTAATGGCTTCCATGAAAAAGCCAGCTCCAACTACGACACCAATACCGGCGGCTCCCCAAATCATAGCAGCTGTCGTTAAGCCGGAAATACTGTCATTGCTTCTGTGTAAAATTACCCCAGCTCCTAAAAAGCCAACCCCGGAAACGATTTGAGCAGCTAGACGGAGTGGGTCCATCGTAATATTGATAAAGTCGCTTCCGGGTGATTTATAGGCAGACTCAATTGAGACAATCGTCAATAAACAACTAACGATTGAAATGACTAAGCTAGTTTTTAATCCGATAGGCTTTCTTTTTAATTCGCGCTCAAGCCCGATGACTAACCCTAAAATGGCTGATACAACGAGCTTAATTAATATTTCTGCTTCAAATAACCAATCCATAAACATACCTTCTTTCTGAACTAAAGAAACATTGAATAAGAATGATGAAATAATAATTAAATGTAACATAAGTAGATCGGTATATAAATGCTGGAAGGAGGGTGTTAAAATAATATATGGCGTTAATAGCGATGTTATAAAAGATATATTTTTTTATAAAAAGTACTTGCTTTTGAGTTTTTATCATGATATATTATTTCTTGTCCGAAAGACAGATGTGAAAAACAAGACATCAACAAAGTTTTGACATCCATTCGGATGTGTGATAGATTAGAAAAGTCGCACTTAAGGAAATTGATCTTTGAAAACTGAACAAAATAAACGTCAACGTTAATTCTAAAAAATCTTAGTTTATCTAAGTAAAGCAAATTGTGAGTTAAGGAACATCTGCTAAGTTCGTCACGTCCTGTGACAACGCAGATGCCTGCACATCCATGTGCAATGCAAACACTTTATCGGAGAGTTTGATCCTGGCTCAGGACGAACGCTGGCGGCGTGCCTAATACATGCAAGTCGAGCGGACTTGATAGGAGCTTGCTTCTATTCAAGTTAGCGGCGGACGGGTGAGTAACACGTGGGTAACCTGCCTGTAAGACTGGGATAACTCCGGGAAACCGGGGCTAATACCGGATAAGTTCTTTCTCCGCATGGAGAAGGATTGAAAGATGGTTTCGGCTATCACTTACAGATGGACCCGCGGCGCATTAGCTAGTTGGTGAGGTAATGGCTCACCAAGGCGACGATGCGTAGCCGACCTGAGAGGGTGATCGGCCACACTGGGACTGAGACACGGCCCAGACTCCTACGGGAGGCAGCAGTAGGGAATCTTCCGCAATGGACGAAAGTCTGACGGAGCAACGC
>NKXN01000077.1 GCA_002261155.1 Bacillaceae bacterium SAS-127 | reverse complement strand
ACTCGAGTCAAATAACCTGTCGCTTACAAGACTGTCGTCTTTCTAGCGCCAGAACATTTGCTTGTCGTGTCTGGGCAGTCGGCTCCGCTTTTCTATGTTGTCCAGCTCCAGGTGCCAACGACTAGTGTAATACCATGCTCCTCCTTGCGATAAGTCAACATCGATTCACTGACGTTCATCGTGTTTCCTTTATCTCGTGCGGATCATTCCAGTTCATACGTCGCTAAACGGCACCTTCTGCTTTTCTATTACGCAGGCATTGGCGTCGGAGTTGGCTCGGCATAGCCTTCATTATATTTGTCATCAATGTAGTCACGAATGTCTTTTAATGATTTGCCTTCTTTGTGCATGAGGACGGATTCGGCTGCGATTTCGAGGCAGACGCCGCAGCGTGTGCCGTGGTCGTCCCATACGACTTTTTCTTCTTTGATGTCAGCGACGAAGCAGTTTAAGTTGCTTTTATGACCGGCTGAATCGCCGCAGCCGCAGTAGCATGGCATCGATTCTAGTACTTCGGGGTTTTTCGCTGCTGCTAAATAGATGGTTTTCATTTGATCATCTTTATCTTGTAAAAAGTTTGGCATTTCATCGACGGAAGCGGTTTCTTCTTGGAGGTCACCGTTTGGCTGGGTGTGCATATGATCCGTATGGGATTCAGATTCACTAGCTTTATGTCCTTCGCTTTCTTCCTTAGACACAGAAGAGCAACCGGCAATAAGCAAAAGTAAACTACTAAGAACGGCAAAGTAAGTCCATACTCGCATTGTAAATCTCCTTTTCTGTATAATGATTTATTATACATGAATCATAGGTGTGAAACCAATGGTAGCTATGGAATAGGTGATCCTTTTTCTTACAGATGAATATGCTATAATATCAGTAGTTTAGACAGCGAGGTGAGAGATTTGAAGAGAGCATGGCTTCTTGTCGTTGCTTTCGTGTTTAGCTTATCTGCTTGTGCCGCGCAAGAAGAAAAGATAGAGATTGTGCCACAAGATTTACGTGTGGTTTCTATAGGGGATTCCTTAACTGAAGGTGTGGGCGATAGCACGGAAACAGGTGGCTATATCCCTTATTTGCAAAATAAGTTAGTTGAGCTAGAAGAGGTGAAAGATGCGACCTTCACGAACTATGGAGTTAAAGGAAATCGAACGGATCAGCTTCTTAAACGGTTAGATGAGCAACAAGTGAAGCAGTCGATTGAGCAGGCGGATTTTGTCATTATTACGATTGGCGGAAATGATATTATGAAAGTATTGAAGGAAAACTTTACCCGATTAAAGGTCAATCAGTTTGATGATGGCAGAGAGCAATACGAAAAGCGCTTAAATGAAATTATTCAAAAAGTAAGGCAAAGTAATGAGGAAGCAGGAATCGTTTTAGTGGGATTATATAACCCATTTTTAGATGTGCTTCATGACGTTCAAGAAGTGGAAGCGATTTTGAACGAATGGAATGAAACGAGCAAGCAAACAGTGGAGAAATATGATCGAATGACCTTTGTTGCGGTGGAAGATTTGTTTACGAATCCAAAAGAAGAATTGTTATACGTGGATCAATTTCATCCGAATGATCGAGGCTATCAATTGATGGGTGAGCGTATTTTTGACACAATTAAAGGCAAAGAGCTAGAAGAATTGACTAACAAGAAAATTATGTATGTAAAAGAGGAGCAAAGATGAAAAATTTTTGGAAATATGCGTGTATCGGAATAGTGGCAGTGAATGTATTCGTGTTGATCGCGATCGGTGTAATGTTATTCTCTCCTATGAAGGACGATGCGATGCCGACAGATGCGCCTCTAGAAGGAGCAGTTGAGTTTCAAGTGAAGTCGAATAAAGAAGATTTAAATAGAATGATACAATCCTATATTGAAAAAGAAGCGAAAAATAGTCCGATAGAGTTGAATATGTACTTAAAAGATGAAGTGATTATGTATGGACAAATACCGGTGTTTTCAAGTGGAATTGACTATAAGCTGACATTTGAACCGAAAGCATTAGACAATGGCGATATTGTATTAAAGCAAAAGGAAATGAAGATGGGGCGAGTGGATCTTCCTGTATCTTATGTGATGAAGACGGCTCGAGATGCCTATCCATTTCCGAAGTGGGTGAAATTTATGCCGAACGATCAAATGATCTATCTTTCATTGAATGAGCTAGAGTTGGAGAGCGATGTGAAAGTGCGTGCTGATCGCTTTGATTTGAAAAAAGATGATATTCAATTTACGTTAATGCTTTTAGAAGAACAAGGAAACAATGAAGCCGCTCAACAGTAATCGAGCGGCTTGTTTTGCGCAGAAATTTCTTTACATCTTCTATCATTCTCCTTTATATTGAGGGAAAAAGGGGGAAAAGAAGTGCGGAAATCATTTTTTCATTATTTAATGAAGTATCGAGAAGAGCCTCCACGCGATGATGTTGCGGATTTTGCTAATCATGCGTTTAAGGATCACAGTTTTCCGAAGTATGAAGCGAGCTATGATGAATTAAGCCGATACTTAGAACTTAACGGGCTCTATTTACGGAGCATGGCCGTTTTTGATGAAGCGTGGGAAAGATATATCGAAGAAGAAAAAATTTAAAAAAATGAAACCTTTTGTTTTTATTTGCGTATCATTAGGTAGCAAAAAAATTATTTAGGGGGAATTTCAGATGTCATTTTTCGGTAAAGTACTAGCAAGCTTTGGTGTAGGTGGAGCGAGAGTAGATACGAAGTTAGAGCGTTCTGAATATACAGCTGGAGATATGATGCGTGGTAAGGTGGAGATTTATGGCGGCAACGTTCCTCAAGACATTGATTCGATTTACTTAAAGGTAAATACAACGTACACACGCGAAACGGATGATCATAAATATACTGATTATGCTGCAGTTAAGAAGCAGAAGCTAAATGAGCCTTTTACGATCGGAGCAGGGGAGACGAAAGTGATCCCATTTGAATTAGAATTGCCGATGGATACGCCAATCACTTATGGCAAGACGCGCGTATGGGTGGAAACAGGCTTAGATATTAAAAATGCGGTCGATCCGGAAGATAAAGATTACATAGAAGTACGTCCGACACCACTTGCGGCAAAGATTTTAGAAGAAATCGAGCTGCTTGGTTTTCGCTTACGCAAAGTGGATTGTGAACAGGCTTCATTGAAAATTGCAAGTCACTATCCGTTCGTACAAGAATTTGAATTTGTGCCGACGTCAGGAGTGTTCCGCGGTCGCCTCGATGAACTAGAACTAATGTTTATTTCCCAAACAGAACAATCCGCTCAGCTATTAATCGAAGTCGATCGCAAAGCGAGAGGGTTAGGCGGTTTTCTTGCGGAAGCGCTTGAAATGGATGAAAGTCATATCAACGTTCGTGTTACGACACAAGACTTGCCACAACTAAGAGAAAAGCTAACGCAAATCATTTCCGCTCATATGTAACAATTGCAACGGTTAAATAAAAGGATTACAATGAATGGTGCAATAGCTATCCTACTGGAGGTTTGATGATGAGCATTCATATTGGAGCAAAGGAACACGAAATTGCTGAAACAGTCCTGTTACCAGGAGACCCTTTAAGAGCAAAATATATTGCTGAAACGTTTTTAGATAATCCTATTTGCTATAATGAAGTACGCAATATGTTCGGTTATACAGGGACTTACAAAGGGAAAAAAGTATCTGTTCAAGGTACTGGAATGGGTGTTCCATCCATTTCGATCTACATTAATGAATTAATGCAAAGCTACAATGTCCAAAACTTAATTCGTGTAGGCACTTGTGGTGCACTTCAAAAAGATGTGAAAGTACGTGACGTCATTTTAGCGATGAGTGCGTCAACGGATTCACAAATGAACCGCTTTACATTTAACGGTGTTGATTATGCCCCAACAGCGAATTGGGATTTATTGAAGAAAGCCTATGACGCTGGGACAGAAAAAGGGCTTCATTTAAAAATAGGTAACGTATTTACGGCAGATATGTTCTATAACGACAATGCTGAACATCAAAAATGGGCCGATTACGGCATGTTAGCGATCGAAATGGAAACGTCTGCTCTTTACACATTGGCAGCGAAATTTGGCCGCAAAGCGCTTTCTGTATTAACCGTGAGTGATCACATTATTACAGGAGAAGAAACGACAGCGGAAGAACGCCAAATGACATTCAATGAAATGATCGAAGTCGCTTTAGAAGCGGCGATTCAAGAGTAATCATGGAGACGGCCAGCCTAGCATAAAAAGGCTGGCTTTCCTATGTCAAATGAAATTATGGGGAGATCAGGTGACGAAATGAAGAAAACGGGTTTAGTATTGACAGCCGCATTATTACTGGGCGGATGTCAGTCGGCAGATGAGGAGAAGAAAGTAGAGAAGCAAGAAGCGGCTCAAGAAGAGAAAAAAGTGAGCCAGCCGTCTGGCCCGCAACTTGAAGCTGTTTTTTTCAATGAAGTGAAGCAAGTGGATGGAAAAGCTGTGATTGCCAATCCAGAGAATGTGCTAGCGTTAGTCAATAAGGAATTTACTTTGCCAGGAGATTATAAGCCGGGGGATTTAGTACGTCCGAACGTGCCTTTTTCCTTTGGCAACCAAGACATTGAAAAAAGCTATATGAGAAAAGAAGCGGCGGAAGCGATGGAGGGGATGTTCCAAGCGGCAGAGCAAGAAGGCATTCATTTATTTGCTGTTTCTGGCTACCGCTCGTATGAACGGCAGCAACAAATTTTAGCGAATCAAATTGCTCAAGTAGGAGAAGAGAAAGCGTTAGAAGCAGTGGCTCCACCGGGTTCGAGCGAGCATCAAACAGGGTTGACGATGGACATTTCCGCAGAAAGTGTGCAATTTGATCTCGTTCAATCGTTTGAAACGACATCAGAAGGTCAGTGGCTAGAGCAAAACGCTCACAAATTCGGATTCATCTTGCGCTATCCGAAAAGCAAAGAAGATGTGACGCAATATATGTATGAGCCATGGCATTTCCGTTACGTTGGGAAGGATGCGGCGAAAGAGATCTTTGAAAATGGCTGGACGCTTGAAGAATATTTTAACAATGTAGAAAAGATTTAAGGAGTGTATACTAAGTGGCAAAAGGAAATGAGGGTCGCCACTTAGTATTTTTTTCTTGACTAATATACCATACGTGGGTATAGTATAAAGTAAGAGGGGTGGAAATTATGGGAAATGAACCACATCGTACTGTGTCTCATCGAAACGAGGAGCAGAAGAAACAATTATTAAATCGGTTAAACCGAATTGAAGGCCAAGTGCGTGGAATTCAAAAAATGATTGATGAAGATCGTTATTGTGTCGATATTCTTGTGCAAATTACGGCGATTCAATCAGCGTTAAAAAATGTCGGGATGCACGTTCTTGAAGATCATACGAATCATTGTGTCGCTGGTGCGATTCAATCAGGTGAGGGAAAAGCCGCTATCGACGAATTAATGAAAGTGTTTAATCAATTTAGTCGAACATAAGGAAAAAAGTTGACGAAAGAAGGGAATAAAGATGAGTCAACAACAAGTCAATTTGAAAATATCCGGTATGACGTGTGCTGCTTGTTCTACTAGAATCGAAAAAGTGTTAAACAAAATGGATGGAGTAGAGGCGAATGTTAATTTAACGATGGAAACCGCAACGGTTACGATCGATAATGAGCAAGTGTCTGCGAAAGAAGTTGCTGAAAGAATCGAAAAGATGGGCTATGGTGTGCGTACAGAAAAGGTCGAGCTAGATGTCTTTGGTATGACGTGTGCCGCTTGTTCTGCGAGAATCGAAAAAGTGGTTAACAAAATGGATGGTGTCAAAACAGCTGTCGTAAACTTGACGGCAGAAACGGCATCCATTGAATTTGAATCGGGTGTTACTTCTGTCGACAGCATTGTTGCAAAGATCGAAAAACTGGGCTTTGAAGCGAAGGAAAAGCAAGGACAGCAAGAGAAAGCGGCGCATAAAGAAGAGGAATATGAAACGAAGAAACGGAAGCTTCTCATTTCAACTTTATTATCATTGCCGCTTCTTTATACGATGTTTGCCCACTTTCCATTTGATACGCACATACCCGTACCTCATATTTTAATGAATCCATGGGTGCAACTTGTATTAGCAACACCAGTTCAGTTTATCATTGGCTGGTCCTTTTATGAAGGAGCGTATAAAGCGTTGCGCAATAAAAGTGCCAATATGGATGTGTTAGTAGCATTAGGTACATCCGCTGCCTATTTTTACAGTCTGTTTGAAGCGTTTCGTACAATTGGAACGAATGAAGCACCGCATTTATATTTTGAAACGAGTGCGGTGTTAATCACATTAATTTTATTCGGCAAGCTACTTGAAGCGAGAGCGAAAGGGCGGACGACCGAAGCGATTTCTTCTCTTTTGAATTTACAGGCGAAATATGCGACAGTAATAAAGGATGGGCAAGAAGTACAGTCGCCAGTTGAACAAGTGGTGCCAGGGGATCTCCTGTTAGTGAAACCAGGTGAGAAGATTCCTGTTGACGGTGTGATTCAATCTGGAATGACGAGTGTCGATGAATCGATGATTACTGGAGAATCAATTCCAGTTGAAAAAACGATCGGTGATATGGTCATTGGCGCAACGATCAATAAAAATGGTTCGTTAACGGTACAAGCACTTAAAGTGGGGGAAGAGACAGCTCTTTCTGGCATTATTCGTGCCGTGGAACAAGCGCAAGGGAGCAAGGCACCGATCCAACGTGTCGCTGATCAAGTGTCTGGTATCTTTGTTCCGATTGTAGTCGTGATTGCTCTCCTTACGTTTTTCGTATGGATCGCGTTCGTCGATCCTGGCAATACAGCATCGGCTCTTGAAGCAGCGATTGCCGTATTAGTGATTGCTTGCCCTTGTGCGCTCGGGCTTGCTACGCCGACATCGATTATGGTTGGTTCAGGAAAAGGAGCTGAAAATGGGATTTTATTTAAAGGTGGAGAGCATTTAGAAAATGCGCAACGCTTAAATGCCATTATCCTCGATAAAACGGGCACGATCACAAAAGGCAAGCCGGAAGTGACTGATTTTGAAGCGATGGACGAAGAGGTTCTTTCGCTGTTAGCATCAGCAGAAAAACAATCCGAACATCCTTTAGCGGAAGCGATTGTTCGCTATGCCGAGGAACAAGGAGTTCAAATGATTGCTCCTACGGCATTTGAAGCGATCCCAGGTCACGGAATCCAAGCGGAAATCGCTGGAAAGAAAGTGCTTGTCGGTTCGCGCAAATGGATGAAGGAAAACGATGTTGATTTTCATCCATACAAAGAAAAAATGCTCCAGTTAGAGGAACAAGGGAAAACAGCGATGTTAATTTCTGTTGATCAACACTTAAGTGGTCTGATTGCTGTAGCCGATACGATTAAAGAAACAGCGAAACAAGCGATTGAACATTTAGTCAAGGAAGGCATCGACGTTTATATGCTCACCGGAGACAATGGTCGTACAGCGAAAGCAATTGGTCGACAAGTAGGCATTGAAGAGGCGAATATTTTCGCTGAAGTGTTACCGCAAGATAAAGCACATAAAGTCGAGGAGCTACAAGCAAAAGGCTTCGTTGTCGGCATGGTCGGAGATGGCATTAATGATGCCCCAGCATTAGCTCTTGCTGATGTCGGGATGGCGATTGGTACCGGCACCGATGTGGCCATTGAAGCGGCCGACATTACGTTGCTTGGCGGCGACTTACTGCTTATTCCAAAAGCGATTAAGCTCAGCAAAGCCACCATTAAAAACATTCGTCAAAATTTATTTTGGGCATTAATTTATAACGGAGTCGGTATTCCGATTGCCGCATTTGGTTTACTCGCTCCGTGGGTAGCGGGTGCGGCGATGGCATTTAGCTCCGTCTCCGTTGTCACCAACTCTCTGCGTTTAAAACGAGTCAAAATTTAAAAATTGGAGGAAACAAACATGGAACAAACAACTTTACAAGTAAAAGGAATGACTTGCGGACATTGTGAGAAAGCAGTGAAAGCCGCTTTATTAGAAGTAGAAGGTGTGAAAGAGGTTACAGTTGATTTACCAACTGGTTCCGTCGAGGTTGCATTTGACGCAGAAAAAGCAACAGTTGCTCAAATGAAAGAGACAGTAGAAGACCAAGGATATGATGTAGAATAAGTGAAAAAACTTCCCATTCAACGAAATGGGGAGTTTTTTCTTTTTTATTATTTGAAAAACTGTTAGAATGGAAGAGTTGAAAAATAACTGTACTAAAGGATGGAAAGCGGTGAGCAACATGGAAGAAAATCAGTCAGAACAATCTGGTGACAAACAGCCCCATTATATTCGATTGAAGAAGTTTCATTTCGTTATGCTTCTATTCTTTCTCGTCTTTGTCTCAGCAGCTATTACCACGATTGTTCTAGCTTTCGGCGATGAAAAAGCAGCGGAAATGGGCGTGACGCCTCGTAATGAGTTTGCCAAGTTATATGAAGCATATGACAAATTACAAAGTAGCTATTACAAGGACTTAAATAAAGATCAGCTCATAGATGGTGCAATTAATGGTATGTTGGACTCACTAGATGATCCATATTCAGATTATATGGATCAAAAAGAAGCAAAAAGCTTTCATGAAAGTGTTTCAGCCTCCTTTGAAGGAATTGGTGCTGAAATTAGAGAAGAAGATGGAACGATTATGATTGTTTCGCCAATTAAAGGGTCGCCAGCGGAAAAGGCTGGCATGAAACCGAATGATAAAGTTCTTTCGGTCGATGACAAGAGCGTTCAAGGAATGAGTTCCTCTGAAGCGGTCATGTTGATTCGCGGCGAAAAGGGCACGAAAGTCAAATTGAAAATTCAACGTGCGGGAACACCGAAACCAATCGAAATGACGATTGTACGTGATGAAATTCCGATTGAAACAGTTTATGCGACAATAGATGATCATAAAGTCGCTCATATTCAAATTACGAGCTTTTCTGACCATACGGCAGAAGAGTTGAAAAAAGCAATAAAAGATATGGAATCACAAGGGATGACATCCATGATCCTTGATTTACGCCAAAATCCTGGAGGTTTATTGGACCAAGCAGTAGAAATTACGAGTATGTTTGTTCCGAAGGGAGAAGTGCTATTCCAAGTAGAGGACCACACAGGAAAGCGCAAAAAGTTTATGTCAGATAGTAGGCCGAAGTTTGATCTGCCAGTGGCTGTGCTTGTCGATGAAGGAAGTGCCAGTGCATCGGAAATCTTTGCAGCAGCGATGAAAGAATCAGCGGGTATTCCGATCATCGGTGAGAAAACATTCGGGAAAGGAACCGTTCAAACATCCGCCGAATTTGAGGATGGTTCTAATATGAAATTTACAACAGCAAAATGGTTAACACCGAACGGGAACTGGATTCATAAAAAAGGTGTCACACCGGATACAGTCGTAAAATTACCGGATTATGCCAACTTAGCTTTCTTAAATCCAGATCAACCATTGAAGCTAGATCAATTATCAGATGAAGTAAAGAATGCCGAGAAGATGTTAGAGGCGATCGGTATCAACCCTGGAAAAGTGGACGGCTTTTTTGATGAACAAACAGAGAGCGCTGTGAAACAATTCCAAGAGCGAACTGGGCTTGAAACAACTGGCATCATTGAAGGGAAAACATCACTCGAACTCATGGCGAAGCTAAGAGAGCAAATTGAACAAAATGATACGCAAAAACAAAAAGCCATCGAGATTTTAACGAAGCAGAAAACTCCAGTTGCTTCCTAATGCAAACAAAGGCTGTTTCAAAGAGAGTTTCTTCTCTTTGAAAGCAGCCTTTTCTGTTGATTAACTACATAAAAAAGGGTGAGTAGGATGAAAAAACAAGTATATGTGCTGTCAGGGTTTTTAGGAAGTGGCAAAACGACGTTATTAAAGCAACTATTACAGCATTTAAAGTCAAATGATCGCCGACCAGCTGTATTAATGAATGAACTAGGAGACATTTCAATCGATTCCGATGAAGTTGACGAAGAAACACCCTTAAAAGAGCTCTTAAACGGCTGCATTTGTTGTACGATTCAAGATAAGCTAGAAGCGCAATTACAGGAGCTGTTATTAACAGAAGAGTTCGATGACTTAATTATTGAAACGACGGGAGCGGCACATCCAGTAGAAGCGATTGATGCCATTATGTCCCCTCTGTTTGCGGAAAAGCTACAATGGAGAGGGATTATTACGATCGTTGATTGCCTTGCCTGGAAAAATCGGGCGAACCTATCACCAGCCGTGCTGCAATTGATGTACGAACAAATTAAGCATGCCGACTTATTAATCATTAATAAAATCGATCTTGTCTCTGAAATGGATCAAGGGATGATCACTTATGATATTCAACAAATCAATGCGAATGCTCCGATTTGCTTAACAACGAATGCCAAAGTTTCGATGAAGCAGTTACGCGAAATGAACATGTCTCCTAAAGGTGAAAGAATGGCTGTGCATGCTCATCAGCATCTACATTTGACTGTCTTTAGCCATACCTTTCAGGGCAGTGTCGATATCGAAGCATTTGAGCAATGGCTACGAGGGACGAGCGAACAACTATACCGGATGAAGGGATATGTACCTGTCCGCAATAGGCAATACCCGGTGTTATTTCAATACTCCTATGGCATGCCTTTATGGATCCCAGAAGAAATGAATATGCCGAAAAACGTTGTCATCATTGGCGAAGGTCTAAATCAAGAGGCGATCATTTCCGAACTAAAGGCGTTGGAAAAATAAAGTGAAACTTTAATCAGTGGGTGCTTCAGCCGCCACTGATAGCCCGTTAATGTGGGCTAAAAGACTTTACTCTTGCTCCGTATACCCCTTGTAGTATAAAATAACATTTGGAAAGGGGTTGTTATCATGTTCATAGTGCTTATGTTATTATTATTCTCATTTATTTTTATCGGGATTTCTTATCGATATTGGCCAGTTTCAGTTGAGAAAATCGAACTGGAAGAGATAGAATCCTATCCGATTATTGACGTTAGAGACTATCAGGAAGCGAATCAAGTACCTGTACAAGAAGCGATCCAAATGCCTTGTGGGTATATTCCGCGCTACGCCCCTGATTTGAATGAAAAAGTAGTCTATATCGCTGCTGGAAATACGGTGGAGTGTAATTTTGCTGTCCGACTGTTGAAACGATTTGGCATTGAAGTTAAAGGTTGTATTTGTATGAAAAGTTCCTACTAATTTTGTTCTTTTTTTGTCATAATTGTTACATTAGTTAAGTGTCCACTCAGCTAATCTAGCTAATATTTATGCCAATTTTTTAATACAGTGTTATTATTTAAACAATGCTTGAATTCTTTTGCAGTAAAGGGGAATTTTCTTAAACGTTGATGTGATCAAGTGTCATCGAAGCTTATACCGAGAAAAATAAAAGCCAGCGGATCGTAAATGAGCCTGCTGGCTTTTTTGCCTCCAATTTCCTCTATTATGACAACAAAATCATGTTACGATGTAGTTGTCAAATCAAACAACCAGGAGGAAAACAAACAATGAATAAAAAAGTTATCGTATCACTAGCTACATCATTAACCCTTTTGGCTGCTCCATTTGCAACAAAGTCAGAAGCAGCTACTAATAATATGCAAGTAGCGAATCAATCACAATGTCAATATAAAACATATACTCTTTCTCAAGATGGATGGAAGCAACTACAAGGAAAGATAGATTTAGAGCAACTTATCAAGCAGTTTAGCAACGGTAGTCAAATGTTTCAATTTAAACCAGAACCAAAGCCAGAAGTAAAACCAACACCTGAACAAAAACCAGCTGTTGATCCGAACGCTTCTGCATTAAAAGCTTTTGAACAGCAAGTAGTCACTTTAACGAATAAAGAGCGTACAAAAGTAGGTTTACCAGCTTTACAAATTGATAGTCAATTAAGTAAAGTCGCTCGCAAAAAGTCGGAAGATATGTTAGCGAATAACTATTTTTCTCACACAAGCCCAACGTACGGTTCTCCATTTGATATGATGAAGCAATTTGGCGTTACTTATAGTGCAGCTGGAGAAAATATTGCTAAAGGTCAACGTACACCTGAAGAAGTAGTGAAAGCTTGGATGGATAGCCCAGGGCATAAAGCTAATATTTTAAGCAAAGATTTCACTCATATTGGTGTTGGGTATGTAGAAAACGGTTCTATTTGGACACAACAATTTATTAAAAAATAATTTATGAAACATCGTGCTTGCACGGTGTTTTTTTCTATTTATCTACTTATAATTGCATAATAACAGTAGGATGCTTAATATGATAATATAACTATTTATTAATGGAGAGGATGTCATGAGGACAAAAACAGCGCTTATTACAGGCGGCTCGCGCGGAATTGGCAAAAGGACAGCTATTGCTTTAGCAGAGAATGGGTTGAATCTTATAATTAATTACCGTTCTAGCAAAAATGAGGCGGTTCGATTTGCTGAACAACTCTCAACAGACTATGCTGTACAAGCCGTCGCGATTCAAGGAGATATTTCGAAAAAAGAAGATTGTGATTATCTGATTGAACAGGCAGTGAAGCAATTTGGTGGCATTGATATTTTCATTCATAACGCTGGTCCTTACGTAAAAGAGAGAAAAACGTTGGATGAGTACACGTGGGATGAGTGGACGTATATGATGAACGGCAATTTAAACAGCGTCTTTTATTTAACAAAACTCACTCTACCGTTTATGCGTGAGAATGGCTGGGGGCGTATTATTACATTCGGCTTTGATCGAGTCGAAACAGCGCCTGGATGGATTTATCGCTCAGCCTTTGCTGCGGCTAAAACTGGTCTTGCTTCCTTAACAAGAACGATTTCTATCGAAGAAGCTAAACATGGCATCACGGCGAATATGGTATGTCCTGGGGATATCGTCGGCGAATGGAAAGAAAAAAATATTATTGACGCTACTGTTGAAGCAGACACACTAGCACCGGTTGGGCGTAATGGAACCGGGGAAGACCTTGCTCGCGTCATCAGCTTTCTCATATCTGAGCCCTCTAGTTTTATCACCGGTAGCATCATACCTGTCACAGGTGGGCAAGATGTATTAGGGAAAGTATTTCATTTGAAAACATAACAGATGTAAATATTGTAGAAAAGAAGGTTAATCAGATGAAGATGAAACGGATTAAAATGGCACCGTCTACTTTGCTTCTGTCCGTTTATGGTTTTTTTATCGTTGTAGGTGCTTGTTTATTAAAGCTTCCGATGTCAACGAATGAGCCGATTCGCTGGATCGATGCGTTGTTTACTTCTGCTTCAGCCATGACGGTGACAGGCTTAGGAGTCGTCGATACAGGAACTCATTTTACAACGGTCGGTCAGTTGATTATTATGAGCCTCATCCAAGTAGGTGGCTTAGGAATCATGTCATTTGGGATCTTGATCTTTATGATTCTTGGCAAAAAAATTGGTTTAAAAAAGCGAGTAGTGATGCAAGAAATCCTCAATTATGTACATGTCGGTGGGGTGATTCGACTCGTTAAATACTTATTTATTTTCTCCTTAACGATTGAATTGGTTGCTGCGACTTTTTTAGCGATGAAGTGGGTGCCAGAGTTTGGCTGGAAGGATGGGTTATTCTATTCCTTTTTTCATGCAGTGTCCGCTTTTAACAACGCTGGCTTTTCTTTATGGTCTGACAATTTATCAAGTTATGTAGGAAGCCCGCTTGTCAATTTGGCGATTACGTCCTTAATCATTTTAGGTGGAATTGGCTTTACGGTCATTATTGACGTGTGGCAAAAGCGGAAGTGGAGAAAATTTTCTTTACATACGAAAGTAATGCTAGTTGCGACTCTTTCAATTAATATCATTGGCTTACTGTTCTTTTTCTTCTTGGAGTCTGGAAATATGAAGACAATTGGATCACTGTCGCTGTCTGATCAGCTTTGGGCTTCTTACTTTCAATCGATCACGACGAGAACAGCTGGGTTTAATACGGTCGATTTAAGTGGGATGGAAAATTCTACAGCTTTTTTGATCATGATTTTCATGTTTATCGGGGCAGGGAGTGGGTCGACAGCAGGGGGAATTAAGCTATCAACATTTGTTATCATGCTTGTGACGATGCTGACCTATGTACAAGGGAGAAAAGATATCCATCTGTTTGAGCGAACGGTTCGCACCGATCATCTTCTTCGGGTGTTGTCGATTACGATGGTAAGCACATTTGTTGTTGTAGCAGGCGTGCTCATTATCAATATTACCGAGCCGTTACCATTTTTGCCGTTAATGTTTGAAGTGGTGTCCGCTTTCGGCACAGTCGGTCTATCGATGGGAATTACGGCTTCCTTATCGATCATTGGTAAGCTCGTTATTATTGCCATTATGATTACAGGGAAAGTGGGACCGCTATCGTTAGTTTATATTCTAGCCCGTAAACAGGAACAAAAATATAAATATCCAACGGAAGATATTTTAACAGGTTGACATAGAAAACCACGCCTCAGGAAGCGGCGTGGTTTGTTTTTATCTCTTGAATTTTTTTTCTTTGAATAATAAGAAGTCGAGCAGACAGGGTGAGTGCTCCAGCTGTTAATCCAGAAATTAAGCCGATCCAATAGCCAAATGCTTCAAGCCCTGTTTCATTCGCTAAATAATAGCCAAGTGGCAAGCCGATCACCCAATAGCTAATCATTGTCATGAAAAAGGTGACATTGACATCTTTATAGCCGCGCAACGCCCCTTGAACGGGAGCTTGAATCGCGTCAGATAGTTGAAATAAAGCGGCAAAGAGCAGAAACTGACTCGCAAGCTGAAGTACTTCCGTATGTGATGTATAAATGCCGGCAATTTGATCTCGGAATAGAAATAATAAAATTGTCGCAAGGAAGGAGACAAAAACAGTGATGGCTACCCCAAACCAGCTATATATTTTCGCATCCTTCCATCGTTGCGCTCCAATTTCAAAGCCAACGACAATTGTTAAGGTCATCGACATACTCATCGGAACCATATAGAGCATCGATGAAAAGTTGAGAGCGATTTGATGGGCGGCAATCACATTTGTGCTGTATTCACTCATCAACAGCGTTACTGCGGAAAAAATGCTCGTTTCAAAAAAGATCGATAAGCCAATCGGAACACCGATCAATAAAATTTCCTTCCATTTAGGAAAAGAGATAGATGGAAAAGAATGGAATATTTTATAGTCGGAAAATGGGCGTTCCCGATGGATAATCCATGCGGCAATGAAAGCGATAATCCAATAGGTAAGTGTAGAAGCATAGCCAGCTCCAACGCCTCCGAAAGCAGGAAGTCCCCATTTCCCAAAAATGAGTACATAGTTAAATAAAACATTTAATGGCAAGGCGATTAGTGTAATCAACATCGACGTTCTCGTCATACCGAGGGCGTCGATAAAGCAACGTAGCACGGTAAAGACAAAGACAGGAATAATTCCAAAAGCCAACGCCGTCACATATCCTTTGGCGATATGGTGAACATTGTCTTCTAGCTTCATCGCCTGTAATACAGGATTGAGGGTGACAGCACCGATTGCAAATACAATTACGGCTAGGGCAATGGACGCGTAGATTCCTTGCATCACTGAAAAAGGTACTTCCTCTTTTCTTTCCGCTCCGATAAGTTGGGCGACGATCGGAGTAATCGCCAGCAAAATGCCGCTTAGCCCGGTAAATACCGGCACCCAAAGAGAGGAGCCGATCGCGACACCGGCGATATCGTCCGCCGAGTATCGGCTCGACATCATAATATCGAAAAAGTTCATCGAGACCATTCCAAGTTGAGTGACCAAGATCGGAAGCATAATATAAAAAAGCTGCTTCAGCTTTTCTTTCTTTGTAAAGGTTTGTTTCATGCAACTCTTCCTTTCGCTGCTAATTGGCAGAATGAAAGCATTATAACATATTTTCTTACAGGAAAGGGGTTCTTTTAGTCTTTAGGAGATAAGCCATAAAAGAATAATTGAATGAGTTCCTCTGTAAACAGAGCTAGTTCCTCGCGCGAGAAATGCTCGTAAGTCAGCTTGTCGCTAGCTTGTTTCCACATATGTAAGTGAAATAAAATCGCTCGAATGGAGAGGTTTGGATTAATTTCATTTCTAGCTTGGGCTTGTTCCACCATCCCGATAAATAAAGGCATGATGTCATTTTGATAAATGGACTCGACAAATTGCTGCAGCTCATTGTCATCAGCTAATAGTTGTTGAAAGTTAGCTGGTTCAATCTCTTGAATCACCGCTTTTTTTTGAAAAAGAATGGCTTCTACTTTTTCTTTTAAAGGAATTTCACTATGAAATAGCTCTTTCGATTGTTGTACTTGCTTCGTAAAGTATTCTTTCATTACTTCTCGTATTAACGAGTCCTTGTTTTCGAAATAATTGTAAATGGTTACTTGCGATACTTGAGCAAGCTTTGCAATATCTTTAATCGTGATCGCTTTTGCTCTGTTTATTTTCAATAATGTAAAAGTGGCTTCTTTAATTTGTTGTTTTTTCTTTTCCGTTCGTTTATCAAAGCCGTTCACGAGAATCACCTAATTTCCGTTCATGTTCCTTCTATTATGCCATGTTTTGAAATGAAAGAGAATGAATAGTTAAAAAAATCATTGTATTAAGAAAATGGATGTCATACAATTAAAATGAAATATTTAATTATTATCATTTCAAAACTTATTGGGGGTGGGCAAGGTGATCGATGTTAATGGATGGACGAAGCAGTTTTCCAATGGGCGAGGTGTATTTGATCTTTCTTTTTCAATTGCAGAGGGAGAAGCGTTTGGTTTTCTTGGTCCGAATGGGGCTGGGAAGTCGACGACGATTCGATTATTAATGGGCTTTATTCAAGCGGATCAAGGGCAGGCGACGATTCGACGGCTAGACTGCTGGAAAGAGGCCGCCGCCATTCAAGCATTTACGGGCTATTTGCCGGGAGAGATTGCTTTTATCGAAGGGATGACAGGTCGAGAGTTTCTCCAATTATTAGCTGATATGCGTAAGATGAAGGATCATTCTTTAAAAAATGAGCTGATTGAGCGACTGCAATTTGACCCGGATACACCGATTCGAAAAATGTCTAAAGGAATGAAGCAAAAAGTCGCGATCACCGCCACCTTCATGCATCGACCCGCTGTCATCATTTTGGATGAACCGACGTCAGGACTTGACCCACTCATGCAGCAACTGTTTATTAACCTTGTCAACGAAGAGAAAAAAAGGGGTACAACGTTTCTCTTTTCTTCTCATAGCTTTCAAGAGGTTGAACGGACATGTGATCGAGCAGCGATTATTAAGGATGGATATCTTGTCGCTGAAAAAGATGTCCATCAATGGCAAACGTTGCAGCGTAAAGTGATGGAGATCACTGTAGCGAATGAAACAGAAGCGGACCGGCTCGAGCAAGCATTGAATGGAGAACGAACGGGCGGAAACCGAGTTCGCGTAACGGTAAAAGGCAATTTCGATTCGCTCATTCATATTCTTGCCGATTATCATGTGCTGAATTTAGATGTGCATGCTCAAAGCTTAGAGGACATTTTTATGGACTATTACGATCGAAGAGGTGAACGTTCATGAATGGTGCATTGTATCAAAAAATGATGAAGGTTCATGCGAAAGCGATGTTCAGCTATGGGATCGGAGCGGCTCTTTATTTATTGCTGATTGTTAGTGTCTATCCTTCCATTTCAGGGACGGAGATGGATCAGCTTATGGAACAAATGCCAAAAGGGTTCGTTGATGCGTTTAACTTAGATCAAGGAATGGGTACACTGCTTGATTTTTTGAGCGGGAAATTTTACGGGTTATTGTTTGTGATTATATTATCGGTGTATTGTATTATGACGGCTTCACAATTAGTGGCTCGCTTAGTTGACCGTGGGGCGATTGCTTATTTATTGGCGATGCCAGTATCAAGGTCGGCGATTGTTAGAACGCAAATGCTCGTGCTATTATCAGGGCTTGTGATCATCATTGGCTGTACAATGCTTGGCGGGATCATTGGAGCGGCTCTGTTTATTAAGGATGAACCGTTTGCACTTGGAGATTTTGCAAAATTGAACTTGGTCGCTTTGTTGTTCTTTTACGTTATTAGCGGCATCGCCTTTTTATTTTCAGCAATAATGAATGACGAGAAGAAAGCTTTAGCTTATTCCGCTAGTTTAGTGTTGTTGTTTTATGTACTAGATTTAGTAGCAAAAATTAGTGATCAGCTAGATTGGCTACAATACATGACGATCTTTACTGTGTTTAATCCAGTCGAGATTATCAAGCCTGATTATGCTTTCGGTTCGGCTGTGTTCGGATTAGTGATAGCAGGGACGATCCTCTTTGTACTAGCGATTCGCATCTTTAAGAAAAAGGATTTAAGTGTGTAACCATTGGAAAACCCTTCAGCGGGATGCTGAAGGGTCTTATTTGTTAGCTCATATAAGAGGATATGAGAATCGTTTTTTAAAGAATGAATTTGGCAGAGGGGAAATTTTTAAGCTTCCATTGCTTGGTCGTCTGCTGTTTCGTTCATTTGACGCATCATGTAAAGGGTGAATAAGTCTTTAGAAATTTCAAAGAGGTCATACACATCTTCATATTCATTGATTTGTGCGTAAATCGATGGTCGCGTCTCGTTTGCTAATATAGCATATGGCAGTTTTTGAGCGGCTTTTAACGATCGTGTATTGACTTTGCGAATTCGCATAAAGACAGCTTCAATGTTCAGGTCATAAAATAATTCTTGAAAGAAGGCTTCCTTTGCTGGGGCGTTATACCCTTTTCCGTGATAGGGTTTACCTAGCCAGGTGCCAAGAAAACCAGCTTGTTCATTAATGTCATATAAATTAATCGTTCCAATCGGATTGCCCCACTCATCAACAATCGTTCGTGAAATTAATTCACCACGCTCTTCCGCTTCGATCGTTTGTTTAGAAACGAAGACAAATTCTTCATAGGAGTTAGCTTTTTGACGCACGAAAGGGAAGACTTCAGGGTGCGTCATCAAATCAAATAGTACATGGCTGTCATGTACATCGCGCTTCTTTAACATGATAATCCCTCCAAATGAGGGCAGTTCGGTCCTATCGCGTCCGAATTCCACCCTCGAAATTTTTCATAGCTTTCATAAAAAATTTCGGGGTGGGAATCGAACCCACTAGAACCAGCTAAAGAAGCTGGTGGCGCACCATTTGCCTTCCCTAAATCACCATTAATTATTTGTTTTTCTGCTACTATCATACAAAAAAAATTTATTTGGAAACTGTTTTTTTGTATATTTTTTAATTTTTTTTTTAGGAAAATAGTCGTAATAAATGGGCGTTGATTTCTATTTTTTTGATACAATAAAAGCAGGAAGGAGTGGGGGTTCGTGGTAAAAGTTAACAATAAACAAAGGGTGTTACAGTTGATGGAATGGTTTCGACAGGAAACGGATGAAAGCAACCAATGGACGATATAATCTCGATAAACAGTTTATGTTAAGCCATGATGGCGCGCTTTATAAAGTGAAGCCGCTCGCTTTAACGTGGGCACATGATTTTTATTATTTGATTGCTTATTATTTTGAAGCCAATGAAATTAGACATTATCGTATCGATCGAATGAGAAACGTGCAAGGAACTGAAGAGTCGTTCACATATGAAGCCTTCGATGTTGGACAATATGTGCAATCAACATTCAATATGTTTGCTGGACAGGCTGATTGGATCAAAATTCGCTTTAAAAATGAGCTGGTCAACGTGATCATTGATAAGTTTGGTCATGGGGTGGATATTCAAAAAGATGGGGAAGGGCACTTTATTTTGTCGGCTAAAGGGATTGTCAGTACTGGGTTAGTTAATTGGGTTCTCAACTTCGGGTCTCAAGCAGAAGTTGTGCAACCGAATGCGTTAAGAGAGCGAGTGCAGCAAGAAGTAGAGAACATGTATCGTTTGTACGTAGCAGAGAAGGCGGAGGCGGTAGATTAAGTCGACCTTCCTTTTTTTGGATTGCTATTGGGTGCTAAAGACCGACTCTTCGGTTTGATAGTTGCATCGGCCAGACTTATGGCTGACCGATGCCTTCCGCTTTTCATTGTCCAGCTCCGCCTCCTAGACACTCGAGTCAAATAACCTGCCACTTACAAGGCTCACCGCCATT
>NKXN01000076.1 GCA_002261155.1 Bacillaceae bacterium SAS-127 | reverse complement strand
AGTTTGTCTACAGTCTGAAAGAAGATGGTCATCCATCTTCTTTTTTAAGATATTTTAATTTAATCACATGCGCTAATAACGAGTTCTTCTTTCACAAAAGCGAGTACCATGCCCGGGATGACTGTGTCTCCTTTTTCAACCTCTAATGACTGAATTTCGCCGCTTACTCCCATTTTCACAGGAAAGAGCTCACCAGCTTCATCTTTAATTAAAAATAGCGGTTCCCATTCATAGATTCTCGTCTCCTCGCTGATTAGAACCTCATGAACAATTCCTTGGTAAGGACTTGTAATCATCTCCTCAAACATTCGTACTCATCTCCTTTTCTATCTTTAATTGTCCCACCCAAGAGCTACACTTTGTTGCTGCTAGACTATCTGCGTTCCCTTCAGCCTTCTTACGATATGATTTCCCAATCACAATATTCCTTTGCCTTCAAATCCAAAACGCTCAAAGTGTAGCTCTTCTCCTCCCATGTCCTGCTTGATGATTAAAAATTAATCCATCCTCGTAAACGAGAAGCTTCCGCCATTTGACGAATACCTTCCATATAAGCAGCTGTCTTCATCGATACACCAAAACGTTCAGATGTTTGTTGAATATTTAAGAAGCTCGCATGGATCTTTGCCTTTAACCGATCTTCCACTACTTCTTTCGTCCAGTAAAACCCTTGGTTGTTTTGACACCATTCAAAATAAGAAACAATGACGCCACCCGAGTTGGCTAATATATCTGGAACGACAGAAATTCCACCCTGATCAAGAATTTGAATCGCTTCTTTCGTGGTTGGACCATTCGCCGCTTCCACAATAAATTTACAGTTAATTCGATCAGCATTTTCCTCTGTAATGACTCCACCGATCGCCGCCGGAATTAACACATCACATTCTTTTTCTAGCAGTTCGTCATTTGTGATAATGTTGTCGAATAAGCCTGTTACGATGCCAAATGAATCGCGTCGTTCAAGTAAATAAGGGACATCAAGACCTTCAGGATCATAAATAGCACCTAAAGCATCGGAAATACCTACTACCTTCACGCCCATTTCATGTAAGAAGTAAGCTAAATAACCGCCGACATTCCCAAACCCTTGAACGATGACCTTTAAGCCTTCAAGCGGCATATTTTGCAACTCACTCATGATTTGTAACGTATACAGGACACCTTTTGAAGTAGCTGTTTCTCTACCTTCTGAGCCTCCTAGTACTAACGGTTTTCCTGTAATAAACCCTGGTGAATCAAACTCTCTAATATGGTCATATTCGTCAAGCATCCAAGCCATAATTTGCGAGTTCGTATACATATCTGGTGCCGGAATATCTTTCGTTGGACCAACTAGCTGGCTAACTGCACGTACATACCCACGACTTAAACGCTCTAGCTCATTCATGCTCATATTTCGTGGTTCACAAATAATCCCGCCTTTTGCTCCTCCGTACGGTAAACCATTCACTCCACACTTTAAGCTCATCCAACCTGCAAGCGCTTTAACTTCATCTGGATTAACCTCTGGGTAAAAGCGAATGCCTCCCTTTGTCGGTCCACAAGCATCATTATGCTGCGCTCTGTAGCCACGAAAAATCTTTGTCATGCCATTATCCATTTTCACCGGAATACTTACTTCTAAAAACCTCATCGGCTCTTTAAAAAACTCAAATACCTCATCTGAGTAACCAAGAAGCTCAGTTGCCTGTTTTAATATTGCTTGAAATTCTAACTGTGGATTTTTCTCCTCTTTTAACTTCTGACCTTTGACCTCTGTCACCTGCGATTTTGTTTCCATAACTACACCTCGTTTTTTTGATTACTTAACAATAAGCAATTTCCGTGCCATCGATTTTCACCGCTAACCATTGAAATAAATCCCTTATTTCAAGCGTTTTCTTGTTTGTTTTATGAAAAAAATCATAGCCTAGTATTTTCTGCATAAGTCAACATGTTCACAACACAAGTCATTATTGACTCGCATGAGATGAGCTACATTTTTTATGCTCAAAAAAATGACCCCATATAAATGAAGCCATTTTCAATGACTATTTAGTTTTATCCCGCATTAACGGGCTGTAAGACCCCCACCTCAACATGGCAGAAGAAACATAGATGTGTATAGGTGGAGATCAACAGCCCGTAAACGCCCGATCCGTTCAACTAACAATCAGTGGGGGATGAAGAAAACCTCCACTGATTGAAGTTTCACTTTATCCCGCGTTGATCGCATCTACAATGGACATATTATGAATACGTTTTGCCGGGCTGTGCACTGCAAGAATAGCAGCTATAATGACGATGGAGACAATTATTCCGATCACACCAAATGGAATAGACCACGGATCTCCCCAGCGGGATGTGATCATTTTTTCAAACAAAAACTTGTGCAGAGGCAATCCAATCATGCAACCAACAATACTTCCAGAGACTGCATAAGTTGCCGCTTCTGCCATCACCATTTTTACGAGCTGATGGTCGCTCATACCAATTGCTCGCATAGCGCCATACTGTTTTATACGAGCCGAGACACTCATAGCGATGCTATTCACAATATTGAATATAGTAATCAACGCTATAATAATCAAAAATCCATAAATGAACAGTGCAAACGAAAAATAAGCTCCTCTTGCTTCACTATTACTGGAACGCCTATCGGAAAATTGAACGTCTGAACCAGCCAGTGAACGAATCGCATTTACATCTTCATCTGTTGTATCTTTGGAAAGCTGCATGTCAATGATGGTATAGTCTGTTTTACCAGTCAACTGCCGGAAAGTTGTTTCAGAACAAATGACCGTCTCCACATCCTTTGCGCTGTCAAACGGACTTGAAGAAAGCAACCCTGCAACGGTAACTTCTTTTTTCCTCTCTCCAGAATCGAGCGCAAGTGTATCTCCGACATGCAGTATGCTTTCGCTATTGTAGACAACCAACACCTTATTATCTTGTTGCCTTGCATCGTCAAGAGATCCCTCTAATAAACTGTCCTTTGCCCATGAAAACTGATGATCCTCATAGGAAATTAGATTAATAACTCTATCTTTTCCAGCGACTTTTACTGGAACATCATAGGCAAACATTCGCCCATATACCCGCTCCACTTTCGGATTATCCTGCAGCTGTTCTGCAAGACTGTTTGATATAGAGCCAGTATTGTTGGAACCTATAATTGAAAAGTCGGGCGTCCACGGCTTTAATGGCTGAACTGCACGATTCATAAAATCAACTGTTACCGAAAAACAGAGAAACAGAATGATACTAAGAGCAAAAGAACCAACCATTAAAAAGAAATTCTTTTTACTTGATTTTGCATGGTGGATACCAAGAGCCGTATCCACTTTAAAAAAAGTGGTATTTGCTGCAGTACGGATTGGCTGAACGGAATTTGCATTTCCAGAAACCGCTGCCAATGGTGAAACACTTGCAGCCTTTTTAGCCGGAGATCTGGCGGCTAATAGTACTGTAAAAATACCTACCGCAATACCGAATAGGATACTGATCCAACTAATTCCAAAAGTTGGCATTTCAGCGAAGTAACTAGGACTTAAAAATTTTAGAATGGCGCATAGTATCCAAACTACCACAATTCCCATACCAAGGCCTAAAGGAATAGATGTTTTACACCATTGAAGAGCCTCTTTGCGAACAAAACGCATAATCTGTTTTTTCGTTGCACCAATGCAACGCAGCATGCCAAAAAACTCTGTCCTCTGCATAACATTACTGTTCAGGCTGCTTGTAATCATCAAAACACCAGCCAGCAATACGATAATAAATAGAACGCCGGCAACAGTATATAGTCCAAATATATAACTATTATTACTTTGACCGAGTACTGCAAGCAGATTCCCATTTTGCAGAACCTGTTGATCGGTCAATTGAAATTGCTGTGTAATATCAGCAATCGCTTTTTGCATATTTGAATACTTGGAGAATTGGATCATGAAATGGCTTGTATACAGCTTATTAGGAACATTCGAACGAAAGCCGTCTGTTGATAACAGTGCAGCATAACCATCCTGTCTTAATAGTTTTGAAGTACCTTCGATGAAGCCAACAACAGAAAGCCGCAAAGGTGTAGTTCCTGGATGCTCTAAAGTAATCGTATCACCCAACTGGATACCTAAGCTGTTTTTTGCATTTTCTGTTAAGACAACTTCATTCTTTCCTTTTGGATACACTCCTTCAACTACTTTCGTGGGAAACACATCTTCAAATACATTTTTATCCGATCCGCTAATACTGACAGACTTCCCTGAAAGGGTATATCCATCCTTCCCGCCATAATAAGCATACCACCCGGCAGACCTTACCTCTGGTCGGGCAATGATCATTTTCGCGTCCTGCTCATCTATTCCGCTAAACATAACGTGCCAGTCGCCAGTAGCTTTAATTTCCTGTAGCTGTTGGCTGCGTATTTCCATATCCGCCATACCGAAAATAGCTGTAACCAGAAAAACCGCAAGCACAATGCAAATCTGCGTCATTCTGCTTTGCTTTTTATGAACTTTTGCTGAAATAGGAATGAGATCCAAGTAACTTTTCATTCCCGAATCCCCCCCAGATCGGTAAGAATGCCGTCTGTTACCTGCAAAACACGATCTACCGAGGATGTCAGATTCACATTATGGGTAATCATCAAAATCGTCTGCTGATAATGTCGAGACGCTTTTACAAGTAAATTCATTACGTCTTGACTATTTTTGCTATCCAAATTACCGGTAGGCTCGTCGGCCAAAATCAGCATGGGTTTGGTAATCAGCGCACGACCGATAGCCACACGTTGCTGCTGTCCACCCG
Source organism: Bacillaceae bacterium SAS-127 (assembly GCA_002261155.1). GTDB lineage: Bacteria > Bacillota > Bacilli > Bacillales > Domibacillaceae > Bacillus_CE. The sequence goes on along the minus strand of NKXN01000076.1, from coordinate 19,167 downwards.
AAAGCTGACTTGGTAAATGCCCTCGACGTTCTGTCAGCCCCAAAACCTCTAAAATAGTATTAACTGCCGACTGTTCAGGTTTCTGATCATCCAGAAGTAACGGAAAAATAATATTTTGTTCCACAGTTAATTCAGGGATTAACTGGAAGGATTGAAACACAAAACCAATGTTTCTGCGTCGAAATACGGTTCGTTTTTGTTCTTTCATGGAAAACAGATCCTCATTTTCAAGGAAAATATCACCTGAAGTTGGATTATCCAAACCACCAATACAGTTTAATAGCGTACTTTTTCCCGAGCCAGACTCACCAACTATCGCTGCAAATTCACCTTTTTCCATTGAAAAGGAAACGTCCTTAAGAGCGTTAACTTGTGCTTCTCCTTTACCGTATGTCTTACAAAGATTTTCTACTTTTAATATTTCCATAACTTTTGTCCCTCCTTCCTCAAAAGAATATCAGGCACAGCTTACATTGAGATGAATACTAGCTTACGATTCTGTAAGAAACGAAAGGATAAAAGTTGTACCGACATTTTGGGTACTCTGAACGGATAAAATCCCTCCTTGTCCCTCAACAATGGCTTTTGCCAATGACAGGCCAAGGCCAACCCCTTGCGTCTCTTTAGAATTTTTGCTCCGATAAAACCGCTTGAAGATATGGTGTATGTCCTCCGAGGCAATACCCATTCCATCATCAGCAATCACAATACGCACCATAGCAGGAGAGCATTCCCAAGAAATGCGGATATGACCGCCGGAGCTCGTATGATCTAAAGCATTCTTGACGATATTCCCGACAGCTTCACTTGTCCATTGAAAATCGCAAGTGATTTGTTCTTCCGATTGTCCGCTTACTATGATTTGTTTTTCCTCACGAGTGGCGCGGGTTGTCAATTCTTCCGTAGCTTGCGCCACTATTTCCGATATAGGATAATAGTCTTTTTCAAAAGCGACGCTCCCGACGTCAAGGCGCGTGATTTTCAAGAGTGACTGTATCAATTGCTCCATACGATCAAGAGCTACCGTCGTTTTTTGTGAAAACTCAGTTATGGTTACAGGATTATCCGGTTCATCAGAAATAATCTCATTGTACATATTGAGTGCAGCAAGTGGTGTTTTTAGCTGATGAGAAATATCCGAAATTGAATTTTTCAAAAACTCCCTCGCCTTGTATTCGATTTCTCCCTTTGCCTGTAATGCAGTTGCAAGGTTATCTACGGAGTCAAACAGCTGATATATCGCCCCCTCCTCCGATCGCGGCAAATGCGCTGTAAAATTACCTTCTGCAAACTTAAGAATTATTTTAGTTGCCTGACGGTATAACCGTTCTCTTTTTGCAAGAAAGACTGTACATAAAGCAAGGAGTATCCCAACAAAAGCTAATATACCGAAAAAAATATATTGAAAGGTGTCTGCTGCGAAATCAGAAACAACAGGAAGGAATCGTGCGCCAGTTTTTTCTGTATAACCAATCTGCATAAGCAAGTTTTCACCTTGTCCATCGTCTTTCGTATTTGCGATTGCGGAGGCAATAATATCAGGTGACACGCCTTGCTGTAAAAGGGAACTGGCAACCGCGCCGTCATGTGACAACAACATTTCTTTAGCAGTTTGTGTCTGTTTTATGCCAAAGAAAACACCGAAACTTAGCAAAAAAGTAGAAAGTGCTATCATACAAAAGAAAAAGTAGCGGGACTGTTTTTCTCTAAAAAAACTCATTCGGAGACCTCTTTCCATTGATATCCAAACCCTCGTACTGTGATAAGGTGTTCTGGATGTGATGGATCGTTTTCTACCTTTTCTCGCAGACGGCGTATATAAACAGAAAGCGTGTTATCGTCGACAAAGTCCCCTGTGCCATCCCACAGTTCATCCAATATGACTTTCCTTGTCACGACATGTTCAGCATTGCGTACCAACAAACAAAGCAATCGATATTCGGCACTAGTTAATTCTAACAAATTTCCTTTTAACAAGACGCGACTGCCAAGCAAATCAATCGAAACATCCCCACACTCTAGAGTAGCAGAACTGGATGGCTTTGATACTCCGGCACGGCGTAAAAGCGCTCGAATACGGGAACAAAGCTCGCCTAACTTAAAAGGCTTTGTAATATAGTCGTCTCCACCGCTATCTAACCCACGGATTACATTCACTTCTTCATCAGCAGCAGTTAAAAAGATAATCGGTACATCGTTACCTTTCTTTCGCACCTGTTCACATACCGTAAAACCTGTACCATCTGGCAAGGTGACATCAAGCAGCAATAAATCATATTGTTTTTTTGCTATCAAATCCATAGCTTGACGAACTGTGCGAGCAATCCCAAGCTCAAATCCATTTTTTTCTAATGAATATTGCAAACCGTCAATCAAGCTTATATCATCTTCTAAAAGTAACACTCTATGTTTCATGGCTTACTCTCCTTGTTTCTCGTTTATTTGCTAGCCTCTCTAAATTATCAGGTACAAGCCACAAATTTCCCTTTTTAATTGTACCGACAATGATAGTAATTTACCATCCGCGCAAATATTGCCCATTTTTTCACCTACTTCTTTTACAATAAAAAACGAAAACCGAGAACGTTGATTTAACAACGTTCTCGGTTTTTGGATGTTATGCAATTTTGCTTCAGAAGAGACTTATTAGACAACCCTCTTTTATCTAAAAAGATGCAGACATGAGTCTGCATCTTTAATCACTATTAAATCTCAGCGAAACGTCCGCGTTGACGCATAAGCTCACGATTTAATTCTGTGTTCACTTCAAATGCGGCACGGCCGTGTAACCAGAATAGGTTGTTTAGCATAACTAGGTCACCAACAGGTAACTTCAATTCAATTACACTTTCATCGTTTTCCATAGAATCAGAAAGCTCTTTCAAGTATTTTGCTTCTTCAATTGTATCTGGATATACGAATTGATCGATGTAGCAAATACAAGGTTTGTTGTTGTCATTGAAGAATGTTGCACGCTGAACTTCTTGGTCCACGTTTTTGCTGCTTGGCGCTCTGTAAGTGAACTTATGATTAGCTAATGAATGAGTAGAAAACTTCTCTAAATCTTTCCACTCATCTAAATGTAATAAACGAGATTCTCCACCTACCGCATTTTCCTCTGTCATTTTCATCATTAACAACCAGTCAGTTGGCTCATCAACGAACGTTCCATCTGTGTGTAGAGTGAATAAGCGATAAGCTTGACGAAGGTAAGAATCACTTGAATCTGTATGTCCAACCGTGAATCGAGCATAGTATTTATTCGTCATTGCATCAAAGTTTGGTGTACCCACGATATGTGTTAAAGCTGTTGCGAAAATGACGTATTCTTCTTTATCAACTGTTTCTCCTTGTAAACCGATTGTGTAACCACCTGTTTCACGGTCATGAAGGATGCCTCTTAAAATATCTTGGAACTCTTTTCCTACTAATTGTAACAAGTAATCTGCAACAATTCGTCTAGCATACGGCGTATACTCTAAATGTTGAATCGTTACACCTTCTTGTTTTGCTTTAGCTAAAAATGCTTTAATAATTGTGCGATCTAATTCAATGTGATACAAACGACCGCTTTGCGGATGAGATGTTACCTCGTAATTAGGTGTTTTTGCAATAAATGTTTTAGCTTGTTTTTCCATAGTACTCATTAAAAATTCCTCCTAGGTTTTATCATTATTGGTTGGTCTCATGCAAGAAAATAAAAAAGCCAGTTTACACCCTTTTAGAAAAAGGGAAGTAAACTGGCTCATACTTACTTCACTGCTCCATGGAAGTGGAGTCACAGTAAATATTTCAGTTAATATTTTATTTTACATGCGAATGAAAGACCGGTTATATGATATTACCCACGTAATTGGAAAAGGCAATTTTCTCAAGGTGAGTATATATTTATTAACTATAATCAGTATATGCTTCCGTCATAAAATTGTCAATATTTTTCGATTATTTTTTTACACTTTTCGAAACTTGCTGATAGTGTAAATGCAAATCATTTAAAGCGGCAGCTAGTGCATTCGCTGCTTTCCCTTTGTAATACAACTGAAGATGCTTCAGCGGTTCTTCAATACCGTCGTTTAAACTAACTCCTCTAAGTAGCTGACCGATGAAATTTCTACCGTGCTCTGTCGCTAATGTACAGGACGCTTCTAAAATAACACCATATTTAACATCAACTTCCGCGGTAATTGTTAACGTATCAAACACGCTTTTTGCAGCCATCCCCTGCGGCAATCTAGCATGTCCTGCAATAAACATTACTTTTGAGTTAATCATTTTAATGGCTCCCCTCTATATATTAGGAACGAACGATTTCAGATACTTTTGGATGCTCAGCAATTTGTTTCACAACTTCTTTACCGATCTCAATCGAAGCTGTTGCTGCTGGTGACGGAGCATTACATACGTGAATACTTCTTTCACCAGGAATGATGTAGAAGTCATCAACCATGCTTCCGTCATTTTTCAATGCTTGCGCACGAACGCCAGCAGGTGCAGGAATCAAATCTTCTGCTTGAATTTCAGGGATCAACTCTTGAAGACTAGCGACAAATTTCGCTTTGCTGACAGAACGTAGCATTTCTTCAATTCCTTCTCCCATAAATTTGCTTGCAAGCTTCCAGAAGCCTGGATAACCCATTACTTCAGAGAGGTCCTTAATATTGAAGTCTGTTTTCTTATAACCTTCACGTTTGAAGCTTAAAACCGCGTTTGGACCTGCATCTACTTCTCCACCGATCATACGAGTGAAATGAACACCTAAGAATGGGAATTTAGGGTTTGGCACAGGATAAATTAGATTTTTAACAAGATGTCTTTTTTCCGGTACTAATTTAAAATACTCTCCACGGAATGGAACGATTTTCACATCTGTTTTGTATCCAGTCATATTTGTGATACGGTCGCTTTGTAATCCGGCACAGTTAATAAGAAACTTAGTTTGAAATGTTCCTTTTGTTGTTTCAATCGTAATTCCGTCTTGTAATTCAGAAATATTTTCAACCTTTGTTCCTAGACGGATGTCGCCACCATTTTCACGAATGATTTCACCAAATTTTTCACTGACTTGCTTGTAGTTAACAATACCCGCGGCTGCTACTTTAATAGCTGCTAAACCATTCACATGAGGCTCAATTTCCTTTAATTCTTCCTTGCTAATTTTTGTTACATCTAGTTCATTTTCAAGTCCGCGGTTATATAAATTATCAAGCAATGGCAATTCCTCATTCTTCGTTGCCACAATTACTTTTCCGCAAATATCATGCTCTATATCATGCTGCTGACAAAACTCTTTCATAGATTGGCTTCCTTGACGAGCAAAGCGCGCCTTATAGCTTCCAGGCTTATAATAAATACCTGAGTGAATAACGCCACTGTTATGTCCTGTTTGATGCATAGCTAATTGTGGTTCTTTTTCTAACAATAAAACTTTTGCATTTGGAAAACGCTCATATAATGCCATTGCTGTGGAAAGGCCAACAATTCCTCCGCCAACTATACCAAAGTCGTACATATTTACTTCCTCCTATTAATCAATTAATTATTTGAATGGTTGATTATATTTTCCTCGGATGGCTTTAAACGTTCCATATAAGAGATGAGATTGTTCTTCGTTCTCAATAAATGGTATTCAATCGCCGCCCGCAATTCAGCTGGATCATTTCTTTCTACTGCTTCATAAATAAACCGATGCTCTCTCTGAGTTTCTCCGTAATAATCTACTAGCAAGCTTGGAGCAATTGGAGAAATCCCTAAGTTTTCTACCGTTTTTAACACCCTAGTCCACGGACATCCTTTTCGCAACAGCTTGTGAAAACTTTCATTTAACGCTATGTAATAATCATTTGTTTCATCTGTTAACGTTAAAGATTCCATCTTACTTAAAATTTCGCCTAGCTCTTTCTTGTCTTCCCTTGTTAAAAAAGGAAGTGACTTTTCAACAGCTAATCCCTCTAAAGAAGAGCGCAAATAATAAATTTCTTCTATATCTTCTTTCGTAATCGGTGTAACAATGGCTCCTTTATGCGGAACTATTTTCACCAATCCCTCCGATTGGAGCTGTCTTAACGCTTCTCTAATCGGCATACGACTCACATTTAAAATGTTGGCCCAATCCTCTTGGATCAATCTTTCTCCCGCTTTAAATGTGCCGTTTAAAATCGCCTGTCTTAAGTTTTTCGTCACATAATTGACTACCGTTGTCTTATCTTTAGAAGGCTGAAAATCCATGGTCGCACACCTCAATTAGGAAAAAATAAACTTATCCAATTCCTTCTCATTGGATATTGGATACAAAAATGTATCATATAAAATACTGAATTGCAAGATTATTATACAATAATCTTGCAATTCAGCTTGATTAATAGGATAACCATATGAAATACTCTAATTTCCGTATTTTGTCTTTGTTTTAATTGGATACAATTTTAGTTCCTTTTCTTTAAAAGGTCCGATACTTTCTCGATTATGTTAAATTCTTCTACGATGAATGACATCGGACAATGTTTTCCTTTTCCACACCTCGTTCTTTTGCGCATATTAGCTAATCCTCCTCATGTTTATAAGTTAAACAACGAAATAAAAAAAGCCAGTGATATTAACTCCCTTGAAGGAAAATATCACTGACTGGCTCTATGTATTGATCTCTTGCCTTTAGGACTCCGACAGATCTTACAGCTTTTCAATATATTCATAACAACAAAATCGTCCTTTCACTTGATCTTAAAGAGGAAATCTTTAAGGAAGTGACTTCTACGCTTGATATAATTGAATCATAATCTATTTTAATTTTTCTGTCAATTGATACTCATGAAGAACTAGTTGAGGCGGAAGAAACTGTTACCGCTGAAATTGCCGCAAACACTGTTGCTTGTTGTGCTTGTAAGATTGCTTCAATGGATACTGCCAAACTAGCAGTCGCTACACCGCTATCTTTTACTTTGTCTTTAATGACTAATTGAGCGGCGACGAGTAGACTCATATCTCGATACCATTTAAATATTTTTTCTTCTTTCAAGACATCGTATAAATTCATTACTTCATCCATTAATTGACCTGGTGTTGCTAAAAGTGCGAGCATCCCAATGATTGGATAATGACTTCCCTTCACCTTCACTCCTTGACTTCTCAGACCCTCAAACCAATGAATCGCTCGTTCTGCAAGAGCTTGACGATTATTAAAAGAACCTTGAGCTAAAATATGCGTTAAAAATTGCAAGTCATTTCCAAATCGGAACGGCCCGTTGCTTAACGCTCCATAATAATACTCTATTTCATTAATAATTCCGTGATGATTTTGCTCCGATTGAGCTAACAAAATAGCTAGTGGGTAATCTTCATACGAAGTTAAAAAGAAATGTTCTTTTCTCATCTCTCCATATATCGCCATAGCACGAGAGGCACACTTAGACATGTCATGTTGCTGTTCGATCGAAGTAAGCACAGCAACAGTCGCCGCAATATAAGTGTAGCTAGAGTTCCGAAAACCTTTGTCTATAAGTAAGCGATAACAATTTTGCACATCCTCAAAACCTTCATATGGATCTTGAAAACTTGTCTGTAGCATCGCCGTCAATGAGTAATTGAAATTCGTTCGTAGCGGTGATGTCCACTTCCCTTTCTTCTTTATATAATCTGACAACTGTAAGTAGCTTAGTGAATCAAACTTCTTCCCACTCAAATGATACTGACAAATGATCGACAGCAATTGACGTTTATCCACACTCCAACTCACTGTATTGACTAACTTTTCATAATCAGCAGTAAACTTAGTTGCTATGTGTACATTTTCTCCATTCATCATCTATGAACCTCCCGCTCTGTTTTCTCTATTCTTTTATACGGTAAAGTAACAAAAAGGTTTCAAATTTATCCGCCCAACATCAAACCTACTGGCGAGACAATGAGAATCTTTCTATATATAATCCGTTGTTTCTTGTCGTTATTTCCCGGAAAATAAAAAAGAACGGCCGAAACCATTTTTTAGTGTGAGAAAGAAACTTATTTTACTATCTAAAATAGTTTCATAACTTAATTGATTTGCCTAGGACAAGTTTTACTTTGCCACATAAAATGTAGTAATGAGAGGAGGTAGATCCTATGTTCTTAAACGAGAATAGAAGAGGTAAATGTGGGTGTAGACGTGGTCGCCCTGAAGGTGACAATGTTATAGTAAATCCTACTGAAACAGTTGTTAATACTAGAACAAATACGAAAGTAGTAAAGACTATTCATCCTACTGAAGTTATTAATGTCAATAGAACTGTCATTAGAAATGAGAATTTTTATCCAGTAACAGAAAGAGAAGTTAATGAAACAGTTGTAGAAAACTATAATTGTGGTAGCGATATTAATAACCCTAGATGTGTAAGAAGTGATAGTGATAATAACAATAGCAACAATCATCATCGCTGTAAATGTAGAAGAAAACACTAATTAGTTTATATATCATTATTGGAATTCAAAGCATCCTTCGGGGTGCTTTTTCTATCAAAAATAATCCTTTTTTAAAAGCACGAAAGAACGGCCGAAACCGTTCTTTCCCACTCTAACTTCTTAATTGACGCCTCGCATCATTTTTTGGATTTTTGGAGATAACATAAACAATACAAGCCCTAGCAGAATAGCTACTCCACCAATAATACCGAAATAAGCGATTTCTGTTTGATCTGTATAGTAGCCAACAATTTTCGCATTGATCGCTTGGGCTGAAGCGTTCGTTAAAAACCAAAGACTCATCGTTTGCGCCGAGAACGCAGATGGCGCTAATTTAGTTGTCGCTGCTAATCCGACTGGCGACAAGCACAACTCACCGAGAACGACTAAGAAGAAGCTAAGCACAAGCCACATTGGGTTAGCAAGTGACTCTGTTCCATTTAGATAAGCTGGGAAAATCATTACTAAGAAAGAAAGACCCGCGAAAAATAAACCAAGTGAAAACTTCTTCGGTGTAGACGGCTGGCGATTACCTAGCTTCACCCATAACCAAGCAAATACTGGTGCGAGTGTAACAATAAACAGCGGATTTAATGTTTGGAACCATGAGGATTTCAATTCAATTCCAGCAAACTGCAGTTGAACGCGCTCATCTGCATAAAGAGCCAAAATGTTTGATCCTTGTTCTTGAATCGCCCAGAACATCATCGCAGCAACGAATAATGGAATATAAGCAAGCAAACGAGAACGTTCTACATCTGTCGTCTTTTCACTTCGATACATAACGATAAAATAAGCAGCTGGGATAATAATCCCTAAAATACTCACTAAAGTAATAAAACGATCAATAGTTAAAGCACCTGTGACAATCCCTGCTGATCCAAGCGCCACAACTAAGGCAACAATTAGACCGATTCGGACAAATACCTTTTTCTTTTCTTCAGGAGCCAACGGATTTGTCACATACGTACCAGCTAACCCTAAGTTTTTCTTCTTCGTTAAAACAAACACAACTAATCCAATAAACATTCCGATCGCAGCGAGCCCAAATCCAAGGTGGAAATTATACTGCTGTCCGACTGTCCCTACTACTAACGGTGCAATTAGAGCACCGGCGTTAATTCCCATATAAAAAATACTGAAGCCTGAATCACGACGTGGATCTTCTTCGCTGTAGACATCTCCAACAACACTAGAAACATTCGGTTTCAATAGACCTGTACCGATGACGATGAGACCCATGGAGACAAATAATGCTGTTGCACCTGAAGGCAGTGCCAGTACGATGTGCCCCAACATAATAAGGACCCCACCGTAAAAGACGGTTTGAGATGTTCCTAGTAAACGGTCAGCAATCCAACCGCCAATAATCCCTGACATATAAACGAGAGATCCGTAAATAGACATAATCGCCAAGGCTGTACTTTTATCAAACCCTAATCCCCCTTCAGAGACAGAGTAGTACATATAGTAGATTAAAAGGGCTTTCATCCCATAATATGAAAACCGTTCCCAAAACTCAGTGAAAAATAACGTAAATAATCCTTTAGGATGACCAAAAAAACCTTTTTGCGGTACACTCTGGACAATTTTTTTCCTATAGTCGCTGTCCATACTGCAACTCCTTCCGAAAATTTCTACACCGCTCTTTATTTACAGTATTATCTAAAAATTAAAAACAAAGAAGTGTAATATATTAAATGTAAACTATATTATCATAATTTTTTATTTTAAATTGTCAATTTATCGAGTATTTTTGTAATATTTACACATTTTAAAGTAATAAAAAACGGTAAAATATAATTAAAAATAATCATTAAACTTTATTAATTTAAATAATTCTACAGCACAAAAAAGGCTTCTCCTTATTTACTGGAGAAGCCTTTTTTATCATGATTACATATCTTTTAACGTATCTGTTAATGGCGGAACGATCTGTTTTTTACGAGAAACGACGCCTTCAAGAATAGCCGTATTATCTTTTAATTGTACGTTAAATGCTTTTTCAACCGCAGCTTGCTCTTTACCTACTGCAAGTGCTACCGAGTTGCTATTTAAAATATCGGTTACAACAAATAAGAACAAATCTAGTTCTTTTTCATCCACAGCACGGTTCAATGCTACTTCAATTTCTGCTTTGTGTACAAGTACATCCGCTGTATCTACCGCATTCACTTGAGCAACTTCGACTTTACGGCTGCCCATTGGAAATACTTTCGCATCAAGTGAGATTAATTCGTCTGCAGACTTGTCGCTCAGGTCCGCTCCAGCTTTCAACATCGCTAGTCCATACTCTTCGGCATCCACGCAAGCAGTCTCGGCAAGTTCGCGTGCCGCTACAACGTCTTCTTCTGTACAAGTTGGTGATTTAAACAATAACGTATCTGAAATGATCGCAGACAACATTAAACCAGCGACCTCTTTTTGAATAGCTACACCATTTTCTTTATACATTTTATTTAAAATTGTCGCTGTACAACCAACCGGCTCAGCACGGTAATACAAAGGGTCACTCGTTTCGAAGTTAGCGATACGGTGATGATCAATAACTTCAAGAACACGTACATCATCAATATCATCTACGCTTTGTTGACGCTCATTATGGTCAACTAAAATCACTCTTTGTGCTTCTGGAGCTGCTTTTTCGATTAGACGAGGCAGTTCTGCACCGAATTTCTCTAAAGCATATTCTGTTTCACCGTTTGTATTTCCTAAACGAACGGGTTCTACGTTCATTCCTAATTCTTTTTTCAAAGCTGCATAAGCAATCGCTGAACAAATTGAATCTGTGTCTGGATTTTTATGACCGAAAATAAGTACTTTTTCCATTTCTCTACTCCTCACTTACTTAATATAATATGTAGTAAAACCATACAGGCGGTTCACCACATTTTCTATGCCTCTATTTTACCGCAAATGCACGAGCTTTTCCTTAATTCTTTTTCAATTCAAATAAAAACAATCGGATTAATTACCTTATCACTTACCGGAAATGCCTGCCATTTTAATTCTCCCACTATTATAATAGAATTATACCAAAAAAAGGAGGCTTCTTATGAGCGGAATTTGGATAATTTTTCTTGTTGGTATCTTATTATTTATTATTATTTTTACACTAAACAACGTCACTAAAGGACCGAAAAAATTAAAACTACATCGAATTGAAATTCCTCCGTTAATCGATGAACGTTATTCCGAGTTCTTACCGCTAAAAAGCAAGTTGAATGAATCACTCTCTCCCGATTTCATTAATAAAGTAAAGGATCGCGTCTTAACGAATCACCCTACTTGGACAGAAAATGATTTTGACTGGCGTCTGTTTGAATTAAAAAGATATTTTATTTTAGCGAAGATATTAAAGACTGTACCGATGTTCAGTGAGGAAGTCGATGAAATTTGGCATGAAATGTTACTGTTTACGAAGGATTATGAAACATTCTCTAATAAGTTTTACGGAGAATTTCTGCATCATACTCCTAATGTGGAAATTGTCCCTGCTCCAAATGAACGGGCCTTATTTGATTGGATGTATCTGCAATTATTTGAACCAACCGCCAACAGTCGCTTATTATGGGGACCATTTTTAAGGCATCCTCTTGAACCTAAGCTGTTAGAAAATTTCAGAGCGTTGCCTGAATCAGCTTTATCGGAGCTGTATTTTAAGGAAGCAGAAGTCCCTCAAAGAACGGTCATTCAGCTACTGAAGCATGACATTCAACAAGCAGAATCCATCAAGCACGATAAGAACGAGGAGCCTTTCAAACGCATGACTTCGGATAACAATTATACGTATTTACTTCCGGCTATGATTTACTTCTCGATGTATGAAACGAATGATTATCAAGAAGAAATGGATCATTTGCTTCCTAAAGAAACATCGCATAGTTCATCCACCTCCAGTGGCTGCTCTAGCTTTGCATGTGATTCGGGAAATGACTCAAGTTCTTCTTGTTCCTCTTCTAGCTGCTCTTCTTCAAGTTGTGGAGGCGGGTGTGGCAGCAGTTAACCCCTTCACTCTCTGCTTTTTCCTTGTTTAATTATAGTCTAGCTGGGCAAGTTATGACTGTAGTTAATCACTTGATGAGGGAGACTATTTGATGGACAAAAGATTATTTTGGGGTATCCAACAGCTGTCAGGACGCTTGTTTCTAGTTGATCAATTGATGATTCTGCTTTCACGAAAAGCCCGTTACGTGTTTATTTTCATTGTGCTACTCAAATGGGTATTGGACGGTCGGAAAAAAAGAACAGCACGCTCTGTGATCTTATCTGTCGCGGTCGCCTGGCTTATTGATTTTGTTTTAAAACGCCTTTGTTTTAAGCCTCGACCATTTATGAAGCAAAAAGTAGGCATCTTAATGCCAACTAAGGTCGATTCATCCTTTCCAAGCAAACATACACTGTTAGCATTCGCCTTATCCTCTGCTATTTTCTTGCGTGATCGAGTTTGGGGACGAATTCTTTCGTACCTTTCTGGCTTGGTCGGTTTATCAAGAGTTTGGGTCGGTCACCATTATCCTTCTGATATCATATTTAGTGCATTGATCGGAACAATGACCGGCATTGTTGTTCACACAAAAACTGTACAATGCAAAGAAGCTGACTCATAAGCGCTTAGCACATGAGTCAGCTTCTTTTGTAAATGTTATGTAATTTTTTCAGAATAAACAAAACTAAAGGAAAAATAGAATTATAATGAAGAAAAAGAGGTGAAGGGGATGGCACATCTTCAAGGAAAAGAAAGCACTATGCCCGGCAAGCGATCGACATGGGGGTTATTTTTTTCATTGCCTGTTCTTTCTTGGGCACTTTATGATTTTGCCAACACAATTTTTTCTTCCAATATTATTACAATCTTTTTTCCTTTCTATTTACAAGAAGCCATTGGCGGAAGTGAGCAGTTAGATCAAATTGCCAGCACGTTTATTTCATATGCTAACGCCGTAGCTAGCTTGTTTCTTGTCTTATTCTCCCCACTTTTCGGTGTCTTGATTGACCGCACAGGGCGAAAAAAGAGATATATTATTCCTTTTTCGCTCATTACGATAGTATGTACAATTGGCATGGGTGTTTTCGCATCAATGAATTTCGGAAGTAGTCTTTTCGGTCTTCCCGCCGCTCTTGTGCTCGTCATCTTGTTATTTGTCATCGCGAAGTTCTTTTACCATTCTAGCTTAATTTTCTATGATGCCATGCTTTCTGATTTAGGGTCAAAAGAAGAAATCCCACTACTTTCTGGGTTTGGCGTTGCCGTAGGCTATATCGGAACGCTCGCTGGATTAGCAATTTACCCTTTCATTGGTGATGGAAACTTCCATCGCGCCTTTATTCCAACAGCAATACTTTTCTTTCTCTTTTCTTTGCCGTTAATGTTAACTAGAAAGGAAACAACACCGCTACCCCCATCCGAAAAAGGAGATTTTCTCAAAGGGTACAAAGAAATTTACGCTACATTTAAAGAGATGAAGCAGCACGAAGCGATCTTTTTATTTATGATCGTTTATTTCTTTATCAATGATGCTATTGCCACCGCTATTGCGATGATGGCTGTCTATGCAAAAGCGATCGTCGGCTTTTCATCAGGAGAATTCATCCTACTTTACTTAGTATCAACGATAGCAAGCATTATCGGCTCCTTTATTTTTGGATATGTGACAAAAACTGTTGGGGCGAAAAAATCCGTTATGTACGTCGGAATCATCTTACTTATTGCGTTATTTCTCGGTACGTTTGCTGTGAATGGTACAATGTTCTGGGTAACAGGCAGTCTTTTCGGTGTTTCATTGGGGGCTGTCTGGGTCACTTCCAGAACGTTTATTATCGAGCTCACACCTGAAGAGAAACGCGGACAATTTTTTGGTTTATTCGCTTTTTCAGGAAAAGTATCAGCAATTGTCGGACCACTCATTTATGGAACGATCACTCTACTTTTAGCCGACTATGGTAATATCGCTAGCCGAACAGCCCTAGGCTCCCTTATGATCCTTGTATTAATCGGCTTGTTCGTCCATCGCCGGATACGCGTCTAAATATATATTGGCACTTCTCCTATAAGAAGTGTCCTCTTTTTCTTGAAAATCAACGAATGTTTTCTTCATAACAAGACACTCTAAGGATAGATACATTTTTGAAGAAAGCAGGTGCTGATATGGACTTATCCGAACAAGCTTACCAAGCAGGGGATATCGTATATGTTATTTATCGTAATCCTCATACGTATACAGCTGCGAATGTGCAACAAGCCGCGGTTGTTCATCACCCGGAGCGACCGGGAGAATTGGCACTGTTTTTATACGAAACATATTATCCCCTAGATCAACAAATTGCTATTTATCCATCTGAAGCGGCAGCGGAACAGGAATTCGCTCGTTACTTCGGGGCGATTGAATAGGAGGTCGAACATTGGTTAAACCTTTTATTCCTCAGCTTGTGTATATCGAGCCCCGAGCACTAGAGTATCCACTTGGACACGAATTAAAAAAGAAATTCACCAATATGGGGATTGAAATTAGACAGACAACCTCTCACAATCAAGTGCGAAATCTACCCGGTGATAATCATTTCCAGCAATATCGCATCGCTAAATCTACTCTTGTCGTCGGGGTGCGTAAAACGCTCAAATTTGATACATCAAAGCCATCTGCTGAATATGCTATTCCTTTAGCTACTGGCTGTATGGGACATTGCCATTATTGCTATTTACAAACAACGATGGGAAGCAAACCTTACATTCGAACGTATGTGAATACCGAGGAAATATTAGAAGCAGCACATAATTATATGGCCGAGAGAGCACCCGATATTACTAGATTTGAAGCCTCTTGTACATCAGATATCGTTGGTATTGATCATTTAACCCACTCGTTAAAGCGAGCGATTGAATTTTTTGGTGAATCTAAATATGGCAAGCTTCGATTTGTGACAAAGTTTGCCCATGTCGATCACTTGCTAGATGCGAAACATAACGGGAAAACGCGCTTTCGCTTTAGCATGAATGCAGACTATGTGATCAAACACCTGGAACCTGGAA
Organism: Bacillaceae bacterium SAS-127; assembly: GCA_002261155.1. Classification (GTDB taxonomy): domain Bacteria; phylum Bacillota; class Bacilli; order Bacillales; family Domibacillaceae; genus Bacillus_CE. The sequence continues at coordinate 3,707 of NKXN01000076.1, read as the reverse complement.
CTTCTAGACTGGCCGAACGGGTAGAAGCAGCAGCAAAAGTAGCGAAAGCAGGCTATCCCCTTGGTTTTATCATTGCCCCAATTTATTTATATGACGATTGGCAACAAGGTTATTTAGAGCTATTCCAAACATTAAAAGAAACATTGCCAACCTATGCTACGAAAGACTTAACCTTTGAACTCATTCAGCATCGATTCACGAAACCAGCGAAACGTGTCATTGAAAAAAATTATCCGATGACAAAACTAGAAATGGAAGAAGAAAAGCGTCAATACAAGTGGGGACGATATGGAATCGGAAAATACGTCTATAAAAAAGAAGAACAAGAGGACATTCAAACTACTTTCGGACACTATATTGAACAATATTTTCCCGAAGCTAAGCTTGAATATTTCACATGATCAAAAACAGCTGTCAGGAGCCCCTAACAGCTGTTTTGATCATTAAATCGCGTTTGAATCTTGTATGTTTGGTTGTCCTTTCGAGCGAGACAGTAATTGTTGCCCAAACACAATTGCCAGTACAACAAGCCCTGTAATATCTGTCCAAAGACCAGGAACAATTAATGTGATTGAACCAAGTAAACAAAGAATCGCAAGTGGTAACGGTAGATCGGTAATAAAATATCTTTCTAGCGCTACACTCAATCCGAGTATACCGATAATCGCTGTGATCGTGACCCAAATGACTTCCCATGGACTAGTTACATCTTGCATAAGAAGGACCGGTGAAAAGACGAAAATGTAAGGAATAATAAACCCAGAAAGCGCGAGCCTCAATGCTTCAAATCCCGTCTTATTTGGACTCGCTCCTGCAATTCCCGCCCCTGCAAAAGCAGCTAAAGCAACTGGTGGCGTGACGTTTGCTAAAATTCCGAAGTAGAATACAAACATATGAGTAACGAATGGAGCTACTCCTAATTCCAGCAAAGCAGGTGCTGCCATCGTCGCTGTAATAATATACGTCGGAATAGATGGCAATCCCATTCCCATAATGATACAAGCGATCATTGTAAACACGAGCGTCAAGAACATATCACCTTGACCAAGCGCAAGAATGGACTGAGTTAGTTTTGGACCTAAGCCCGTTAACGTACTAACACCAACAATCAAACCAACCATCGCACATGACATCGCGACCCCAAGAGCCGCTCGAACTCCTTCTTCCATCGCCGCCAAAATTTCTTTCACGCCCATGCGTGTTTCTTTATTAAACCAACTAACCGCAACGGACAGAACAATCGCATAGAAAGCAGCATATAGCGGTGTTTTCCCTGCCATTAACATGCCGATTAACACAAAGATCGGAATTAATAAGTGACCGCCAGTTTTTAATACATGCCAGAAACTTGGTAGCTCAGCCTTAGACATTCCTTGTAAGCCTAATTTTTTTGCTCGGAAATGGACGATTAAAATAATGCCTAAATAATACAAGAAAGCAGGTAAAATCGCCGCGAGAGCAATCTGATTGTATGGCATGCCTAATGTTTCTGCCATAATAAACGCCGTTGCTCCCATAACTGGCGGGATAATTTGTCCACCAACTGAAGCCGTCGCTTCCACTGCTCCAGCAAACTCTGGTTTGTAGCCGACACGTTTCATTAACGGAATCGTAAACGCTCCTGTTGTCACAACGTTCGCTAGTGCACTTCCGTTAATCGAGCCTAACAAACCGCTGGAGATGACCGATACTTTCGCCGGTCCACCAGACGTATGACCAGCTACACTAAGCGAAATATCTGTGAAAAATTTCCCCATCCCTGATTTATTTAAAAACGCTCCAAATAAAATAAAGAGGATAATATAAGAAGCAGATACGGAAATCGCAATACCATAAATTCCTTCCGTAGATAAATACATATACGTTACGATATCTTCTAAGTCTTTCCCTGAATGTTTCAATAAATCTGGAAATGAATGCCCAAAAAAAGCGTAAGCCAGAAATAAAACGGTTAAAATCGTTAAAGCATTCCCTGCTACACGACGACCGCCTTCAATCACAACAATGATCGTTAAAATACCGAAAGCAATGTCGACGTTACTCGGCATATAGATAGACATTCTTGTAGCAATACCTTCATAATCAAAAATCATATAACCACCCGTAGCAAGGGCTGCTACGGACCAGAGCATATCGACAATCGTCACTTTGTTACTTGCACTCTTTTTATAAAAAGCTGGATATAGAATAAAAACTAAAGCGGCAATAATCGCTGTGTGCAACGACCGATGACGAAGAGCATCAAGTGGACCGAAGTAAGCCGTATATAAGTGATAGCCTGCCAAACCAACACTTAAAATAAAAACAGCCCAACGCCAAAAACCTGCGTCAATTTTCCTGAACCTTGATTCACTATCGTACTTTTGTAAAATTCCCTCTTCTCCCCCGGCTGTTTCCGGCATTGTATTTTTATTTTCTGTCATAACGTCATCCCCTCTCTATTGGATTATTCCTTTTTCCTTGTAGTATTTCTCTGCTCCTGGATGAAGCGGTAACGGTAGTTCTTCCACCGCTGTTTCTAATTCAATTTGCTTCGCTGCATTATGCGCGTTACGAAGATCATCTAAATTCTCAAACATCGTTTTTGTCAGTAAGTATACTTTTTCCTCTGATAAATCTTGATGAGTAATCATTAAGTTTTTAACTAAAACGGTATCACGATCCTCTTTGACACCTTTATATGTGTTCCCTGGAATCGCCCCTACTTTAAACGCTGGATATTTCTTTTGAAGCTTCTCTGTTAACTCTTTCGGTACTGGAATAATTTCCACGTCATCCGTTGCAGCTAATTCCATAATCCCTGAATTTGGATAACCGGAAGAAAGAAAAGCGACATCGGTTGTCCCATTTTTAATTCCTTCAATACCCTCTGAAAAAGATAGAAAATCGGCATTAATGTCATCATATGTAATGCCTGCCCCTTGTAAAATCCGTTTCGCCACAATCTCGGTTCCGCTTCCAAGTGCTCCAACCGCTACATCCTTGCCTTTTAAGTCTTCTAATGTACGGATTCCTTCTTTTTTAGGAGCGACAATTTGTAAATAGTTTGGATAAAGGGAAGCAATCGCTCTTACATTCGATAACGCCCCAGAGCGAACGAAATTCCCTTCCCCTGTATAAGCGTCTGCCACTGTATCAGCCATTGCTAAACCTAACTCTGCTTTTTGCTTACTAATTTTCATCGTATTTTCAGCAGAAGCGCCTGTTGTTTGAGCACTCGTTTGCGCACCTAACTCTTCACCATAAAGCTTTGCTAACGCATTTCCTAATTGGAAGTAAACTCCTGACGTTCCCCCTGTTAAAATCGTCACTGGTTCTCCCGAAAGAGCTCCTCCTGCTTGATCACTATTTTTGAAATCGTTTTCATTCTCTTCTTTACTAACAGACGTATTGCCACACGCGGCAGTAAACGTGAGAATCGCAATGAGTAACAAGATTAATGCTGTATACTTTTTCATTTCCCCACCCCTGTTGTCGTTGTTTTTATAAATTTTTATAAATATTAATGCAATTGTTGTGCCATTTTTAAAATTCAGATAATAAAACCATTTTCTTTTGTGAGCAGATCTAGCATTTTCAAAGGGATGAAACCTTTTATTTATTTTTTTAAGCGTTAATTGAAGCAAAATAAACAACCCTCCTCTTGTTATAAAAGCGGCAAAAAATGCCGGGTAAGAACGGCAAAATGTTCCTACCCGGCATTTTTT
>NKXN01000075.1 GCA_002261155.1 Bacillaceae bacterium SAS-127 | reverse complement strand
TTACACCCATGCCAGGCGCACCAAAAAAAGCTGTGTTGTAAATCTTACAACACAGCTTCAATTCAACTAATCCAAATCTCTACCTTCCCGTTTTCAGCTACCACTTCGGCCAAGCCACCAATTGGCAACGTGGCGAGCGGATCCGTGTGACCGAAATCGAGGTTGGCAATCACTGGAATATGTGCGAGCTCCGGCTTGTTTTTCAACAAAGTAACGAGCGCAGATTCCGTCACATTCGACTCTTTTTGAAAACGGCCGATTAAAACGGCTTTTAAGTGTTTCGCATCCGGCAAGTGTAGCAATGATTGCAACTGTCGATCAAACGTCATTAAATGGGATTCATTATCGTCTTCAATAAAGAGTACCGCATCTTTCAACGACGGCATAAATTCCGTTCCTTGTAACAAATTGATTGTGCATAAGTTACCTCCAACTAGACGGCCTTCCGCTTTTCCCTCCGTCACAATTAACGGACCGCGATTCGGGTAATACGTACGCTGATCTTGTTCTAAATACCATTTGTCGTCACTCCACTTGTCTGACGGTTCCATCTCAAAGGGCGCATCATTCGTTAAGGCGGTGAGCATTCCTTGCACGACATAATCAGATAGGTGCTTCATACCGAACGTCGAAAAATGCGGGCCTGAATAGGTAATGAGCCCTGTTTTAGCATACATAGCTAACTGCAGAGCCGTAATATCACTATAGCCACATACTATTTTCGGATTGGCTTTAATCAGTTCATAATCAATATGTGATAAAAGCTGATTGACATTGTAGCCGCCAATCGCGGTGAAAATCGCTTTCACATTCGGATCGCGAAACGCGTCATGCAAGTCTTCTAGTCGATTTTCCACCGACGTCGAAAAAAACATATCATGTTCATCAACATGACGACCGAACGACACACGAAAGCCAAAGCTCTCTAATCGCTCGGTCGCTAGCTTCACTTGTTCCCCTTTTACTAACGCCATACTTGTTGACGGGGCAATAATTCGCACTTCATCTCCAGGCTGTAAACGCACAGGTTGCATCACATTTTTCCTCCCTTATTTGCCTACCAATCGAGCTTGCCAATCGACTTCAGAGATTTCAAGGACAGCAAAAGCTGAAAAGTTGCTTCCGCATCCCGCAAGCTCACATCTAGCATTTGATCAATTTTGCTCATTCGATAGCGTAAACCACTGACAGATAAGGCCAGTTCATCCGCCGTTGCCTCCAAATTCCCGCCATTGAGCAAAAAAATATACAACGTATTTAACAGCTCGATTTTTTTCTCATCCAGTTTATCATATAGTTTTCCAAGCGTATATTTCGCAATTTTCTCAACAGCTGCTTCATTGTTGCTGTTAATTAAAATGCCGACGATCCCAAGCGATTCAAAACTGACGACCGGCATGTGCCTAGTTGCCATTCTTAGCGCCGTTAACGCTTCTTCATACGCTTCTTGTGCATGGAAAATCCGATCATTCCTCAAGCTAATCCCCGCATGACATTCTACCTTGAAGCAGTGGTTCGACAGCTCCTTTAAAAAAGCACGGCAAAGGGCCGATACATCCCCACTCGGCTCAGACAGAAGCACAATAATCGCCGAATCACGCTGACCGACAAGAGCGTTTAAACCCGCTTCCTTAAAAAAACTAGCCGTTGTTTCTAGCATTTGTTCATAGAAGGCGAGTTCTTTTTTTATATCTTTCGCTGCCACTTCATACTGAACGACGATTAAATAGTAGGCTTTAGATAAATCGAAGGAAATAAGGCTAGCTCGCTTAAGAATTTCTTGCTCATTTGCATACTTGCCACTCAAAATCTCATCCAAAAAACGGCCCTTCATTCGTTCCGTCGATTCAAATTTCGTTTTTTCATTCAGCAATAATAAGGAGCAAACGGAACACATTCGTTCAATAAACATCGTCAAAATTTCATCGTTAGCGACTTGATTGTTTTCTAAAAAGAAAGAACAATATCCGACTTTCTTTCCTTGTAAAAATATAGGGGACATTAAGCGACGGCCACTCGTGGTTTTCAGCCATCTTGTTTTCTCTAATCGAATCGTTCGTTCGATCGATTCTTGCTGCAACCGCTCTTGTTCCATTCCTTGATAAGCGAGCGGCTGATGGTGAATGTTTTCAATTAACACAGGGATCTCGGTTTGTTCATACATCACTTGCGCAATCGAATCGAGGTGATTGCCTTTAATAATTTCTTCCGTCAGCATTTTATGAACGAGCATCACTTTTGCCAAATGATTCTTCTCTTCTCGCAACTTTTCATTCGTAACCTCTAATTCTCGTAAAATCGGCTGTTCCTGGCAATACCCGATTTGCTCAGCCGCTTCCTTGCCCCATTCCGAAGCGAGCTTGCCGACCCAGCGACAATCTTCCGCTCCTGTTCCAATACATTGCGTTTCCTTAAAAATAACGGTGTCACCGACAAGACGCGTGACATAGCCGCTCGCATAGCCTGTTAACGTAAAACAGACCGGCACATCAGACAAGCCTAAATGAGTGACATGCTCGACAGCTTCATACGAATGTCGCCAAACGCCCTCCATATGAAACTGCTGGACTTTTCCCGCCTGCTCCATAATCCGAATGTGATCCATCGACGCTTGCACATGCCCTTTTAAAGAGTGAAGCACTGGACCGTATTTCACCTGGTCCTCCAACGTCTCAAAAGCAGCGGCGAGCGCTTTCTCTCCATCCTGCCAGCCAATTTGCCAGCCATAACGAAAAAAGAAGGCCTTCATACGGTCGAGTCCGATATTTTTAATTAAATCTCTTCTCAACGTTCCAAACGCCTCAATAGAAATAAGAATGGAACGGGCATCATCTGCATACACCATTCCATTCTTGCACGTAATGTTTAGCTGCTTCAAAAAAGATTGCTCAGTCTCCATCATGATCTCACCTTTTCCTATTCATATTTTCAGGCAAGGATGATTGTCGTGTTGCTTTGTGGATACGTTTGACAAGCAAGCACATAGCCTGCTGCCCGTTCCTCATCGGTTAAAGCACGCTTGGAGCATAGACCCAGGCGAAATTGCCCATCTGTGATTTTCACTTTACACATACCGCACCCACCTTTTGTACAAGCGTAAGGAATATTCACTTGCTGCTTCAAAGCCGTCTTTAATAACGATTCTGTGTCGTGACACTGAACGGTAAAATTTTTAGTAAACGCTTTCAAAAATAACCACCTCTTTATTTTAATTGATTATTACGGAATATTCAAAAAATAACGAATGAGCAAAGTGCTTTTCGACACTTTGCTCACTCTTTCTATTGTAGTGCAATACAAATATTCTTCGCTTCTGAGAAAAACTCCAAACTATGATGACCACCTTCACGACCGATGCCGCTCTTTTTAAACCCACCAAATGGAGCACGTAAATCGCGAACAAACCAGCAGTTAACCCAAATCGTGCCGGCGCGAACGTGATGAGAAATTCGATGAGCTCGCTGTAAATTATCTGTCCAGACGACGCCGTTTAATCCGTAATCGGTGTTGTTGGCAATTTCCAGTGCTTCTTCTTCTGTATCAAATGGAATAAGCGTTACGATCGGGCCGAAAATTTCCTCCTGACAAATGCGTGCTTGCGGATTTTCTTGAATATAAACGGTTGGCTCTAAATAATAGCCATCTTTTAAATCATCCGGCAGTTCAGGGCGCGCGCCGCCACAAACAAGCTCGGCATTTTCTTCCTTGGCAATGTCTAAATAACTCGTCACTTTACGATAATGCTCCTCGCTCACAACTGGGCCCATATTCGTGGCCGCATCTTGTGGATCACCGACTTTTAACGCGAGAGCCGCCTCTTTAAAACGATCGACAAATTCCTTGAAAATCGAGCGTTGCACTAAAATTCTTGATCCTGCGAGGCACACTTGCCCAGAGTTTAAAAAGGCTGCTTGGATCGAAACGGGAATCGCTTTGTCTAAATTGGCATCTTCAAAGACGATATTCGCCGCTTTTCCCCCAAGCTCGAAAGCAACCTTCTTCAATGAATCGGCGCCATTTTTCATAATCGCTTTCCCTGTTGATGTTTCACCAGTAAAAGAAATGAGATCAACTTCTGGATGCGTCGTCATAAATTCTCCGGCTGATCCTGGGCCGAAGCCTTGTACGACATTGATCACACCATCTGGAATGCCCGCTTCTTTAGCGATTTCTCCAAGAAGAGACACCGTCATCGGCGTAATTTCCGCTGGTTTAATGACCGCTGTATTCCCAGCGGCAAGACACGGCCCTAATTTCCACGTCGTTAACATAAACGGCAAGTTCCACGGCGTAATCAGTGCCGCCACGCCGACTGGCTCATAGCGCGTATAGTTTAAATATTCTTCCCCCATCGGATACACTTCTCCGCCTTGCTGCTCCATAAAATCAGCGAAAAAGCTAAGGTTGTGCGCGGCGCGTGGAATTTCTCTTTCCAAAGCAACAGGATAAGGCTTACCCACATCTAACGCCTCTAAACGAGCTAACTCTTCTTTTCTTTCGATAATAATTTCTGCCATCCGGCGAATTTTCGCACAGCGTTCGGCTAGTGGCATCGTTCGCCAAGGTCCTTCTTCAAAGGCACGGCGAGCGGCACGACACGCGCGATCGACATCTTCCTTTGTCGCTTCATGCACGCGAGCGATCACTTGCTGCGTCGCTGGATTTTTCACTTCAAACAGCGAACCGCTTCCTGATTCCACATACTCGCCATCAATGAACAGCTTAACTTCCTTCACTTTCGTTTGTACGTTCTCCATTCACTGTTCCTCCTTTTCCCGTCGCTTTTTCACCGATTCACCAGCAATGCCCCAATGCTCCGGCGGCATTTCATTAATCATTACGCGAATCGTCTCTTGTGGACATTCCAAAACCTCTGCCACTTTCCATGTCACTTCTTCAATGAGCCGCTCTTTTTTTTCAGGCGGACGACCTTGCAATATATTCACTTGAATGAAGGGCATTTTTTTCACTCCTTAAATGTAATGTCTAATGACCCAATCCCATCAAAGTGAACGGAGAAATGATCGCCCGGAGCAATCGTTACCGCTCCCGCTAAAGCACCCGACAGCACAACATCTCCCGCTTGAATCGATTGGCCTGTTGCCGCTAATTTATTCGCCATCCACGCAACGGCGCGCGCTGGATGCCCCATCACGGAAGCCCCGGCACTCGTCGACTCGATTTCACCATTCTTCTTAAACACCATCCCCATTAACCGCAAATCCACATCAATCGGGCGATACAGTTTTTCACCGAAAATGTAGCGAGAAGAGGAGGAATTATCAGCGATCACATCTGCAAGCGTAAAATTAAAATGACGATAACGACTATCAATAATCTCCATCGCTGGAGCAATATACGCCGTCGCCTCTAAAATCGCCGCTGTCGTGATCGCAGAGCCCTTTACTTCTTTATCAAAAACGAAGGCAATTTCCGGCTCGATTTTGGCGTGAATAAACGGAGCGACCGAGACTTGTTCTCCTTCCAATAGCTGCATATTTTCTAACAGGACGCCATATGTAGGTTCATGGACGCCCATCATTTCTTGCTTCGCTCGGCTCGTTAATCCTAATTTATATCCGGAACGTCTCGTTTGTTCTCTTTCTTCTTTCAGCTTGATTAGTTTTCTTTGAATCTCATAAGCATTTTCAGCGTTTAATTCTAGAAAGCGAGCGGTCATTTTATCGACTTCTTGTGCTTGACTTTCCGCTTCAAATAACTCTTCTGCTACTTGATCCATCCATTCAGCGGTTACAGATTTCATTTATTTCCCCCCTATTTCGTAGCCGCAATTTGAGCGGCGATATCATAAATTAAATCCTCTTGACCGCCGATTGCTTGCATACGGCCAAGCTCGACTAAAATATCTCGTTCATCGACGTTGAATTTGCGTGCCGCTTCATTTGTGTGTAGTAGAAAACTAGAGTACACACCGGAATAGCCCATAATTAAGCTAGAGCCCGTGATTTCTTGCGGTCGAGGCATAAACGGAGCGACTACTTCATTGGCGACATCCATTACTTTATATAGATCAACTCCTGTTTCAATATTCATGCGATCAAATACAGCTGCCATCACTTCGGTTTGCGTATTACCACTGCCCGCTCCAAGACAGCGCAAACTCCCATCCACATACGTGGCGCCCTCTTCTACAGCGGCTACGGTATTCGCCATCGCCATCGATAAATTATTATGTCCATGGAAGCCGATGTCGCATTGAAGAGCATCCCTTAAAGCTCCAATCCGCTCTTTCACTTCATGAGGAAGAAGCGCTCCAGCCGAATCTGTTGCATAGACAATTTCAGCCCCATAGCTTTCAAATAGTTTCGCTTGCTCCACTAGCTTTTCCACCGGCGCCATATGAGCCATCATTAAGAAACCGACCGTTTTCAATCCGAGTTCACGACCGAGCTGAATATGTTGACGGGCGACATCTGCTTCCGTCACATGCGTCGCGACACGAACCATTTTCGCTCCGGCTTTCACAGCCTCCTGCAAATCCTCTTTCAACCCGATCCCTGGTAAAAGCAACACAGACACTTCCGCCTGCTTGCATTCGTCAGCTGCCGCTTCAATCAGCTTCAATTCATCGACTTTAGAAAATCCGTACTGCAAGGAAGAACCACCTAATCCATCGCCATGTGATACTTCAAAGTAGCGGATGCCCGCTTGATCGAGTCCCTTTGCTGTCGCTCGTACTTGCTCCTCGGTAAACGCATGGCGCATCGCATGACTGCCATCTCTTAACGTGACGTCTACTAGTTCGATGTCTCTTTTTTTCATCATTCTCCTCCTCTACTTCAACATGGCAGCTGTCAACTGCTTAGCAATCTCATCGCCCACTTTAGCGGCCGCGGCTGTCATAATATCTAAGTTTCCTGAATAAGGAGGGAAGAAATCACCAGCCCCTTCTACTTCAATAAAAACGGTTACCTTTTTGCCTTCAATTTGCGGTTTTCCACGCATGCGATAACCTGGTACATATTGCTGCACCGTCTCAATCATTTGTTCAATCGAAGCGATGATTTCCACTTCTCTTCCTTCCTCTGCCACTAAGGCATGGATCGTATCGCGCATAATAATCGGCGGTTCTGCCGGATTTAAAATAATAATCGCTTTTCCCTTTTTCGCTCCGCCGACCTGTTCGATCGCTTTCGATGTCGTACGCGTAAACTCATCGATATTCGCTCTCGTCCCTGGCCCTGCACTTTTACTTGCGACCGTTGCAACAATTTCTGCATAGTCAACCGGCACCGCTTGACCAATGGCCGCTACAATTGGAATCGTTGCTTGCCCACCGCAAGTGACCATATTAACGTTTGCTTCCGACAAATGAGCTTGAAGATTCACTGGCGGCACCGTAAATGGTCCAATCGCTGCAGGCGTTAAATCGATCACTTTTTTTCCTAGAGCAATCAGTTTTTCACTGTGGACGCGATGAGCTTTAGCTGTTGTGGCATCAAAGACGATATCGACTAATTCCGGTCTTTCTAACAATCCATCAATGCCTGAATCAATCGTTTCATACCCTCGTTCATGTGCTCGTTTTAATCCCTCTGATTCGGGGTCGATTCCGACCATGACACTCATCTGTAAATATTGACTTCGTTCAATTTTATACATTAAATCGGTTCCGATATTCCCAGAACCGATGATACCTACTTTACACCTTGCCATCCTTGCACCCCCTATGATTGAAATGTGGCGGATACTGAGCCGATATGGTCAAATTCAACCGTCCATTGATCACCAGCTTCGACCGGAACTGCTTTTGATAAAGCCCCTGATAAAATCACTTCACCAGCATGAAGAGAAATATCGTATTCGCCGAGAGCATTCGCTAGCCATGCTACTGCTCGCGCTGGATTCCCCATCACTGCGGCACCCGCGGCTGAATCGAAGTATGTGCCATTTTTATAAACGGCCATCCCGATGTAGGATAGGTTAACTTGGTCGATTTTCGTTGGCTTGCCACCAATCATCGCCCCAGCAGAAGAACCATTATCCGCAACCGTATCTTCAAAGCGAATGTTCCAATCTTTAATGCGACTATCAATGATTTCAATCGCTGGCACAATATAATCAGTCGCGTCAATAACATCAAGCATCGTCACGCCTGGTCCTTTCAAATCCTTTTTCAACACAAAGGCAATTTCAAATTCTAGCTTCGGTTGAATAAAATTGTCTAAAGACACTTCCTCTCCATCCAAATGCATCATTGTATCGAGTAAATGACCGTAATCTGGCTCATTCACTTGAAACATTTCTTGCATCACCTTGCTCGTTAACCCAATTTTTTTGCCGACTACTTTCGCTCCCGCTTCGACTTTTTGGCGAATTTGCGCTAATTGTGTATGATACGCTTCCTCCACCGTCATCTGCGGAAATGGGTCGATCGGCTGCTTCGTTTTTTCTGCCTCAAGCAGCGCAATCGCTCGTTGTTGAACTGTCATCGTTTTGCCTCCTTTTACGTTAATGCTTTCGAGAACGACTCGAGCATTTCACGACGATGATAGAAAATCCCTGTACCGATTTTGTCTTCTGTCCACGTAATCGTTGGAAAATCAGAGTAAGAAATATAACCGCTTGCAAAGGCTTCATTGCGGTTGCCCGATGGATCAAAGAAATACACCGTCTGCCCACGAGTAATGCCGTGACGAGTAGGTGTCACCTCCACCGGCACTTCATTTTTCGTTAAAATATCCGCAGCTTTCAACACTTCATACCAGTTATCCACATAAAATCCCGCATGATGGAACTTCGCATCTGGACCTTTGACAAAGGCGATATCATGCGCTTTATTCGTCGCCGCTAGAAAGCTTCCGAGCATTACTTCACCATCAACCGTGACGATTTTTTCTGTTTGGTGGAAATCAAGCACTTCGGTAAAAAAGCGCGTCGCCGATTCTAAATCATCCCCTGTTAATAACGCATGATCTAAACGATGAGGAGCGATCCCTTTTAATCCATCTGGCCAAGGATGAGGGTTGACGTTCCCTGTCCCTGATCCGACTTGTTCAATTTCTGTGTATAATTCCACTTCATGCCCCGTTGGAATCGTAAATCGAACCGCTTGCCCTTCCGCTAACCGAGTGTTGTGTGGGATACGAGTCAACTTACAGCCAAATTGCTCAATTTTAAATTCCAGCTTCTCTAGCTCATACACATCCTTCACTTTAAACGCCATATGATCCATGCCTGCTGAATCTGATTTTTGTAAAATAATGCTGTGGTGATCGTATTCATCCCATGCCTTTAAATAGACGCGATCACCATCGCGACCTGTTTCCTGCAAGCCGATAATATCGGTATAATATTTCACCGATTCCTCCAAATCCATTACTCTAAGTTCCAATCGTCCAATCCGCACAATGCTACTCATCTGTTAACCTCCTCCTTGATTTGTAGTAAGGTGAAACTTCAATCAGTGGGGGTTTCCTTCATCCCTCACTGATGAAAAGAGGAACAAAGGCTAAAATCGCAACGTCCTGTTGCAATGCCTTTGTAACCTGCATCCTGCAGGCCCGAACCAATCGGGCGTTTACGGGCTGTTGATCCCCACCTACACGTCTGCGCTTTTTCATGTTGAGCTGGATCTTACAGCCCGTTAATGCGGGATAAGGCTGCTTCACAACAAGCTTGATCTTCCACTAACGTTCCACCGCTTACGCCAATTCCTCCAGCAAGAGCATCACCGCAACGAACCGGATATCCCCCACCAAAAACCGTGAGACGATTCGTGTGGACAATGCCTGTTTTTAACGATGGTTCATCTTTAATCAATTCATACCACTCATGCGTAGGCAACCCGAAGGCCGCCGCTGTGTACGCTTTGTTTTGGGCAATTTCGGCACTTAACAATGGGGCGTGATCCATTTTCGTAAAAGCGAGTAAATGTCCGCCGTTATCCACAACTGCCACATTGACAGCCACCCCAAGCTCTTCCGCCTTATCCACAGCGGCTTCTAGCATTCTAGTTGCTAAACTCCTAGAAATCGTTTTCTGCTCAAGAAACATTTTTATCCCTCCTTACCGAACCAATAATTCCTCCCTCGCCCTAAACAAACAGCGTTGCCATTCAATCGACACATACTCTCCTTGCATCAAATCCGACTTTTCCACATCCGGTAAAAAAATTTGCCCCGGCTCTTCCGCCACAATAGCCTCTGTCAACAACTGTCTCTTTTGACTGTGAATTGTGATCGCATACCGCCCAGGGGAAGGCAGCATATAATAAGGCTTCATTAAAATCATTGAGCTCCTCACGCGGCCTTCCACACGGTATGCTTCCCCTAAACAATTCGGAATCTCTTCCACTGCTCCAGTGCGAATTTTTTCACGAATGAGCGTGGAACTAATTTTTTCTCCATGACACGCGACCTTTTCCACTTTTGTTACGTCAAGAAGGCCGCCAGAGTCCATCTTCATCCGATCCATATGTCCTTCACCGCGACAGCCATACGTAAAGTCAAAGCCTGCGACAGCATGACGAACGCCAAGGTCTAGCAAATAGTTCTGCACAAAGCTCTCTGGCATCAAGGAAGCAAACGCCGGATCGAAAGGAACAATGTAGCAAATATCCACACCTAGTTCCTTGAAAATCCGTTGCTTTTCGGTGACTGGCATTAAATAGTCCACTCGCTGCTTTCCTTTCGATAACACCGCTTTCGGATGTGGAAAAAACGTCATCACAGCGAGCGGCACACCCTGTTCGCAAGCGATGTTTCTTGCTTCATGGATCACTTGGCGATGACCGAGATGAACGCCATCAAAAAATCCGAGAGCAACGACACAAAGCTCTGGTTGTCGCTTTAACTCGCTTAACTTTTGTGGCTCTAAAACAATGGTTTTCAAGCGGCTCTCCTCCTTTTAAGTCGTCGGCACTTCTTCCATTAATGAACGGTAGCGACCGTTAAAATAAATGAGCGGATCTTTTTCTTCTAATTGAATAGCCGTCACTTTGCCAATAAATAACGTATGATCCCCTTCCACATGCTCGGCTGTCACTTCACACGTAACTTGAGCCACACTTCCGCTAAGGACAGGTTGATCCGCTAGACGATCGAACGCCACCTCTTGCTTTTCTTTAATCTGACCAGCAAAGATCATCGAAAGCTCCTGTTGATCAGCGGCTAACATATTAACGGTAAACTTCTGGCTCTGTTTAATCTTTTCAAGCATTTGCGCTCTTTCCCCGATGGAAATAACGATAAGCTTTGGGTCTAGTGATACGGACATAAAGGCATTGGCCGTCATGCCGTGCACATCCCCCTCCACCTCCGTCAAAATTACATTCACACCTGTTGCGAATTTGCCCATCGCATTTCGAAATTGACGATCATCCACACGTTTTCCTCCTTTCACACTGTTCATATAGGAAAAATTATTTAACCGGTACTTTTTGATCCGACGCTTGCCAAACAGAATTCGTCCAGCCATGTAAGTCATAATCAGCGAGTGCCGTATCGACAAATGATTTAAATTGATTCGCTGCTCCTGTTCCTTCGGCGTGCTTTAACGCTTCCAAGCGAATGTTTTCATGGTTACCGGCATAGTTCACTTCATATAGCTCATGACGTCCACCAAACTCTGTACCAATCGCATCCCAAATCATTTTCATCAACTTCACGCGCTCTTCCGCGTCAATTCCTGAACCACGATAATATTTATCTAAATACGGACGAAGCTCTGGACTTAAGAAATCTTTCGCACTCGAAGGCAACTGAATCAGTCCGCCTGCGACGACTTGTTCAAAAATATTTTTCACGCGCACCCATGTCATCGGCGCCAATACACGATAAGAATTCGCATAGAAACCATTCGGAATCGCGACTCCATTCATACCAAACTCTGGATCAGTCGCCATCGCTGTCGAAAGTCCCCAGAACATATTGCGCAAGGCAAGTACCTCACCAATGTTCGCTTGTACTCCCCTAAACTGCTTCGTGCCCGATGCTTCTGTAGCTTTTAATAACAGCCCAGCCATAAAATCAAGCTTCACGGCAAAACGAGTACAGCCATGGAACGTAAAGCGGTTAAAAAAGCCCGTTTGCACAAAAAAGTTATTCGTAATATCGACGTTTTTATACGTCAACACGTCTTCCCACGGAATAAAAACATCATCAAGGACAATGACCGCATCGTTTTCATCAAAGCGACTCGATAGCGGATAATCATACGGTGAACCCGTTGCTGCCGCTTGCAGCTCATACGATTGACGGCTAATCATTTTCACGCCCGGCGCATTCATTGGCACGAAGAAAATAAGCGCATGACTCTTGTCGCCATCTCCTAAATCCATCGGTCCGTAGTTGGAAACGAAATTGTAATGCGTTAACGCCGCCGCGGTTCCGACCATCTTCGCGCCACTAACGACAATCCCGTCATCCCGTTCTTTGACTGCGCGAACGAAAACATCTTTATTTTCATGAAGCGGCTTGGAGCGATCGACTTGTGGATTAATAATCGTGTGATTAATAAACGGCACATCTTTCGTCGCTTTTTTGTACCAAGCCTTTGCACTATTCTCAAATCCTTGGTAATATGTGGAGTAAGCATCTAAGTGAGCAGTGAACGATGCCTTGTAATCAGGGGTGCGTCCCATAAACCCATAGCTCAATCTAGCCCATTGAGCGATCGCATCCCTCGATTCCAATAAATCTTGTGCACTTTTTGGCGTTTTAAAGAACTTATGTGTTCGGTCTCCATACTCCGTCTCCGTCGTCAAAATCTTCCCCATCTCCGGATCATGAAGCGCATCATACATGCGGGCAATCGAACGAGCCGAATTACGGTAAGCTGGGTGCTCCGTCACATCCGTAATTTTTTCCCCATTCAAATACACCGCTCGACCATCCTTCAAGCTCTCTAAATACTCTTGACCAGTTAACATCTTTTTCACTCCTTTTTGTAAACCCTTACATTTTAATTTTCTGAAATATCAAATAATATTTCTTACATATTATCTTACTTTCTGGAAAAGACAGAGACAATGACATGAACTGTTAGAAAAAATGAAGTTTTTAGCTAGTAGGTGTTAGAGGGAGATGGCGAGGATCAAAAAATTGGTTTGTCAACGAAGCCAGCTGGGTAAAAAATAAATGAAGGATGTTCACTCTATTAAACACAAAAAACGACCCAACGGCCGCAATGTTCAAACTTTATGTAGATCATCTTTATACATTTCTTGCATTCTCTCTTTAATGATGTGCATTACTTGTTCCACTTTGCTGTCATCTCGATGCCCTTCTTCAATCGCCTCTTGCATCAGCAGCAACAATTGCTTTTGTTCTTGCACCATGTTTCACTACCTCAATTATTGGTTTATTTATTTCTATTTACTGACAGCTATATCATACAACAAAGTGGATCATCTTCCAAGCATTTGTATTAGAGTTGGTTTTTATTGTTACATAGATATCCATAATCAATTACTTTTTATTTGACAAACGAGATAATAAATATTAAATTATAATTATTATTAAAAAGGAGTGATTTTCATTGAAGAAACAATTTACAACGAATCAAGGAACGCCTGTAGCTGATAATCAAAACTCCAAAACAGCTGGACGCCGAGGCTCTACTTTATTAGAAGACTATCAATTAATTGAAAAATTAGCTCATTTTGATCGCGAACGCATTCCTGAGCGTGTCGTTCACGCACGAGGAGCAGGAGCCCACGGAGTCTTCGTCGTGAAAAATAGTATGAAAAAATATACGAAAGCCGCCTTTTTACAGGAGAAAGGATTAGCAACACCTGTGTTTGCTCGCTTTTCTACAGTTATTCATGGCAAACATTCGCCAGAAACAGCTCGCGACCCACGCGGATTCTCGGTTAAATTTTACACAGAAGAAGGAAACTATGATTTCGTCGGCAATAACCTTCCTATCTTCTTTATCCGTGATGCGATTAAATTCCCAGATGTCATTCATTCGTTAAAGCCAGATCCAGCAACGAATATTCAGCATCCTGAACGATATTGGGACTTTATGTCACTTTCTCCAGAATCGACAAATATGCTAATTCACTTATTTACCGATGAAGGCATTCCTGCAAACTACCGCCAAATGCGCGGCTCAAGCGTACATGCATTTAAATGGTTTAATGAAGAAGGAAAGACTGTTTACGTGAAATTACGTTGGCAACCTAAGGAAGGCATTAACAACCTTTCCATTGAAGACGCGGCAACCATTCAAGGAGAAGACTTTAACCATGCGACTCGCGATTTATATGAGGCCATTGAAAGCGGCAATTACCCAGAGTGGGATTTATATGTGCAAGTGCTAGACCCTATGGATATGGACAAATTTGACTTTGATCCATTAGATGCGACGAAAGATTGGTTAGAAGAAGACATTCCGTGGGAGTTAGTCGGCACAATGACGTTAAATAAAAATCCTGAAGACTTTTTCTCTGAAGTAGAGTCAGTAGGCTTTAATCCAGGCATACTTGTACCAGGAATGCTGCCTTCTGAAGATAAATTATTACAAGGACGTCTTTTTTCGTACTCGGACACACAACGCCACCGCTTAGGACCGAATTATTTGCAGTTAAACATTAATTCTCCGAAAAAGAACGTTCATAATTATCAACGCGACGGCTATATGCCAGTGAAGCAACAAACGAGTCGAATTAACTATGAGCCAAATAGTTATGAAAACACACCGAAAGAAGCCCAACAGTATGAAGAACCGTTACAACCGATGGAAGGCATGGCTGGGCGACAAGCGATTGAAAAAACGAATGAGTTTGGACAAGCAGGCCGCATCTATCGCAGTTATGATCAAGCAACTAAAGAGGCCCTTATTAAAAACATTCTCAATGACTTCAAACAAATTAAGAATCGTGACATCGTGACACGCGTCATTTCTCATTTCTATCAAGCAGATGAGCAGTTAGGAAAAACATTAGCTGAACAAGCGAATGTTGAACTCGTCACCTATAAATAATTACTAGCGGCAGAGGATACTTTCTTCCTCTGCCTATTTTTTTTGTTAATTTTATGAAAGAAATTCGCTGAAAAATTAATAATTTTTTTCTTATTTGACATTCTACTGACACATTGTTCCTGTAAAGTGTAGTTATCAGGTAATGATTTTTGTCTATCCGTATAGGAGGAATAAATAAATGAAGAGAAAAACGATGTCTTATGTGATGAGCGGAGCCCTTTCCATTAGTATTTTAGGATCGGCGCATACGATTGTGGCGGCAGAAGGACCAGCAACTAGCGTAACTAAGACGGAGGCTTCTTCTTTGAAGTATAAAGAGGGTTTACAAATTAAGAAAATAAGAGACTTTTCAGATATTGTATATGAGCAAGCAGAGCAATTTGGGATTGATACAAACGGGAAAGACTTTGAAGCGGTAGCAAAAGAGGTCCGCGAAGCGAAAATGAAACAGCAAGCGGAAACGTATGGCATTTCTCATAAAGATAAAGATTATCAAACATTAACACAAGAAGTTCGCCAAGCCCAGCAACAAGCAAAGGCGATGCGCTAATATTTTTTTAGAGGCTGTCTGATTGGCAGCTTCTTTATGTTTTTATATATAATGAAGAAAAAAGGGGTGGGGCTGATGACAGCAACGATTTTAGTAGCAGAAGATGAACCGGCAATCAGCCAAGTATTAAAGGCCTATTTGCTAAAAGGTGGCTTTCAAGTCGTACAAGCATTTGATGGAGAAGCAGCAATCGAACAGTTCCAAGCCGAGCAACCGGCACTCGTCTTACTCGATGTCATGATGCCAAAAGCGGACGGATGGACCGTGTTAAAAACAATTCGAGAGTCGAGTTCTTGTCCTGTCATTATGCTAACGGCTCTTGGTGATGTCAATTATCGACTATCCGGCTTAAATGGCGGCGCCGATGATTATATTGCGAAGCCCTTTAACGGTGAAGAAGTTGTGGCACGAGTCAAAGCGGTGTTACGAAGAAGCGGTGAGGAGCCAACGCCTTCTTCTACGACAAGCTATGGCTGTTTAACGATCGACCGCACGGCTCATCGAGTGACGATTAAGGAGGAAGAAATTTCGTTACCTCCACGCGATTTATCGGTTTTATTCTTTCTTGCTTCCCAACCGAATCGCACGTTTACTCGTGAGCAGTTGATTGAGCATGTATGGGGACAGGATTATGATGGTAGCGATCGAGCGGTGGATCTCTCGATTAAGCGACTGCGAAAATCGTTGAAGAACTGGCCGCAAGCAGAAGGAGAAATTAAAACATTGAGAGGATTGGGGTATCAATTTTGTATTTATGAAAAAGACGAATAGAATTTCTTTACTTAAATATTGGACGACCCGCTATGTAGCGACGTTAGTCCTTGGCTTGATCGTCGTCACGATCCTTTCCGTTGCTTGGATTCAGCATACGATTTTAGAAAATCGTTTAGAAGTCTCTGAATTCATCGCTGAGGAGTTAGCCAATCGCATCGCGGGTAGCCAGCAGCCCAACACTTCTCCTTCTATCGATAAAAATATGTTGAAAAGTCGCGATCAATTTTTACAATCTGAACGTCCACCGGCGATCTATATTACCGATGCCTCTGGTCAAGTGTTGTCCACGAATCAATCCGATGGACCATACAGTTTAGATCACTTCCCTATCGATCTGCTACAAAAGAATAGAGATGTGCTAAAGTATCCGACGGGTACGGAGGAAGCGCGCATTTGGATGATTAAAAAGCCGATTGAAGTGGAGGATGTCGTGTTCGGCTGGGTCATTATGCTACAACCGGAAAACGAACTCGGAAATGTCACCGATGAGTACCGTTTGTTAGCCATTTTGATCGTCAGCCTCGGATTATTTGGCTGGGCGGCGATTTATATTTTATCGCGCAGACTGTCTAAACCGATCAGTCAAGTAGCGAAAGCAGCCAAGCAAATTCAAGAGGGAAATTACAACGTGCATCTCCCTGAGCATACGAAAGAACAGGAAGTGTATGACTTAATCTATTCATTTAAGGAAATGGCGCAAAAGCTACAGCAACTAGAAGCGTTGCGAGCAGAGCTGTTAGCTGGTGTCACCCATGAACTAAAAACTCCTGTCACATCGATTAGCGGTCTACTACAAGCTGTCAAAGATGGAGTGGTCACCGGGGATGAAGCCGACGAATTTCTGAGCGTCTCCTTAAAGGAAACGGCTAAAATGCAAAAAATGATTAACGATTTATTAGAATTTAACTCCTTTACAGCGAATGCTCTGCCCGTTGCCATGGAAGAACATCACGTCAACGAGCTAATGACTGAAATGGTGCATCAATGGAAAATAGGGCAAGACCTCGATTCGCTCACTGTCGAGTTAACGACACTAACGACCGACCGAATCATTTACACCGACCTTGTTCGACTACAGCAAATTATCGTCAACTTGCTCAACAACGCTAAACACGCTGTCGAAGCAGATGGTCGAATTGACATTACATTGACGGAAGAAAATCAGCTTTTGTTAATCGAAGTAAAAGATAACGGCTTAGGCATTCCAAAAGCCGAACAAGAGCTAGTATTCGAACGATTTTACCGAGGCGATAATAAAAAATATAAAATTCGCGGTCTCGGCCTCGGCCTTCCTTTCAGTAAACTGTTAGCCAACGCCCTTGATGGCGACTTAACCTTAAAAGAAAGCTCTAGCTTCGGTACCACTTTTATTATTCAATTGCCACTTAGTCAAGAGTAAAACGAAAACACCAGTTGCCGTGATGGTAGCTGGTGTTTTCGTTTAGTTGCGGATGTCTACAGTCGGCTCCGCTTATCTTCTTATATATGGGGTTCGAATGTGTTACAGTCGGTTTCTTTGCTGTCAGATGCTTGTTGCCCTTTATGACTGACAACATAAATAGCTTCCGCTGAACATTTGTTTCCTTGCGCCCAGAAAGTACAGTTATTTACTTCACAAAGAACGTCTTTTGCCAAAGGAATTCACCCCCTTTATGATTAGACTGTCCTTTTTTTGTAGAACTGATACTGAGCTATTTGGCGGAATGGCGCTCGATAAGTGCAACGACCGAATTACTTACCTAAATATCTTCTCTTCATGAAATTTTTTTATTTCTCAAAATAAACATCCTATCGTATGATTAAAAGAAACCACAACATTTAACATCAATGACACATCCTAAATAGATCGGAGGAGTTTGGATTTATGAACAACCTAGCGTCTTTCATCGTTCGTACTCATAAGTGGCTGCTCGCGCTATGGCTCATTTTTTTCGTAGCAATGGGGTATTTCGCCATTCAGCTCCCTTCTTTACTTGAAGGAGACGGGTTCCGAACCGATGGAGAATACGAACAAGTACAAAAGGAATTAAATAAGACTTTCGATTTTCCAGAGTCCACTTTACTGCTTTTATTTGAAAAACAAGCAAGCAAATCGAATGAAGACTTTCGGACAACGATCGATGATGCATTGACAGCCATTGAAAAGCAAAACACAGCAACAAAGATTCAATCGCCGTTAACAGATGACACACTCATGAAACCGGACACCGCTTATGCTGTCCTCCATTATGATGAAAAGCTAGAAGACATGTCGGACATTATTAAAGATGTGAAAAAGGTAGCCGATGATCAAGCCGGCGTTACTGTTACCGGCTCTCCTGTTCTGTCAGAGGACATTAACAAAGTAAGTCAAGATGATTTAAAACGAGCGGAATTGATCGGGCTTCCGGTAGCGCTTCTCGTTTTACTATTCGCTTTCGGTACAGTCGTAGCATCGATGTTGCCACTCGTTGTCGGGGCGATTACGATTATTATCGGCTTCGGCTTACTGACATTTATTGGACAGGAAATTAAACTATCTATTTTTATTTTAAATATCGCTCCGATGATTGGGCTAGCACTGTCGATCGATTTTTCTCTATTATTCATTAATCGTTATAAAGAAGAACTAGAGAAACAGTCGAAAGCAGAAGCACTTATCACTACGATTCAAACAGCCGGTTGCTCGATTATTTTCTCTGCCGTTTGTGTGTTTATCGGACTTGGCTCCATGCTTGTGATTGAAATAGATATTTTCAAAAATGTTGCCATCGGCGGCATGGTCGTCATTGCGATTGCGGTGCTCGGATCATTAACACTGTTGCCAGCGATGCTGTATGTGCTTGGCGACCGGATTCATAAGTGGCGCATCGTTCGCACAGATCGTGATAGCCGTGCCCGTTGGCGGATATTTGCCGGAGCTGTCATGAAGCGCCCCGTTTTCATTACACTGGTCGCAATGGCAATTTTAATAATTGGCATCCTTCCCGTCCAACATATGCGCTTAGCGATCCCGACGACCGATTCATTGCCAAAGCATTTCGAATCGCGCATCGCTTACGAGAAAATTGAAGAGACATTTATGCAAGAAAACAAAAGTACGATTTATGCCATTGCGGAGCGCCCAGACGGTTGGCTAAATGAAGCAGGATTGGAACAAATAAAAAAACTGCAAGACACGTTCAGCAAAGAAAAAGAAGTGACTGGCATCGATACGTTGTTTGCAGCAAGCCAAATCGATGATCCTGCACAACTAGCAGCTGCCCTTGAACAACCACAAATGCGCCAACAGCTCGAACCAGCGGTTGAACCATTTGTGCAAGGAGAAAAATTACTAATCCCTGTTCATCTAAATGTAGAGGGAAGTTCAAAGAAAGCTCAATCACTCGCTCGCACTTGGAGTGAAAAAGAGTGGCCAGTTGACATCCAATTTGGCGGTCAACCAAAGTTTAATCAAGAAATTTACGATGAGATTTACGATAAAATCGGACTCGCCGTCGCGATCATTTTAATCTCAACCTTTATCATTTTGATGCTAGCGTTCCGCTCAATCATCATTCCGCTTAAAGCGATTATGATGAATGTCGTTGGTTTAACGTCGACATTCGGCATTCTCGTCTGGATCTTCCAAGGCGGACACTTCGGATTGCCGGAAATGGATATTTCCTTAATTTTACCTGTGCTTGTATTCAGCCTCGTGTTCGGCTTAAGCATGGATTACGAAGTATTTTTAATTTCACGCATTCGCGAATTTTACTTAAAAACAGGGGACAATACCGCAGCGACTGTAGAAGGGCTGGCGAACACAAGTAAAGTCATTACTGCCGCGGCACTGATCATGATCGTCATCACCGGCGCCTTTGCTTTCACCGGCGTTACCCCTGTCAAACAAATCGGGATCGGTATTGCGATTGCGATTGCCATTGACGCCACGATTATACGCTTACTGCTCGTACCAAGCTTAATGAAACTATTAGGTGATTGGAACTGGTGGTATCCGTTTGGTGGGAAAAGAAAAGAGAAAAGCTTATAAGATGAAAAGGAGTCGGAAATGGATCATTTTCCGACTCCTTGCTTTTAAGAAGAATCATGAAAGCAACTGAGGATATAGAAATAGATAAGACACTTAGAGCCGAATCAACTTGTTCTATTTTCTCTTTGGAGCAAAATTTTAATGAGTAAATTGATAAAGATCATAACCATGAAAATAAACAGCCAAGTAACACTCTTCTCATGAAAAAAGAAGACTAGAGCCGAGCTTATTATAGGAACAACCCCAACAACTATATTTAGTAATACTAATGCTAAGTTTTCTGTTTTAGCAGCTACCCTTTCTAGCTCAGCTTGTTCATTGATGAACATATAAAGGAACCATATCGTCAAAAGCAAATAAAAATAGTTATATGGGAAACTTTCTTTGACAAAAAGATAAAAACATATGGGTGAAGCAATTAGGAATACATATTTTCCAATTTTATATTTCATTATGTAAGTTTCTCTTTTTTTTTATTATCAATTAAGTGACAGTCCACAAACAAAATGAGCATACATATTATCAAAATAACGGCATCGATATTTATATATGCGCCATTGATCAAAGAGTATAAGAAAGAAAAGATCCCATATAATAAACCAAATCCAGTAATTTTCTTTACTACTTTCCTATTTTTTGCACTTTGTTTATACATATGTTATTCCTCCATTTTAAGGCCCTTTTCATTTAGTCCCGCCAAACTATTCATAACTCTCACCTTTTCTGGGCATCATATAAACAATACTTAATACTGCCAAAAACTTAAATAAGCATATCTTTTTTAGTAAACCTTGCAAAAGTCAAACATGAAACGATGAACGCAGTCATGACCATAACTATTAAAGATAATGACAATGAAGTATTTTGAGCAGAAAATTCTCCTGTAATATGCGAAGCAAGGTCTAAGTTTAATACAAAGAAATATTTTAAGAAATCTAGTTGGCTTTGTAAATTAGCTAGCAATCCACCAAAAAGAATAATAGAGATTGATAAACTTACAGTCGTTGCAACTGATTCAAACAAAATTGATACTAGTATAAACACACTAATTAAAGTAATGATCGTAATGATATTAAGAGCAAGTCCATACATCATATACTCCCAAAGTGGAATAGCTTTGAAGTTCTCGCCCCCTACTACTATTAAATCGTTCCAACTCCCCAAACCATAAAAAGGGATTGATGTAAAATATGTTAATAAATCCGATAATAACATAGCCCCTATCGACACAATTAAGGCTGCGCTATACTTAGCAACTAAGATACCTTTCCTGCCTATTGGTCTTACCAACATAGATTTCATAGTTCCATTTGAAGTCTCTCCAGATACTATATCCGCTGTGATAATAGCAATTAATAAAGGAAGTATCAGTTTAATGAATATACCTTCTACACTAGAGATCGTCATTCCTGATGCACCCTGATGTTCGGGATTAATGTTATTTTCCAAATGAAATGTAAGCTTGTCTTTTTGATTTAAAAGTTCAACATATTCTTGTGAGTTCTTGTTTTCAATCGTACTTAGGTGATTTTCAATATTTACTATGCCTTCTTTGGTGGATTCCTTCCAATCCACACTACTTCCAGTATCTTTGTCAAAAAAATTGATCGTAATCATTAGTGCAGAAAAAAATAAAATAATCCCTATAATTGCATGAATACGCTTTTTCCAATATAGTTTTTCTAATTCATTTTTTATTGCGCCAATGATCATTTATTAGCCTCCTGAGTTACAGAAATAAAATAATCCTCTAAAGAAGATTCTTTTTGGTTTATTAAATAGACCCCTACACCATTTTTGTAAAGTTCATTTATTAAATGTGGGATCTCTTCTATTCTACCTTGAACAATCAAATAATCCTCATATGGAGAGACAGTGATATTTTTACTTTTAATTAAATCATATGCCATATTTACATTCTCTTTATCTAGCGTTAACTTAAATTCGGAATGATTCTGTTGTATTAATTCATCCACCAGCCCTGAAACCACTTGTTTACCTTTGTTAATAATAAGGACGTGGTCACATAAATTCTCTATTTCACTCAATAGATGGGAAGATAAAAAAATAGTGATTTGATGCTCATAGGCCAGATTCTTGATTAATATTCGCATATCTTTTATTCCAGATGGGTCCATTCCGTTCGTAGGTTCATCAAGAATTAATATTTTGGGAGAAGATATTAAAGATTGAGCAATCGCCAACCTTTGCTTCATTCCCAATGAATAGTTTTTAACTTTATCGTGTATTCTATCCGTCAATTCTACGGTTTCAACGCACCATTTTATGTATTCCATATCCGGGGGAGTGTCTAACAACCTTACACTTTGAATAAGGTTTTGCCACCCAGTCATGTAATTAAATAAAGAAGGATGTTCAACAATTGCCCCTAAGTTTTGCATAGCTTGACTAAATTCTTTTTGAACATCATATCCCATGATTTGTACCGACCCCATTGTCGGCTGAATCATGCCTGTCATCATTCGAATAGTCGTAGTTTTTCCTGAACCATTGGGACCTAAAAATCCAAAAATCTGCCCCTTCTTCACTGAAAATGAAAGATCTTGTATAATTTTTCTACCGTCAATTTCTTTAACTAAATCTTTTACTACCAGTATTTCATCTGAATTCATAACTCCATCCCCCATACTTATCCACGCATTTATAAAACCCGATCTCTTCTTTATCTTAATATATATTTACTAAAAAACTTTTTTCGTATTAAAATAGTCTCTTTTTCAGTCGTTAACGTCCTTTTTTAAATTAGTTATCACTATTCATTGACGTTCACAATCATTTTTTTAACGTTCATGATGCTATAAACCGAACTTCAAGAATGCTTGCTACACTGCTCAAAGAGAGGAAGTAGATTGGAACGACCAAAACAGCCAATTATTAATGAAGAACACCGACTGTACTTAAGAAAACAAGCACATGTTTACTTATTGACTATAGGTATTATTACGCTTACCATATCCATATACACCCATAAATTCATAGTATTAGATATATCGATACAAAGCTTATCCTTACTTACTCAAAAATTTAAAGGAGAGAAGTCATTATGAATACCATGAGTAAGCTATTGCAATCAGTAAAAGTTTTTGTTCTTTCAAAATTATCAAGCGTTTCTTCAATAAATGCCTGTTCATTTTTCTTTCATGAAGAAGAAATACCTGAAGAACTTCAGAAGAATCATCCCTTTCTTACACATGAAGAGTAATAAAGAAAGTTGGAATTAAACAGATGAATAGCTATTCTGCTTTAATCGAATTTATCGCCATATTTGTTGGGCTAACCTATACATTAAACATTCAATTAGATCGCCGAAAAATATTTTTTATGATAGTAGGTATTGTTTTACCAACTATTTGTGTATACATATGGATAGCATATTGGTTAGGCATCCTTACACTATTTTCAACAACCACCATATTGTTTTATAGATTTTCAAACAATTATCGAGTGTTACTAGACTTATGTATTCTCTTTATAGGTGCTATGTTAGCCGATCATCTAGCACAACTTGTGAATATTGATCTATTTCATTTAGAAAACGTTGTATATACTTTTTCACACTCTTTATTTTTTCTTTTGATTTTCACCGTTTTTGTCTATGGTTACAAAAAGAGTATCGAAAAAATAATGGCTCACTTGGATATCCCATTATTTGTACAAATACTTATTTTCATTATCGTTAGCACGACCATTTTTGTTTTTTACTTGAATATTTTTATCCCATCTAATCAAGATGAAATGGAACTAGTAAAAATCAATTTAGTGATTCAATTAGGCTATTCTCTATTAATGATTCTTTTGTTTAGCTTACTGTTATATAATGTAAAAAAGGAAAATCAAATTAAGCAGCGTATAATAGAGATGGAGCAATTTACGGCATATATGGAGGCCCTTGAACAAGTTAATCGAGATATGCAAAAGTTCCGTCATGATTATCGAAATATTTTACTTACAATGAAAGGCTACCTTGATGAGGATAATCTAGATGATTTGAAAGAATATTTTCGACACCATATTTTACAAACCGAAGCACATACCTTATTTAAAACTAGAGTATTGGGCAACTTAGATCATTTACAACTAGTTGGCTTAAAAGGGTTATTAGCTACAAAAGCCCTCCAAGCAGATGAACAAGGTATCAAAATCAGTATTGAAATACCTGAAGTCATTGACAATATCGATATGAACATTATTGATTTAACAAGAATTATGGGTATTTTGCTCGACAATGCCATTGAAGCAAACGAAACGACATACCAAGGCGAAATTAATATTGCCTTCTTTAAAACGAAATCAGATTCAACTGTCATCATTATTCGAAATACTCTGCAAGACGATTCAATTGATCTAGTAAATATATTCAAGGACTCATTCTCTACAAAAGGTAAAGACCGCGGTACTGGGTTAGCCAATATTAAAAATATTTTGGGGCGTTATCCACAGGTCCTTATGAATACACGTATCGAACAGAATTGGTTTATTCAAGAAATAGAAATTCAAGACAGGAGAAAATGACGTGAAAGTGATAATTTGCGAGGACGATGCTGCACAACTTGAATATATTTATTCAAAGCTACGAAAATATGCGCTGATACAGTATCCGAGTATAAAATTCGCCTTAGCAACATCTAGTCCTGAAGACGTACTCACTTATATAGAACACGATCGAGCGGATTGTTATTTTTTAGATATTGAATTGGGAAGCTCTTTAACAGGTCTAGAATTAGCCAGTAACATTCGGGAACATGACCCTCAAGCAAGTATTATTTTTGTAACTACACATGCAGAAATGCTTCAACTAACTTTTACATATAAATTGGCCGCACTTGACTTCATAGTAAAAAGAGAGAAAGTGGAGCTTACACATCAACTAATCACAGCGTTAGAAGTTGCTTATCAAAAATATAAACAATTAGGACATGTAGATGAGGGACACTACTTCCAGTTAAAAATTGGGGAGCTTATTAAAAACATTCCCTATGAAGAAATTTATTTTTTTGCTACATCTAGTCAAGTTCATAAAATAGAATTACATACTAAAAAAGGACACTATGAATTTTATGGTAAGTTAAAGGAACTTGAAAGCCTAGACAGCCGATTTTACCGCTGTCATAAAAGCTATATTATCAATCTACAGCATGTTCGAGAAATTAATAAAAAAGATCGAACATTAACAATGACAAGTGGAGAAATCTGTTACATTTCTTTTCGAGCTTCGCGAGGATTGCAAGTTAAAATGGACGAATGGGGGTCTTCAAATGGGGTGTAGAATAATGTTGTGTCACTAATGTTTTTGGAATCATTTTAAGGCTATCTCGCCTTTAGACTGAAATATATAAAATCTCACCGACAAGCGAAAAAGTTCACTAAATAAAAACCAGCCCACAGGCTGGTTTTACTCATCTTCTACGGTTATTTTTCTTTCCAGAAGGACGATTCGCTCGATTGTTAACGACCGGCAACTCCCCCACCTCGACTTCTTTTCGCTCCAACTTACGTCCAAGTCCTGTTTCAAGCGCATTCAGCAAGTCTTTGTCTTTCAAAGCCACAAAGGTGAAGGCCGCTCCGTCTTCCCCTGCTCGCCCTGTTCGGCCGATACGATGAACATAGCTTTCGACATCTTGTGGAATGTCGTAGTTAAATACATGCGTCACTCCCTCAACGTCGAGTCCACGAGCCGCAACATCTGTCGCTGCTAGTAAATGAAGTTCGCAATCACGGAATCGCTTCATTACTCGCTCCCTTTTCGCTTGGGACAAGTCGCCATGCAGCTCGTCAATATTGTAGCCTTTCGCTTTCATTTCATCGCAAAGCTTACTGACTCGGCGCTTCGTTCGGCAAAAAATAATGCCTAAAAACGGTTGAGCTTCGTCGATCGTTTGGCACAGCGCCTGTTGTTTACGGCGATCGGTCGTTTCGATGACATACTGGCTAATTTTTTCTACCGTCATGTCTTTACTGTGCACCTGGATCGAATGTGGCTCACGCATATAGCGTTTCGCTAATTGGCGAACTTCTTTTGGCATCGTTGCAGAAAATAAAGCCGTTTGTCTTGTGAACGGCGTTTCGCGAATGATCGACTCGACTTCATCTAAAAAGCCGATGTGCAACATTTGATCAGCTTCATCGAGAATTAACGTTGATACATCCGTTAAATCAACGGTTCCTCGACGAATATGATCTAACAATCGGCCGGGCGTTCCGACAACGATATGTATATGCTGCTTCAGTCGTTTCAATTGTTGTTCGACGTCTTGACCGCCGTAAACAGCTAATGCATTCACATCTTCATCTTTCGTTAGTTGTTGTAATTCGGCTGTGATTTGCAATGCCAATTCTCTCGTTGGCGTCACGATTAGTGATTGAATATAACTTTTTTCCGTATCTATTTTTTCAAGGATTGGTAGTAAAAAAGCAAATGTTTTTCCTGTACCAGTCTTAGCTTGCGCAATTACGTCCTCCCCATTTAATAAAAATGGAATCGCTTCTTGCTGAATTGGAGTCGGCTCATTGATGCTCTGGTCGCTTAGTTTTTTCGCCCAGCGTTCATGTATGCCTAAATCGATAAATGTATTCATTGGTTCACCTCTTCATTCATTATACCAGTAAACAGAAACGCCATCCTCACAAAAGGACGGCGTTTCTGTTTTTTTAATGGGCAGTTGGATTGCCTTGGGCAGGGGCAAATTCTTGAACCATTTGCTGCATATCCTGTTGGGAAAATTGCGGCACTTGGTAGTAATGATGTTTGTTTTGATAAATGGAAAGTTCATACGCCATTTCAATGCAGTTCGGTACGGAATCCGCAAGTACGCGACGAACGACCGGATTGGTCACTTCACAAGCAGCCATCGCTTTTGTCGCAGCAGAAGCTTTCACTGCGCCAAGCATCAATCCAGACACGTTCTCATCCGTTATTTCAGAAATAGATTGTATCGGCTTCTTCGGTTGGGTTGGCGTAAGTCCATAAATGAAGTCGTTATCTTGGGTCATCTCATAGCTCTGTGTCGGAACAGCCGGATCTTGGCCGGAATGGAAACAATCAACCGTCGTGTTATATTCCTGCTGCATAAATTGATATTGTCGATCGAGAATACCTAGCAGCTCCTGATCCTTCACATATTGTCTCAGCATCGTGTACTGATTCATCGCTCCGATCGAACCCGATAACACCTCATGAACATCCATCACTTCATGCCCACCATGGTTCAGTTGTTGAGGTACCGCCCCTGTTTGCATATTTTGATGAGTTTGCCCACTTTGAAATTGCATTGAGTCATCCCCTTTTTAAGTGATAGCCGTACTTCGTTAGTATGTGAGAGATGAAATGTTTTATACGATCTTCATGAAAACTTAACAGAAGTCATTCATGATGAAAGAAAGGAGTGATTCAAATGACTGATGTTGGCTTATTATTTGCTTTTACCGCAGGGATATTATCGTTTTTCTCCCCATGCGTCTTCCCTTTATTACCTGCTTACGTCACCCATTTAACAGGTGGAACGATTGAAAATGCTCAACTACAAGTAGAGAGAAATAAATTAATCACGCGCTCGATTGGCTTCGTTCTCGGATTTAGCTTCATCTTTATCATTATGGGGGCATCCGCTACTTTTTTAGGAAAAATATTTATGGATTATCGATGGGTTGTGATGCAAGTAGCTGGTTTATTGATCATTATCTTTGGATTGCAAATGGCTGGACTTATTAATATTAAGTTTCTTATGATGGAAAAGAAAATACAAACAGATCAAAAGCCAAAAGGCATGTTCAGCTCAATGGTGCTCGGCATGGCTTTTGCGAGCGGCTGGTCGCCGTGTGTCGGCCTAGCGTTATCGTCCATTTTATTATTGGCAAGCTCATCCGATACCGTCAATCAAGGGATGTTTTTGCTAACGGCTTATTCACTCGGAATGGCGATTCCTTTTTTCCTCATCTCGATCGCCATTTCCTATTCATTAAAAGCGATGAAGCGAATCAATAAATACTTGTCGAAGTTATCATTTGTGAACGGCATGATTATGATCGGCCTTGGCTTGCTCGTGTTAAGCGGACAAATGCAAAAAATTAGCGCTTGGCTCTCAGCCTATAGTTTATTTCAGTTTTAACGAAGGAGGGATCACCATTGACAGCCACCCATTTAATCGGAAAAACGGTCTTAATTGTGGAAGATGACGATAAAATCCGACAGCTCGTCAAAATTTATTTAATGAAAGAAGGATATGAAGTTATTGAAGCGGCGGATGGACAAACAGCGAAAGAACTAATTGAACAACTAGACCCGTGCTTATTAATTCTTGATTTAATGTTGCCAAAAATCAGCGGGGAAGAAATATGCCGCTGGGTACGTGAAGATTTAAAAAACCTCATGCCCATCATTATGTTAACAGCGAAAGTATCCGAAAAGAATCGAATTGACGGCTTTAAATTAGGGGCTGATGACTACGTTGTGAAGCCGTTCAGTCCCGCTGAGCTGATGGTTAGAGTCGAAGCGGTTTTGCGAAGAACGTCTAGTCGTTGTGGCAAGCTTAGTTTCAATGGATTAACAGTGAAGCCTGTCAAAGGTGAAGCGAAATGGAATGGTGAATTGTTAGAACTCACTAATTTTGAATTCCGCTTGCTGCACTTGTTCATGCAACACCCTGAACAAGTGTTATCACGCGAGCAAATTTTAACGTATTTGTATCAGCATCATGAAAAAGCGGTCACCGAGCGAACGATCGACGTTCATATTAAAAATCTTCGTGAAAAAATAAAAGAAAAAACGCCACAAGATTACATCCAGACCGTGCGAGGAATGGGGTATAAATTTGCAGGACTTTAAATTATTACTTTCCAAATTAGTCATCGTCAATAGTCTCGTGATCGCTCTCGTCATCTTACTAGCAGGCATGTCTGTCAAAGACTACGCCTGTTTTTTAGTCAATGCCGAAAATATTACGGGTCCACAGCTCGTGCAAATGCTGAACATCTTTTTAGTGATCGTCAGCGTTCTTTCTTTCGTCATTGCCGGCGTCTTCCATTATTTCTTCGCTAAACAAATTGTGAAGCCAGTCAAAATTTTATCCAATGCGGCAAAAGAGGTTTCTGCTGGCCGCACCCCCGCTCCAGTCGATGTCTCTACTTCTAGCGGATTGGCTGAATTGGCGAGTAATTTCAATCAAATGGTCGAAACGTTAGCATCTGTCCAAAATCAGCGAGAAGAAATGTTAAAGGATATCGCTCACGAATTGCGAACACCTCTGACTAATATTAACGGTTATTTAGAAGCGCTTCATCATGAAGTCATTAAAGGCGATGCTGCATTATTTGGCTCCCTTTTGGATGAATCACAGCGCATTACGCGAGTAGTCGAGTTAATTAC
Organism: Bacillaceae bacterium SAS-127; assembly: GCA_002261155.1. GTDB lineage: Bacteria > Bacillota > Bacilli > Bacillales > Domibacillaceae > Bacillus_CE. The sequence continues at coordinate 2,419 of NKXN01000075.1, read as the reverse complement.
CGAATTGAACGCTTGGGACAAAGGCATTTATTTTTTACAGAAGCCTTTTGAAGAGATCGAGATGGACAAACTGCTTCATGAATCGGTCACTGCTTTTGATTTAAAACTACAGCATACGTTTTCGACATTCGAGGCGGACTTTGAACCAGCGATTGTGAAGGGACATAAAGATGGCTTGAAGCAAGTGTTGACGAATCTTTTGCAAAATACGATTGATTATAATGAAGGAAACCACTTCTATATCCGTGGCATTTGTGTAGATCACACGTATCGAATCACCCTTTCCCACTATGGCCAATGGATTGATCCAGAGCAAAAAGAGATGATTTTCGATCGTTTTTATCGAATAGAGCGTTCAAGAAGTACACCGGGGACGGGGTTAGGACTTGCTATCGCTCGCCGAATTATTGAAGCGCATCAAGGGTCGATTAGCGTGGAAACAGACGGACATCATCATCGTTTTTCGATCACGCTTCCACTTCATGTTGATTTCTTCATCAATCCTTAACAAAAGCCGTTCATACTTTTGTTAAAGGAGGCGACGCGCCATGAAGAAAAAAATGTTAACATTCGCGATCTTAGCTTTAACTTTCGGCATCATCATCGTCAATGTTTGGAAACCCGACAATAAAGCCGAATCAACTATACAACAAGAGGAAGTCAATTCAACCGAGCCAATCGGGCTTGACCCCGGAAACATACCACCTGATTTTGAATTGACGACGTTAACTGGAGAACAAGTCCAACTCTCAGATTATAAAGGCAAGAAAGTAATTCTCAACTTTTGGGCCACATGGTGCCCACCTTGTAAAGCAGAAATGCCACATATGCAATCTTTTTACGAAAAAAATAAAGACAATGAAATCGCCATTTTAGCCGTCAACTTAACGAACACAGATAAAGGGAAAGCAAGTATTCGAGACTTCGTCGACGAGTACGAACTCACCTTCCCGATTCCACTTGATGAACAAGGAACAGTCGGACCAGAATATCAAGCGTACACGATCCCAACGAGCTACATCATCGACTCCAATGGTCTCATCCAAGAAAAAGTCGTCGGTCCTATGGACGAAACAATCATGGAAGATTTAATGAATAGCATTGACTGAACAAAGCGTGAAAAATACGCTTTGTTTTATTTCTATTTAGCAGCTAGTTTCCATCCTTAACTCATACATATACTTCACAAATGGATGCTCCTCTTCCATCTGCTCCTGAAGTTTTAACAGCGTACATTTTCCAGTTCTGCGATCAATAACGGCCAACATCTTAACGAGAGGATTAGTTGAACGAAGAGCCTGCTCAATTTTCACGGAAAAATACTCGTCCAGCGCTTGAAAAAAATCAGTCTGTTCAAAATAACCATCAGCGTTTGCCCACTTTCTAGCTTGTTCTTCGATCCTTAAATTTTCACTTCTATTGTATATATCATCATCATCTCTTAGCTCATATTCTCTTTCGTTGATTTCCGATTCCGTCTTTATTGAGCACATACTAATGACTTCTTTTTGATCTACTCGAATAAAAACTCTCCCCAGCTGATCATGAGCTTTACGATAATTTGTCACTTGGAACAAAATGCGCTCCCTTAAACTGTCGCATATCAATCCATCTAATTGTTTTTTGACCTTACTCCATTTTCTATGCATAATTGGCTCCCTTTTCTGTTTATCCCACATTAATATCTTACTATTATATAAGAAAAAACCCGGCTCAGCTACGAGTCCGGGTAATCGAAAATAGAGCTGTCGCGAAGGCAAGGAGGACAAAGACGCCGCCAACTGTCGCGTTTTGTTCGACAGAGTAATGACTGATCACGATTCCTCCTACGGTTGATCCTAAAGCGATCCCGAAATGTGCAGCGGAATTGTTCAAGCTTTGCTGGATGTCCGCTGTTTCTGGTGCCGCTTCGATGATATAGCTTTGCTGCGCAGGGCTGATTCCCCAGCTCAACATGCTCCATAAAACCATAAATACTAAAAATAATGGGATCGAGAACGTGACTTTCGGAATCATAAAGATGATCACAGCAAATAATAAAATCGCTGTTAAAATCGTACGCTTTGCCCCCCATTTATCAGCTGCCCAACCGCCTGCACCTCCACCAATCACAGCCGCAATACCGAAGATAAAGTAGAAAACACTCACCCATCCCGAGCTTACGTCCATCGTTGATTTTAAAAACGGCGATGAACCTCCCCCACCTATCGCTTCGCACTTCACTTGAGGTGGGGGTTTCTTGTCGATCCCCTCGAGATCAGAAGCTGGACGATGTCCATAGGTGTACACGACACCCTCGTCTTTCTCGGGGACTGACGCTCCCAGACGGAAGCAGTGGTCTTGACGCAAGGTGTCTCTTGACAGCTTGCTGCCACCATAAGCAACAGAGAGAATCGAACTTCCCTCTGGGGCGGTTCTG
>NKXN01000074.1 GCA_002261155.1 Bacillaceae bacterium SAS-127 | reverse complement strand
ATCGTTCTAAAGATGAACCATTTAAAGTTGACGTATATACCGGAGCTTCACTTGGGTTTGATATTGATAAATTAATGGCAGAAGCGGGGATCGTCAATAAACGCTTACCATTCCAAGCAGACCCAGCGATGCGCAAGAAGATCAATCAAGGAGAAATGTACTTCACAGATCAACATTTATCTCATGTCGCTGAGATGGTGCGAGCTGATGTACTAAATCCAATTGATTTCGCTATTGTCGAAGCGGTAGCTATTACAGAAGATGGAGCAATTATCCCAAAAACTCAGCAACTGGAGCTTTGGAAAACTCACGAAACAGTTGGCCTATAAATTAGAAGTGGTCGGTATCTCATTATCAAAAGAAAACGAAGCCTACACGACGCAAGCATGTCCTGCTTGTGGAAAACGAAACAAAGTCCGTTCGCGAAACTACCGATGCTCTTGCGGCTATGAACGCCATCGAGATGTCCACGGTGCAGGGAATATCTTATCCCAGTACTTGCACGGGAAGTTTCGAGAAGTGATGCTAACTAGTATCACGTATCTACGTCCTGTACAGGCGTAGTAGATGGGTAGAACCGCCCCAGAGTCTCTGTTGCTTACGGTGGCAGCAAGTTGTCGGGAGACCTCTTGCGTCAAGACCACTGCTTCCGTATGGGAGCGTCAGTCCCGAGAAAGACGAGGGTGTCGTGTACACCTATGGACATCGTCCAGCTTCTGATATCGAGGGGATCGACAAGAAACCTTCACCTAAGAGTGAGAAGCGATAGGTGGGGGGAGGTTCAAAAGCAGTAATTCCTGTGAAAAGGGATTACTGCTTTTTCGTATTATCGGAAATATCAGCCTTTGAATTTTAACATTCCACATAAATTTCGGATTAATGGTGGATTTGTGTGGGAGTTCTCTTTGAATGTAAAGGAAATGTAAATAATCAGGGGGGGGTGAGTGTGGCTTTTCTTTGGATTATACGTAAAAACGCACAATTCCAAGCACTCGCATACTAAACAAAGTTTTAACAAACGACCAAATGAGTATTAACATTCATTTCTTATAGTGAAGTTGTAGGAAAAAACAACGAAATCAACATGAAGGAGAGAAAAAGGAATGAAACCAACGAAACGAACGTTAATGGGTCTTACAGCTATTCTAGGATTATCTGTACTTGCTGGCTGTTCAGGTGGGGAAGAAAAAGCGACTGGAAAAGGAAATAGTGACAAGCTTGAAGGAGAATTGACCGTTTATACAGCAATCGAAGAAGAATTGATCCCCGTTTATCTTGAATCATTCGAAAAGAAGTATCCTGATGTTGATTTAAATATTGTTCGGGACTCAACGGGAGTGATTACAGCTAAGCTTCTAGCTGAAGGCAAAAATACAGAAGCGGATGTTGTATGGGGAACAGCGGCCTCTAGTTTGCTAGCTCTTGATGAGAAAGATATGTTAGAAGGCTACACGCCAGAAGGTATTGATCGCGTGCAACCGCAATTTAAAGACAGTAATCAACCAGAGAAATGGGTAGGAAATACAGCATTTATGACTGGTATTGCCGTCAATACAGTCGAGCTAGAAAAGAAAAAGTTACCGATGCCAACATCTTATGAAGACTTAGTAAAGCCAGAATATAAAGGAACGCTTGTGATGCCTCATCCGGCTTCATCCGGTACAGGATTCTTAACAGTATCCGCATGGTTACAAATGATGGGTGAAGAAAAAGGCTGGGAGTACATGAAAAAGCTGCATGAAAATATTGCGACTTATACTCACTCAGGATCGAAACCAGCCAAGCTTGCTTCCGCTGGTGAATATCCAATTGGCGTATCGATGGTGTACAGTGCCGTAAAAGAAAAACAAAAAGGAGCACCTGTCGAAGTTGTGCTTCCAAAAGAAGGGTTAGGTTGGGAAGTAGAGGCGAACGCACTTATCAAAAAAGAGGATAATAAAGAGGAGGAGCTAGCGAAAGCATTTTTAGACTGGGCGATTTCTGATGATGTGATGCAAGAATATTTTAACGCCAATGGATTTGCGACGATCAAGAGTGACTTCCCAGCACCAGAAGGTTTCCCAACCGATGTAGTTAGTCAATTATTTGAGAAAAATGACTTAAAATGGGCCGCTGAAAACCGAGAAGCGATCTTAAGTAAATGGGAGAAGGAATTTGGTCAAAAAGCCGAGCCGAAAGAATAATAGGCGAAAGGGAGAAGAAATATGCAAGATTACTTGAAAATTGACCATATTAGAAAAGTCTTTGGGAATGTGACGACATTAAATGATCTGTCTTTTCATGTGGCCAAAGGAGAATTTGTTTGTTTATTGGGCCCAAGTGGCTGTGGGAAAACGACCTTGCTTCGAACGATTGCCGGTTTAGAGGAACCGACTGCGGGACGGATCTTTATTGATAGCAAAGATGTGACAGCCGTGCCTCCAGCTAAGAGAAACTTCGGGATTGTCTTTCAATCTTATGCCCTTTTCCCAAACTTAACGGCGTTAAGCAATGTTGAGTTTGGACTAAAGGCAAAGAAAATGCCAAAGAAAGAAGTGAAAGAGAAAGCATTAGCTGCGTTAGAGATGGTCGGATTAGTCGATTTGAAAGATCGTTATCCTGCTCAGCTATCAGGTGGTCAGCAACAAAGAATCGCTCTTGCACGTGCTCTTGCTTTATCGCCTAGTTTTCTCTTATTAGATGAACCATTATCAGCATTAGATGCGAAAGTTCGAGAAAAACTTAGATTTGAAATTCGCGATCTTCAAGAAAAGCTAGGAATTACGACGATTATGGTGACACATGATCAAGAAGAAGCTTTAACGATGGCGGATAAGATTATCGTCATGAATCGTGGGGAAATTATGCAGATCGGTACACCTCAGGAAATTTATCAGTTACCAGCTAATCCATTTGTTGCTGATTTCATCGGCGCGATGAATTTTATCAATTTACAGCCGAGCCATCCTGAAGGCCGCATTTTGGCGATACGTCCAGAGCATATTACTTTAACTCAAGGAGAAGGGGTTTCCGCGATTGTTGAAAAACTCGAATTTAGAGGCCCTATGTATAGAGGAATGGTCAAGCTTGAGCAAAGTGACTCTCCGCTACACGATAAGCTCATATTAATTGACTTGCCAGCTACGATTGTCCACCAGCAGAAAATCCAACAAGGCAGTACATTGACACTTTCCATCGGGGAAAAACAAATGCTGTCCTATAGTGAAAGGATGGGCAGTTAAATGGAATGGCTCGAAAAGAACGAGAAAGCGATGGTCACAAGTCGTATAAAACAAAAGGTCGGAAAAAATGAATGGTTGCAACGTTTACTTCTTCTCGGCATGATCGGCACGTTTCTATTATTGCTCGTTTTTCCACTCTATCAATTATTTGTACAAGCTTTTTATGATAAAGAGGGCGTATTTGTTGGACTAGATAACTTCGCCCAATATTTTTCATCACCAACGTTAGTACAATCATTGAAAAATACAATATTTATCTCTAGCATGACGACACTGATTTCTGTGACATTAGCTTTCGTTTATGCTTTCGCACTGATTCGAGCAGCCATTCCAGGCAAATTATTTTTTAAATCGGTGGCGATGTTTCCGTTGTTTGCACCAACGATGATGCATGGGATTGCCTTAATGTATTTGTTTGGAAATCAAGGGTTAATCACGAATGGCTTTTTCGGATTATTACCGAGTATGACGCTCGAATTATATGGCCCAATTGGGATCATTATGGCTGAAGTCATCTATACGTTCCCACAAGCAGTATTAATTTTATTAATCGCCTTTCAAGGGGCGGATTATCAAATGTATGAAGCGGCAGATACGCTTGGGGCAAGTAAATTCAAGAAATTTATGGCGATCACGATGCCTAGTGTAAAGTACGGATTGATCAGCGCTGCTTTCGTTGTGTTTACATTGAGCTTTACTGACTTCGGTGCGCCGAAAATTGTGGGTGGACAGTATAATGTCCTCGCCACTGATGTCTATAAACAAGTCATTGGGCAACAAAACATGGCAATGGGTGCGACGGTAGGGATCATTTTGATGCTACCAGCAATTTTCGCTTTTACTGTTGATCGATTGACGATGCAAAAAAATTCAGCGGCGATTTCTGCTAAATCTAAGCCGTTTGTAATTAAAAATAATCGAATGAGGGATGCTCTTTTATTCCTATTTTGTTCGGTGGTATCAGGTGCGATTTTACTTATGGTATTTGCGGTATTGGTCGCAGCTTTTACGAAGGTTTGGCCATATGACCTTAGCTTTACTCTCGATCATTTAAATTTCTCTAGCTATACCGGTGACGGAATGGAAGCATTTAAAAATAGTATCATTGTCGCTTTCATTACAGCGATTCTTGGCACATTGCTGACCTTTGTATTTGCTTACGGAATAGAAAAAATACGTCAGATGGCTGGGTTAAGAAAAATTGGCTATTTCTTATCCATCATTCCATTAGCCGTACCAGGCCTTGTCATTGGATTAGGATATATCTTTTTCTTTAGCCAGCCTGAAATTCAATTTTTCTCATGGACAGTGATGAATCCATTCCATTTCTTGTATGGCACGATTGCGATCATTGTCATGGCAAATATTATTCATTTTTATTCTGTGTCGTTTGTTACAGCGACTACGGCGTTAAAAAAGCTAGATAAAGAATATGAGCTTGTTTCTGAATCAATGGGTGTTCCATTTTACAAAACATTTTTTAAAGTAACGGTACCGATGTGCTTGCCGGCCATTTTAGAAATGTCGATGTATTTTTTCGTCAACTCGATGGTGACCGTATCAGCCGTGATGTTTTTATACTCACCAGATTTCAAGCTGGCCGCGATTTCGATTGTGAATATGGACGATGCCGGAAATTTAGCAGCCGCGGCGGCAATGAGCTCACTCATATTATTAACGAACATTATTGTCAGAGCGTTATATGAACTATTAACGAAATATTCAAACAAACGTGCGTTACATTGGCAAAAAAGATAGGAGAGAGAAGAAATGGAAACAAATATTAAAGCAGTTATTTTTGATTGGGCAGGAACAACAGTGGACTACGGATGTTTTGCTCCTGTTCAAGTATTTATGCAAATTTTTAAAGAGAAGGGCATTGAAATCACTATTGAAGAGGCTCGTCAACCGATGGGGTTATTAAAAATTGACCATATTCGTGCCATCACTGACATGCCGCGGATTAAAGAATTATGGGAAGCTACATACGATCGTCAGCCACAGGAAAGCGATATTGAAGAGATGTATGGCAGATTTGAAGAAGAATTGTTTGCTATTTTGCCAGATTATACAACGCCAGTACCTGGATGTTTAGAGCTGATGGAAAAACTCCGTCAGCGCGGGATCAAAATTGGATCAACGACTGGTTATACGTCCGAAATGATGCAAATTGTCGCACCAGGTGCTGAAAAACAAGGCTATAAACCAGATTATCACATCACTTCTGATGATGTGCCAGCGGGTCGCCCCTATCCGTGGATGTGCTACATGAATGCGATTGAATTAGGGGTATACCCGATGAGTGCCATGATTAAAGTTGGCGATACCGTTTCTGATATGAAAGAAGGCAGAAATGCTGGTATGTGGACGGTTGGCGTCATTTTAGGTAGCAGTGAACTTGGATTAACGGAAAATGAAGTAAAGGAAATGGACACGAATGAGCTAGAAGCGAAAATTCAAGCAGTTAGAGACCGTTTACTAGCGGCAGGAGCTCACTTCACGATTTTACAACTGGCTGATCTTGAAAGTGTCATCGATCAAATTGAGCAACAACAAGTAGTAGGAGGCGCAAAGCAACATGGATAATCCACATTATTTATTATTGACACCTGGGCCACTGACAACGACGAAAACAGTAAAAGAAGTAATGTTAAGAGATTGGTGTACATGGGACGATGACTATAATGGACTCGTTCAACAAGTTCGCAGTAAGCTCATTCATCTAGCCACGAAAAACAGTGAAAACTATACTTCTGTGTTAATGCAAGGGAGCGGTACTTTTACGGTAGAAGCAACGATTGGATCTGTTATCGGATCTGAAGGGAAATTACTCGTTTGTGTGAACGGTGCTTATGGAAAACGAATCGCACAAATAGCTAATATTCTCGGCATTGGCACGGTCATTTGTCAAACCGAAGAACACGAGCCAATTTCCGTAGAAAAAGTAGAAGAACTTCTGAAATCTCATTCAGACATTACACATATCGCTGCTGTCCATTGCGAGACGACGACCGGGGTGTTAAATCCTATTCAAGAGATTACAAAAGTAGCTAAAACATACGGCAAAATCACGATCATTGATGCGATGAGTAGCTTCGGTGGAATTGACATTGATATGGAAGAGTGGCAAATAGATTTCTTAATTAGTAGTGCGAATAAATGTATTCAAGGCGTACCAGGTTTCGGATTCGTCATAGCGAAGCGAACAGAGCTAGAAAAGTGTAAAGGCATTGCTCGTTCCCTTTCACTTGATTTATATGGTCAATGGGAGACGATGGAACGGTTCAATGGAAAATGGCGATTTACTTCACCAACTCATGTCGTTCGAGCTTTTTATCAAGCTTTAGTAGAGCTTGAAGAAGAAGGTGGCGTGTTAGCGAGACAACAACGTTACACAAACAATCAACAGTTACTAGTAGCAGGGATGAAAGTAGCTGGATTTGCTCCTTTCATCGAGGAAAAGTATCACTCACCAATTATTACGTCTTTCTGCTTTCCTAATGCAGATTTTCATTTCCCTTCGTTTTATGAACGTTTGAAAAAACAGGGGTTTGTCATTTACCCAGGGAAGGTGTCACAAACAGATACGTTTAGAATTGGGAATATTGGCGATGTTCACGCTGAAGACATCAAAAAATTAACCGCTATTATTTCGGAAGGAGCTGTCTATCAATGAAAATCTTTTGTTTAGGTGGAGCAGGTAAAATTTGTAGAGAAGCGATTCTTGATTTAGTTCAATATTCTAACTTCGAAACGATCACTGTCGCAGATTATAATGAGGAAGAAGGCAGAAAAGTCGTTGAATGGTTAAATGATCCGCGAGTAGATTTTGTTCAAGTTGACGTAACAGATATTGATGCAACCGTTGCGAAGATGAAGAGCTACGATATCGTTTTAGACGGAACGACGATAAAGCTTAATGGACTGTCTTCCGAATGCATTGCCAAAGCAGGCTGTCATGGCATTAACTTAAATGGCTTTGGTGAAGAAAATCAATGGAACGATATATTTGTTGAAAACGGAAAAACATTGCTTCCAGGGTTCGGAATGACGCCAGGATTAACACAAATGATGGCGATGCATGCAGCGAATCAATTAGATACAGTAGAAAGTATTCGAGTCAGTCACGGATCATTTCGTCCGATTGCCTTTTCCGCATCGATTACAGAAACAACGACGTATGAATACGATCCAGAGCTACCGACAAGGGTCGTTTTTGAAAATGGTGAGATGAAGCAAGTGCCGCCATTTGCGCGTCCAAGAACGATTCAATTGCCGGAGCCGTATGGCGAAACTGTTCAATATATTATTCCACATGCCGAGACGGTAACGTTATCAAAAGCATTGAAAGATAAAGGAGTTCAACTAATTGAAACTCGTGGAACGTGGCCACAAAAAAATATGAGACTTGTGAAAGCTTTATATGAATATGGCATTCTACAAAATACACCGATTCATGTGAATGGAAAAGAAGTGGGGATTATGGATTGTATCTCTCAATACTTAATCCAATCGGAAGAAGGGCAAACAACAGAGTTGTATGGATATTCTCTTCATGTAGAAGTGGAAGGAGAGACAGACGGGAAGAAAATGAATCATACTCTTTACCATACTCATCCTGCTTCAGACGGCTCCATACTTGGATGGGAAAAACTCCGCGCCTACACACGAAATGTGGCCACTCCTTTTGCGATCGCAGCTCAATTAATCGCTCATGGTCATGTAGAGAAAAAAGGTGTGATTACGCCTGAAGAGGCTTTTACAAATCCGGCTATTATCTTTGCAGAGTTAGAAAAGAGAGGGATTTTTGTCCATGAGGAAGTGAAAGAAGTCACTCCCACTATTTAGTCGTAAATCTATTGAACTAAATAACCGTGTTGGAGGCCCCGCCATGTCTGTAGTGAGTGAAGAAAGAAAGCGAATGATTCTAGAAAGGTTAGAAGTGAAAGGCAAGGTCAGAGTAGCTGACCTTGCCGATGAATTTGCCGTTTCTACTGAAACGATTCGTCGATACTTAGAAGACTTAGACAAAAGTCAAAAATTAAAAAAAGTATACGGAGGAGCGATCAAGGCCGCTAATTCGCCTTTGATTGAGCCTTCAATGTTTGAAAGAAAGATCTTGAATATTGACGAGAAGAAAAGGATCGCTTATAAAGCAGCGACCTTCATCAATAATGGAGATGTCATCTTAATCGATGAAGGAAGCACGACGCTGCAATTAGTTCCTTATCTTCTTCATATAAAAGATTTGACCATTATTACAAATTCTTTTGCGTTTGCCAATCAGTTAATCGCCGCAACTAACAAGAAGCTATTTAATGGAGAGATTATATTCATTGGTGGAATGATTAGTTCTAAGCATTTTCGAACGGCTGGCCCGATGTCACAGGAAATCTTGAACCATTTATCTTTTGAAAAAGCGTTTATTTCAGTCGATGCGGTTCTTCCGAGCTTCGGAATCTCTTCCTACGATTTAGAGAAAGCAAGACTATCTGAAATGATGATGAAGCAGGCGAAACAAACCTTTGTACTAGCGGATCATTCCAAAATCGGAGAAAAGGGCACGTATAAGATCACTGGATTGAACAAAATCGATTACCTTCTTTCTAACCAACATTCCCCCGAAGATTGGAAGGAATATTTGATGAACAATCAGGTGAGTTGGATCAAGTGCTGATGAGTAATGATCATATTGAAATAAAAGCTATCAAAGAAGGAAGCGTGGGATAACCATTGCTTCCTTCTTTGATATGGTCTATCATCCTATGATTATTCGGGTGTCAGCGCAACGATTTGGACAAATTTGTATGATAATATAGGAAGTATTCCCCTTTGCTGGATCGGTGAATACTTATTGGGCAATTGCGCAGTCATCCAATCAAGGAAACTTTTTTTGACAATGTTTCAAAATGGCTCTCTTTTCTTTAGTCAACGTATCAGAACCAATCCACAGATAACTAGCTACTTGCTCTCTTGTGACACATTGTTTTATTTCTGCCGGGAACCGATGCTGTTTACTTGCTCTGTAAGGCTCTAAAAAATGTCTCACGGCAGAGCTACTTATTGTCTTTAGTAAAGACTGGATTCCTTTTCGGATTTCTTACTGATTTATTTTTCTAACCTCTTACAACGCTGTTATGCTTGGTTAATAAGTACTCTATCGATCAATAATTTAACGGTCAATCTTTGAGATAAAATATATCATAGGCAAAAATATAACAATGAACACAGTTAACGCAGTCACGAACCCAACGAAATCGAAATAATATCCCAGGAACAAAACTGTACAGAGAAGTGTTAAAAGATAAATGAATTTCGCCAAACAACACACTCCTTCTCTTATTTTATTTAGAATTTACAGTATGGACAGCAGTCCCTTGGAGGGAAGTTAGTGGGAAAGAAGTGTAAAAGTCATTACTTGATGCTTTATATTTGGCTTTTGCAAATGCTCTTAACTTATAATTATTTTGTGAAGAGCTGCCAATATCATATAAGAACATACCAGTAAATCCCGTTTTCTTTCCTTGCGAATGGGCCCAACTTTCTAAATTTGTATGACCTACACTTGTTGGAGCCTCAATAGTAGCTATTGGAATCCCGTAACCATTAAAAGCAACTACTGATTTTTTTGCAGAACTAGATGCAACATGATCAACTCCAGACCGTATTCCATTGGTGAATGTCGAAATCACACCTCCATAAGGTAAGAACGTTGCTACTAAATTATAACTCCATTGCGGAATGGAAGTTACACTGCTTTGTACTGGATCAAGACCTGTAATAAAGAGGGATCCCCGTGAATCCGCATCTGCTAAACCAGAAGTCAGTTCTACGACTGCCACTTTGTAATTAGAACCTAAAATCCTCTTTACTATTCCAGCTCTAGAATAAACTTTTATTTTTGCTCTTCCTCTAGCTGTTTTTGGATTAAAATATTGCTGTATAGTAAAACTTACTACTTCATCCTCTGTTCCTAAAAATGCACCATTTGTTCCTGTCAAATCTCGATTTGTACCACTACCTTTGTAATGATAAGTAAGTCCGTCATTTCCTCCTGCTGCTTCTATATTATTCAATGGTAGAGGAAAGATCAATACAGTCATAAGAATTAGTGTAAATATTTTTTTCCTCATAGGTATACCTCCTCATCAGTGTTTACTTGGAGATATAAATTGAACTCTCTATTTAACTCTGCATCTCCATAAATGATTACCCCAATATCAGTGTCAATACCATAAGAAATGGCAACGTAATAATTATCAGTGTTATTTTTATCGAATAGCAACAAAACATCTAAGGATTCCTCATCATTAACCTTTAGAGCAGACTGAGATCCGTTATTTGATTCTGCAGTAAGTATTCCATACAGATACTCTTTACCGTTTTCAGTATCATTGAATTGTTCTAATAGTCCATTTGCTTTAAAGTTTAGTTTCTTTCCATTAACAATTATTGAACCATGAGTGCTTACTTCAAGTTCGTTTTGTTGTTTTTTAGTATTCTTTACCTTAATTTTAAACTTTGTCTTGTGAATATCACCTTTAGATTTTAAATCATATTTAGTTACTGCAGTATTTTTCATTTTTTCTGGAACACCTTGCATAGCTAACTCACTTACTTGTCCATCTACGATTTCAAATTCAGTATTTTCGTTAGCCGAAGTTTCTTGTTTACCGGTATTTTCAAAGAAAACATTAATGCTAACCGTAGCAAAAACTACGACAATAATCGAAGAAATATAAAATAACTTCTTCATTCTTATACCTCCACCTCTATAATTATTAATTAACGCTACTGTTTAAGTAACGCAATCATCTACTAAAAAAGTGCTTATGATTTAGGAATTTTTGAAAACCATAAATTATATGGTTCATCTACATAACTTGGGATTGAATCTATAAAACTGAATAATTCGACTTCTTTTATATCGTCATTGTTGTCCACGTAATCCTCGATAGGAGTTTTCACTTTGTTCTCTAAGTTTATCAAAATGATGCTTTCGTTACCGCCTTTTTACAATTTCTTTAGAATCACTTTACCTTCTGAGGAAAAACCAACTGTTTTTCGTGTCTCTGTCCCAGCGCAATGTATTTTGTGTCCGATTTGTTCTTGGAAAATACATCGTCATGACATGAATTTTCAATAACTTTCGGCATAATAATTGGATATATTCTAGTATAAATGCTAGTGTTTTTTAGTAATAAGTAGTTTTGTTATGATATCACTTATTTTGGGTATACCAGCTATTGGATAGACTACACTAATTTAAACAACTCTTATAAGGCGTAGTATACATATGGATAGGCTACACTGAGTTAGACAACTCTTATAAGGGGTAGTACACTAAAAGGACTAACCTTAAGGAGCGGGTCAAAATGAGAAGAGAACGTCGAGCTTCTCGAATTTAGATAGGTTAAAGCATTTACAGTATAGATAGGAGCCGTTCTAGCTATTGAACTGAATTCCGAATAAGTCCACTTTTTTTAGTGTCTACTATTTAGAGTTCAGTTCATAGTGGTTTATTCAACCCTTTTTATTATAGTTCTAGCACTTGGAGCAACCAAAGCTATACTCGCTAACAACAAATAATTTCCTTCCGTATAGCTTTCTATATATAATAGAAGAAACTGATCATTTTTTATAGATTGGAGTCATTATATAATGGAAGAAAACATTAAGCATTGGATTGAACGTTATCAGCAAGAAGGTGATGAGGAAGCGTTGGAGCAGTTGAAGGTTGCTTGCTGGCCAATGGTCGAGCCGCTCATTGAAGAGTTAACGAAAAAGCATGGAGCGGAAGTGGGGGAGCTTCTTCGTGAAAAGGGGCTGGAGCGTTTTGCGTTTATCTTTAGCAAATACCAGTTAAATGTGCAGCTTTCGTTAGAGACGTTTGTTGCGAATACATATCGGTTTTATTTTATGCAAGTATTGAAGGAACAGGCGTAAGAAAAAGGTATCCGAACAAGTTTTGTACTTGTTTAGGATACCTTTTTTGTGATTAATGATAATGAATAATATCTTCTGCTAAGCTAGTAAAGGCTTCACCGACGATTGATTCTTCATCATATACAGAAGTGCCGGTGTTTTCTTCTGGTTGAGCGAATGGTACTTGGGCAATGACGGCTGTTTGTAGCTGTTCAGCTAGCGTATCACCGCCACCTTGTCCAAATAAATATTTTCTTTCGCCGTTTTCTTCGTAGTACGCCATGTTTTCGACGACACCCATAATGTGATGTTTCGTATGTTTAGCCATCACGCCTGCTCTCGATGCTACATGAGAAGCAGCGTTGTGAGGGGTCGTGACGATAATTTCTTTTGCATGAGGGATCATTGCGGCTACGTCAATCGCAACATCACCTGTTCCTGGAGGAAGGTCTAAGAGAAGGTAATCCAACTCTCCCCAATGCGTATTGACTAAGAAATTGCGAATCCATTTGTTTAACATCGGCCCACGCCACATGACGGGTTGGTTATCCTTAGAGTAAAAGCCCATCGACATTACTTTTACGCCGTGGCTAGTAGAAGGAATCGCCGTTTGATCAATCATCGTTGGCTGTTGTTTAATTTGCATCATCGCTGGAATGCTAAATCCATAAATATCTGCATCTAAAATGCCTACGCGTTTTCCTAAGCGAGCAAGGGCAGCCGCTAAATTGATTGTTACGGTTGATTTACCAACGCCGCCTTTACCGCTCGTTACAGCAATAAATTTGACGCCTGAATCTGGACGTAACATTTTTGGCATGCCCGTTTCCGTTACCGCTTCTGCTTTCAATGATTTCGTTAACGCTTGACGTTCTTCATCAGTCATCGCACCAAAAGTTAAAGAGACACTTACAGCACCGATATGTCTAAGAGCATCCTCAATATCTTGTTGGATTTTCGCTTTGAGCGGACAGCCTTGAATCGTTAATACAACTTCTAGTTGCACGTGACCGTCTTGGATTTGGATGTTTCTTACCATGTTTAATTCAACAATACTTTTATGAAGCTCTGGATCATTGACTTTCTCCAGAGCTTGTAATACTTGCTCATTTGTTAGCATCGTGTTTATCCCTGCCTATTCTTTCAATCCTTTGCCTAGACCTTTCAAGAAGTGAACACCGAAGTTCACTGCACGGTTTACGTCTGGGTCTTTCAATACTTTCATTAAGTCGAACACGCCGACTTTTTCATCGTTCTTGATCTGTTTCGCTTCATCGATTCCCGAATTCAAACTGCTCACGAGTTTTTTCGTCATTTCAGGGTCCATAGCAGTCATTACACCTGCGACACCCATAAAATGATTGATTAAATTCGTTACTGGTTCACGAGAGACTTGATGCAGAACAATGCCTGCTACTTCTTCTTTCGCTTGAAGCAGCTTAGTCGCTGCTTCAAGTGCTCCTACTTTATTTAGTTCTCCGACAATCGAAAAGATTTGATTCAACGCTTCTTCATTTTCTGAAAGGAGCGCTTTTAAATCTTCTAGTTTTTGTTCTTTCATTTGTTCTTCTGTTAGTTGTTGTTTTTGAATCGTTGTAATAGGTGCTGCCATCGATTACACTCCTTCCATTATTTCGTTGTTAAGTGAACGTAGCCTGGACGCTTCCATTTACGTTCTGCTTCGACACCATTTTGCGGGTGACGTTTTTTGTAACGTGGATTTGTTTTTGGTAATGGTGCTTTTCCACCATCGGCTTTTAATACTTCTACACGTACTTTCGTTTGTTTATAAGCAGGCGTAAATGTACAACGGTCAACAGCTGGACCTGTTAAGAAGTTAATCGCTGAGTCTTTGCTTACAGAGTTCATCGGTAAGAATAGCTCGTTCTTTTGCACGCGATCCGTTACTAGTGCATTTAATTTTAACGCACCGTATGGAGAGATTAAGCGAACGAGAGAGCCATCTTTGATTCCGCGTTCTTTCGCTAACTCTGGTGATACTTCCACGTAAATTTCTGGTACTTTGGATTGGATACCTTCTGATTTATTCGTCAGGTTTCCTTCATGGAAGTGCTCAAGTACACGACCGTTGTTAATATGACAATCATATTCTTCAGGGAATTCCACTGGCTCTACCCAATCGTATAACGCGAAACGAGCTTTTTTATCTGGGAAGTTAAAGCCATCTACATATAAAAGTGGTGTGCTCTTCCCTTCAAGGCTACCCCAGAAGAAGCTATTCCAGCCTTCAAGTACTTCATAGTTTGCTTCGCCAAAAATAGGAGAAAGGCTAGCCATTTCTGCGTAAATTTCACTTGGGTGGCTGTAATTCCAATTGGCACCAAAACGGTTCGCCACATCTTGAAGGATTCTCCAGTCTGGTTTTGCGTCTTCAAGTGGTGGTAATACTTCATATAATCTCTGAACACGACGTTCTGTATTTGTAAATGTTCCATCCTTTTCAAGAGAAGGAGCACCAGGTAACACAACATCGGCATATTGAGCTGTTCTAGAAAGGAAAATATCTTGAACGACTAAGAAATCAAGTTGAGATAACACATCATGTACGTGGTTGGCGTTACAGTCGACTAAAGCCATATCTTCTCCGACAACGTACATCGCTTTCATTTTGCCTTCTTCAACCGCTTGAAGCATTTGAATATTATTTAAACCTGGTTCTGGTTTGATTTTTACACCGTAAGCTTTTTCAAACTTCGCGCGTGCTTCATCATTGGTCACACTTTGGTAACCAGGAAGTAGGTTTGGTAAAGTACCCATGTCACAAGCACCTTGTACGTTATTATGACCACGAAGCGGGTAAGCACCAGCGCCCGGACGACGGTAGTTTCCTGTTGCTAACAATAAGTTAGAAATCGCAGCGGATGTATCAGAACCACCAGTGTTTTGAGTGACACCCATTCCCCAAAGGATACAAGTACCATCTGCATCACGAATCATTTTCGCTACTTCAATTAATGTTTCTTTAGAAATACCTGTTTGTTCTTCAGCATACTCTAATGTGTATTTGTGAAGTACATCTTTGAAATCTTCATAGAAGTTGACGTTTTCTAAAATGAACTTCTCATCATGCCAACCTTGGTCAATCATATATTTCGTTACAGCCATTAACCAAACTTGGTCTGTTCCTTGCTTCGGTCGCATAAAGATATCAGATCTCTCAGCCATTTCATGCTTACGAATATCTGCCACAATTAGTTTTTGACCATGTAATTTATGCGCGCGTTTTACACGAGTAGCTAATACAGGATGTCCTTCCGCTGGGTTAGCTCCGACAATAATAACAAGACCTGATTTAGCGATGTCTTTGATCGTTCCAGCATCTCCACCCATACCAACTGTACGGAATAGACCGTCCGTTGCAGGAGATTGACAATAACGTGAACAGTTATCAACGTCATTCGTTTCAAAAATTTGTCGTGCCATTTTTTGAATTAAGTAGTTTTCTTCATTTGTGATTTTAGAAGAAGAAATGAAACCTGTTGATCCTGAACCGAATTCTTTTTGAATCGCCCCTAATTTAGATGCGATTAAGTCAAGTGCTTCATCCCAAGAAGATTCAACGAATGCACCATCTTTACGAATTAACGGTTTCGTTAAGCGCTCTTTTGAATTGACGAAGTCCCAACCAAATTTTCCTTTTACGCAAGTAGAGATTGCGTTCACTGGTCCTTTAGATGGTTGAACTTTCAAGATTTTACGATCTTTCGTCCAAACTTCAAATGAACATCCGACACCACAGAACGTACAAACGGTTTTTGTTTTCTTCGTACGCTTATCACGCATGGCTGCTTCTACTTCTGATACAGCCATAATCCCGCTGTAGCCTGGTTCTACGTCTTTAATTAGGTCGATCATTGGGTCAAGCATATCTTGTTTTAGGCCTGTCATAAATCCAGCTTCGCCTAACATAGATTTTTCCATTAAGGCATTACATGGACAAACAGTGACACATTGACCACAGCCGACACAAGAAGAATCATTGATGGCAACGCCTTCATCCCAAACAACACGTGGGCGTTCAGCTTCCCAATCAAGTGATAATGTTTCATTGACTTGTAAGTTTTGACATACTTCTACACATTGACCACAAGCGATACATTGGTTCGGATCGTAACGGTAGAACGGGTGAGACATGTCGACTTCTGTTGGATCTACTTTCGGTTCATACGGGTACTTTTGATGTTCAATGCCCATCATTTCTACCGTATTATGCAACGTACAGTTCCCGTTGTTGTTGTCACACACTGTACAGTAAAGTAAGTGATTTTCTAATAAGCGGTCCATTGCTTCCGTTTGCGCTTCTTTCGCTTTAGGGGAAGCTAGTTGAATGTTCATACCTTTTTCCGCTTTTGTTGAACAAGAACGAACTAACTTTCCATCGATTTCGACAATACAAGTGTCACATGTTTGAAGTGGATCTACTTCTGGAACGTAACAAACTTGTGGGTGGGCGATTTCATTTTGGTTAATAACTTCTAGAATTGTTTGCCCTTGTTTCGCTGAGTACTCTTTTCCATTGATTTTAATTTCAGTCATCTTTGTGTACCTCCCTTTTAAACACACAAAAAAATCCACCACGAATTGACATGTTGACTAAACATGTAAAAAATTCATGGTGGATAAGCTTCTTAGCAGATCTTACTAAAAGACCAATCCAGTTTGTATTTAATAATTCGATAGACCTAAAACATTAGAAAATATTCCGGATCCATCTGCACCATCGCTTATTATAGCTCTTTCCCAAAAAATAAACAATATAAACTATAAAACTTCTATCTTGAGAATAATTATCACAAACTTCTCCTTTAAATTTTGGCAAAGTTGATTTATCATTAACAAATTGTAAGGGTGAAATCGCTTTATCAAAAATATTAATAAGTATTTTTTTATGATGGGAGAATGCCTATTATGTCTAAAAAAGTTCATGAATTTAATGACATCATTCGTAAACTTCGTAAAGATTTGTTCGGGAAAGGGCCGGAACGGATTCATACTATATTCGTTGAAAAGATGGCTGTTTCTACACTTTATGGAAACTTGACACCGACAGAGAAATTTATTGCAAGTACGCCAGATGGGGTTGCGATGGTTCATGCAGCTAGAACGAGAATGATTCAAGAAGTCTATTCGAAAGCGACTCCTGATGGTATGGAAGAATTAATGGGTGCAAAATTAGTCCATTTATTTTCCGATATCAAGATCGAAGAAGATATGGCAGTTTCCGTGTTTATTTTTGATAAAAATATAGATTTAGGAGGTCAAAGATGAGGGAAGCGGAAGTAAAGAGAGAGATTATTCGTGTAGACAATGGTCAAGTAGAAACGGTAAAAGATGTGATTGTGACAGAGTACCCAGTTACGGTGAAAATTAACCAAGAGGAATTTGTCACAATGGTTTGTACCCCCGAGCATATTGAAGATATGGTGATTGGGTATCTTGCTTCTGAAAATATTATTCGCAAATTTGAAGACATTGAAGATATATCGATTCAAGAAAAAGACGGCTTTGTTCACGTGAAAACAAAGAAAGTAAACCCTTACTATCAAAAGTTTCAAAATAAGCGATATATTACTTCATGCTGTGGGATGAGCAGGCAAGGCTTTGTATTTGTTAACGACGCCTTAACGGCAAAAAAGATGGATCAAGTCCGTGTACAAATTACGCCAGAAGATTGTTTTCGCCTAATGAATGACATGCAAAACTCGGCCGTCACGTTTCAACAAACGGGCGGGGTTCACAATGCTTCTCTATGTGATATGAATGGGACAATCTTGAGCAGAATGGATATCGGGAGGCATAATGCGCTTGATAAAATATACGGATACTGCTTAAGAAATGACATCTCCATAGGGGATAAAGTATTAGTTTTTAGTGGGAGAATTTCATCAGAAATCTTGTTGAAAGTGGCAAAAATCGGATGCGAAATCGTACTTTCGAAGTCGGCTCCGACAGAATTAGCTTTACAACTAGCTGAACAATTAGGTATAACAACTGTTGGGTTCATTCGTCAGCAATCGCTAAATATTTACACTTGTCCTGAACGAATTAAACTGAACTCATAATTTGAAAGATAGCTAACGATGAAAACCACTAATTTAAGAAAAGAGGTGAAGAAGATGAATACAGAAGTACGGGACAAGCTACGTCGCCCTTTAAGAGATTTACGCCTATCAGTTACTGACCGTTGTAATTTCCGCTGTCGATACTGTATGCCTGAAGAGATTTTTGGAAGCGATTATTCTTTTTTACCTTCGGATAAAATTTTATCATTTGATGAAATGGAAAGGTTAGTAAAAATATTTGTTTCTTTTGGTGTGAAAAAGATACGAATTACTGGTGGAGAGCCGCTATTAAGAAGGAATCTGCCAGAACTAATTGAACGGATCGATCAAATCGACGGAGTAGAGGACATCGCTTTAACAACGAATGGGGCGCTGTTGAAAAAGCATGCGGAAGCCTTAGCGAAAGCGGGTTTATCACGTGTATCTGTTAGTTTGGATTCATTGAACGAAGAACGTTTTTTAGCGATGAATGGCAACAGGGGAAAAGTAAAGAGCGTGTTAGAAGGCATTGAAAAAGCAGCAAACGTAGGTATGAAAGTTAAAGTGAATATGGTCGTACAAAAAGGAAAAAACGACCAAGATATTATTCCGATGGCTCGCTTTTTTAAAGAGGAAAAGCATACGCTTCGCTTTATTGAGTACATGGATGTAGGTAATTCGAATGGATGGCGTTTAGATGATGTGACGTCTAAGCAAGACATATTGAATCAAGTGAATCAATTTTCGCCCATCGAACCGATGGCACCGAATTACAGTGGAGAAGTAGCGACTCGTTATCGCTACATCGATAGCGATCAAGAAATTGGGATCATCTCATCGGTGACCGATTCATTTTGTTCCACTTGTACGAGAGCGCGGATTTCTGCTGAAGGAAAACTGTATACTTGTTTATTTGCTACAGCTGGAACCGACCTTCGAAAACTGCTCCGTTCGGGACAAAGTGATGACGCTATTGCCGAAATCGTCGAAAACGTTTGGAGTCATCGAGGCGACCGCTATTCTGATGAGCGGACCAATCAGACCCGCCCACGGACAAATACGAAAGTAGAAATGTCTCATATTGGTGGATAGAAAGAAGAAAATTTGATAACAAGAGGTACATTGGAGGAATGTAGTCATGGCTTTTAATAAACCAGATAAAATTACAGAAATAGCCATTGAAGCAGGTGTTGGGAAGGCAAAATTACCGATAACAACGATGCTTATACTTGGATTTTTAGGCGGCGCTTTCATTGCGTTAGGATTTTTACTTGATATTCGAGTGATAGGAAGTATGCCACCAGAGTGGGGAAGCTTTGCTGGATTTTTAGGAGCAGCTGTCTTCCCATTAGGTCTCATTTTAGTTATTCTCGCTGGTGCAGAATTAATTACTGGAAACATGATGTCTGTACCTATGGCACTTTATGCTCGAAAAATTACAGTAGCAGATTTAGCTCGTAACTGGTTTTGGGTGACGTTAGCGAACCTAATTGGTGCTTTATTTGTCGCTTACTTTTTCGGTCATGTTGTCGGTTTAACAGAAACAGGACCATTTTTAGATAAAACGGTAGCGATTGCTGAAGCAAAAGTTGCTGATTCTTTTATGCAAACGTTTATTTCTGCAATTGGTTGTAACTGGCTTGTCTGTCTAGCCGTTTGGCTAGCTTACGGAGCAAATGATTTTACTGGAAAAATTTTGGGTATTTGGTTCCCAGTCATGGCGTTTGTTGCGATTGGATTCCAGCACGTTGTTGCCAATATGTTTGTTATTCCAGCTGCGATCTTTTCGGGACATGTAACATGGATCGAGTTTTTAGGAAATGTTGTTCCGGCATTTTTAGGAAATGTTGTTGGAGGAGCTGTATTTGTTGGGATGGCTTACTTCACGTCTTTCCAAAAAAAGCAAGTGAAACAAACGAAGTTACAAAAAATTTCTTAATACAAAAGCAGGGCAGACCGTTTTGGAGCTCGACGATCCGAAAGCGGAAGGTGTTCGTTCAATCGTTTTAATCATTCATAATTGACAAATCATAAAAAACCCAGCAAATCGCGTTTTTATGTACGTTCATGGAAAAAGTCACCGTTTTTTCCGCCGGTTTTTTGGACTAAATGAGTCTCTTTAATGACCATCGATTTGTCAACCGCTTTGCACATGTCGTAGAAAGTTAAAGCAGCGACAGATGCAGCTGTTAAAGCTTCCATTTCAACACCGGTGTTTCCTTGACATTTGACGGTTACTTGCATATGTAATTCATATCCTTCCGCCATCTGTTCGTAGTCAAAGGTAAAATCGGTTCCTTGGAGCATGATCGGGTGACACATCGGAATGAGGTCAGACGTTTTTTTCGCTGCCATAATTCCTGCGATTTGAGCGACTTGTGTTGGATCACCTTTTTTGATCAGTCCTTGTTGAATGGCTTCGTATAATTCATTGGACATAGCGATCGTGCTTTTGGCGATAGCTGTCCGTTTTGTAACGTCCTTTTGTGAAATATCGACCATTTTCGTCGACCGTCTTGATTCCAATGGGTAAAGTTACTCATAATATCCTCCTGAAGTATGTATTATTTTATTTAGGCCAATCTTCTTTCGAGTTGATGTTAATAAACTCTTGTTGATCGTTGGCAAAAGGTACGTAACGTACAGTTAATTGGTCTAATAATGCTCGCATGCTTTTTTTATTGTTGTGCAGAAGCATTTGTGCTTTGTCTAGGCTTCTTCGGTGATACAGTGCCGTAAGCGGTTGAATTCGATTCGACTGTGTGGGCACGATCGCATCATATTGATCTTCAGTCAGTGAAATCATCGTTTCGACGAAAGAAGCAGTCATAAAAGGCAGGTCACTAGCCAGAACAAAAAACCATTCGCTATCTGGCACGGACGACATGATATGATGTAAGGCGAATAATGGTCCTTGATAATTTTGTTCTTCTTCAATGACAAAATTGACATTGGTTTGTTGAAATTGTGGCAACAAGTCTGGATTTGTAGAAATAATCAATGGATGAAGAGAGTGCTCTCTTAACGCATCTAAACTATATTCATATAAGCATTTTCCTTCGTATAGCTCAAACATTTTTGGTTTACCATAACGAGAGGATTTGCCACCTGCTAATACGACGCCGGCTATCGTCATTGTCTGTTTAACTCCCCAATAAAATGTTGGATAGTTGGGATAATGAGTTGATTCATACCTAATTTGACGGCATTGGTGGACCCTGGCAAAGCGTAAATAGCTGTTTGATTTTTACAGCCAGCAACCGCACGACTGAACATCGCTCGTGGGCCAATTTCGGTATAACTCAAGGAGCGAAATAATTCTCCAAAGCCTGTCATTTCTTTTTCAAATAGAGATGTGAGAGCTTCATAGGTGACATCCCTTGGAGTAAATCCGGTTCCTCCGGTAACGATAATCGCATGAATGGTTGGATCTTCACACCAGGCTTGAACTTGATCTGTAATGGCTAGTTGTTCATCTTTCACAATATGATGTTGAACAACCTGGAATGTAGCGGCTTCGAGCAATGCTTTAATCTGTGGACCACTTTGATCATTTTCTACGGTTCTCGTGTCGCTAACAGTTAAAATCGCTGCGGAGACCGATGTACTTGAATGAGTTGGATGCATCCATATTCCTCCTTTTCATAGTCATAAAATCAATGACTCCATTATAATAGCAAAAACAAAAACGTCAAATGAAAATTTACATAGAGAAAGGAAGGTCGTTCCATGAGCGAAAGATATTCAAGACAGCAGTTATTCCAGCCAATCGGAAATTCAGGACAAGAACATATTCAAAAGAAGCATGTGTTAATTGTAGGAGCAGGGGCTTTAGGCAGTGCCAGTGCAGAAGCGATCGCCCGGGCTGGCGTTGGCAAGTTGACGATTATTGATCGAGATTACGTGGAATGGAGTAATTTGCAGCGCCAGCAGCTCTATAGCGAGCAAGACGCGAAAGGGCAATTACCAAAAGCGGTCGCGGCGAAAAATCGGTTAGAGAACGTTAATTCCGATGTCGACATCCAAGGACTAGTTATGGATGCGCGAGCTGATACACTAGAGCCATTGCTGACAGACGTCGATGTCATGATAGACGGGACGGATAACTTTGATATTCGTTTCATAATCAACGATTTGTCGCAAAAGCATGATATTCCATGGGTATATGGATCTTGTGTAGGGAGTTATGGAGCAACCTATACGATCATTCCAGGACAAACGCCTTGTCTTCACTGTCTCCTTCAAAAAGTGCCAAACACAGGGGCTACTTGTGATACAGTCGGTATTATTAGTCCAGCTGTTCAAATGGTTGCCGCGTATCAAGTGGCAGAAGCCTTAAAAATTTTAGTTGGAGATATCCAAGCCGTCAGAAATACGTATTTAACATTTGATTTATGGAAAAATCAGCATTATGCCGTAAAACTAGATACAGTAAAAAATCAACATTGCCCATCTTGCGGAAAAGCTCCCATGTATCCGTATTTAGCTTATGAAAACCAAACGAAAACGGATGTTTTATGTGGGCGTAATACGGTGCAAATTCGGCCAGCTAACGAAATGAACTATGATTTCGATCGTTTAGAGAAACAGTTAAGACATCATGGAGCTATTCAACGAAATCCGTATTTGCTTTCTTGTCAATTAGACGATTATCGCCTCGTCATTTTCCAAGGTGGCCGCGTATTGATTCATGGAACGAATGATATTCAGCAAGCTAGAAGTCTTTATTATCGTTTATTAGGATAAAAGGAGTGGTTGATATGTTACAAAAAAGAACCCCAATCGCCGTAGAAGAAGCGGTGCGCAGAGTAATGGAATTTGCTCAGCAAGGAAAAAAAGAATTAGTGTCTTTACCCTCGGCATACGGTCGTTTTTTAGCAGAAGATTTGATCGCTGATCATGATGTACCTTCCTTTGATCGCTCACCTTATGATGGATTTGCGATTCGAGCGGAAGATAGCATTTCAGCGAGTGCAGAACAACCGATTTCGTTTGAAGTAGTTGGAGAAATTGGTGCTGGATTTGTTTTTAGTGAGCAAGTGAAAGAGAGACAAGCGGTGCGCATTATGACAGGTGCTCAAATTCCGCAAGGTTGTAATGCGGTCGTCATGCTTGAGTTGACTCGGGCCTATGAAGAGGATGGTAAGAGCTATATGGAAATTAAACGTCCTTATCAAAGTGGCGACAATATTTCCTTTCAAGGGGAAGATATGAAAAAAGGAGCCGTCTTAGTCAAGAAGGGAACGTACATCAACCCAGGTGTTTCGGCACTGCTTGCGACATTCGGCTATTACGAAGTGCCAGTCGTGAAAAAGCCTGTTATCGGTGTGTTAGCTACAGGAAGTGAACTATTAGATGCCAATGAACCGTTGCAACCAGGAAAAATCCGTAATAGCAATGCTTATATGATTCTTTCACAAATTGAAAGAGCAGGTGGAGAAGCGCGTTACTTCGGTAAATTCAGCGATGATTTGGATACTTGTGTTGCCGCTGTCAAAGAAGCAATCGAAGAAGTCGATTTTTTGATTACGACTGGTGGCGTATCGGTTGGAGACTATGATTATTTGCCTGAAATCTACGAGCAATTAGGGGCAAAAGTGTTATTTAATAAAATTGCGATGCGACCAGGCAGTGTCACGACAGTTGCTCAGTTAAATAACCAATTATTATTCGGACTTTCTGGTAATCCATCTGCTTGTTATGTCGGATTTGAATTATTTGTGCGCCCAATTATTCGTACTTTCTCATGGAATTCCTCGCCTCATTTACGCAGAGAGCAAGCTATTCTAGGAGGAGACTTCAAAAAGCCGAATCCTTTTACAAGATTTGTACGCGCGAACTTATCCTTTAATGATGGTCAACTAGTCGCGTCGCCATCTGGCTTTAATAAATCCAGTGCGGTTTCTTCACTGGCAGAGGCCAATGCCTTCATCGTGCTTCCAGGGGGAACAAGAGGGTATGAAAAAGGAATGGTCGTTGATGTGCTGTTATTAGAAGATCTTCAAGGAAGTGAGTGGCCTTGGCACGAGATTGTTCCATCCTACAGGTAGTCGGCTTTCAAAATAGCGGCAAAACAACATTAATGGAAAAATTGATTCATCGTGCAGCGAGTGAAGGGCTACTTGCCGCTTCCATTAAGCATCACGGTCACGGCGGAGCTCCTCTGAATGAATCAGCATCGAAGGATAGTATACGTCATCATCGAGCAGGTGCGGTTGTTTCAGGGGTAGAAGGAGCTGGTGTATTATCCTTAACGGTTAAACGCGAAGTATGGAGCCTCCAACAATTACTGACGTTGTATCAAACTTTTGACATCGATGTGATTTTTGTGGAAGGCTATAAACAAGAAAGCTATCCAAAAGTCGTTTTATTACGTAGTGCGGAAGATCTTCCGTTGCTTCATTCGTTATCTAATATTCAATGTGTAATCTATTGGAAGGCATGCCGATTGCCTGATGATCTACCCTATCCAGCTTTTCCGATAGTAGACGACAAGCAATATATCGATTTTTTAATAAGAATAGTGAGGGAACAAGATGGAACAAACGTTATTTGAAATTACAGATCAACCGATTGTGGCAGAGGAAGTGACGAAGAAAGTCGCTAGCAGAAATGCGGGAGCGACAACAGTTTTTATCGGTACGGTTCGTGAGTTAACGAAAGGAAAGAAAACACTCCAGTTAGAATATCAAGCCTATCCTTCAATGGCCGTGAAAATGCTTGCCCAAATTGCCGAAGAAATAAAGGAGAAATGGCCAGATGCAAAGATCGCGATTACTCATCGCACAGGACGATTAGACATTTCTGATATTGCTGTTGTGATCGCCGTATCATCACCTCATCGCAAAACAGCTTATGAAGCGAATGAATATGCGATTGAAAGAATTAAACAAATTGTGCCGATTTGGAAAAAAGAATTTTGGGAAGATGGAACGGAATGGGTTGGCGATCAGCTAGAAAATGTTCCTTATCCAGATGGCAAACCAGAAAAAGAAGGAGGATTTCAATGATTACTGTTCTATTATTTGCTCATTTACAAGAAGAGGTAGGAGAGAGCCAAGTAACGATTGAAGCATCAGAAATGACCGTTTCACAAGTGAAGAAGTGGATAGAAGAGCGTTATCAAGTTTCTTCTTTACATCAAGTCATGGCCGCTGTGAATGAAAACTTTGCAACAGACGAAACGGTGGTCAAAGAAGGAGATACGATTGCTTTTATTCCACCGGTGAGTGGTGGGTGAATCATCCAGCAGAATAAAGCTCCCGTCGCCTTACTGAAAAAGCAAAGGAAAGGCGACGGGAGTTTTATTATCTCTTTAAAAAGAACTTGACTAATTAAATTGACTCAATTGTTGGATTTGATATTTTTTAATTTTTTGATAGAGTGAGGAACGACTGATTCCAAGTGTGTTAGCTGCTTTGGTGCGGTTCCCATTTGCGTTGGATAATGCTTGAATAATCAGTTGCTTTTCTGTGTCATTCATATGTTTTTGGTGTTTTAAATCTTGGGGTGTAAATTTTTTATCGTTTTCTTGACTTGTCCGCTTTTGGGTAGGTATATCTAAAACAATATGTTCAGGAAGAATAGAGCCTGCGTTACAAAAATGAAAAGCACGCTCTAGTACATTTTCTAATTCACGAATATTTCCAGGCCAATGGTGAGTTTGTAACTTTAAAAGAGCACCTGTGGAGACACCTAGGATGTTTTTTTCGGTTTTGTTTTTAAATTTATTAATAAAATAATCACAAAGAAGTGGTAAATCCTCTAATCGTTCACGTAAAGGCGGAATGCGTAAATGAATAACGTTGATTCGGTAATAAAGGTCTTCTCTAAATGCCCCCTCATGTACCATCTTTAGTAAATCCTTGTTCGTCGCAGCTAATATACGTACATCCGTACGTATCGTTTTTGTCCCGCCGACTCTTTCGAACTCTTTTTCTTGTAAGACTCTTAATAACTTTACTTGAAGGGATAAGGGCATGTCCCCAATCTCATCTAAAAATAACGTGCCTTTGTTTGCAAGTTCAAATTTTCCAGGTTTTCCTCCTTTTCTGCTCCCTGTAAAGGCCCCTTCTTCATAGCCGAAAAATTCAGATTCCATAAGTTCGTGAGGAATGGCCGCGCAATTAACTTTAATAAAATTTCCTTCTCTTTCAGAAGCTTGATGGATGCCATTAGCGAATAATTCTTTTCCGGTACCGCTTTCTCCAGTGATTAATATGTTAGAAAATCCTTTAGCTGATATTTCGGCATTCTTCTTTAATACATTGATTTGAGAGCTTGTTGAAATAATTTCAGAAAAAGCGCCATTATGTTTCGTCGTTTCTAATTCACGAGCCACTTTCTCATACTTTGTCACAGCTTCTAACACAATCATCACGCCTGTAATTTGTTCCCAAGCTTTGATTGGAATGAAAGAACCGATAAAGGATATGTTATTAATTTCGAGGTTCTTCATATCGATTAATTCGCCAGTTGAAACAACCTGATTGATATTTTTCACAAGAGAAGGGAAGCATGTTTCTATATGTGCTCCGATACAGTGTTTTCGATTTTTCCCTATTAACTCGATGGCGGCTTTATTCGTCGCTGTCATATGTAAATTTAAATCAACTGAAAGGATCACTTCCTGCAGGTTATCCATTAAACTACTTAGTTGCTTTGTTAAATGTTGAGTTTCTGCAATTAATGCTTGGAAAATATTCGAGCGCGACAAGACGCCGATTATATTTTCGTCTTTATCCATGACGATAGCATTAGCAATTTTATGTTTGACTAAGATATCTTTTGCTCTGTAAAGGTTTTCATTGTCATATAAGCTAATGATATTTTGAATAACCGCTCCTTTTATCGGAATATCTGTCGTTGATGAACGGAGTAGTAAACGATAGAGAGAATATTTCGTTACAATGCCAAGAAACTTTTCTTTTTCAAAGACACAAGCAATATCTTGTCGTTTTTGCAAAAATAGCGTGAGTGCATCTTGTACGGTGTGAGTAGGCGTGAGGGTAATAAAATCAGGCGAGAGGATTTTATTTACTTCCAACGAGCATACCTCCTTAAATGGATCATATGTTTCTAAATTTATACAACTGTCTATTATTATAAACGATTGTTCATTTTATTTATAGTCAGAATATTTAAAATATAAAATCTTTAAAGAAAATTGCTGGTTAGCAATTGATTAAAACATAGCGAGATCAATTACATAACAAATAGTTCAGATAAAATCTCATAATAAAAATCAAAAGTTGGTACGAATGTTGCATGTTACATAAGTGAAAGAAATTATTCCAGAGGTGAGGACAATGTCTTATGAAAGCATTCTATATGAACAAACAGGTTTCATCGTAAAAATCACATTAAATTTACCACAAATGCGAAATTCATTAACTGAACAGCTGGTGGCAGATTTAGTGGATGCAGTAAAAACAGCTGACCATGATGAGACGGTACGAGTGATCATTCTGACAGGAAATGGGGAGACTTTTTCTGCAGGGGGAAACTTAAAGGAATTTAGTCGTAACTTTGATAAATCAGTCCCTGAGCTATATGAGGAGGGAATCAAGAGTAACGATCTTTTTCGATTAGGAGCTGAAATAACGACACCTATTATTGCTGCAGTAAATGGAGCTGCCTTAGGTGGTGGTACGGGACTGGTAGCGATGAGTCATATTGCTATTGCTTCCGATCGGGCACGGCTTGGATTGACGGAGTTACGCCTTGGGCTTGTTCCTTACGTGATCCTTCCTTGGGTGCGTAGAGCGGTTGGAGAGCGAAAAGTGATGGAAATGATGTTAACCGCACAAATGATATCAGCAGAAGAAGCCGAACGGATCAATCTTGTTCACCGCGTTGTTCCCCATGAGAAGTTAGAAGAAGAAGTATGGAGAGTCGCTGAAACGATCAGTTCCTATAGCCCTCTTGCTGTTCGATTAGCGTTGGATGCTTTTTATTCAACAGAACAAGTAGATTTAAGTAAATCATTTGATATGTTATCAACGCTTCGCATCATTTCTTTTTGTAGCGAGGATTTAAAAGAAGGAGCTTCAGCATTTTTAGAAAAACGAAAACCTGTATGGACGGGAAAATAATAATAGGGAGGGAATAGAGATGAAAGTTATGGCTCCAATGAGTGGTTCGGTGTGGAAAATACAAGTGAGTGAGGGAGATCAAGTTAGAGCGGGTGATCCAATGATTATTTTGGAATCAATGAAGATGGAGATTCCTATTGAATCAACGTTAAATGGACAAATCGTCCATATTCATGTTTCGGAAGGGGACTTTATTCAAGAAAATGACGTTGTGGCTGAAATCGAAAATGATAGTTAGAAAGGAAGGGTGGTTCTTTTGAAAACGGTTCGAGTTGGAGCGGCTCAAGGGTTTTATGGAGATTCCATTGATGGAGCGATGGCTAATGCAAAATATGGACAGGTAGATTATTTAGCTTTTGATTGTTTAGCAGAATTGACAATGGCCATTTTAGCCAAAGATAAAGAAAAAGATCCAAATGCGGGCTTTACTCGAGATATTGGTCCAGCAATGAAGGCTCTTTTACCATATATCAAGGAAAAGAACATCAAAATTTTGACGAATGCTGGAGGACTAAACCCTGAAGCTGCACAAACCGCTGTTTTGCAAGCGGCACAACAATTAGGAATGTCTGATGTGAAGGTGGCTGTTGTTCAAGGGGATGATTTACTCCCACACCTTGGTGACTTTTTACAAGAGGGAATACATTTTCAAGATTTGGCTACTGATGCGCCATTTACTGAAAGCTTACATGAAAAATTAATGTTTGCCAATGCGTATATTGGCGCAAGACCGCTAGTCGATGCGTTAAAGCAAGGGGCAGACATTGTCATTAGTGGACGGACAACCGATACAGCTCAATTTCTAGCTCCATTAATTTATGAATTTGGATGGTCGGAAGAAGAGTGGGATCGACTGGCAAGTGGGGTGTTTATGGGGCATTTACTTGAATGTTCAGCTCAATCGACTGGTGGAAACTTCAATGGTGAGTGGCAGGAAATTGAAGGCTTTGAGAAGATCGGATACCCAATTGCTGAAGTATATGAAAATGGAGATTTTATTGTCAGTAAAATAGAACAATGTGGAGGACTTGTCAATAAAGAAACGGTAAAAGAACAAATGCTTTATGAAATACATGATCCTTCTGCTTATGTAACACCAGATGTCATTATGGATATTACTCATGTTCAACTAGAAGAAGTAGGTCTTAATCAAGTAAAAGTGACAGGTGTGAAAGGGAAGGAAAAGCCGAATGATTTAAAGGTAGTGATGGGATATGAAAACGGCTATATGGGTCAAGTGTTATTCGGTTATTCTTGGCCAGATGCGTTAAAAAAAGCCAAAATTGCTGATCAAATCATCCGTAAACAGCTTGAAAGCAAAGAGATACGTTTAGATGAAGTTCGAACAGATTATATTGGCTACAACTCGCTACATGGACCTTTATCAAGCGACGTAGATGAGTCCATCAACGAAATCTATTTACGTATGGTTGTGAAAACGACAGATAAGAGAAAAATAGATTCATTCCGTAGATTGTTTCCTCCTTTAGCCTTAAATGGTCCTCCTTCGATGGCATATATGGGAAATCTGCCGACAAGACAACTGATTGGTATGTGGTCATCTTTGATTCCGAGAGAAAAAGTGGAAAACATGATTCAGATTTCGTTAAAGGAGGTGTAAGAAGGTGACACTAGTGCGTCTTAAAGAGATTGCTCATGCTCGTTCCGGGGATAAAGGAAACACAGTGAATATCGGCGTGTTTGCCAATAATGAAGAGGTTTATCCATTCCTTATAGAGCAAATGACAGCAAAAAGAATCCAAGAGTTTTTCAAAGGACTTATTTTAGGAGAGGTCGTTCGTTATGAGTTACCGAACATTCATGCACTGAATTTTGTTTGTCAGCAAGCGTTAGATGGAGGAGGATCAGCGTCTTTGCGAGTAGATAATTTAGGGAAATGTTTTGGTTCGAATATATTACGTTTTGAGGTGGAGATTCCAGATTCATTCATTGAAGAAAGGGGAGTATGAAATGAGTTATGCACCATATTTTACAGAAGAACATGACATGTTACGAGCAACTATTCGAGCGTTCGTGAACAAAGAAATCATCCCTCATATAGAAGAGTGGGAAGAAGCTGGAGAATTCCCAAAAGAAATCATTAAAAGAATGGGAGAACTAGGCTTTTTAGGTCTTCGTTATCCTAAGGAAGTCGGCGGACAAGGATGGGACTATTTTGCTGGAGTTGTATTTGCAGAAGAAATGACACGTTCTGGTTTCGGCGGATTTCCAATGGCTGTGGCTGTGCAAACTGATATGGCTACACCTCCGATCATGGAATTCGGAAATGACGATCAAAAGGAACGATTTTTAAAACCAGCAATTAAGGGTGAAAAGTTGGCTGCTATTGGTATATCTGAACCGAATTTCGGATCAGATGTTGCTTCGGTCCAAACACGAGCGCGCAGAGAAGGAAATGAATGGGTCATTAACGGCGCCAAAATGTTTATTACGAATGGTCCGAGAGCAGATTTTATTACGCTTGTCGTAAGGACATCGGACGAACCGGGACATAAAGGGCTTAGTATTGTGCTTGTTGAGATGGACAGACCAGGGATTACGATAAGTAAAAAACTAAATAAGGTAGGCATGAGATCGAGTGACACAGCTGAAATTATTTTTGAGGATGTTCGTGTTCCTTATGAAAATTTGCTTGGAAAAGAAGGAACCGGATTTAAACAAATCATGTGGGAGCTGCAAGGAGAGCGGATGATTTCGGCGGCTGGTTCGATTGGAAGTGCGGAATTTGCCTATGATTATGCCGTTCATTATGCAAAAGAACGAAAGCAATTTGGACAATCTATCGTTCATTTTCAAGTGATTAGTCATATGCTTAGTGAAATGAAAACAGAAATAGAAGTATGTAAAGAAATGACTTATGCTCTCGCTTATCGGTTTTCAAATGGGGAAGTTCCGAGTAAAGAAATATCCATGGCCAAAATAGCAGCTGCACAAATGGCTCATTGGGTAGCTGACCGTGCATTACAAATACTAGGTGGGAATGGCTATATGAAGGAATATCCGATTGAACGAGTATGGCGTGACACCCGCTTGCATCGAATTGGGGCTGGAACAGATGAAATCATGAAAGAAATTATTGCTAAACAAATGGGGTTGGAAAATTAAAAAGGGGTGATCACCAATGACTCATTGGATCTTTCAAGAAGAACATCAAATGTTTAGAAAAGCAGTGAAAGGATTTGTTGAAAAAGAAATTACACCACATGTGGAAGAATGGGAACAACAAGGGGAAGTCCCGAGGGATATATTTAAAAGACTTGGGGAGCTTGGATATTTAGGTATTAAGTTTCCAGAAGAATATGGAGGAATGGGCTCTGATTTAATCATGGAAACGGTCTTTACGGAAGAGTTAACAAAATGTGGATCTGGAGGTATTAGTTCTTCAATTGGCGCTCATATTAACATCGCTGCCACACCTATATGGCGATTTGGTAGCTATGAACAAAAGAGGAAATATTTATCTCCCTCCATTCAAGGAGATATGATTGCTGCCCTAGGAATAACAGAACCAAATGCGGGAAGCGATGTTTCATCCATTCAAACAAAAGCGGAAAAGCAAGGAGATTATTATCTTCTGAATGGTTCTAAAACATTTATAACAAATGGTGTCAATGCAGATTACGTTGTTGTTGCCGCTAAAACAAGTGCTGGTCCAATGCACCGAAATATAAGTTTATTTATTGTGGAAACGAAATGGGCTGGCTTTTCAGTGGGGAAAAAACTGAAGAAGCTTGGCTGGCACGGATCAGACACAGGGGAAATTTTCTTTGAAAATATGAAAATCCCGAAAGAAAATTTACTTGGGAAAGAAAACGAAGGTTTTAAATACATTATGGAAAATTTCCAGTGGGAGCGTTTAACCCTTGCGTTATCAAGTGTTGCTTTAGCTGAAAAAGCATTAGAAGATGCGATTCGATATAGTAAAGAACGAATTCAATTTGGAAAACCAATTAGCCAATTTCAAGTCATCCGCCATAAGTTAGTGGATATGGCAATAGATATCGAAAAAGCTAAAAACATTACCTATCGAGCCGTTTATTTGTATAACAAAGGGAATAATGTCACAACCGAAGCGACTATGGCAAAAGTGTATGCTTCGGAAATGGTGAATAGAGTATGTGACCAAGCCGTCCAAATTCACGGTGGAAATGGCTATATGATGGAATTTCCAGTTCAACGTTATTGGCGTGATGCGAGAATTCAATCCATCGGTGGGGGAACAACTGAAATTATGAGGGGAATATTGGCGAAACAACTAATTTAACGAAATAAAGATGGGGGATTATCCAGAAATTAAAAGATATGTACTTACAAAGTAAGTAGAATCGTAGAATACATTTGCTTTTTAGTGAGTAGCTTTCTCTAAACTGTTTTCAATCAATTATTAGGAGGTATTCCAATTGAACGAAGGTATTGGGAAATGGTTAACGAAGCATTGTGAGAGATTTCCGGATAAAGAAGCCATTATATATGAAAATATTCGCCTAACTTATAAACAACTCAACAACCGAACAAACCAGCTTTCGCATGCGCTCATTGATTTAGGTGTAAGAAAAGGGGACAGAGTATGTGCCTTATTACTAAATACAAATGAATTCCTTGAAACGATGTTTGCTTGTGCGAAAATTGGAGCGATTTTTGTGCCAATCAATACTCGTATTAGTTTAGAGGAAGTGGAATATATTGTTCGAGATTCAAGTGGACATATTTTTATGTGTGATCGACGTTTGATAAATATTGCAGAGAGGCTTCGTGAAAGGAATACACCTGTACAATATTTTATTTGTACAGGTTCATCTGCAAGTGCAATGGTGGCTTATGAAAAATTACTTGCCAATTTTTCAGGAGAGGAACCACAGTTTGAGTTGCGTTTGGACGATATCCATTTGATTATGTACACTTCTGGCACAACAGGAAAACCTAAAGGAGCGATGATCACCCATGGCAATATGCAATGGAACGCAATTAATTGCCTTAGTTTTCTACCAATTGAAAAAAGCGAGATTACATATACAGTAGCTCCGCTTTTTCATATCGGTGGTCTGAATATTTTTACCACGCCAGTTATTTATAAAGGAGGGACCGTTGTTTTAAGTGATAAATTCGACCCGCAATTAACACTTGAAATGATTGAGAAAGAAAAAGCAACATCCACGTTCCTCGTTCCATCCATGTGGCTTGCGATTATGCAGTTCCCACGGTTTTTAGAGTATGACATTCGTTCTCTTCGTTTAAATCTATCTGGTGGTGCCCCTTGTCCGATTACTGTGATTGAATATTTTCAAGAGAAAGGAGTTCCTTTCTTCGAAGGTTTTGGATTGACGGAGACAGCCCCAATTGTCAGCATGCTAGATGATCAAAATAGCATTCGTAAACGAGGGTCTATCGGCAAAACTCCGCTTCATGTGGAAGTAAAAATAGTGAATTCGATGGACATGGAAGTGCCTCATGGTGAAGTAGGAGAATTGCTAGTGAGGGGACCAAATATTTTCGTTGGTTATTGGAATAATCCACTCGAAACACAAAGAGCGATTAAGAATGATTGGTTTTATACTGGTGATCTAGCCAAAATGGATGAAGAAGGATTTTTGTATATTGTAGATCGTAAGAAAGATATGGTGATCTCTGGTGGCGAAAACATCTATCCGATAGAGATTGAACAAGTATTATTTCGGATGCCAAATGTGAAAGAAGTGGCGGTCGTAGGGGTTCCTCATGAAAAGTGGGGAGAGTCTACGAAAGCGTATATCGTATTATCTGATCCAATGCAAGATATCACTTTAGCGGATGTGGTTAAGTTTTGTGATGGGAGATTGGGGCGATTTAAAATTCCTAGTCAATTGGAAATTTTAGATGGTTTGCCTAGAAATGCTACAGGTAAGATATTAAAACGGGTGTTGCAAAAAAGATAGATAAGGAGGAAAGAAAATGTTTATTAAACATTTTGATGAATATGAAATTGGCGAAACATGGACATCAGAAGGACGTACAATTACGGAAGCAGATATCGTGAATTTTGCTTCTTTAAGTGGAGATTGGTACCCTTTACACACAAATGCTGAATATGCCAAAAGTACCCCGTTTAAGCAACGAATTGCTCATGGATTGCTTGTTTTATCAGCCGCATCAGGCTTGCAATTATTTAAAACAGGTGTCGTTGTTGCTTTTTATGGAATGGAAGATTTACGTTTTCTACAACCGACTTTTATCGGTGACACAATTCATATAAACATGACTGTCACCGAGTTAAAAGATAAAGGGAAAGGCACAGGAATTGTCACGGCTCGTCAAGAGATCATGAAGCAGACAGGTGAAACAGTGGTGGTTGCGACTGTGAAAGTCCTCATTAATAAGTGAATGGGAGGGGTACTATAATGCAAAGAAAGTTCGTAACGTGGACGGAAGAAGATGGAATGGCTATTGTGATGATTGATTATGCGCCTATGAATGTATTAAGTGAGCAAGTGATTGAAGAATTGGATGAAGTCATTGACGAAGTAGCTGAAGAAGAAACGGTTCGATCGATGATTATTTCAGGAGCGGGTGATCGAGCATTTGTAGCTGGTGGGAATATTAAAGATTTCCCAAAGTGGATCGGAAACGGAAAGAAGGCTGGCAAAGAACGGGCTCTTTGGATACAATCTATTTTCAATAAATTAGATCGTTTAAATAAACCGACGATCGCAGCTATTAATGGGATGGCATTAGGTGGGGGCTCTGAGTTGGCCTTATGTTGTGATCTTCGAATTGCTGAACGACACGCTATTTTCGGATTGCCTGAAATCAAACTAGGTCTCTTTCCAGGGGCAGGGGGTACACAGAGACTCCCTCGATTAATTGGAAAAGCGAAAGCAAAGGAGCTTATGTTTACTGGAAGAACAGTAAGTGCAGAAGAAGCTGAAGACATGGGGTTAGTTAATCAAGTAGTTCCTTCTGGTGAATCTTTAACGAGAGCGAAGGAATTAATGAGGGAAATCAACCAATTTTCTTTGCCTGCTTTAAGCTTCATTAAACGAGCGGTAGATGATGGAATTGAGAAGGATTTAGAAGCTGGTTTAGAGACGGAAGCAACCTACTTTGGCGAAGTTTTTCAAACAGAGGATGTGAAAATTGGTGTTGAAGCATTCATAAACAAGAAAAAACCATTTTTCCAACATCGTTGATCATATCAAAGGGAAGTGCTCTGTAAGACAAATTGCGTAATAAGGCATTTACATGATTAAAAAACAGAATATTCTGTATAAAAAGAAGTGAAACCAAAATGAAAGGTTGATGTCGATATGAATCGCGAGCAAAAGGTCATAAATGAAATAAAAAGAATTAAACGAGGAGGATCTAAACGTAATCATGAAAAGATTGAACAAATGGGAAAAATGTTTGTTCGAGATCGTCTCAAGTTGTATTTTGATCAAGAAGAACTTTCGTATGAAACAGGTATATTTGCCAATGCGTTGAAGGAAGACGTTCCGGCAGATGGAGTGGTAGCTGGAGCTGGAAAAATCGATGGGCGATTAGTGTATTTTACAGCGAGCGACTTCACAGTCAAAGCTGGTTCCATTGGAAGGAAGCATGGGGAGAAGATCTTACGTTCTCAACAGGCAGCGATTAAAGGAAAACGACCCATTCTCTATTTAATTGATTCATCGGGAGGTCGGATTGATGAATCTGGAGGGTATCATGTAGAAAGATATTCTGGAGGGAAAATATTTTATAATCACAGTATTATGTCAGGGAGAATTCCTCAAATAGGGGTTTTATATGGTCCGTGTTTTGCGGGGACAGCTTATATGCCTGTTTTTTGTGATTTTGTTATTATGATGGAAAAACAAGCTGGAATGGCAATTGCTTCTCCTCGAATGGTACAAATGGCAACAGGACAAAAAGTGAGTATTGAGGAACTAGGCGGTACCAAAATGCATGCCGAAAAAAGTGGGGCTGTTGATTTTGTCGTCCAGACGGAGGAAGAAGCCGCCGAATTAGTGAAAAAGTTAGTGTCTTATTTGCCAGATCATTATGAGACGATACCATCTACCATTGAAGGAAGAGCTCCAGCTCGAAACCCGCTAGACATTGACAAAATTATTCCTCAAGAACCGAATCAGCCATATGATGTAAGAGAATTAATAGATTGTATTGTAGACGCAGATAGCTTTCTTGAAGTGAAAAGAGACTATGCTAAAGAGCTAGTGACAGGGTTTGCTCGAATAGATGGAAGAGTGATTGGAATTGTTGCGAACCAACCTATTGTAAAAGGAGGAGCTATTTTCCCTGAATCGGCTGACAAAGGAGCTAACTTTGTTTGGACGTGTGATGCCTATAATATTCCACTTTTGTATCTTTGTGATACACCTGGTTTTATGGTAGGGACAAAGGTTGAACAGGATGGTATTTTACGGCGTGGCCGAAATTTTATTTATGCTAGCTCTGTTGCGAACGTACCTAAGCTATGCGTGATCGTAAGGAAAGCTTATGGAGCCGGTATTTATGCGATGGCCGGTCCTGCTTATGAGCCGGACGCAACTATCGCTTTGCCTTCAGCAGAAATAGCCATTATGGGCCCAGAGGCTGCTATAAATGCTGTCTATTATAATAAAATTCAAGCAGTGACGGACCCTAAAGAAAAGGTAGAATTGGTAAAGAAATTAAGAGATGAATATCGAGCAGGTTACGATATTTATAAGTTATCGGACGATTTAGTCGTTGACGATTTAATTGTCCCAAGTGATTTGAGAAAAGAGGTTCAAATTCGATTTGAAGCATTTGAACGCAAAGATTTTCCGCTCCCACCAAAAAAGCATAGCACCATTTTGAGTTAACTATTTTTAAAGGGAAACAGATTGACAAAAAGTTTCTAGCATGTTGTATGAATTTTGCTCCAATGTTCTAAAAAACTTTCATTCAACTTCATTATTATATAGGAGGGGGAAAAATGGATTCTATTTCTGTTGTAAATCGTGTAGCACTTGGAGATATCATTCGTCGGTCAGCGAATCGTTTCCCAGAAAAATTAGCTCTCATTGAAGGGGAAAAACAATTGACATATCGAGAGTTAGATGAAGAAACGAATCGTTTCGCGAACTATTTATTGGAATCTGGTTTGCAAAAAGGAGAGACGGTTGCGACTATTTGCGGAAACTCGTGGCAATTCATAGTGGCTATTTTTGGTATTCAAAAAGCAGGATTAATTTGGGTTCCGATCAATCCGGGTATTTCTACTGATGAAAAACTCTATATTTTAACAGAAGTAAAAGCTAAGTTATTGATTGGGGATGAAGAATTTTTAAAAGCAAAGGGAGCCTTTCAAACGATTTGTTCAGACATACTAATCATTGGAGATTCAATAAAAGGACCTGAATATTTCGAGTATTCTTTGAGGTTAGGGGATAAAATAGAACCAGATGTCAATATTCAGGACAGAGATATTGCTCAAATTATGTTCACAAGTGGAACGACTGGTAGACCAAAAGGAGTTAAGATCTCTCATCTAGCCGTCTATATAGCGAGTTTAGGCAATATTATTGAAATGGATGTGAAGCGAAACGATGTTGGAACAGCGATGATGCCTATTTTTCATTGTGCTCAGCATACGCTTGTCACATCGTTTTTACACCTAGGGGCTAGCGTTGTCGTCCTTCGTTCCTTTGAACCTAACGTATTGTTAAAAACGATCAAAAAGGAAAAAATCACAT
The DNA here is from genome assembly GCA_002261155.1 of Bacillaceae bacterium SAS-127. GTDB lineage: Bacteria > Bacillota > Bacilli > Bacillales > Domibacillaceae > Bacillus_CE. Next base: position 46,505 of record NKXN01000074.1, on the reverse strand, counting down.
GGATGTTTGCTCTTCCAATGATGTATCGTTTATTGCTCGCTCACCCTTCAAGAGAGAAAAGTGATACGGAATCGTTACGATTCTGTATATACGCAATGACTCCAATGGATGAAACGACATTAAGAAAAGCGATGAAAGAATTTGATGCTGAATTTGCCTTGGCAACTGGTCAAACAGAAATGTATCCATTGACAGTCATGTTTAAGCCCGAGGATCAACTTCGAAAGAAAGGATCCTATTGGGGAACCTCATCTATTATAAATGATACGGCAATCATGAACGAAAATGGAGAATTATTAAGTACAGGGGAAATAGGTGAAATTGTTCACCGCGGACCAAATGTAATGAGTGGTTATTTAAATAACCCTGAAGAAACGGAAAAAACCCGTCACCACTATTGGCACCAAACAGGAGATCTAGGGTACTTTGATGAAGATGGTCTTCTTGTATTTGTAGATAGAAAAAAAGATATCATTAAAACTGGTGGCGAAAATGTTGCTTCTATTTTAGTGGAACAAACCTTATTAGATTGCGAAAAAGTAGCGAATGCTGTAGTCGTTGGTTTACCTCATGAACGGTGGGGAGAAGCCATTACTGCATTTATTGTTCTAAAGTCAGGGGAGCAAATGAGTAAAGAGGAGATAATATCTCACTGTAAAGAACGACTTGGAGCTTTTCAAACACCGAAAGAAATCGTATTTGTTGATCAGCTACCAACAACAACTACAGGTAAAATTCTAAAACATGTGTTAAGAGAGAAACATGAAAAACTTTATGTAAAATAAATAATCCTTCATTAATTTGAACGAAACATATTCCTATCATTCATGTTAAACTATGCTATACTGAGGAGTGGCGAATTTTAAGCATTCCCATAGTAGAAACAACGTACAGGATGAGATGAATGCTCTACTCATTCTCTTTATAGAAGTTTGAATTAGTGAAAGGAAGAGGACGTTTGAATATTTTTATTACAGGTGGAACGGGTTTTCTCGGTTCTAATTTAATTAAAAGATTAGTAGAACAAGGTCATCACATTTATGCTTTAGTACGAAATGTAAAGAAGTTTGATGCACTCGTGCAAACATTAAAAGTCGAACATCAAGCAAATGTACATCCAGTAGAAGGAGAATTGACGAAAGCGCTTTTAGGGATCGAAACATCCAAGCTACAATCATTGATCGGACAAATCGATGCGGTGTATCATACAGCTGCTCTTCTTTCTTTTGATGAAAATGATCGCGAGGCGTCCTTTGAGATGAACGTAGAGGGAACGAAGCGAGTACTGGATTTTGCTGAACTCGTTCAGACGAAAACATTCTTCCATGTTAGCACGGCCTACACATTAGGAAAGCGAACAGAAGGAAGCGAATGTCTTTACCCTCTTCAATCGACGTTTATTAATTCTTATGAAGAAAGCAAGTGCCATGCCGAGCATTTAGTTATGTCGGCTAGTGATCGTTTCGATGTGATGATTATGCGTCCGGCAATCATCATTGGTGATTCAGAGACAGGGGAAGCTGACACGACATTTGGTCTTTATGGCATTTTACGCACGATTGAATTATTAAAGAAAAAAGCGAAAAGAAAGCCAGATCAGGAACAAGAAATCTTCCATTTGTTAATGGAAAAGGACGCTGTTTCAAACATTGTGCCTGTTGACTATGTTACGAAAGTATTGGCATTAGGTTTAGTTTACGGAAAAAGCAATACGATCTACAATATTACGAACCCTGCACCGCCGACAAATAAGGAAGTGTTAGAAACGGTCAAAGAAGCCTTTGACTTTTATTCGGTTGAAATCACTCCGTACGAACAAAAGGACAACTTGTCAAGCCGGGAGCAAAAAATGAATGAGCCGTTAGAAGTATTTAAAGATTATTTAAATCGTTCGATTGTTTTCCATGACGGCCATACGAAAGAGTTGCTACAGCAAGGCAAAGAAGAGCATCTTCGTATGGACAAAGACATGCTTTTACGCATCATTCACGGTTTTCAAAAGCGGAATGACAAGAAAATAGATCAAGTGTTAGTAAGCCAGTAACTATAAGAAGTGAGACGCCTCTGTAAGTGAAAGGGGCGTCTTTTGCAATTTCTATAAAAAGGTGTTAAGTAACAATCAAGTTGTTTTCGTAGTTCTTAAAGAAACGTCAGCCATATGATTCAACAATCGGACTAGGTTTGTTATAGTATGTATTTAAAGTAATTAGTAGAACGATTGAATAAAATTAATGGTAAAATCGAGAAGTGTGAGAGACTTGATCAAGAATATAAATAAGTTGGTTGATATAATAAGGAAGGGAGTGAACACTGATGGATGTCGAAACAGTTATGCAGGAGCTTGAAGTCCTTGGTAAAGAACGATCTAAAAAAATGTATATATCAAACGGTGCGCACGAGCCGGTTTTCGGTGTAGCTACAGGCGCTATGAAACCAATTGCAAAGAAAATCAAAAGAGATCAACGTCTAGCGGAAGAACTTTATGCCACAGGTAATTATGATGCCATGTACTTTGCAGGCATTATTGCAGACCCAACAGTGATGACTGAACCGGATTTTGATCGTTGGATGGATGGAGCGTATTTTTATATGCTGTCTGATTACGTGGTGGCAGTCACTTTATCCGAGTCAGATATTGCACAAGATGTTGCTGATAAATGGATAGCAAGCGGTGAAGAACTGAGAATGTCAGCGGGCTGGAGTTGCTACTGCTGGCTTTTAGGGAATCGCAAAGATCACGAATTCTCCGAAAGCAAAATTTCCGATATGCTTGATATGGTGAAAAATACGATTCATGATTCACCAGAACGAACAAAATCCGCTATGAATAATTTTCTATATACCGTGGGGATTTCATATTTGCCACTACATGAAAAGGCAATTGAGACCGTCAAGACAGTAGGTACAGTAGAAGTCAAACGGGACAAGAAAAAAAGCACTTTCCTCAATGCTTACGAAAGTATTCAAAAAGAAATAGATAGAGGGAGACTTGGTTTCAAACGTAAATATGTAAGGTGTTAGTTGCGTGTTGGGGTGTTGATCTGAGATGGATTGACGCTCTTTTTGTTGAAGTTACTTCAATGAGAAATTTGACAAGGTAAAAAAGGAGATAAAAAATGACTAAATGGGTCGAAACATATGAAAAAGCTGTAAAGTTAACGAAAAGGAAAGTTCGTCAAGATGTTAGCCGTTACCTCGGTAGACAAGAGACAATGCCAACCTTTGAACAATATTTGTTAGAAAGAGGAGAGTTTACCGAGCAAATTTGGCTTAATGTCTGGGTCAACAAAGCATCAAACGAGCTTTCGAGGAAAGAAAAAAGAAAGTATTTAACTGAAAAAGGAATCCGTGTCGAAGAAGGGAATCGAAAATTAGTCAATCAACTATTTCGTACGGAAATTAGAAGCTACCAACCTTTTGATGTCATCAACTGGTTACAACATAAATTTCAAAATGAACTTACGTGGTCTGATACATATGACAAAGCAAGAATCGACTATTTAAAATACGAACAAGAGCTGCATAAGCAAAGAAAACAACAAGAACTACTTCAACAAATGGAGCCCATCGTCGAACGTGTTTTAGACGAACAGGAAGGTTATTTATATGTAAGCTTTCGACATCTATTCGCTAAGCAGCTGGCTAAAGATTTGCAAGAAACAAAATACAACCTTGTGGAGATCTATCCTTTTGAATATGAGTTAGTGGACGATGGTCATTTTGATTCAGAAAAGTATTCAAGCTTAGGAGAATTTTCGTATGAATGTACGGGTAAGTTTCAACGAACATTCGATTGGGGAAGAGAGGAAGTTGAATACGAAACATATAATGACCGCTACATTGAATTTTTTGAACAGGAGTGGATTGAGCGTACGTTAGAGGTGCTGATAGATCAACTCCCGGTTTCCATCAAAGCAGAATATGAAAAGGTATTTCAACAACCGCTAACAGAAGAAGCGTTACTAGAGTATTATGATCATCCGTTAGTCGATAGTGGAACGCTCGTTTTTGATCGACTATTAGAAGAGTATGTGGCGGATTTGTTAAGTATCGTGGATCTACCATTTGATGAGCACATTCATCAAAAAATATACGAACGACATGTCCAAGAAAGAGAAGAGCGAGAGGCATTCGAACGGGCTGAAATCGAGCGGAAAAAAGCAGAAGAAGAGCGGTTGCTGTCAGAATTATTTGGCCAAGAATATCAGCCTTCCGTCGAGAGAAATGTACGATATGTGCTACATATCGGTGAGACAAATACAGGAAAAACACACCAGGCATTGCAAAGGATGAAACAAGCGAATAGTGGTCTTTATTTGGCTCCGCTTCGTTTGCTAGCTCTAGAAGTGTACGATAAATTAAATAAGGATGGAATTCCTTGTTCTTTGAAAACAGGTGAAGAGGAAAAAAGTCCACCTTCTGCCCGTCATGCTTCTTGTACAGTCGAAATGTTTCATGAAAAAGACGTTTATGAATTAATCGTCATCGATGAAGCGCAAATGTTGGCGGATAAAGATCGCGGGTTTTCTTGGTATAAAGCGATTACGAAAGCGAACGCGAAAGAAGTACATATTATTGGTAGTAAAAATATTAAAGAGATGCTCATTCAGCTTTTAGGAGAGAGTGAGTATGAACTGATTGAATACGAGCGCGAGCTTCCGCTTCAAGTGGAATCCAAGCCATTTAAGCTTTCTAAGGCGGAGCCTGGTGATGCTCTCGTTTGTTTTTCACGAAGAGAAGTGTTAGAAACAGCAGCGAGTCTGAAAAGAAATAAACATGCGGTTAGTATGATTTATGGAAGTATGCCGCCGGAAACGAGAAAGAAGCAAATGCAGCAGTTTATCGATGGAAAAACGAATGTGATCGTGTCTACGGATGCGATTGGAATGGGTGTCAACTTACCGATTCGCCGCATCGTCTTTTTAAAAAATGAAAAATTTGATGGGACGAGAAGAAGAAGGTTAACGTCGCAAGAAGTGAAGCAAATTGCTGGTCGGGCGGGGCGTAAAGGAATGTATCCTGTCGGAAAAGTGGCTTTTACTTCGGATATTAAAAAAATGACGAGTCTTTTAGAAAAACAGGATACTCCTGTTAGTTCGTTTGCGATTGCCCCGACACCGAGCGTGTTTGATCGATTTCAAATGCATGATCGCCATTTAGGCACTTTTTTTGAACTATGGGAAAAATTCAAAAGCCCAAAAGGAACGAAAAAATCGGCATTGACACAGGAAAAAGAACTATATTCATTAGTGGCTGGTAGTAATATTGAAGCGAGGCTTTCCATGTCGGATCTATATAGCTTCTTGCATTTGCCATTTTCAACGAAGGACGCCGGTTTAACGAAGCAATGGCTGATGACGATGAAGGCGATTGTGGAAGGAGCGGAACTTCCTGAGCCGAAATGGACAACGAACAGCTTAGAAGAATTGGAGCTTGCTTATAAAGCGATTGGTCTGCATTTACTGTTTTTATACAAATTGAATAAGCCAACAGAAGCGATTTATTGGGAGCGGATGCGAGAAGAGATTAGCGAGCAGGTGCATGAGAAGCTACAAACAGAAGTAAAACATATTCATAAAACATGTCGGAAATGTCAAAGAAGATTGCCGGCAGATTTCAGATTTCCAATCTGCGACTCATGTCATCAAAGCCGACAAGAACAATATTGGGGTAGACGGTAATTCAATGAGTAGGCTGTCTCAAAAGAAACCACCTCTTTATGAGACAGCCGCTATATTTTAGATCTTGTTTTTTTGTCGAGCAGCGATTTCCTCAGTGACAATAAACGCGAGCTCCTCATTGCCGAATAATGAAAGAACATTTAGTAAAGTGTCATCGTGAATGTCGCCGGCTTCTTCTTTTGATACTGTTAAATCGATAGCTTGTTGTAAGGCTGGATTAGCCATTTGTTGTGGATAGGCACGCCCATATAACTCTTCTGGGTTAAGGTCATGATTTATACACCACTGAGCAAATACTAAGATCATCATGTGCTCGTCACGTTGGTAATTTTCTATGATTTGTTTTTCTAATTCTTTTTGATTCATCATTAAATCTCCTTAATACTTTATTTTTTAATTTTAATGGGAACCATTATGGATGTCCATCCGTATATACAGATAGAATTAGTCATCAAATGTGTTCTATGATGAAATAGAAAGGAGCAACTTTATGTCTATCGCTATTTGGATCGGCATTGTCGTCTTATTTATCGCAAGCTTTGTTGGTTTGATTTTCCCGATCATTCCATCCGTTTTAGTCATATGGGGAGGATTCCTTCTCTATCATTTCGGGATCAGCAATCAAGAGTTATCCATCTTGTTTTGGATTGCGATGGCGGTATTTACAGCGCTAATATTCGTGGCGGATATGCTGGCCAACAGTTATTTTGTCAAAAAATATGGGGGATCCAAATGGGGAGAAGGAGTCGCAGCCGTCGCCGTTATTGTTGGATCATTTGTTATACCGCCTTTTGGCATTTTAATCGTTCCGTTTGTAGCTGTACTTGTGACGGAACTCATCATTTTAAAGGATGTTAAACAAGCATTCTTTGTAGGGTATGCGACATTTGTCGGCTTTTTAAGTGGCACCCTCGCAAAAGCGTTAATTCAAGGAATCATGATTACTTGGTTTGTCATTGAAGTGATCATTTAATAATAATAAAAACGTCCTCCATCAGAAGGGCGTTTTTATTATGAGTCTAGAAAGTTTCATAAATGATCGAGCCTGTTTGGGAAAGATCATAATCTCCAAGTGATTGGATTTCTGCATGAAAAGCTGTAGAAGTGAGTATCTCCTTCACTTGATCAATAAGCAGTTTATTTTCTGGTGTTTTTAAGATGACGATATCATACCCTTCAGTAATCAATGGTATAAAATCGACCCCGACGATTTTCGCCGCTTTTTCAATACCTACTCCAACGTCAGCCGCGCCTGTTGCCACGGCAGAAGCAATACCGAGATGATTCGTTTCCTCTTTATTATATCCTCTAATTTCTGACGGAGAGATTTGATGGATGCGAAGCTGTTCATCAAGCAGAATTCTTGCGCCTGATCCTTTTTCTCTATTGATGATTGTCACATGTTCTTGATTCAAGTCGGCCCAAGTTTGGATGTTTAAAGGGTTTCCTTTTTGAACGTAAAGACCGGCTTTTCGCGAAACTAAATTTAATAAAATATAAGGGTGGCTGACTAATATCTTTTTCACATAAGGTAGGTTATATTCACCGGAATCTCCATCAAACATATGTAAACTAACGATATCGCATTCTCCATTGTACATCGAGATCAAGCTGTTGAAGCTTCCAGTATTCGAGCGCAGTGTTTTATAATGCGAGTTTTTTTCAATATATTTTCCTAATAAATCAAGCACGAGGTCTTGTCCACTAATGACAATTGCTGCAGTCTCTTTCGTTGGCGGTTTAGGAGGCGTCATCTCAGGACTAGGATAGGATCCTGTTTTCTGCTTTTTAATGTACATCTCCAAGTCGTTCGCATCCATCCGCATTTGTCTACCGACACGAAATACAGGTAATTCTCCTTTTTTAACTAGATCATATATTGTCAATTTTGATACCTTTAATAATTGTGCAACTTCCTCAATTGTATAGGAAAGTTCTTTTGGCATATCCATCCCTCCATCCCTCTATCATATCTCATTCGTCTGTGCTTTGTCACAAATCATTTTTATTAAGTCTTTCCTTTTTCGTTATAAATAATTATAATTAGTTATGTCTTATTATGATTAGTTTAGGAAGGAAGAAAAAAATGAAAAAGTTTTATGGTGTAATCGTTTTAATGATGCTCATGTTTAGCATCGTATCCGGATGTTCTTCTCCGGAAGAAAGCAAAACGGAAGAAAACGCGAAGCAAGAATCAGTCGAATTAACGATTTCTGCTGCTGCTAGTTTACAAAATGCATTAAATGATATTAAGGCTGCTTACGAAAAGGAACATCCAAATGTGAAGATTGTTTACAACTTTGGCGGCTCAGGTGCTTTGCAACAACAAATTTCTCAAGGCGCACCAGTCGATCTATTTTTCTCAGCAGCAGAGGATAAATTCGATCAATTAGTGGAAGAAGGAATGATTGAGAAGGAAAAAGGAACAGATCTTCTTGCGAATGAATTAGTATTAATCGTTCCAAAAGAGACAGATCATAACATTCAAGCATTTGAAGACTTGAAAGAAGTAGAGAAGCTGTCGATTGGTACACCAGAATCCGTACCTGCCGGAAAGTATGCAAAGGAATCGTTAGAAAACTTACAGGTGTGGAAAGACGTTGAACAGAAGATTGTTTACGCCAAAGATGTTCGCCAAGTGCTTACATATGTGGAAACGGGAAATGTAGAAGCAGGGATTGTTTATAAAACAGATGCGATGGTTTCAACAAAAGTGGATCTCGCAGCTACAGCTAAAGAAGAAACACATACACCGATTATTTATCCGGTAGGAGTTGTTAAAGATAGTGCTCATCAAAAAGAAGCACAAAACTTTTACGAATACCTGCAAAACTCAAGCTCCATGGAAACATTTGAAAAGTATGGTTTTAAAGGGGTAAATTAATTCAATGACCACCGATTTTTGGTCACCAGTCAAGCTTTCCGTTGAAATTGCCGTCGTCTCAGGGTTCATTGTATTAGTGACTGGCATTTTATTAGGGAAGATGATGGCGAATCGCTCATTTAAAGGTAAGGTGATCTTGGAAACAATTTTGCTGTTGCCTTTAGTACTACCACCTACTGTCGTCGGTTTTTTACTAATTATTGTATTCGGAAAAAATAGCGTCATTGGACAAGCGATCGAGTGGTTATTTCACCAACCTGTTATGTTTACTTGGTGGGCGGCTGTCATTGCTTCAACTGTTGTTGCGTTTCCGCTCATGTACCAATCGGCTAAAACTGGATTTGAAGCAGTCGATCATGACATAGAAGATGCTGCCCGTGTAGATGGAGCAAGTGAGTGGAAAATTCTATTTTTCATTTCGATTCCACTCGCTTTAAAAGCCATTATTTCGGGTGGGATCTTAAGTTTTACTAGAGCGCTAGGAGAGTTTGGTGCGACGTTAATGTTTGCCGGAAATCTCCCAGGAAAAACGCAAACCACGCCGTTAGCCATCTACATTGCGATTGATTCTGGCAATATGGAAATGGCTTGGATGTGGGTGATTTGTATGGTTAGTCTTTCGTTTCTACTGTTGCTTTTTGTGCACTTATTGAAAGATTAATCATTTTGATTATATGAAGCTAGCAAACAAAAAATAGGCAGAGAATCCTCTCTGCCTATTTCATCTTAATCATCCCCACCATCAAAACCGCCATCATCACCGAAATCAAAGAATCCACCGTCGTCGCCATCATCTTCAAAGTCATTTTCTTCAAAATCATCTTCTTCAAATCCGAAAACTTCTCCTGCATTTTCAGCCACTTCACCTAGATTATCCATTATTTCACTCAGTAACATACTACCTAGTATCCCTATGGCTAAACCACCAACCATTCCATTTAATGAACTACCATGGGTGCCACGATAAGAAGAGTTAGATTTATAAGAAAATGGTTGTTTATACATATAAGGGTTTTCTATCGCTTCTGTTATATATTGTTGTAACAGCTTTACTAACTGCGTTTCAGATTGCAGTACTAAATTTTCTAAGAAAAACTCTTTTTTTGCTTCAATTTCTTGATAGCCTTGTCGGCAGTCTACTTCCATCCACACATATACACCCGTGTCTTCATACGCAAAACGAAGTTCTACCTCGTTCACTTGTCCAGAAAACATTTCCGTTGGTGAAAAGGCAAATTCTTGACCGTATTTATCTAATTTGCCAGAGTTTGCTGTTTCACGAAATCCTAGATGTTCTAATGCTTGAAAAATAGCTCGCACTGGTTTGGGCACATTTACCATTAAGTGGTCCACATCTGTACGATCAAAGCCACCGTCAATATCCAGCTGTGTATCAAAATAATAAGACACTTTATGTCTTGAAACTGGTAAATTTAATGGGATTGTATATGTGAAAGGGATTACTCTTAACTCTTTAGCCGAAATGACACCTGCTCCTGCAAGAGGAACGGATGTAACCTCTCGCGTTACCTTTCCTTCCTTTGTTGTGACACTCATCATAAGACGGACAGACAAATTGTTTATTTTTTGTTCTACTTCTCCACCTTGTATATGTACTTCTCCAGTTACTATGTCACCAGTAACATACGGACGATTTTCAAAACGCAAATCAACTTTAGCGGCACCCTTTCCAAAGCGGGCTAAAAATTTTTAACATCTTTTCTCTCCTCTATGTCATTATAAATTAGCTAAAATTTAGCATATAGAAAACCATACAGTCAAACGTTATGGTTTTGTTTTCTGAAAAATATAAACCTCTTGTGGAAACGATATATTTTCTGTCGCTTAACTTGTAAAAAAGAAATTATTTAGCGCTTGACTCTAACGTTACGTCATACTTTATTGTTAGTGATGAAGGGAGGCTAAGAATGAATGAGAGTTAAAGAAGTATCTGATTTAGTTGGGATTAGTGCACGGACACTACATCATTATGATGACATCGGATTATTGGTTCCTGATGAGGTAACCGAAGCGGGATATCGCCTATATTCTAACGACAACCTTGAGACGTTGCAACAGATTTTATTTTTCAGAGAGCTAGACTTTCCTTTGAAAAAGATTAAAGAAGTGATTAACAGTCCTTCATTTGACCGGGAAGAGGCTCTTCGGCTCCATCGAAAAATGTTGCTGGAGAAGCGCCAGAGAATTGATCGAATGCTTGGGACGCTTGATCAAACGATTCAACATATGAAAGGGGAAATTAACATGTCCAACAAAGAGAAATTTGCAGGGTTTGATTTTAGTGACAATCCATATGAACAAGAAGCAAGGGAACGCTGGGGCGATCAAGTGGTGGATGAGTCTAAAAAGAAGATAGGGAATATGACAAAAGGTGAGCAAAAAGAAATGTCTAAGGAATGGGATGCCATCTATAAAAAACTAGCCGCTCTTCGTCATCATTCTTCAGCATCTCAGGAAGCACAAGCAGCGATTGAAGAGTGGTATGATTTTCTGAACAATATGGGGAATTACTCGCTTGAAGCTTTTAAAGGGCTAGGGCAAATGTATGTGGATGATGAGCGCTTTACGAAGAACATTGATCAATACGGAGAAGGATTAGCTCGATTTATGCGAGATGCGATGGCTGTTTATGCTGATAGCAAGAAGTAAACGATAATTTTATTATGTAAACTTATTTAAACAGGGATATCTCAAGAGTCGATGAAAAAAGGACTTTTGGGATATTTTCTTTGCTCTAGAGATCTTTTAAATGGTTACTTCACCAATTGACGAAGCAAACTCTCGTATAAAAAATGAATTTTTTGAAAAATAACATCTAAATTATTCACTCAAACCCGCGTCTACTCTAGCTTCTCCAGTGGGACATGACATTTATCATACTCCCTATATGACGGGTGCTACTTCAAAGAATCCTTTCCCTTCTTTACAATGATGATATCAAGGAAAGAAGGGGAAAGACATGACGATTCAACAACAAAAGCAATTAAGAAAACAAATGGCTCCGTTTGAGAAATCGAGTACAAAAGATAGTGTACGACAGTTATTCAACACGATCGTTCCTTTTATTCTCATGTGGATTTTGGCTTACCAAAGTCTCGAGATTTCATATTTACTCACTTTAGTTTTTGCTACGTTGGGCGCTTTTTTGATGACACGGGTTTTTATCATTTTTCATGATTGCACCCACAATTCATTCTTTAAAAATCGCAAAGCGAATCAAATTGTTGGTACAATTACTGGTATTTTGACGTTCTTCCCGTTTTATCAATGGCAGCACAGTCATTCGGTCCATCATGCAACGAGCGGTAATTTAGATAAGCGAGGGACGGGAGATATTTGGATGTTAACGGTGGATGAATATTTAGAAGCTCCACTATGGCGTCGGATCGCGTATCGTTTATATCGTAACCCAATTGTGATGTTTGGAATTGGACCGACATATGTATTCTTGATTACGAATCGTTTTAATCGAAAAGGGGCAAGAAAGAAAGAGAGATTAAATGTGTACTTCACAAATGTAGCAATCGTTTCAATCATCGCTCTTCTTTGCTGGACAATAGGTTGGAAAGCCTTTCTCTTAGTTGAAGTACCGATCTTTTTAATTGCAGGCGCTGTCGGTGTATGGTTGTTTTATGTACAACATACATTTGAAGATTCTTACTTTGAAGAAAATGAACATTGGGATTATGTGAAAGCGGCGGTAGAGGGCAGTTCTTTCTACAAACTTCCTAAGCCACTACAATGGTTGACAGGGAATATCGGTTTCCATCATGTTCATCATTTAAGTCCAAGAGTTCCGAATTATAAGCTTGAAGAGGCTCATAATCAGACGAAACCTTTACAAAATGTCCCAACAGTTACGTTGGCGACGAGCTTAACCTCGTTGAAATTCCGTTTGTGGGATGACAAAACCGATCAATTTATTGGCTTTAAAGAATTAAAACAATATGCTAACAATCGAAATAAGAAACAGGCGTACGTTCCTGTCAAACAAAAATAAACATTTCATTCATAAAAACCATGTGTCTTTCCTCTTTTACAACATTTCGTTATAGTGAGGATACATGGTTTTTCTGCTATTAGTTAGGAAGATATGGTAAAATAATTGATGAAATGATGTGAAGCAATTGAATGAGGGGTTACATATGTTGAAACGATTAAAGATTTTTCAAAAAGGCTCTGGAACATCCCCTTATATATGGAGCATTTTGAGTTTTCTTCCTTTTTACTTTATTTTTCAATCTTCTTCGACGGTTGAAATTATTGTTGGGATTATTTTAACGGTTTTGTTTTTTGTTTCTTTACGGTTTGCGTTTATTTCAAATAATTGGCCTGTTTATTTGTGGTCTTGTATTTTGATCACGATATCGATCACGATGACGATTCTGTTTCAATTTGTCTATTTTGCGTTTTATATTGCTTATTATAATGGACATATCAAAAAACGTGGTGCTTTTATTACGCTATATGTGATTCACCTTGTTGCTACGACAATTTCGATTAATTATAATATCGTCCTACAAGATGAATTATTTTTATCACAGTTGCCGTTTATTATTATTATTTGGATTAGTGTCATTCTACTTCCATTTAATATTTATAATAAGAAAAAGCAAGAAGAGCTGGAAGTGAAATTAAAGGATGCCAATGATCGAATTTCAGAGCTAGTTAAACAGGAAGAGCGTCAACGAATTGCCCGAGATTTGCATGATACATTGGGGCAAAAGCTTTCATTAATTGGCTTGAAAAGCGATTTAGCTCAAAAGTTAGTGTTTAAAAATCCGGAGCAAGCTCGCAATGAAATGACAGACGTTCAACAAACGGCTCGAACCGCATTAAAAGAGGTGCGAAAAATGGTCTCTTCGATGCGTGGAGCTCGTTTATCAGAGGAAATGGTTCTTGTGAGACAAATTTTAAAAGCGGCTCAAATTCAATTAATTAGTGAACCAGAATTGAAATTAACGAATGTATCTTTGTTCTTAGAAAATATATTAAGTATGTGTATGAAAGAAGCGGTGACGAATATTGTGAAGCATAGCCATGCTTCTACTTGTCACATCCGTGTGGAACAAACAACCGATCATGTCCGATTACTTATTCAGGACGATGGTGTTGGTTTTGTAGAAGAAAATAATGTCGGTAAAGGTAGCGGGTTGTTAGGGATGCGAGAGCGTCTAGAGTTTGTGAACGGGACATTAGAAGTTGTAAATGATCATGGAACGACTCTGATCATGAAAATCCCTAATCACATTAGACAGAGAGAAAAGGAGGAGCTTAAATGATTCGAATAGTGATTGCTGAAGATCAGCGGATGCTACTAGGAGCCTTAGGTTCCTTGCTTAACTTAGAAGATGATATGGAAGTAATTGGACAAGCGGCGAATGGGGAAGAGGCAATCACTCTTGTACAGCAATTAAAGCCAGATGTCTGTATTATGGATATTGAAATGCCAGAAAAAAGTGGGCTAGAGGCAGCAGAAGAACTCAAAGGGCTTGGGTGTAAAGTAATCATTTTAACGACATTTGCCCGTACAGGCTATTTTCAACGAGCATTAAAGGCGAAGGTAAGCGGCTATTTATTGAAGGATAGCCCGAGTGAAGAGTTAGCTAGCTCGATTCGAAGCATCATGGCGGGTAGTCGAATCTATGCTCCTGAGTTAATGGATGACTTTTATAGTGAAGAGAACCCTTTAACAGAGAGAGAAAAGGATGTATTGGCTCTTGTAGCTGATGGGAAAAGCACAAAAGAAATTGCTACAGAGCTTCATATTACGACAGGGACGGTTCGGAATTATATTTCCACTATTTTTGATAAACTAGAAGTGAAAAATCGAATTGAAGCGATCTCCCAATCAAAGGAGAAAGGCTGGTTTAAATGAGAGAAGGGACGGTACATACCGTCCCTTTTTTACATATCGTGGCTACTGTGCTTCTTCTGGCGGGAATGATTTTTGTTTTTTACTTTGTGAGAGCCACTTAACGGTTGAGGTTGAGTAGATTCCGTTTTTTCTGACTTTGAGGCACTTTTTGTCATGATTTCTTCGCCCCTTTACATAGTTTGGTGACTGTCATCTTCAACTTGCCTTAGCTCTTCTTGCATTTGACTTAATTGTTCTTGTTGGGCCAATGTAGAATTGGCAAAAGCGGAGACGAGACTATTTTTCGCTGTCGCGATATTTTCTTCTGTTGAGTATGTCCGTGCTTGATTCACAAATCGCCTCGCTTCTCGAAAAAGCTTTTGTCCCATTTAAAATCCTCCAAGTGTTAGATCAGGATTTTCTTCTGTCTGTTCGTTCGTATAACGAGCCTCTGATTCCGAGAAGATTGTCCGATAAGGGAAGCGTTCATCATGCTTAGAAACGGCATCTTTTCCTTGTTGGACAAAACGTTTCGATTTGCTGTTTTTTCCCATTATGAATCCCTCCGAATAATGAGTTCACAGAAGATGTCTGTGTCCTTATTATTGTGACTTTAAATCAATGGATTATGAACAAAAAAATTTTGTTTTTCACGTATAAATGTTGAATCAGGTGGCTATTATAAATAAGGCAAGGGACGAAAAACTCCAAATGGGGTGATGGCTTTGGACAAATATTGTGCTAACCCAGATTCGGGAATCTCGTTATACATCATCATGTAAATGAGGTGTTTGTCGGAGAGCAGGTACATGTTGTAGAAACCATTTGAATTTCTTGCATAATGACGGTGCGCCGAGTGGCGCGCCGTTATTTTTAATTTAGAGCAATCATTTTTTGGATAAAATTTTTAAAATAGAGCATGATAAATAAGGCAAGGGATGAAAAACTCCAAATGGGGTGGTGGCTTTGGACAAATATTGTGCTAACTTAGACTCGGGAATTCGTTATACATCATCATGTAAATGAGGTGTTTATCGGCGAGCAGGTACATGTTGTAAAAACCATTTAAATTTCTTGCATAATAACGGTGCGTCGAGTGGCGCACCGTTATTTTTTAATGAAAAAAGCGAACTGATGTACGAGTTTGTGTTATAATAAAGAGACAATAGAATAGGTTTCTCAAGGGTGGTCGGCGCACTCCTCCGTAAGGTTAATTTATATGAGGAGGGAGGTGCTGCCGAATGACAGTGTATGAAACATTAACGTTAATGATCTCGTTTGCGGGACTGGTTGTACTCATTCTGTCCACAAAAAAAGACTAAAATCGCCCTTGAGTTTTGGCCAGCTCAGGCGGTTTTAGTTCGTCTTTGTGTCGATCCCCGATAGGGAACCTGCTATTGTATCGCCGTTTTCGATGTTACCAGCATCGAAAACGCTTTTTTTAATATATGTTTATTTGTTTTTATTATACCTGATAATGATGGGTTTGAAAACATAAACAATATTGAATTCATGTTTATCTGTTTTTTGAAGTGACGTGATATTTGTCTGCATTCTTTTTACGTTGTCGCTATTATTATAACATAAGAAAGGATATAATAAGGAAGCAATTTATCCCGCATTAGTGGAGAAGGTCTTCCATTGATTGAAGTTTGACTTTATCGTAAAGGTGGTTTTTAGATTGACGAATGAACATGAAGTTTTGCCTCCGAAGACTTGTACGATTGAACGTCTCGTGACGATCAAAGAAGATGTAGAAAAAGTGATGAACGGACAAAAGACAGCTACACGCCGTAATGGGAGATATGCGGATATTGGGGAGGTCATGACGTTAAAGAACGTTGATTTTGTTGTCGAACGTGTGTATCGCCAGACGCTAGGGGAATTGACAGATGAGCATGCTAATCAAGAAGGATATGCAACTGTCGAGGAATATAAACAATCGATTTTAGCGATTCATCCAGGCATGCCGTGGCTTTCTCATATGAAAGTATGGGTTCATGAATTTCGCCAAGTGTAAATTTAGATGATGTATCAGCTTCTAGTATATAGCCATATTTTTAGTGTGATCTTATCAATCGGTCCGTTTTTTGTTTTATTTCCTCTGTTAAAAAAATTACGTCAGGCAACAGCTGAGACAGAACAAGCTTGTATCGAAGTCTTTCAATCCGCGATTCGTCTCGTCAAGCATGCTGGTCATGTGTTAGTCGGATCGGGGATTTTATTAATGTATGTAGGCTCGTGGCCATGGACCACTTCTTGGGTCGTGATGACGATTGTTGTCATGGTCAGTTCAATTTTTTTCTTAGCACGAGCTTTTACACCAACATTAAAACAATTTAATGAGCCATCAGCAAACAAGCAGTCGCTCATCGACAAACTTTATCGTTCGGTCTGGATTTATATTACTTTATTAATGATGATGTTATGGTTTATGGTTGTGAAACCAGTGTTGTGGTAATAGATTCATAGAAAAAAGCAGGCATATGTCGCCTGCTTTTTTCATTCATTGCATTTGTTTTTCTTTCATTACGGGCGGTTCTACTAAAAGACTGCCAGCCGCTGCAATGATTAATAAAACACCAGTAAAGAGAAAGCCTTGCAATGGAGTGAAAGCGAATAAGCCTGTCAATCCCGATCCGACCACGACACCTAAAGAGAAAAAGGCATAAAAGTAGCCATACGCTTTGCCTCGGTGAGCGGGAGTAATCGCTTGAACGAGTAATGAATTGAGCGATGGAAAGAGAAAGGCAAACCCAACACCGTATAGAACCATGCAGGCATATAAGAGCGATGTAAGATCTAGTTGACTTAGTAAAACTAAGCTCAGTCCCATCGCACTCATACCAAATGCTAACGTCCACTTCGGTTTAATGAGATCAAATAACCGATTGGTCGGTAACAAGAAAATAAGAATAGCCGTTATACCAAACGTACTTAATAGCATCCCACTTGTTCGAGCATCGAATCCTAGGTGGATCACTTTCAACGGTAACATATAAGCGAGAACACCTTGAGAGAACATCAGCAAAAAAGCGCCAATAAAAGCTTTTACCACGTTCGCTTGTTGAAAAAAAGCGCGTATAGGCATCGCTTGCTTTCCTTCTCCTTCTTCAAGTGAAGTGGGGACATTATTTCGCAAAAGAAAGAGGGAAATAATGGCTAAAATGAGCATACAAGCAGCGGTTACTGTCAATACCGTCACTTCGCTTGTTTTGCTCGCAACAATCCCACTAAAAGCAGGTCCAATTACAGCGGCCAATCCAACGAAAGCTCCAGAGATTGCAGAGCTTTTTCCTTTTTTTTCTTCTGTCGCGACATTTGCCAAATAAGTAAACGCAGCAGGGACAATCAATCCAGCAAGAAAACCATGTAAAAATCGAATGGCTAGTAACGACCAAGCATCGACAGCCAATCGATAAAATAAAAGCGAAACACCCGTTAAGATTAAACCGATGACTAAAATCCGAAAGGCCCCTTTTCGATCTGTGAGAAACCCAGAGATGACATTTCCAATCGTGTTAGAAAAGGAATAGATGCCAACGACCAAACCGGTTAATAACGGCGTGGCCCCTAGCGACTCAGCAAACGGACTCATAATCGGGAGCTGAGTAAACAAATCAAAAAATGAAAAAAACACAATGATATAAACAAATATTCTCATGAGGAAATACAGCCTCCATCTAGTTGTCTTGCTTTCTATTGTTCGTTTTATTGAAGCATTTGTCAACGACGATTCGGTGAATAATCATGGATGATTAATCCATGTAAAAAGATTGTCAATAGAAAGAACCTATAATACTATTAAATTAACAGGTATTTTCCTGAAATAGAAGAGTGGAGGAAAAATATGAAGAAACAAAGAAGTTGGAAAAAAGTTAGCCCTGTTGTGCTTGCTGTGACGATCGGTGTAAGCGGAATCATGGTACCTGCTGATCATGAGTCTCATGTACAAGCGCAAGAAACAGTGAATACTATTGCTCCTGTGAATGCTGAACAAGTAGCAGCTTCATTTATGACAGCGGTTACTAATGAAAAGTGGGCTGAGGCGTATGAATTATTGAGTGCGAATTTGAAAAAGCATATATCTCAAGAAGATCTTTCACGAATTTGGCAAGCAAAAACCGCTGCATTTGGTGAAATTGGAAAACAAACGTCTGTAAAGAAAGCGGAAAATTCTGTCCACACAAATATTATGATGACCTATGAAGGTACAACCTTCCCGATGGATATTACTATTAATTTAGACAAAGCCGGGCATGTTGATGACTTCTTTATCCCTTTTTATTATTCACCACCGAGCCAATATAAGAAACCTACATATGAAAAGGAAGGAAGTTACTCGGAACAACAAGTGAAAATTGGTGAAGGGGAACTAGCTTTGCCGGGTACTCTAACTATGCCAAAAGGAAAAGGTCCATTTCCAGCGGTCGTTCTTGTCCATGGATCAGGACCGAACGACCAAGATGAATCGTTATATTCTACGAAAGCTTTCCGTGATATTGCTGTCGGCTTAGCCAATGAAGGAATCGCTGTTCTTCGCTATGAAAAAGTGACGAGAGAGCATCATTTAAAAACAGGAATGAATTCGAAGTTTAGTATTCAAGAAGAAACGATTGATGATGCAGTGAAAGCCGTTCAGCTTTTAGGAGATCATCCTGAAGTGAGTAATCAAATTTATGTATTAGGCCACAGTCAAGGTGGATATGCAATGCCGCGTATTTTAGAAGCAGATAAACAGAAGCAAATTAAAGGCGGCATTATCGTATCAGGGCCAAGTGGTAAATTTCAAGATTTAATGTTAAAGCAGCAACAAGATGGATTGGAAAGAGCCAAGGAACAAGGTCTGCCTCCGGAACAACTAGAAGCAGCCAAAGCGAATCTTGCTTTTTGGGAACAGCAAATCGCTTTAATTAATAATCCAGCTTATTCGAAAGATAACATACCAAAAGAATTTCAGCTTCCAAATGCGTATTGGTGGTTTGAACTTCGTGATTATGTCCCTGTCGAGTTAGCAGCCAAACAAAATGTTCCGCTGTTGATCTTGCAGGGAGGGAAAGACTTGCAAGTACCACCTTCTGATTTACAGGATTGGCAGGATGCTTTATCGAATCGGAAAAATGTTGGCTACAAAATGTATCCTGATTTGATTCACTTGCTCGTTAACTACAAAGGAGAACCGGACTTTTCTGAGTATGCTATTCCAGCGAATGTGCCAGAAGAATTCATTAAAGATATTAATAACTGGGTAAAAGATGGAAATAGTTCTGTGGACTTTACGGATGTCGTGTCTGATTTTTGGGCTTATAAAGAAATACAATTTATCGCTGACAAAGGATACATTAATGGCTACAAAGATGGAAGTTTTCAACCGAATAAAGTGGTCACAAGAGCGCACGCTGCTAAACTTTTAGCCAACGCCTTAAATTATGATCACAAGCTGATAAAGGATTCTACAAACTTTAAGGATGTAGCACCCGACAATGAGTTTTTACCATATATCCGCTTTTTAAAACAAAAGGGCGTGCTGTCAGGATTTAAAGATGGAACATTTAGACCGAATGACGAACTTACTCGCGCTCAATTAGCCAAATTATTGTCAATTGCCTTTGAATTAAAAGGTCATTCGCCAAAACCTTTTAAAGATGTGAGTAAAAATTATTGGGCCGCTCCATACATTAATGCTCTCGCGGCCAATGGTATTACCGTCGGAAATTCCAATGGAACGTTTGGTCCGAATCAAAAAGTCACTCGTGCCCAAGCGGCTGTCTTTTTATATCGGACAGTTAAACTAGAAAACTAATTATCTTGATAATTTTCCAATTAGTTTGACATGAGATTTTATTCAAGTTATAATTATTTCCAATTAAAGCACACAAATTCGATGAAGAGAAAAAGTAATTTATGTAGCTGTTCCACAGAGAGCCGGTGAGTGCTGAAATCCGGTGTTCAGTTCGTAAGTGAAAATCATCTCTGAGAAGTCAAGCTGAACAGTAGTAGGCTTGAACGGGTGTCTACCGTTAAAAGGAACGCGTATGATTGTACGTGGCTAAGTGCTATTGAGAAGTTTTTCAATAGAATTAGGGTGGTATCGTGGTTAAACCCGTCCCTTTCTTGAGGGGCGGGTTTTTTGTGTGCTTTAATAAAAAAATATTAGGGGCGATATCACATGAAACAAGAACAAACAAAAGAATCGGTTCATCAACGTGAAGAACGGATTCGGGAACAATGGTTACAAAATCACACATTTCAACAATCGATTACAAAAAGAGAAGGTAGTCCTTCATTTGTCTTTTATGAAGGTCCACCGACAGCCAACGGGTTGCCCCATGTCGGCCATGTATTAGGCCGCACGATTAAAGATGTGGTCGCAAGATATAAAACGATGACCGGACATCAAGTGATTCGCAAAGCTGGCTGGGATACGCATGGATTACCTGTAGAACTCGGAGTAGAAAAGCAATTAGGAATCTCCGGGAAAAGTGAGATTGAGAACTATGGTGTAGAAGCTTTTATTGAGAAGTGTCGAGAAAGTGTATTTATATATGAAAAACAGTGGCGGGAATTTACAGAGCAGCTAGGTTATTGGGTGGATATGGATGATCCTTATGTTACATTAAATAATTCGTATATTGAAAGTGTGTGGCACATTCTTGGTACGATTCATGAAAAGGGATTACTCAATAAAGGGCATCGTGTGTCCCCTTATTGTCCGAGTTGCCAAACGTCTCTTAGTTCACATGAAGTGGCTCAAGGGTATAAAATGGTCAAGGATTTGTCCGTCACAGCAAAATTCAAAATCCGAGACCGCGATAATGAATATTTTCTTGGTTGGACGACAACGCCTTGGACATTACCTGCGAATGTGGCATTAGCCGTTCATCCCAATATGACATATGTGCGAGCAAAGCAAGGAGAAGAGATCTTTGTTGTAGCTGAATCATTAGTGGAGGCTGTTTTACAGACGGATTACGAAATTTTGTCCGTTCATCAAGGAGCGGACTTGATCGGTCTCTCTTATGTGCCCGTATTTGATTTTGTGGAAGTAGAGAAGGGACATCAAGTTGTCGCCGCTGATTATGTAACAGACAATAGTGGAACAGGTATCGTTCATATTGCACCAGCATATGGTGAAGATGACTATAAGGTCGTACAAGAGAACGGCTTATCATTTGTCAATGTCGTCAATGAAAAGGGAGAATATACAGCAGAAGTGCCGCTATTTCAAGGGCGCTTCGTCAAAGATTGTGATGTCGATATTATTCGTGCGCTTGCTGAAAAAGAATTACTATATAGTAAAGAAAAATACGAACATAATTATCCTCACTGTTGGCGTTGTGATTCACCGCTTTTGTATTATGCAAATGAAAGCTGGTTTATTAAAACGACCGCATTAAAAGATCAATTCATCAAAAATAATGAAGAAGTTACTTGGTATCCAGATCATATTAAGCATGGTCGCTTCGGTAATTTTCTAGAAAATATGGTTGATTGGAATATTAGTCGCAAACGCTATTGGGGCACGCCGCTGAATGTGTGGCAATGTGACGCATGCAGTCATCAACATGCACCAAAAAGCATAGATGAATTAAAGCAATTATCTATTCATCCAATCAACGAGGACATCGAATTGCATAAACCGTATGTGGATCAGGTAAAACTTCGTTGTTCTCAATGCGAAGGAACAATGACACGAACACCAGAAGTAATTGATGTTTGGTTTGATAGCGGCTCGATGCCATTTGCTCAGTATCATTATCCATTTGAAAATCATGAGGTGTTTGAAAAGCAATTCCCGGCGGACGTTGTCATCGAAGGAATTGACCAAACGCGTGGCTGGTTTTACAGTCTACTTGCCGTATCAACGTTATATACAGGAAAAGCACCATATAAACGGGTGTTATCCCTTGGGCATGTATTAGATGAAAAAGGACAAAAAATGTCTAAAAGTAAAGGGAACGCACTAGATCCAATGGATTTAATGCAAAAATACGGAGCAGATGCGTTACGATGGGCGTTGTTAGTGGATAGCTCACCATGGAACCCAAAACGCTTTTCGGAACGAGTGGTGCAAGAAGCCAAGTCGAAGCTAATCGATACGTTTATGAATGTTCATAGCTTTTACAATCTTTACGCCGAGTTAGATAGTTTTGATCCAAAGCAGGAGTACACTAGCAAGAGAAACAAATTAGATGAATGGATTCTTTCTAGATTAAACAGTACGGTGAAAGTAGCAAAAGATCAATTAGAGGATTATCAACTGACGAATGCTACGAGGGAAATTGCTAAATTAGTCGAAGAGGTTAGTAACTGGTACGTTAGACGATCTAGAGAACGTTTTTGGTCGAGTGGTATGAATGCGGATAAGGTAGCTGCTTATCAAACTCTGTATGATGTACTAGCAACCATTAGTCAATTATTGGCCCCGTTCACTCCTTTCATAGCGGAAGAGGTCTATAAACATTTAACCGGAGAAAGCGTACATTTGGCAGACTATCCAACTTATGATGAAAAAATGATCAACGTACAATTAGAAAAAGAAATGGGAGCGGTTTTGCAGGTGGTGGAACTAGGGAGAAGTATTCGAAATACGACTTCTTTGAAAGTGAAACAGCCGTTAGCCAGCCTTTTCTTGTTAAATACAGGTGAAGAAATCAATTGGTCCCTCTATCAAAACATTATTTTAGATGAATTAAATGTGAAGCAGTTTCAAGAAGTGGAGAAAGAAGAGCAATCTTCAATAATCAAACTAAAATTAGACTTTAAAAAATCAGCGGCTAAGTTTGGGAAACAAGCAAATGTAGTAAATACATGGCTCCAACAATTAACCGATGAAGAGTCGAAACAATTTTTAGCAGTAGGTAGTGGAGACATATCTCATGAAAACATTCAAGTAATGACGGATGATGTGATCGTCGAAAAAACGACGAAAGAAGGATATGCTTCCGCTGCAAATGGAGAATATACAGTCACTTTAAATATCTCCTTAACGAAAGAGCTTATACAAGAAGGAATGGCGCGAGAATTCATTCGAGCGATACAAGATTACCGGAAAAAACTGAACTTACCTGTCAATATGCGTGTCGATATTGTAGTAGGTGCCGATGAAGAGCTAAATCAAGTGCTTCAAGTTTATCAATCGATGGTGCAAAAAAGTTTGTTGATGCGGAACTTACACTTACAAGCGGATGTTTCAGAGGGGGCAGAGGTGAAGGTAGGAGATCATATAGCAACTGTCCAACTTGTACCAGCAACTTAAATAGGTGAAATAAAACAAGGAGGCCAGCCCCCCAGTTCTTTTAAGACACTGGAGAGTTGGCCTCTTGAAGATGTTGAAACAATGTCCGTTTCATCTCGTTAAATGTTTGTGTGGTCATGACTTCAGGATCTCTCGGTCGTGGCAAATCGACGGTTAATTCATAAATGATTTGGCCCGGTCTGCTAGACATGACATAAATGCGGTCAGACAATAATAACGCTTCATCGACATCATGTGTGACGAGTACGACTGAACGCTGAAATTGTTGCCAAATCGAAAGCAGCCATTGTTGCAATTGCCTTCTCGTCAATGCATCCAATTTACCAAATGGTTCATCTAATAGCATGACTTCCTTTTGACAAAGATGAGTGCGCAAAAATGCAGCCCGTTGACGCATCCCACCTGAAAGTGTATGCGGATACGAATCCGCAAAACTCTCAAGCCCGAATAATGTGAGCAATGATTGTGCTTGCTCTCGAGCTTCTTTTTTATTTACACCGGCTACCTCTAGCGGGATAATGACGTTATCTAGTATCGTCCGCCAAGGAAACAGCACATCACTTTGCGGCATATAACTGACGTGCCCTTTTTGATTCGTAATGTTAGTCCCATTTAACGATACGGTTCCTTCATCAGGACTCGTCAACCCAGCGGCGATATCTAAAATAGTACTTTTCCCGCAACCACTTGGACCGATTAGTGAAATAAATTCCCCATCTTTCACTTCAATACTCGCCGTGCGAACAGCCTCAATTGTATTTTTAGTTGTATAAAACGTTTTTGAGACATTGTTTACGAGCAACTTGGCTGTTTCCATCACACAATCTCCCTTATAGAGGTGCTTTTATTTCTTTGGTAAAAATTCGTTTGTAAAAGCATCCTCTGTCTTTAGTTCTTTATCGATTAATTTTTGCTCATACATCCAATCGGCAAAACGTTGCCATACGTCTGCTTTTTGTACGCCCCATTGTGTAGCATCTGCTTGATATTGTTCACTTACCCATTTCTGACTTGCTTTCACTAGATCAGCATTCAGTTCAGGTGCGTGTTTTAATAAAATATCTGCCGCTTCCTCAGGGCTTTCGATCGCAAATTCATAGCCTTTTGTTGTGGCAGCCATGAATTTTTTGACCATTTCATTCTGCTCAGCTATGTGCTTTTCATTCGTAACAATCACAGGTGTGTAATAATCTAACGCCGGATCAAGATCTTTTAACATCATATAATTTACATCCATGTTGCGACGCTCTGCTTCTATACCGTCCCAACCGTAATACACCCATTCAAAGTCAGCATCTTTGCCGATAGAAGTGAAGAAGTCCGTTTGACCTAATGTAATGTTTTCCACTTTGTTATAATCTGCATCATTTTTCTTCATGACGGCTTTAATGACAGCTTCTTCAATGGGCGCACCCCAACCACCGTAACGCTTGCCTTCAAAATCTTTCGGTGTGCTAATGTTCGCTTCTTTTAACGAAGCGAGAGCGGATGTGTTATGCTGAATCACTGCTCCGATCGATACGAGCGGGATATCACTGACTCTTGCATAGGTCACACCTTCTTGATAACTTACACCAAAATCGGCTTTTCCTGATGCGACTAGTTGATCAGCTGTCGATCCTTCACCTGGTTGAACAATTTCGACATCTAAACCTTGTTCTTCATAAAAGCCATTTTCTTTTGCTACATAAAAACCGGTATGATTCGTATTCGGGAACCAATCAAGCATTAGTGTCACTTTTTCTAGTTCTTTATTTGTCGTATCTTTCGTTTGTTTATTGCCTTTTGTTTCTTCTTGCTGTTGGTTGCAACCAACTAACAAGATGAGCAATAACATCGATACGATTGGCCATTTTACCCATTTCATAGAGTCCATTCACTCTCCTTAAGATTCTTGTTGATAGTGCCAGGAAATCAGTAGTCTTGCGATGATTTCAATGAGAAAATATAACAGCAAGCTAAGTGCGATCACAACAAAGATTGTGGCGAATACTTGAGCCGTTAAAAATGATTGCGTCGATCTCGTCATTAATATCCCTAATCCTTTGCTCGCTCCTAGCCATTCACTGATCACAGCGCCCATGACACTATATGTGCCAGCAATTCGCAATCCAGAAAAGAAGAATGGCATTGCTCCTGGGAGCTTCACCATGCGAAAAATCTGTCGTTTTTTTGCTCCCATTGATTCCATTAATCGAATCATATCGCGGTCAACTAAACGATAACCATCAGCTAAGTTGACGGTTATCGGAAAGAAGCAAACGAGAGCCACAACGATTACTTTCGGTAACAATCCGTAGCCAAACCACATCATAAATAATGGGGCAACCGCAATGATCGGTACGGTTTGCGAAATAATAAGCAGGGGGTAGATCGATTTTCGCAGCCAGTCATTGAGATCGATGACCGTAGCAATCGCTACACTTATGATGACTGCTACACTAAAGCCGATGATCGTCTCATAAATCGTTTGACCAGCATGCATCCAAATCAATTCTCGTGCTTCCCATAGTGCCTGCATGACAGCGGAAGGACTCGGCAAAATCCACTGCTCAATTTGGGAGATGTGAACACCAACTTCCCATAAAAGTAGAAGGATGACAAGAGTAAGCGCAGGAAGAAATAAAGATGACCAGCGCTTGAAGAAAACGGTCATGCTTGCTCGCTTACTTTCTGTATTTTGCTGTTTTTTCATCCATTGTTACTCCTTCAGGTCGGTAATGGATTTTAATATTCGTTAGCACTTCAATCGCTCCAGCATCAAGACAGGCTTGTTGCGCTTTTTTGACAATGTCTAACAGCTCGTCTAATTGACCTTCCATTACAGTTTCCATCGGACCGACTTCATACTTCACACCTGATTGTTGAACGACTTCAATCGCCTTATCAACTAATTCATATGTGTTTCGCTCCGTTGACTTAGGGATGACTTGAAATCCGACATTTGTTATAGACATAATTGTTCCTCCTCCTATGTAATTGTGTGATGAGTAGTGAGTTACGCTATGAAAAACGAAAAAAAGCTGCCTATTTTGGTAGGCAGCGAGTTTTTAGCAAGCGTCATTCATCTTTCACTCATTCCCTACGCTGGCATTACCCAGATCAGGTTCAATGGTCGATGCATTTGAAGCATCCTCTCAGCCGGACTGACCCAGCTCCCATAATCACTATTAAATTAACACTTATCCTACTATAGCAAACAACTGACGGAAAAGTAAATAAAAATACGAGCAGAATTTATCTAAAAAGATTGACTTTCTGTAAATGAACATGCGTGTTATCTTGATTGATCCGTTCTAAGTACATATTCGTCGTCGAAATATCAGAATGCCCAGCCCAATCTTTCACAACAGCAAGTGGTACATCATTTTCAAGGAGCATCGTCACAAATGTATGCCGAAACCAGTGAGGGGAGACGAGTGAATTTTTCCCGGCTAAATGAACCGCTTCCTTTACTATTTTATAAAGGCTTGGGTACGTTAATCTTTTTTTATTTGCTTGCGGTTCTTTCTTATTATATAGAGCGAAGAAGAGCGGGGTCGTATCATCTGGATCGATTTCCACCGACTCTCCAAGACATTTTCTATAATCAAATAATAATTCACTCGTTTCTTCTCTGACCGGAATCGTTCGTGCTTTTCCACCTTTCCCGATGACATCAGCAAATAGAAACCCTTGACGATTGTAACGAAAACTACCCCAATTCAAACTGAGTAACTCATTCGCGCGAAGACCCGTCGTGTAGAGGAGATAGCCAATTAATAAGTTTCGTTTTTGCAGCTGTTCGCGATTCTTCTCTGCCTTGACGATGTTAGGAAAGCAAGCAAGAACATTTTCTGCATCTCTCTGGTTTAATTCTCTTACTTGAACCCGTGTTTGCCTCAATTCTGGACGAGTTTCTTCTATTATATAGTGTCCTTTTTTCGCCGTTGGTTTCGAGATCCAAGTCGAAAGGTGAGCTTTGTAAAATTGCGTTTCATATCCAAAGTCTAATAACCGTCGAAAAAACTCCAATTTTCGAATCGCCGACTTAGCAGCATACTTGTCTTTAATATATTTATTGTAGGCTTTCACTTCTGGAAAACCGATGTCTCGAAAGGACAGAGAATGCTCCATTAAAAAGGTGAGCAGTGTTTTGGCATCTGAACGATAAGCTTTCAGCGTATGTGGAGAAAGATCTCGATCCGCCGAAAAGATTTTCTCGAGAAAAAACACTTCAATAAATTCTTGCTCCGAACAATCTGCTAGGGAAAGGTTGCGATGTTCATCCAAAAGCTGGCGATGTTCTAATTTCGTTTTCAATTGAGATAAATATTGTTCACTCGTTATTTGATTCAAAAGGGTTAAATCATTCATCATGAAGCACCTCTATTAGTTTAAAATAATATTATTATGTATAGTAAAGATAACTACTAATTATCTTTACTTCTATTCTATCATAGAATATTTGTTCTATATAGTGGGATAAAACATAAAAATACGGGAATTACCGGATGCTTCTGAGAGTCTCTGTGGCGCATTTAACTTTCTTTTTGTGCATGATATATCATTCGATTCGTTGTAGATGAAGCTCTAGATGTAAGCATTTTAATTGTCTTTTCAACGAAACCTAGATATAATGATGATTCAAAATCAAGTAGTTGAGGAGTGTTCAATTTGGCACAATCATTACAAGGAAAAAATGCGATCATTACTGGAGCAGGAAGAGGCATTGGTCGCGCGATTGCGATCGCTTTAGCGAAAGAAGGCGTAAACGTCGGCTTGTTAGGACGTTCTGAAGAAAATTTAAAAAAAGTAGCGAAAGAAGTAGAAGCAGAAGGTGTAAAAGCAGCCATTGCTACGGCAGATGTTGCTTCTAATGAAGATGTAGTAGTAGCTGTTGATACATTAACGAAGGACTTAGGTTCAGTAGATGTGTTAATCAACAATGCAGGGGTTGCAGCATTCGGTAAGTTTTTAGAATTAGATGTTAACGAATGGGAGCAAATGATTAAAGTTAACTTAATGGGTGTTTATTATGTGACACGCGCGGCGTTACCTGGCATGATTGAACAACAATCTGGAGATATCATTAATATCTCGTCAACAGCGGGTCAAAAAGGCGCGCCAGTTACAAGTGCTTACAGCGCATCTAAATTTGGCGTTCTCGGCTTAACAGAATCATTAGCGTTAGAAGTACGTAAGCATAATATTCGTGTGAGCGCATTAACGCCAAGTACTGTTGCGACAGACTTAGCAATCGAGGGTGGCTTAACAGATGGTAACCCAGAGAAAGTGATGCAAGCGGAAGATATTGCAGAATTTGTTGTCGCGCAACTGAAATTAAATAAACGTACGTTTATTAAGTCAGCTGGATTATGGTCGACTAATCCATAAAATAAACATAGCGGATAGACGTTCTTAAAAAGAGCGGATATCCGCTCTTTTTTTTATAACATAGTAAGGAAATAGCAAGCTGATTTTTCATACACTATCATCATATTTTGTGATACGATCAACATGGCATCATGATTATTTTGTTTGAAAGTCAGGTGAGTGTATGGGATTTGCATCAAAAGAATTACTGATTAACGTTTTGTTTGTCCTGCTCCCGCTATTCTTTGTTCAAATGTTTTATTTAATAAAATATACACACCAATCGAAAAGATTGAAAAACTGGATGGTTGCGATTTTTCCCGTTATTTCTGTTGTGTTATGTATGTTATTCCCGGCGCCGCTAATGGATGGGTTTGTGATGGATTTTAGACGAATCCCTCTCGTTCTAGGGGTGTTATATGGAGGACCTTGGTTCGGCTTGCTATTATTAGCCCTCATTTTAGTCATTCGTTTTTTTCAAGGGGGAGATGGCTTTGTCATTACGTCGATCATGTATCCGTTATTCACAGTCATTCTCATTTACTTATCTAAGTCATATCATATGATGTCAGTAAAAAAACGACTATTAGTGGTCGGTCTTGTGTTGCCAGCCAGTGAAGCGGCTTTATTATTTATTATTACTCAACTATGTCCGATCAAGATCCCCGGCATGATACAATTACAGCTTATCCTTCTGAATATGACCGCTGTCTTTGTTGCCATGGTCATTTGGGAAATCATTCGTCAAAATTTTGAACTGATGCAGAAAGTCGCGAAAGCTGAAAAACTGGAAGTAGTGAGTCATTTAGCCGCAAGTATGTCTCACGAGGTGCGTAATCCTTTAACTGTGACAAAGGGATTTATGCAGTTGCTATATGAAGATTTACCTAAGGATAAACAGAAGGATTATTTAGACTTAGCGATCAGAGAGTTAGATCATTCAGTTGAAATCATTAATGACTATTTAATGTTTGCTCGACCATCCGTTGAAACAATGGAAAAAATAAATATATGTCTTGAGACACAAAACTCGCTGAATATCATGACTCCTCATGCGAATATGCATGGGATTACAATCGTGCCTCTTATCCCGCCGGCTCCTATTTATGTAATGGGAAAAACATCGCAATTCGAGCAGTGCCTTGTAAATATGATCAAAAATGCGATTGAAGCTATGCCTGACGGTGGTGAAATACAGGTCACTATCCAAAGTGAGCGCTCGACTGTCTCCTTAATGATAGAAGACAGTGGGGAAGGGATGACGATGGAACAGATCAACCGCTTAGGTGAACCTTATTTCACGACAAAAAGTAAGGGAACTGGCCTAGGAATGATGGTTTCTTACAGTATCATTCAAGGTATGAATGGTAAGATTACTGTCAAAAGTGTCAAAGGAAAAGGAAGTTGTTTTACGATCACCTTGCCGATTTATTATGAAAGAGAGAATTCTTGACTTTTGAAAAACGAAGAGTATGATAAATAGAAACATAGCAATGCGACAAAAAGCTGAAAGGAATAAATAATAATGAAGAAACTAGACGTACTGCTCATGGTACTAAGTTTTCTCTTCCCAGTTGCTGGTGTGATGAAGTACATGTCTCTGGAACTGTCCTTATTCATAGGTGGCTTGTTATTTTTAACGAGTGTAGGAAGCTATTATGCTAAACGATGGCATTCACGAATATTCAGCTGGATCGCGTATACAGGGTTTATCACCTTTTTGCTCGTGATATGGGATCAATACGCTATAATGAGCTCGATAACAGCAAATGTAAAAATAGCAGCGTGTGTGGCGATCATTCCGCTCGTCTTTCGATTTCGCACCTATGCGATTACGACAGGGCTGCTTGGATTATGGGCAATACTGTTGTGGGATATAAAAGAAATGCAATCACTAGCGGTTTTGCAACGAGTGATGAATGTATTTAAGACAGAACCATTGTATTTCATCATTTTTGCAGCGGCATTCCTGCTCGGTGGATGGTTAGCAAGCGCGTTTCATCGTGGAAAAAACAAGGAAAAACAAGAGAAAGCTAGTCTATTTAAGCAAAAAAAGGAACGATTCAAGCCAACGTTTAAGCTCCCGATACCGAGCTTACCAAAGTTAAAATTGAAGATGTTAAACTTCAGTAAAAAATCGTCAAAAGCAAACGAACAACACCGATATGAACCGATTCAAGAAGAACAAACAACTATTTTTCATACAAGCTTAGAGCCGCAACATCATGAAATGGAATTCAAACCAGAACCAATACAAGGCGAAACAAGAATGGAGCGGCGAAAAAATCGTTTGAAGGCATAGAGAAGATCGAAAAACCAGCAAAGCGCTTATCCGTTAGATAAAGATGCTTTGCTGGTTTTAGTTTGTTTCGTTCAGTTCATTTTATCCCGAATAGCAGCAGGCATCTCATTCACCTGAACTTCCTCCCACGATTTCACATAAGTTCTTTTCGTAGTAAGTTTTAAATAAGCGCCCTCACGCAGCTCTTTACTTGCTGTAAACGTGACTGTTGTTTCTTTGCCGTCTTCATTCATTCCTTGCAATGTGTATTCGAATGTACTTGCATCCACCTTTTCTCCCGGTTCGTCAATTTCAACAAAAACATCTTTTTTAGGAATGAAAGGGTTTAACATATCTGCTAGTTCATTTTTCACAAAGAATGTGAAAGAACAGATGATGATGGCGGCAACTATGACCGTCCCTATAACTACTTTGAATACTTTTATCATTTTACTCCTCCTTATTTGCTTCTCTAGTATTTATTCTATAAGGAACGGCCAGTGAAATCCCTCGATTAAGATGACAAATGATGTAGTGAACGTGACAATATTGTCATGTTCACTACATTTTGCTTTTATGTATAAATAGGTGACGATTGGCCATATTAACATCGAGGTGATAGGGTGAGTAAACGTAAAAAAGATCCATCAAAGACAGGCTTAGGTTCACCAGAAGTAAAGGGTCAAGGTACAACAAATATAGAGACGGGAGAGAAAGCGATCTCTTCCGCGCGGCATAAGAAGCGGAAATGAAGTATAGACCTCTCATTTTGTTGGGAGGTCGCTTTTTTTACGTAAACCTCCGTAGCAGGTTTATACATGATTATTCGCAAAGAAGAGTTATATCGGCTAGTTGATTGGCTTGATCAACTAGCTGGAAATGCGGCTTTTGACTTTTTAAGAGAGAATTTTTTAAATGATCGGAAGACTCTCTAGCTCTTGAAAAACTTTCGTGCTAATATCTTCAGGTGAAGTAATTGAAACTAGAGGAATTTCTATAGATACAGCATTTTGCATTCCCCAGTAGCGGCTCTTTGCTTTTTCTAATACTTTGCTAATCCATACTCCATTATCTTTCGTAATGTCAAAAAACTTTTCTACTCTAAATGGATCCGAAAATAACCAGTGATCAGAAACGGCTGGAGTTCTATTCCACTTTTCAAAATAAGCTCTTTTCTTTTGTTCTTTGATCACGATTAATTGAAGGGTTAGATTTTGCTAGAGCCTTGGTTATGTTTGAAATACTTATTGTTAACTATACAATTATTATGGGAGCGGCAGGGAAGGGACCGGATTGGCTTATCTAGTTTATTAGACTTTTTGAAGGAAGGGCTGCTGTCACATTGTGTTTGTTATAATGAATAAAAGACTTGATTGGCGTGAAGACATGGATGAATACATTCGATTGGTGAACAAAACCGAAGATTATATTGAAAGCCATCTGAGCGAAAAAATCTCACTAGATGACTTAGCAAATCATGCAAATATGTCTAAATATCATTTCCATCGTATATTTAGCAAATACAATGACGAGACGGTGAAACAGTTTGTTACTAGAATAAAAGTGGAGCGAGCAGGGATATTTCTCGCAGTCCGCAATGATTTGAGCATCACAGATATTGCGCTCCAATATGGCTACAATGATGCGAGTACCTTCAACAAAGCTTTTAAGAAGTATTTAGGAATGTCTCCATTAGAATACAGGAAAGCAAGAAACGACAAGAAATAGCAGATCATCTTCCTTATACTTAAGTTAAGGGAGATGATCTTAATGGAAAAACCAACGATCACAGTAGAAAATATTGAAATGAAAGTAATCTATGTACGCTTCAAAGGAAATTATGTCGAGTATAGAAAAAATAGTCGTAAGATGTTCAATGAACTATTCAAATTCGCAAAAAAATATGATCTTATCAAAGATAATGTCACAAAGGTAATGACTATATACCATGACAATCCTTTCATAACTGATTCAGAAAATTTACGAACTAGCGTAGCAATGACGGTTCCATCAGATACTGCAATTGAAGAAGAAGGACAAATCGGTACGATGACTTTTGACGGAAAATACGCAGTACTACATTATGATCTAACGCTGGGTGAGTATGAAGAAGCTTGGAAATATGCTTATTCTGATTGGTTACTGAGTAAAGGCGAATATACACCGAGAGATTCATTCCCATTCGAATTATACGTTACTGAGCCACCAAAAAACTTCAAAGCCAAGAGCAAGACAGATATTTATATTCCGATTGAGTAAAAATAAAATATTTTGGTATCCTTTTGTTGTTGATTAAAGGTTGTAGAGAACTTTTTAATCAGTCGGGCGTGAAAAATCATACTATGTTTAAGGTTTTAGGAGTAGAATAATGAAAAACGGCTGACCTAAAGTTGTATTTTAACACTCTTTTAGGTCAGCTTTTTTGTCTATTGATGACATCAAGAGAACATTTTCTAAGCGCTTCTTGCTTCGATATAGAACAAATGTTCTTTTTATGGTATAATAAAGCTAGATGGATGAATCATGTTATTATTTGGAGGGAACTTGTATGCCAAGAAATCCGGGAATAACAGATGAAATGATTATTAAGCTATACAAGGAGGGTGTATCCTATAAGGAGATGCTGCCTATCGTCGGTCTTTCTGATCGAGCGATTCGTAACGTGTTGCATAAACATGGAGTCAAAGTAAAATCCTCTGGTCAGCCTCGTAAGCATAAAGTCAATGAAGACTTCTTTAAAACATGGACTCAAGAAATGTCATGGGTATTAGGGTTATTTGTGGCAGATGGGACGATTAATAAGCAGGTTCATAGCCTTTCACTCACTCAAAAAGATGAAAGAATTCTTCGGTTAGTTGCAACGTGCATGGAAGCAGACTATGTACTGGCACCAGTGGCTCCAACAAGATCTACTCCAACTTTGATTATTAATTCTAAAGAGATAAAACAAGATCTTAAAAAATTGGGTATTACTCCAAATAAGTCATTAATTGTTCCATTTCTCGATGTACCAGATGAATTTTTACCGTCTTTTCTCCGAGGAGTCATTGATGGAGATGGCTGGGTACAAAAAACTGGATATGTTATGAACATAACAACGGGAAGTAAACGTTTTGCTGAAGGGCTTAATGATGTATTTAAGAAGTGGAATTTGAATACCGAAACTACTTTAACAATCAGTCAAACTGGAAAAGCTATATATCGTGTATGGATAAAAGGAAAATATGAACTTCCTAAACTAGCAGAAATCATATATGCTAATGCTGGCGATCATTATGTCATATATAAACGAGAACGCATGATACAGCATGCGTTTAAAAACGAATAAATAAAAGCAAGGAGCGGTTTTTTATATGTGGAAATTATACAATGATAGATCCGTACACACGACGGACCCGTCAAGAATCAAGTTTCGGACGAATATTAGCCAGTCGTTATTGGAGCGGCTCAGTGCATTAGCTGATGAGCATGATACGCATGTGAATTATTTGTTAGAGAGCGGATTAGAAAATGTGTTGGCTGAAGGTGTGATTACCTTTGATAAAAAAACGAGGCCGAAAGATCGTGTTCAATATAAAACAACGTACGATGAAGAATTACTGGATGATGTGAAAGAATTTGCGAAGGCGCACGGTTTGTTTATTAATGATGTCATTGAATACAGCGTTCAATTTATTGATCTACAGTCGATTAAAAATAAAAGCTATAGACATCGGATAGAGTAGAGGCTGAATACTCTATCTTGTTTTTTAAAACAACGCCCCCGACATAATATACATTATGAGAAGTTGATCAAAATATCATTATTCTATCTCATTTTACAAGAATACTACTAATAATGAGACAGAATAAAAATTTTTAAGTATTTAAGTACTGGTTCATTTAAATCAATGATTTCACGAGCTCCGTGACCAGCTTATTATTATAAATGATCTCAGCGTGCTCATACAAAATGTCAGCATATTATTTGGTGTGTATGAATTTATTAAGATGTTCATAATGGAAATGCTAAATTTGAAATCATGACTAATATTTGCATGTTTATCCGTATATCATTCTATAAACCCCGTGTTCTTTGGAATAATATTATTTTATATGAATAAAAATTCTTAACTACCTTATTATGTTTGCTGAACCATTCTAATGTTTTTTGAAAAAAAACTATATTTCATTACCTGTATTCCCTTATAATGAGTATTAGTGGAAATTTTAGTTAGTATTTAGGAGGTGTTCTGTCTGAAGCCATCTAAGCATCCTTTAGAGGAAAAGGTTCTTCAGTTAGAATCGCAAATGAAAGAGCTGCAAGCTCGAATTCAAGTGTTAGAAAACAATGATCCTGTGAAGCAGCCGCTCCCGATCGAAACAAAAGTAAAAGAGAAAAAAGTGGTTACTACTTCCCCATCATCAGCTACCCATCAAAATAAAGATGTTGATTCGGTCGATTGGGAAAAGTTTTTATTTCAAATATGGCTGCCGCGTGTGTTTATTTTTGTGTTTATTATCGGAGTTTTATGGGGATTCAAAGCCGCTTCCGACTATGGATTAATGAATGAAACGGTGAAAGTGACGTTAGGCTTTATCATCTCTTCCCTTTTGCTGTTGATTGGTCAGCAACAGATGGAAAATAATCGTGAAAAGTTAGGATATGTATTGTTAGGCGGCGCTGTACCGTTACTGATGCTGACGACGTTTGCCATGCATGTGTTATATAGTATGGTTGGTCCTTCACTTGCCTTTATGTTGAATGTGTCTTGGATTGCAGTCGGTCTATGGCTGACTAAAAAGCATCGATCAGAAGTGCTGGGCTTTATTAGTATGGTTGGTGGCGTATTGGTTCCTTTCTTAATTGAAAGTGAAACACCAAATATGTATGTTTTTTTAGGGTATGAAACGCTGTTATACGTCTTGTTTTTATTTCTATCTGCGAAGTTTCAGTTTAAAGTCATTTATTATGCTTCCACTATCTTATTAAATCTTGCTTTATTTGTATTCTATGTTTCTAGCTATGTATTTGTGGAAGGTAAGTTTACGACTGAGTATTATGTCGCCTTTCCTATTTTAATCCAACATGGATGTTTACTATATTTTTATATAAAGGAAAAAAAGCAGATCGATCAGCACGCAAGTATGGTGTTTGCTAGTTTACTTGTGACATCGGCTTGGGTCTACTCCACTTTTTCCGAGCATTGGATTTCGTTATTTTTTGCGATGGTTGCGGTGATGTATGTTCTGTTATTGATCAAGTATGAGCAAGATGTAAAGAAGCGCCCGATATTTTTAACGAGTGTCATCATTGCACTCACTTTCTTAATTTTGCATGCAGTCAATGAAGATCTGCAAATGAGTTTCTTGTTAATTGAAGGGCTTGCCGCTTATTATGTCTCTTTAAAATATGGAAATGATTTGAGCAAAGGCATCGCGATCCTTATTTATGTTTTTACTGGTTTAGTACTGATGGCGACTGAGGTTATCACTACTCCGTTATCTAATGAAACCGTCAATTGGCTTATTTTCTTAACGACTTTTGTTTTAGGAATGAGCATGACGTATCAGCTTCACGCATCAGTGAGAGAACGAACATTGAAATATGGCAGTGTCTTGTTGACGATATTAGTGCTTATATTCTCTACGGAATTGACGATGGCTGTCGTCGAAGGTTGGTCGGATAATAAGCAACGACTAGCGGTCAATGTCGTTTGGATCGGCTTAGCCGTTGTGACGATTGCCATTGGTTTAAAGAGAACATTCAATCATGCGAAATATATAGGGGTTTCACTCTTAATTTTAACGTTATTGAAAATGGTTCTTTACGATATGCCGTATATTCCATTAGCGATTCGAGCTGGTCTCTTTATTGCTCTAGGCTTTGTCGGTCTAGTCGTTTCAAGAACATTTTATAAGAAAAAATAAACGAAAACATCCTGATGCCACTGTCAGGATGTTTTTCTTGACTTTAGCTGTTGAACCGACAGTTTTGTTTGTTTTTCCTTTTGAACGGTAAGCAGGGCAATGAATCCCCAAATGAAGGCGATCATGATATAGATGATGGTCGTTGTATGACTTTGAAGCGTCGTGTAACTGAAGATCGCTCTGACATTTGTGAAAATCAACATGCCGCTTACGATTACTGCTAACACTTTTGTTGGTAGGCTTTTGACGATCCAAGCAGCGATGGGAGCGGCAATGATTCCTCCGGCCATAATCGCTCCGACCCATAACCAGTTAATTTGAGAGGGACCTAAAGAAATCATAAATCCGATCGTGGCAGATAAGGCAACTGCAAATTCACTCGTATTGACGGTACCAATGACTTTTCGGGGAACCATTCCTTTTTGTGAAAGTAAGGTAGGTGTGGCGATCGGTCCCCACCCTCCTCCACCGCTTGCATCAAAAAAGCCAGCAACAAAGCCGAGTGGTACATAAAAACGATTGGAAAGCGCCTTATGTTCTTGTTTTCTAGCATCTTTCAACCAAAGAAAGCGAAATAAAATATAGAGACCGAGCACCACTAAAAAAATCGATACATACAATCGGACGTACTCCCCTGTTAAATGGCTTAAAAACGTCGCACCGGAAAACGCGCCGATTGAACCAGGAATAATCAATCGTTTTAGCATCTGTTGATCGACGTTTCCGAATTTGATATGGGAGGCACCTGATGCTGCGGTGGTGACTACTTCCGCCATATGAACAGAAGCGGAAGCAACAGCTGGGGCGATGCCTGCCGTCAATAATAAAGTAGTAGATGTTAATCCATACCCCATGCCAAGTGCCCCATCCACAAGCTGTGCCGCTAAGCCAACGAGCATTAAAATAATAAAACGTTCCATTGCCACTTCCCTCCATTTTTCGTAATTATATTAAGCATGGCGCCACGCCTCTTTCCTCTCCGCTTCTTGAATACGGACCGCCATAATATCACGTAATCGTGGATGATAACCGAGATATTTGCATAAATAAATAGGTTTAGTCGTTCGTAACGATTGAATTTCTTTTTCCATCGACTTCATTAGAATGCCGGTGAATAATAAATAAGGAAGTACCCATAATTGAGACGTCTTTTTATGAGTTAGTCTCTTTAACTCCGTTGAAAATTTAGGTGTTGCGGCCGCTAAATACGAAATATTCACATCGTTTAACTTGGTTTTAGAACGAAACAATTGCACAATCCGTGTGAAATCCGCCTTTGTTTGTGGATCGCTACTTCCACGACCAACAATTAACACGGTTGCATCTGGTTCGATTGACAACTGCTTTTCTTTCATCCGTTCGATTAAAATATCAACAATGGCTTCATGGACACCTAGCGGATCAGCGTAATGTATCCGTATTTGTGGAAACTGAGCTTGAATTCTATTTAGCTCCAATGGAATATCTTTTTTTGCGTGTCCCGCTGCCAGTAGCAAAAAGGGGAAAACTATGATCTCTGTGACCCCTTGTGCGACACAGCGAGCAAAGCCTTGTTCCATCGTCGGCTCCGCTAGTTCTAAAAAGCAAGCTTCTTGTATGGGCATATCGATCAACGGCTTCGATTGTTCAATAAAAGCAAGTGCTTCCTCTCTTCCTTTTTTGACTCGGCTTCCATGACAAATATAAAGAACGGCTTTCATTGGACTGCACCTAAAGAGCGAGAAGTATGGTCAAATTCTTGAAACCATTGAATTTTCTCTCGTAATTTGACGACATCGCCAATAATAATCATGCTTGGATTCGTCATCGCCGATTGTTTGGCCACTTCATCGATCGTTCCAAGTGTACCAGTTACCGTTCGTTGAATCGTAGTCGTCCCCCAATGAATGAGTGCCGCTGGTGTATCGGCTGATTTGCCATTAGCTAGTAGCTGTTCTTGAATGTACGGCAAATTTTTGACTCCCATATAAATGGCGAGCGTATCAATGCCTTTCGCTAATGCCGACCATTTGAGCTCTTCTTGTTCCCCTTCTTGGCGGTGACCTGTGACGATCGCAAAAGAGGCACTGTGAGCGCGGTGAGTGACAGGGATTCCTGCATAAGCGGCAGCGGCAATCCCTGATGTAATCCCAGGAACGACTTCAAAAGGAATATGATGTTTCGCTAAAAATTCTGCCTCCTCCCCACCTCGGCCAAATACAAACGGGTCGCCTCCTTTTAAACGCGTCACTTTTTTTCCTTTTTTGGCATGTAGGATGAGTAAATGATTAATTGTTTCTTGCTGCAGGTGATGATGATTCGGTCGTTTCCCGCAAAAAATCAATTCCGCTCCTTCTTTTGCCTCCTGCAACAACTCTTCATTGATGAGACGATCGTATAAAATGACATCCGCTTCTTGAAGCGCTCGCAAGCCTTTCACTGTAATCAAATCTGGATCACCTGGCCCCGCTCCTACTAGCCAAACCTTCCCCATTCTCTCCACCTCCTATTTATTTAGAAAAAGCGGGCAGTACATACCCGCTGCCATTTCCAATTCGTTTCTTCTCAAATAACACGATTTCTTCATAATCAGGTAAGGCTAAAAAATATTTCTCTAGCTCGATATCCACCTGCTCAAACGCTTGTTGGTCATCTTTTGCTATGACGATGACAGGGGTCGTTTTTTCTACATCTATCACTTCAAATCGATATAAATACAAAAGAGTCCCGCCTTTCTATATGGAGGATTGAGCGGACAGCCATTGATCGAGTTGCTGTTGGAGATGCTCGGTTCCAGTTCGGTTAATATAGTCATAAAACGTTTCCGCTGGTAATTTCGTTTCTTTAAAATACTCAAGAAATTGCTTTAAAATGATGGGAAGGTTGTCACCGGTCACTTTTCCTTTTAGCTTCTGGTTAAATACGCCGTCATTCAGTAGCGTTCCACCTACATTGATCTCGAATGCCTGCACCATTTTTTTGTCTTTATTCCGCACCATCACGCCTTGTAAACCGATATCAGCAATTTGACGCTGGCCGCAGGAGTTTGGGCAGCCAACCATATGGATTCGAATCGGCACGTCGATTTCCACTTCTTCATCAAGATATTCAGCAATTCGCTTCATTCGCTCCTTCGTTTCCGTCAAAGCAAGGTTACAATATTCGATGCCTGTGCAGGACACCGAATAAGCGGTAAACTTCGGTGCATCGACGCGAAGTCGCTTGAGAATCGGTTCGTTTAACACCGCCTCGATAAACTCTGTTTTCACGTTTGGAATAATTAAGTTTTGCGAGCCACACGTGCGAATTTCGCCATTGCCGAATTGTTTCGCAATGCGAGCAATATCAAACACTTCATCTGCTTGTAAACGACCGACCGGCACATTGACGCCGATATAATGAAGACCTCTCTGTGTTTGTGGCTTGACGCCATAAAAGTAGCCCGCATTCCAGCCCTTCGTTAAATCAGTTCCTGCTTCTGGTAGCTGTCCCGTGTATTCAAGCAGCTTCTCTTTAAACTTTTCTACACCCCAGTCTTCTACTAAAAATTTCAAACGAGCGCGATGCCGTTTTTCGCGATAGCCGAAGTCTCGAAAAATCGTCGCCACAGCGATGGTAACGTTCAATACTTCTTCTGGCAAAATGAAAAGATCCAATTTTTGTGCCAATTTTGGCGCAGAGGATAATCCACCGCCTACTTTTAAGTGAAAGCCAATTCTTTTTTTCCCATCGATTTCTTTCTCGGCAGGTAGGAAAGCGACATCATTAATTTCGGCATTCCCAGCATTGTAAACATTGGCGTTCACCGACATTTTAAATTTGCGAGGCAAGTTGGAAAAATCACGATTGCTTGTAAAAAAGTCGTCGATTTCTTTGACGAGTGGTCGAGTATCGTATACTTCATCCGGATCAATGCCAGCAAGCGCATTGCCGATGACGTTTCGTGGCACATCGCCGCAAGCATTCGTGGATGATAAGCCGACTCGTTCTAATCGTTCAAAAATATCAGGAATTTGTTCAATCGTTAACCAATGAAACTGAACCGCTTGTCGTGTCGTAATATCAAACACGTGTCGGCCATAGTCTCTTGATATTTCTGCTAGTGTGATTAGCTGTTCATTCGTTAAAATACCTGTCGGAACCTTGACTCGCATCATAAAATAGCCGTCTTCTTTCGGTCGCTGTAAATATAGACCCGCCCATTTAAATCCGTCCCATTCTTCCTTTGGGATCGAAGCAAAGCCGTTAGCTGCATAGTGAGGGATGTCGTTGAAAATATCAAGCCCATCCGTCACTAATTTCTTTTGTTCTTGTTTACTTAATTTTGGGTTATCAGCCCAGCTTTTTTCATATGCCATTCTTCTTCCCCTCCTTAAGCCAGTTTTGTTTTTTAATAAATGCTAATAGCTGTTCGACACATTCATCGACGGTATTTTGATCCGTTTGCAACATAAGTTCAGGTGTTTTCGGTGCTTCATAAGGGGAAGATATGCCAGTAAATTGTGGGATATCACCGCTCCGAGCTTTTTTATATAGTCCTTTCGGGTCGCGCTCTTCACACTCATCGATCGGGCAGTTGACGAACACTTCCACAAATTCATCTGGCTGCAAGAGTGAGCGAACGATGTCTCGATCTTCTTGAAAAGGCGAAATAAAGGCTGTAAAGACCAGTTGGCCGCTATCAACAAACAGTTTCGCCACTTCCCCAATCCGGCGAATATTTTCTTTGCGATCTTGATCGGAAAAGCCAAGGTCTTGATTTAAGCCATGGCGAATATTATCGCCATCTAGGACGTATGTTTGAACGCCTAATTCATGTAGCTTTTGTGCCGCTGCATTAGCAATAGTCGACTTTCCAGAACCGGAAAGACCAGTGAACCAAAAGACGGCGCTATGATGGTTATTTTTGTGCCGCCGTTGTGCTTTTGTTAATGATTGATCATGCCAGATGATATTGCCCATGTAAATTCCCCCTATTGAACCGTTTCTTGTTCTTTTAATCCACGAATTAACACTTCGATCACTTCTTTACGGCTAAAGGTGGAAGGTGGTACTTCTCCCGCTCGCAGCATTTCCCGTACCTTTGTTCCTGAAAGAATGACATGATGTTCTTTCTCATGCGAGCACGTTTTCGATGAAGCCATTCCTTCGCATTTTGTGCAATAGAAGCTATGTTCAAAGAAAAGTAAGGTGATCCCGATTTCTTCTTCAGTAAATTGGTCAAATATTTTTTGAGCGTCATACGTCCCGTAATAATTGCCGACCCCTGCATGATCACGACCGACAATAAAAT
This sequence comes from Bacillaceae bacterium SAS-127, assembly GCA_002261155.1. Classification (GTDB taxonomy): domain Bacteria; phylum Bacillota; class Bacilli; order Bacillales; family Domibacillaceae; genus Bacillus_CE. The sequence goes on along the minus strand of NKXN01000074.1, from coordinate 3,985 downwards.
GAGTGCATCCATAGTTTTTACGGACAATCGCATGAAAGATTGCTTCTCTCGGTCCGGCATAGCGCATCGCTGCTGGAAAGACCGCAAGTTGCACGCGGTCGGCTGGATAATAATCTTTCAACAACACTTCATAGCTTTCCATTCGAACATCGGCTGGGATATCGTCGGCTTTCGTTTCTCCGACGAGCGGATTCAACAATAAGCCATCGACGATTTCTAAGGCTGTTTTCTGTATGTACTCGTGCGCACGATGTACAGGGTTTCTTGTTTGGAAGCCAACAATCTTCTTCCAGCCTTTTTCTTGAAACAATTGTCTCGTTTCTGTTGGATCAAAATAAAAGTCAGCAAATTGTGTGCGTTCCATCCGACGAATAAGTCGAATCGGTCCGCCTAAATAGACCGAACCGCGTTGTAATAGCTTTTGTACTCCCGGATGAGCGGCATCCGTCGTTTTATATACTTCTTGTGCTTCTTTTTGTTGATCCGGCCGGTATATATCTTCAATCGTTAAGACGCCATAAGCGACATCATTATGTGTTAATACAACCGTCTCACCGATGGAATAACGAGCAGCATCCTCTTCATGTAACGGAAGCGTGATCGGCAAACTCCAAACGGTTTCATTTGACAGTCGCATATGAGTGACGACGTTGTCATAATCCTTTTGAGTCAGGAAGCCGGTGAGCGGACTATACGCCCCAGTAGCAATAAGCTCTAAATCGCTTAAAGCGGTTAAGTCGATCGAAAGTTGTTTTTGAATCGTCGTGAGATCGAAATCAGGTTGATATAAGTTAATGAGTGTACCACCATGTGGCAAGATTGTAGACATCATGAAAACCTCCTAGTTTATTATTCATATATAATTACTTGGTTTTAGCGGTGAAAAAATTAATCACCGTGTAGGCCGCATTCGGTCTTTCCAGAACCAGACCATCTTCCTGAACGTACATCCTCGATCGAAATCGCTGGTTTTGTACAAGGTTCACAGCCGATGCTTGGATAGCCTTGGTCATGAAGTATGTGATAGTCAAGTTGCTGTTTAGTAACGTAACGCCACACTTCTTTCCACGTCCAATGGATTAATGGGCAAATTTTGATCTTTTTAAATTTATGATCTTGGTTGATGTAATTTGTGTGCTTTCTCGTTTCAGATTGTTCTCGACGCAAGCCAGAAATCCATGCAGTTGCCGGTTCAAGAGCTTCTTTTAACGGGATCATTTTTCTTAGTTTGCAGCACATATTCGGATCGTGTTTCCACAAGTCCTCTCCGTATGTTTCTGTTTGTTCCTCGAGGGTGAGGGCTGGCTGCTGCAAATGAATGTGAAGCGACGGATATCGTTTTTTTACTTTGTCAATAATGTCATACGTTTCTTGAAAATGATAACCGGTATCGAGAAACACAATCGAAGCATCCGGACGAATACTTGAAATCAAATCAATGAGAACGATCCCTTCAATCCCAAAACTACAAGCATACATAAGCTGATCACCATAATCATCATATGCCCATTGCAACGTTTCTTTTGCGCCTTTCGTCTCGCTTGTCGATAAAATGTCTGGCAATGGATGCCTTTCCCATTGTTCATACGTAAGCATATTTAAAACCTACTTTCCATATAGGAATTAATGATGTTTTATATTTTATCAGAAAATTCTTTGAAGTCAATCGTATTTTTCAGATAGGAATAATTAAAATATATGCAAATTTTCTCTTATATGTGAGGGAAAGAATCGATCATGTTAATCTTTCACGTATGTACGATTGAATTTGTTTATTTATGGGTATATTAAAATAAAATGTGTCTCAAAAAACGAAAAGGAGGAACGGAATGGCCTATAGACGTATTTGTGAAGATTGTCACGGTGTAGGAAGAGTTCCTCTCATTCGAGGTATTCGTATGAAAAAGGTGTGCAAGCATTGCAATGGAACAGGAAGTCAGTTTAGTTATCGGATGCAAGACTTTCGAATCGGCTGGGAGATCGGAGAAGAATTGATTTTTAAATAAAGAGAGGTCGTTTACAGTGAAGGAACAGGATGTTATTTTATACAACGATAAAGAATATCAAATTATTCGCATCGATCAGGCTGGCTATTGTGACATTCAACAAATTGCTCCTCCTCACCAAGTGGAATTGACTCACATCAAACATATAAAAGGTTGTCTGACTATATCTAGAACGTAAGTGAACCAGAGGAGTCATGTCATTGGTTCTTTTTTTATGAAGTTCGCGGTTGTCCCTCCCTTTTATCGTTGTGAAATGGTATAATCAAAGGCGATTATGTATATATGGAGGACTGTGCACATTGATTACAGTACAAGACGTTAGCTTACGTTTCGGCGATAAAAAGCTATTTGAAGACATTAATATTAAATTTACACCAGGCAATTGCTACGGATTAATCGGAGCAAATGGTGCAGGGAAATCTACTTTCTTGAAAATTTTATCAGGAGATCTTGAAGCGCAAACAGGTCATGTGTCCATGACACCTGGGGCGCGTATGGCTGTGTTAAAGCAGAACCATTTCGAGTATGAAGAGCATGAAGTGTTAAAAACGGTCATCATGGGTCACGCTCGCCTATACGAAGTGATGCAGGAAAAAGATGCGATCTACATGAAAGAAGATTTCTCCGATGAAGATGGCATGAGAGCTGCTGAACTTGAAGGTGAATTTGCGGAATTAAACGGTTGGGAAGCAGAATCAGAAGCGGCGATTCTTTTAAAAGGTCTTGGTGTATCAGAAGACCTTCATACGAAGAAAATGGCTGAATTAACGGGTTCTGAAAAAGTAAAAGTATTACTTGCTCAAGCTCTATTCGGTAAGCCAGATGTATTACTTCTCGATGAGCCGACCAACCATTTGGACATTCAAGCGATTCAATGGTTAGAAGAATTTTTGATCAACTTTGAAAACACGGTTATCGTTGTTTCCCATGATCGTCACTTCTTAAACAAAGTATGTACGCATATTGCTGACCTTGACTTCGGAAAGATCCAAGTGTATGTCGGTAACTATGACTTCTGGTATGAGTCTAGCCAATTGGCACTAAAAATGGCGCAGGATGCGAACAAGAAAAAAGAAGAAAAGATTAAAGAATTGCAAGCCTTCGTCGCTCGCTTTAGTGCGAATGCATCGAAATCAAAGCAAGCAACTTCTCGTAAAAAATCATTGGAAAAAATTACGCTCGATGATATTAAACCTTCTTCTCGTAAATATCCGTACGTGCACTTTAAACCAGAGCGTGAAATCGGAAACGATCTTCTACGCGTGGACGGCTTAACGAAAACGATCGATGGCGTGAAAGTTTTGGATGACGTTAGCTTTATTATGAACAAAGATGATAAAATCGCTCTTGTTGGTACAAACGAATTAGCGAAATCCACGTTGTTTAAAATTTTAGCTGGTGAAATGGAACCAGATAGCGGCACGTATAAATGGGGCGTAACGACAAGTCAGTCTTATTTCCCGAAAGATAACAACGAATACTTTGAAGGCTCTGAATTAAACCTTGTTGAATGGTTGCGTCAATATTCACCTGAGGATGAAAGTGAGAGCTTCCTTCGCGGATTTTTAGGACGTATGCTCTTCTCTGGTGAAGAAGCACTGAAAAAAGCAAACGTGTTATCAGGGGGCGAAAAAGTTCGCTGTATGCTTTCGAAAATGATGTTATCAGGAGCGAACGTTCTTCTTATGGATGAGCCGACGAACCACTTAGACCTTGAATCGATTACAGCTGTCAATAATGGATTAGACAATTTCAAAGGGTCAATGATCTTTGCTTCTCATGACCATCAATTCATTCAAACGATCGCTAACCGCATCATGGACATTACACCAAGTGGTTTAGTTGATAAAGAAATGACTTATGATGAGTATTTAGAAGATACGGAGCTGCAAAAGCAAGTGAAGGAAATGTATCAAGTAGCGAAATAAAACCGCTCATTATAATAATGTGATTTAAATAAGGGGCTGGGACAAAATCCC
>NKXN01000073.1 GCA_002261155.1 Bacillaceae bacterium SAS-127 | reverse complement strand
TTTTTTACTAAGTTAGACAAAAAAATACAATTAGCACAACAAAAGCTTGAAGTCTTACGACAACAAAAAAAGGGCTTTATGCAACAGGTGTTTATATAGTATATAGAGGCTGGGACATAACTAGCTTCAAATAGTGAGAAGGGTGAAATTGAGCGTATTCAAATTCACCCTTCTTTTATTTTTGTATGTGTTTTTTCTAATACCTTAGTTGTTGGCAGTGAATTTCCTTAAATTCACTGCCAGTAACGCGAAGCCCATTTCGTTTTCTACCTTCGATTTTCCTCGTACAGAAAATCGGGCGAAACGCAAATTAGCCTTCAAGAATCCAAAAACTGGTTCCACATCGATTTTACGTTGTCGATAGATGGCACTCGTTTTCTCTTCTGAAAGCTTCGCTCTCACATATTCTTTTTGTTGTTCCCACTTTTCATTCACCATTAATTTACGATTATTACCTTCTTTTGCTTTCGTACATGATGAACGGAATGGGCAGCCCGAACAGTCTTCACATTCATAAATTTTAAACTCTCGTTTGAAACCTGTTTTATCCGTACGTACAGAATGATATTTAAATACAAGGCGCTGTTGATTCGGACAAGTATATGCATCGTTTTCTTCATCATACTGCCAGTTATCTGGATTGAATTCGTTTTGTTTGTACTTTTTCTTTTGCTCTTTTAAGTACATGTTATACGTAATTAATGCTTCCCGTTTTCGATTTGAAAGGATATCATTATAATTTTGTTCACTGCCATAACCTGCATCTGCGACAATGTGTTTCGGTAATTCGAAATAATGTCGCTCGATCTCATCTAGGAATGGAATTAACGTACGTGTGTCTGTCGGATTTGAAAATAAACTATAGGCAAGTGCGTATTGTCCTTCTGTTGCGATTTGTACATTATAACCAGCTTTCAATTGACCGTTTTTCATATAGTCATCTTTCATCCGCATAAACGTCGCATCCGGATCTGTTTTAGAATAGCTATTACGTGTACCGAAGATTTTAAAGTCCCGTTGATATTTCTGTTTTCGTAAGACAAAATCAATCAACTGTTTACGCACTTGTTTCGGGTATTTGCGTTCACTTCTTAAAGCTTTTCGTTCCGTTACATCAGATGATTTTTCAATTTTTTGGTCATATTCGGTAATGACCTCGTCTACTTTTTCAACCATTTGAGCGAGTTCTTCAAGTGTTAATTGTTCTTCACTTTCTCGTTCAATTTCAGGCATGATTTCTTTTTCGAGTAGTTCATCGTAAAGTTGGTTCGATTTTTCAATTAATCCTTGTTGATATTTCTCAATGGATTTCTTCCAGACAAACGTAAATTTATTCGCATTAGCTTCAATCTTTGTACCATCAATAAAAATTGCTTCTTGGTCGATCAGCTTTTCTTGGACTAGCTGGCAGCGGAATTGAACGAAACATTGGCGGATTAATTCTTTTACTTCCGGTTGCACACGAAATCGGTTAATTGTTCGGTAGCTTGGTTCATATCCTTGAGCTAACCACATCATGCGGATACTGTCTTTTAATAGGGCTTCAATTTTGCGCCCAGAGAAGACAGATTGCGTGTAGGCACATAGGATAATTTTAAGCATCATGCGTGGGTGATAGGCAGGACAGCCCTCATTTCGAAGAAATGGTTCGAAGGCTTCATGAGGAATACTTTCAACTAAATGATGAACATGAAAGGCAATATCATTATTTTGTAATTTTACTTCTACATCTAAAGGCAAAACTATTTGATTCATGTTATAATTTTTAAACATAAGGACCCTTCTTTCTGATTGGATTTGGTGTGGTAACTTAATTTTATCAGAAGCATATAACGAATACCTTTTCGATCATCATATAAGAAAATAGCAGTATGCTTCCTACACGAATCAGCTGCTCTATCACTTGTGAGATCGCTGTTGGAACCATATCTCCTACTCCTTGAAAAGTGCCACGCCATACCGTCAAAAATGGCATGAGTAAAAAGGAGAAGGCGACGATTTGAATACATCGGAGTCAACCCTACATCTCCCATATATTTCGC
>NKXN01000072.1 GCA_002261155.1 Bacillaceae bacterium SAS-127 | reverse complement strand
AGTAGGAAAGGGTATTGGCGAATCGCTCATAGTCCAGTTCTAGACAAAACCCTTGATAACACCTATTGGTATCATCAAGGGCTAGAAAGTCTATATGTCTGTTACACTCAATTGCGTCAAACTTAATCTGAACCGCCGTATACGGAACCGTACGTACGGTGGTGTGAGAGGTCGGAGGTTAATCACCTCCTCCTACTCGATTTTTAGGGACTTATTAGACAGCTCCAACAGATTCTCGTAGACTATACCACTTGTTCTGGATAGATTATTTTCTTAAATTGCCAAGTTCCTCAGCAATCGCCTGCATTTCACTTGGACTGAAATGACTTTTTCGCTGCACCATCTCATAAAGATCTCGCAAATCTTCATAAGAAGCTTCGCCAAAATGATCAGGTTTAATCGCCCCCACGTTCACCATTCGTAATTTCGTTGTAATTTGCTCAATCATAAACTCAATATTCTCAGGCGACTTTACAGAAAGATCCACTATTTTCTTCATCCTCTCGAATCATTTTTTCATATCATTTCATTATTTGAGCTTCTTGTCAATGTGGTATGTGACCTTGCGTGAACAAGAAGTTTTAGATAGTTGATAGTGGATTCTTTGACATTTAGAGAAATTTCTTCGACGCTCCTCCTTGCGATAAGTCAACATCGATTCACTAACGTTCATCGTGTTTCCTTTATCTCGTGCGGAATATTCCAGTTCATACGCCGCTAAACAGCGCTTTCTGCTTTTCGTGATGTCTAGCTCCGCTAACTAGCCGCTTGAGGTCAAAAGCCAATCCGTCCAAAAGGTTAAAGAACAACCTTTCAGCCGACTCGTCTTTTGCTTGTCGCCCCAGAGCAGTCGGCTCCGCTTTTCGATGTTGTCCAGCTCCAAGCGCCAACCACTAGTGAACTTCCACGCTCCTCCTTGCGATAAGTCAACATCGATTCACTACGTTCATCGTGTTTCCTTTATCTCGATCGGCTCGCTCCAGTTCATACGTCGCTAAACGGCGCTTTCCGCTTTTCGATTTAAGCGCTCATTTTTTTTGTTTTTTCTTCTTTGATAGCTGTTAGTACATTTTTTGTTTCGTGGATGACGACGCCGGATAGGCCGACAAGTCCAACGAGGTTAGGGAAGGCCATTAAGCCGTTCATAATGTCAGCGAAAGCCCAAACGACATCCAGTTTTGCAATAGCTCCTATAAAGACAGCTATAACGAAAGTAAGGCGATAATATTTCACAACTTTTTTGCTGAAGAGATAAGAGAAGCATTTTTCACCGTAATAAGACCAGCCAATGATTGTAGAGGAAGCAAAGAATAATAGGCCAAGGGCAACGACGTAGGAACCAGTGGAGCCAAGGAACGTTTCAAAGGAAGCCGTTGTTAGTTCACTACCTTCAAGACCTGTGTTATATTGTCCGGCGAGTACAATCGTTAGTCCAGTAATAGAACAAATTACAATTGTATCAATAAATACTTGTGTCATAGAGACCAGTGCTTGACGGGCTGGCATATCTGTTTTTGCCGCTGCGGCAGCAATTGGCGCAGAACCGAGACCTGCTTCATTGGAGAATACCCCACGGGCTACCCCGTAACGAATGACGGCACCAACTGCACCACCAGCTACTGCGCTACCAGTGAAAGCGTCAGAGAAAATAAGTGCAAAGGCTGCTGGAATGTCACTAATATTCATCAATAAAATGATTAAACCTGCCAAAACATAGAAGACAGCCATAATTGGTACGAAAAAAGCTGTTACTTTTCCGATGCTTTTAATTCCGCCTAACAGAACTAACGCTGTGAAAATAGTGAGAGCTATTCCCGTTACCCATGCAGGAATGTTAAACGTTGAATTAACAACACCTGCGACGGCGTTTGCCTGCACGAGGTTGCCAATTCCAAAGGCAGCAATCGCACCGAATGTAGCAAATAGGACGCCAAGCCATTTTTGTTTTAATCCTCGTTCTAAATAATACATTGGTCCCCCAGACATTTCACCATCTTCATCTTGCACGCGATATTTAACCGCTAAAACAGCTTCTGCATATTTAGTAGCCATACCAAAAAAGGCACTCATCCACATCCAAAAAATCGCTCCAGGTCCTCCGAGTAACACTGCGGTGGCGACACCGACAATGTTTCCTGTGCCAACTGTGGCAGCAAGTGCGGTCATTAGTGCTTGGAAGTGGGAAATATCCCCTTTAGATTGATGATCCTGACTTTTGCTAAAGGCGAGCTTTAATGAATATGGGAGCAATTTCAGTTGTAAAAATCCGAGGCGAATCGTTAAATAAATACCTGTACCTACTAATAAGATAAGAAGTGGTGGTCCCCAAATCATTCCGCTAATGTCATTTAGCACTTCAAGAAGTTTTTCCTGATTCATACTTTTCCCCCCTTTTTTTAATATTATATAAGAATATTCTGAAAAAACTAGCTATTATGTGAACAAAAATAAAAAACAGGTGATTTTTGTTTGAAAACACAAATAGGAATAAAGGGAGGGCTTGTTTTTATTTCGACAAAAACAGATTTTATTCGTTGAAATGAAGGGGATTTATGACAAGATAGAGAATGGGTATATATTATTCTCATATAAGAAGGTGAAAAAATGATTCGGGTGTTATTTGTTTGTCTCGGAAACATTTGCCGATCTCCTATGGCTGAAGCAATGTTTCGTGATTTAGTGAAAAGAGAAAAATTAGATGATATCATTATTACAGTTCATTAAACAAGATCAGCAGTTATAATGAAAATAAAGAAAGTACATATATTTCAAAGAAGGGATGAATATCATGGGAAAAGTTAAATTTGTTGCTGGAGTAGTGATCGGTGCTGTTATAGGAGGGGCGATTAGTCTGACTGATCGAAAAACGCGAGAAGAGATGAATGCATGGGGGAAACAAGCATGTGAACTAGTGAAAAATCGAGAACAGTTGATGGATTCTTCTAAGGAAATTATCAATCTTGCGAAAGAAACATACGAACAGGTCAATGAAGATATTGGATTTATTCGCGATAAAGTAAGCAGCTTGACAGAATTAACGCCCCAAGTAAAAGAATTAATGGAAGAGACGAAAACAACCTTTCTTTCTAATGAAGAAAAATCAGGTTCAGCTACTTCAAAATAACCGGGGGTGGCAGTTTGAAGTTCACGATAGAAAAACAGAAAAATTTTATTACCCATTTGATTAGGCGATTTCAAGAATCAGACATCGCCGGCACTGCCGCGCAAATGGCTTACTTTTTTCTGCTGTCTATTTTTCCGTTGATGATATTTGCAGTGACATTGTTAGCTTATTTGCCATTTACAACGGATGATTTGTTTGCACTAATTAAAGATTTTGCACCAGAAGAGACAATAACTACGATTCAAGCAACAGTCGAAGAAGTGGTCAATACTCGCAATAGCAGCCTTTTATCATTTGGGATTATTGCGACGGTTTGGTCTGCTTCTAATGGGATGAATGCGATTATTAAAGGGTTAAATCACGCATATAGTGTAGATGAGACTCGCCCTTTTTATACGAATCGAGGGATCTCGATTTTATTAACGTTCGGCTTGATTTTAACTGTTGCCGCTGCTTTAGTACTGCAAGTATTTGGTCGCCAGCTTGGCTTGCTCGCTTATAGCTATTTAAATGCATCTGAAGAGCTCATCGCTTTATGGGATTGGTTGAGATGGTCGATTTCTCCGATATTGATATTTACCGTTTTTATGGGCTTGTATTATTTTGCTCCGAGTGTAAAAGTAAAGTGGCGGTCGGTCGTTTTGGGGGCTGTCTTTGCTACGATTGGGTGGATTGCTGCCTCTTTCGGTTTTTCTTTTTATGTGAATAACTTTGGTAATTTCTCTGCTACATATGGGAGTATCGGAGGGATTATTATCATGATGATTTGGTTTTATTTAACGGCGTTCATTATTTTACTCGGCGGTGAAATTAATGCTTATAAAAACAGTGAAACTCGATCCACTACATGAAAAAAGCAACGGCTGGGTAGCCGTTGCTTTTTAGTTTGATTTCAATAGTCGTAAGCCATTTAAAATAACAAGAATTGTACTTCCTTCGTGGCCGATTACGCCGAGCGGTAAATCAAGTGCTTGGAAGAAGTTTGAGATAATGAGCAGCATGATCACCGAAATAGAAAAGACGACATTTTGCTTGATGATTCGTTTCATTTTTTTTGACAGACGAATGGCTTCTGCGATTTTAGGTAAGTCGTTTTTCATTAACACGATATCTGCTGTTTCTAAGGCAACGTCGGAGCCTTCACCCATCGCGATACCGATATTGGCTGTCGCAAGAGCAGGTGCGTCATTGATTCCATCTCCAACCATCGCGACTGTTCCATGTTTTTCGATGAGTGTTTTCAAATGCTCTACTTTATGTTCCGGTAAACATTCGGCGATAAAACTATCTAAGTGGGCTTCTTCAGCAATAGCTTTCGCTGTTTTTTCGTTGTCGCCTGTGAGCATAATCGTATAAATTCCTTCTTGTCGAAGTAAATCTAAAGCGAGCTTCGTTTCTTCTCTAATTAAGTCTTTTAACGCAATGACGGCAGCTACGCCATGTTCATCTGCCACAAACACTGTTGTTTTTCCAGTAGAGGCTAGATTTTTCGCTTGGCCAGAAGCAAAAGCGAAGGCTTCTTCACGTCCAACAAAATCTGCTTTCCCGATCTTCCACTCCTTGCCGTTCACTTGCCCTTTGACTCCCCAACCAGCGACATCCTCTAAATGTTCTGGGGCAGAAAAAGTTAATTGTTGTTTTTGAACATAACGGACGACAGCTTGAGCAAGGGGATGATTCGACTGGCTTTCAATCGAAGCCGCAACTTTTAACAGCTCTGTTTCATCGAGATCCTCGCGAACAATCACATCCGTGACTTCTGGTTTCCCTCTCGTTAATGTGCCTGTTTTATCGAAAGCGATCGCCTTCAAATTATTTAAGTTTTCTAAATGCACGCCACCTTTAAATAGAATACCGTGACGGGCTCCGTTGGAAATAGCTGATAACGTTGCTGGCATAATGGAAGCAACGAGGGCGCACGGAGATGCAACGACGAGCAGCACCATCGCCCGATAAAACGTTTCATTCCAGCTCCAGCCGAGGGCAAAATGCGGAAGAAACATCATAATTCCGACGACAGCTAATACGACTTTGACATAAGTTCCTTCAAATTTTTCGATGAATTGTTGAGAAGGCGATTTTTCACTTTGAGCCGATTGTACGAGTTGAATAATTTTTTGGAACAAGCTTTCCGTTGATTTTTTCGTTACCTCGATATAAAGGGAACCTGTAATATTGACTGTTCCAGCAAATACTTCACCATCAATTTCTTTTGATACAGGGATAGACTCTCCAGTAATGGCCGATTCATCAATTGAAGATCGACCTTTTGCGATCATACCATCAGCTGGAATTCGTTCACCTGGCTTCACAAGAATGGTATCGCCAATCGCTAATTCAGAAATATGAACGCGTTCTTCTGATCCATTAATTACCCGTAAAGCTTCTTCAGGTTGAATCTCCATTAATGCTGAAATCTCTTTCTGACTTTTATTCATCGTATACGTTTCAAGAGCACCACTTACCGCAAAAATAAAGATAAGAATGGCACCTTCTGTCCAATAGCCAATGATCGCTGAACCGACCGCTGCAAAAATCATCAGCATTTCAACGTTCAATTCTTTCTCTTCAATGGTTGCTTCAATACCTTCTTTTGCTTTGGCAAATCCGCCAATTACAAAAGCCGCCACATAGCTGACAATCGCTGCGGTGTGTAATCCGTTATGGTCTAATAGCCATCCTGTTAAAATGAGTAAGCCGCTAAAGAGGGCGGCAACTAACTCCGCATGTGGCAGTATTTTCTGAAGCCAAATCGCTTGTTCCTTTGAATGAGAAGATAAAGCTTTTACTTGTGCATCCATAGGGGGAAAACCTCCTTAGTTGATAATTTAATTTATTAATTGAGAATAATAATCATATTCCCATCCGTAAAAGATAGTGAAAATCGTTATCATTGCCATTGATACGAGCTTTGTTTGATATAGACAACTAATTTTTACTTTACAATTATTATAATTAAGAACATCTTAACATAGGACGGTGGAAAAGAAAAGAATAAATCATTGTTTTTTTATCAGCTGAAATGGAAAAGAATACAATAACGGAAGGAGGGAAAAATAAGCTTTAACGAAAGAGAGTAGAGTCACTAACTTATAAGGGAAGAGAGGTACACAAATGGGTAAAATATTTGGAATCATGGTCTTAGTTGGAATGCCGCTATCTGTTGCAGGGTCTTTACTGCATTGGTCGAGTATTTTGATGTTTGTGATTTACTGTGTGACGATTATTGCTTTATCTAGCTATATGGGCAGAGCAACAGAAAGTTTAGCCATTGTCGCTGGTCCGCGAATTGGTGGGTTGTTAAATGCCACCTTTGGAAATGCGGTCGAGCTGATCATTTCGATTTTTGCCTTGAAAGCAGGGTTAGTGGAAGTGGTGCTTGCTTCATTAACAGGTTCTGTTTTAGGAAACTTGCTGTTAGTCGCTGGACTTTCTTTCTTTTTAGGTGGGTTGAAATATAAACGCCAAACATTTAATGTGCATGATGCCCGTCATAATTCAGGATTATTAATGTTTGCTGTTATTGTGGCTTTTGTCATTCCAGAGATCTTTACGATGAATATGACTGAAACAAAGACGCTTTCCTTAAGTATTGGGGTTTCAATTATATTAATTATGCTATATTTAGCTGCTTTGTTCTTTAAATTAGTGACTCATCGAGGGGTTTATGTTTCACAAGATGAAAATGTAGAAGCTCATCATGAAGAGCCAGAATGGTCAAAAAGAAAGGCGCTCGGTATTTTGTTTGCTGCGACGTTGGCAGTTGCCTACGTATCAGAAGGGCTCGTACATACATTTGAGGCAGTCGGCGATCGCTTTGGGTGGTCCGAATTATTTATCGGAGTCATTATTGTAGCCATCGTCGGTAACGCGGCTGAGCATGCGTCAGCGATCTTAATGGCGATGAAAAATAAAATGGATATCGCTGTTGAAATTGCGATCGGCTCTACGCTACAAATCGCGATGTTCGTTGCCCCGTTGCTCGTGTTATTATCATTATTATTTGTGAAGCCGATGCCGTTAGTATTCACAATTCCAGAGCTAGTTTCGATGGTCACAGCCGTTTTGGTAGCGATCGTCATCTCAAACGATGGAGAAACAAACTGGTTTGAAGGCTTAACGTTATTAGCTGCTTACGTTATTATGGGCATTGGATTTTACTTGTTGTAAATGTAAGTTGAAAGGCGAAGAAAAGGCTCACAACATCGAAGAAGCTTCCATAATACTAAAAAAGCGCCAATCATCTTCAGCTTTTGCCAAGAAATCACCCAATAGAGCCGTTTATTTCAACGGATAAAGAGACTTTACGAGTACAAACTATAGAAAAAAGAAGCTTGGAGGAAATGACATCATGAAATTCATCCGTTTGCTTTTATCTATAGTAATGGTATTTTTTTTCAGCGGAGTCAATTCCGCCGTAGCGAAACAACCTTTTCAAATCCCTTCTTCGGTCAGAGATATTACGAAGGAGAATACGTTTTTAAATGAAGAGCAAGAAGTATCGGAATTACAGCCGACAGAGCTGACAAAAGAATTACTTAGCACATCTAAGGCGAAGATTACGAATCCTAAATTTATCCGTATGCTCAATGAAACGGATATGAATAAATCGCCGTTTGCATTTGGTGTGAGAGCGGAAATTTATCTTGGAGAGTGGCCGCTTTCCTATCATTCAGAGGAAACCACCCCAAATTGGCAATATCAAAAAATCAATACCAATTTTTATGATAACCGCGGTGGGAAAAACAACTATCAAATGCATTATGTGCAAGAGACATATAAAGTCGTAAAGGGTGGGCTGTCAGCAAAAGTACCACGAGCAGATGAAGTGCAAGAGATGGTGTTAAAATCAGCTACCAAAAAAACAAAGTTACCACTTACTTACTCAACGGTTATTGGTAATGGAACGAAACAAAATGATATTTACAATGTGGCACCGAAAACGGCTGGCTACTTACATTCTTTTGCTCCTGCGATCCATGAAAAAGGGACAGCGACTTTCGGGGAAGTATATTTAGTTATGTCAGGATGGAATCGAGCAGTCGTCGTCAAAAACCTTACTTCTAAAAGAGTGACTGCTTGGATTCCGATTAAAAACCATCTGTCATTTAGCTATCAATCCGTTCGTTAATATTTGAAAAACGTTGAAATTGACTTTGCGATCGGCTACCATTTAATTGTGGAAAAAAGAAAGGGGCCATTGCTCATGAAACCAATTAATGATAAAGAATCGCAAGTCAGCTACTTAAAGGAGCGATTAAATATATTTTTAGAAGTGCTAGATTCCATTGATCCTGCTGAAACAGAATTAGAAGATATTGATCGTCTTCTGCAAATGATTGATGATATCGAAGTGAAATGTGAACAATTTAAAAGCAGATAACATGGGTGCCAGAAGCAATTCTGGCACTTTTTGCGTTTACAATTTAATTTCTTTCAAACGAATATGTTCAGCGTTATAATAAGAATATTGAGTCTTATACATAAAGGTAAGTGGGAAGGGGAATAATAATGAATCTTGAACAATTTCAGGAAAGCATGTACCAATTAATCGTTGAAACATCCACTAATTTACCGAAGGACGTTCGTCGTGCGGTAAAGGCTGCGAAGCTTCGTGAAAACGCTGGCACTCGTGCAGCAATGAGCCTAGACACAATTACTAACAATATCCAAATGGCAGATGAAAATATTTCTCCAATTTGCCAAGATACGGGTATGCCGACGTTTAAAGTGAAAACGCCAGTGGGAGTGAATCAGCTTGTTATTAAAGAAGCGATTCATGAGGCGTTGATTCGCGCAACAAAAGACGGCAAGCTACGCCCAAACTCCGTTGATTCATTAACAGGGGAAAACAGCGGGAATAACCTTGGTGCAGGGACACCAGTTATTAAGTTTGAACAATGGGAAAAAGATTATATCGATGCACGCCTAATTTTAAAGGGCGGTGGCTGTGAAAATAAAAACATTCAGTATAGCTTACCTTGTGAGTTAGAAGGACTAGGTAAAGCAGGCCGTGATCTTGATGGAATCCGTAAATGTATTATGCATTCTGTTTATCAAGCACAAGGACAAGGTTGTAGCGCAGGTTTCATCGGCGTTGGAATCGGTGGCGACCGTACAACTGGCTATGAATTAGCGAAAGAGCAACTTTTCCGCAACGTAGAGGATGTAAATTCAAACGAAGATCTTCGTAAACTAGAAGAGTATGTAATGAAGCATGCGAACGAGCTTGGCATCGGAACAATGGGCTTCGGCGGTGAAACGACATTGCTTGGCTGTAAAGTTGGTGTCATGCACCGTTTACCAGCTAGCTTCTTCGTATCTGTTGCCTACAACTGCTGGGCATTCCGTCGCTTAGGTGTACAAATCAATCCTGAAACAGGCGAAATTCAAGAATGGTTATACCAAGATGGCGAAAAAATCACATTCGAACAACAAGCAGAAGAAACAAAGTCTGAAAGCCGCACAGTGACTTTACAAGCGCCAATTACAGAAGAGCAAATTCGCGAGTTAAAAGTGGGTGATGTCGTTCGAATTAACGGCATGATGTACACAGGTCGTGACGCAATCCATAAATACTTAACAGACCACGATGCACCAGTAGACTTAAATGGACAAGTTATTTACCACTGCGGTCCAGTTATGTTAAAAGACGAAGACGGCAAATGGCATGTTAAAGCAGCAGGCCCAACAACGTCTATTCGTGAGGAGCCTTATCAAGGAGATATCATGAAGAAATTCGGTATCCGTGCGGTAATCGGTAAAGGCGGTATGGGACCAAAAACATTAGCAGCGCTAAAAGAACACGGCGGCGTTTACTTAAATGCCATCGGTGGAGCAGCTCAATACTACGCTGACTGTATTAAATCAGTTGAAGGTGTTGACTTAATGGAATTCGGTATTCCAGAAGCGATGTGGCATCTACAAGTAGAAGGCTTCACAGCAGTAGTCACAATGGACTCACACGGCAACAGCCTTCACGAAACTGTAGACAAATCATCACTAGAAAAACTAGCTCAATTTAAAGAGCCAGTATTTAAATAAGATTGAAATGAGGGAGCGGTCGAAATGCATTCGGCCGCTTTTTGCCTTTCTTTGATGATAAGTAATTTTCTTCGGCTTTAATAAGCGTTTCTTAGATGATAGGTAATCTTCATCGATCTTAATGAGCCTTTCTTCAACATTACCAAATGTTTCTCTACAATGAACGGATATTTTCCTGCTTTCGATTGAAACTAAGGAAAAAGAGCAAAGGAAGATGCGTATGAAATGGTTGCAATATAGCGTGTTGGTGTCACTGTTCCTAATGGTCTTCGCTTCTACTGCTTTTTCGATGTCGAATCAAGCGATCCACTGGGGATTTCAAAAAGGGAAAGATGAGCAGCCGGCACAAGCAGGCAAAGAATACGATGAGATTCTCGAAAAATATGGTGGGTTTTACAAAGCGAATTCGAACGAAAAAGTCATCTATTTAACGTTTGATAATGGCTATGAAAATGGCTATACCGAAAACATTCTTGATACGTTGAAAAAAGAAAAAGTGCCCGGCGCTTTTTTTGTCACAGGTCATTATTTGAAAAGCGTGCCAGATTTAGTGAAAAGAATGCACAAAGAAGGGCATATTATCGGCAACCATTCCTGGACTCACCCTGATCTAACGCAAGTTAACGATGAGAAGTTAAGAGAAGAACTGCGGCTAGTAAAGGAGGAAACCGCTCGACTAACCAAACAAAAAAGCATGCCTTATTTGCGACCGCCGCGTGGAGTATTAAGTGAACGAACATTAAAGTTGGCGAAAGACGAGGGCTACACTCATGTCATGTGGTCACTGGCTTTTAAGGATTGGGAAACAAACAACCAAAGAGGTTGGCAATATGCATATGACAACATTATGGCGCAAATCCATCCAGGAGCGGTACTTTTATTGCACTCTGTCTCAAAAGACAATGCTGAAGCACTACCGAAAGCGATCAAAGATTTGAAAAAGAAAGGCTATCGCTTTGAAAGCTTAGATCATTATATGAAGTCTCGAAAAAAATCGTAAACGTCTGACTCCCGCGTAGCTGTGGGGGTCAATTGTTTTTTTCTCAAACTTATCCCCTCTTTCTTATACGGTACTATTTTTTGTTATACTAATAAAAGCAAACCTGTGAAATGAGGCTTAATGATAATGAAGCAACAAAATCAAATGAAAATCAAATTAAAACAAACGTTTCCGTTAACGATTAAACGGATCGGCATTAATGGGGAAGGCGTGGGTTATTTTAAACGACAAGTCGTCTTTGTCCCAGGGGCTTTGTCGGGGGAAGAAGTCGTCGTTGAAGCAACAAAGGTTCATCCAAAATTTGCGGAAGGCCGAATTAAAAAAATTCGTAAAGCCTCTCCTCATCGGACAACACCTCCATGCCCTGTGTACGAGCAATGCGGAGGCTGTCAGCTACAGCATTTATCCTATGACCAGCAGTTAAAAGAGAAGCGAGATATTTTAATCCAATCACTTGAACGACACACGAAGCTTGATATTGAATCGCTTAATATTCGCGAAACAATTGGCATGGACAATCCGTGGAATTACCGCAACAAAAGCCAATTTCAAGTAGGAAAAAAAGATGGGAAAGTTGTCGCAGGATTATACAGCTTAAATTCCCATAAATTAATTGATATTCCTGACTGCAATGTCCAACAGCCAGCGATCAATCATGTGCTAACAACGGTGAAAAATATTTTACAAGATGTCAACGTCGCCATTTATGATGAAAAGAAAAAGCAAGGCGCTGTGAAAACGATCGTCACGCGAGTAGGAATTGCGACGGGGCAAATCCAAGTCGTACTCATTACCGCTACGAACGAACTGCCGAAAAAAGCCCTAATCGTTGATGAAATTCAAAAACGCCTGCCAGAAGTGACATCGATTATGCACAACATTAACCCGAAGAAAACGTCGTTAATTTTTGGCGACCAAACCGTCACATTAGCTGGTCAAGAAACGATCGAAGAACAGCTAGAAGACTACACGTATGAACTATCGGCGAGAGCTTTTTTCCAATTGAATCCTGTACAGACAACAAAGCTCTACAATGAAGTGAAGCAAGCAGCGGCGTTAACTGGAACGGAGAAAATCGTTGATGCCTATTGCGGTTCCGGTACAATCGGGCTGTGGGTCGGCAAAGAGGCGGCAGAAATTCGCGGCATGGACGTCATCGCTGAATCGATTAATGATGCGAGGAAAAATGCGAAAACGTACAATATGAACGCCGTATACGAAGTTGGCACAGCGGAAGAATGGCTGCCAAAATGGCTCAAGCAAGGATGGAAGCCAGACGTTGTCATCGTCGATCCACCACGTACAGGCTGCGACCAGAAGTTTCTAGACACATTGAAAAAAATCAAACCGAAACGTTTCATCTATGTTTCGTGTAACCCATCGACATTGGCGAAGGATATTAACCAATTGAGCGGGTTGTACGATGTGGAATATATTCAACCTGTCGATATGTTCCCGATGACCGCGCATGTCGAGGCGGTAACATTGCTAACTTTAAACGAATGATTTTATAAATAGGGGGCTTTTTTAGCTCCCTACTTAATTCGGATTTCTGAAATTATAGTGAATAGAAATATCTCCGTTATCAAAAACCTCAATCTTATTAATTAAATTCTGGAGTATGCTACGGAGAATCTCTTCATCACTTAATTGTAAGTTGATCAATTTTTGTAACTCTTTTTTGAAAGTGATTAGCTGGTCTTCCATGTTCTGTTCAACAGAAAGCATTTCATTTAGTTCGCTTGCTTTTTTATATAAGGCTTCTTGCTCTTTTGTAATAACATCAAGGGTAGTTTTAAATACATCATTTTTAATATCACCTTTTGCAAAAGCACGGGTGATGCTGGTGATTTCATTTTGAACATTTTTAATTTCCTTGTTAATCCGAGTCAATTCTTTATTAAAATGTATATTTTTAATTTCAGAATGATTTAAAGCAGTTTGAAGTAAAGAGTTCATATTAACAGAACGATTTGCTAAGTCGGTTAAATCAGAAAAAACAGCCGCTTTTAATTTAGAATGTTTGATAATGTGTGATGAACAACGCTTACTTCCGTTTTTCTGGTAAGTCCCACAGACATAACCTTTTCTATCCTTCTTATAATTCATACCTGCACTACAATCTGCACAAAAGGCAAGTCGAGCAAATAGAGATTTCTTGCCTCTCCCACTAAATTTACTTGCTGCTTTCTTTTTCAGTTTTTCTTGCACCATGTCAAAATCATGCTGCGATACTAAAGCGTCATGTGTATTAGGAACAACTATATGAAACTTATTCTCTAATTGGACCCTACTCTTATACCCGTGTTCCTGTAGAAACTTTTTATTATTATCGTCTGTAGTCTCCCGTCCTTGTACTAAAACACCAGTATAATGTGGATTAATCAATATTGATTTAATAGTAGAATCGTGCCACTTTTCTCCAGCATTTTTTGCTTTAATAGCTGTTTGGGGAGTAGGTATATTACGGGACGTTAAGTAATTAGCAATTTTCTGCATTCCCCAGTTTTCCTGTAAATAAAGCTTGAAAATCTCTTTAATTGTAATGGAATGAACTGGGTGCGGCGTAAGTTGACCCTTTTGTTTTTTATAATATCCATAAGGTGGTGTTCCATGATGTTGCCCTTTTCGTGCTGATTCGGAGAAGCCAAATTTAATTCTGGAAGACATTAGGTCACTCTCTTGCTGGGCAAGGGCTGAATGTAGTGTTAATAAAAATTCATTTGGGTCAGTTAGTGAATCGTAATTTTCTGTAATGGACCGTAGACTAATGTTTAAACTACGTAATTTTCTTACTAAGTTTAGAGAGTCAACTGTATCGCGTGACCATCTAGAAATTGATTTGACATATACAATGTCAAACTTCCCACTTTCTGCATCGCTCATCAATCTTTGCATTTCTCGTCGTTTTACCACACTAGTTACCGAAAAACCATCATCAATGTACATGTCTACCAGTTGAACTTCCTTTTGTTTAACATAATTCTCAAAGAAAGAAATTTGATTTTTTAGGCTTTCCTCTTGGACCAGGAGCTTAGTGCTAACTCTGACATAAAATACGGCTCTTAATACATTTTTGCTTGCTGCTGTATGACTCATTTAATTAGTTTCCTTTCTGAGATACAGCAGTGTTCACCTTATTTGCATCGTATATATTTTTTATAACCACGTCAATGTTTGATTTTAATAAAGAATTAAAGAGACCATCCAAGTTTTTTGCGTCATTGTTTTGAAAAGTTCGTTTAATAATCAATCTGAACACTCCTACTATAATTTTTCAACTTGGATATGTGCACAATCCTATAAGTTGCTTACTTACACAGCGATATTACTCTTTTTGAAATTGCTTTTGGGAAAAATACCGATTTAATTTTTAAAAATAAAAATAAAATAAAATAAAACTTTAAATTCCACTTTAAGCTTTAAAAATAAGGTAATATGAAAGTTTTATTAAGGAGTGGAAACAATAGAAAAGATAACGGTTATTGGTCTGGTTCAAAAAAATTACTAATTTCAAAAAAAATCAGCATTTTGTCCTTTTTGTATTTTTAAATTGATAGAATGTAAAAACCTAAGAGGATACTTGAAAAATCCTTCTTTGGTTAATTGATTTAAAATAATAAAAATGTAAATAGAAGAGGTTATTTAAAATGAACAATAGTCAGTACGTATTACAAGAGCTTGTAGGTACAGCTAAGAAGCTTGAGCCAATTATCCAAAAGTTTGAAAAAGACGTTCCTAAATTGGACGAATGCGGATGTGAATTAACTTATAGCCATATCAGAGTCTTTTCAAATTTTAATTGAATTGGTGGAAGAGAGTATTTTTTAACACCATAATACTTCTTTTCTCCTTAATGCCCTTAAAAAGATTTTATTAAAGATATTAAGATTAAAAAAGATATAGGTCCTAATAATTAATTTAGCTTATTTATCACTTCCGATTAATGTTTATTTTTTACATAATTCTAATTACTTTCTAAGTAACCCCTCTTACACATCCAAAAGGAGGGGTTAGTAATTTTTCGAAAATATTAACCTACTAAGGGCATATTAAATTTGATATTATTAGTAATAGTAGGTATTGTAAGGAAATTTTTCAAAAATTATTGCATATAGAAATACTAATAGATTAATTAAATATTCGTACTGGGGGACTTTAAAGTGAAGATAAGGTACATAGAAATAAAAAATTACAAAGCTGTTAAATCATTTGAAATGGACAATATTGCTGATTTTGTTGTTATTGCTGGACCGAATGGAGTAGGAAAATCAACAATATTTGAAGCCATTAAAGATTTTGAAAGAGCAGTAAGAAAAATACAGGTACCTCTCAGTGCAGGGAGGGATTTAGAAAGTCTCTCTGTTGATTATTTAAAAACCGAATCAGGTGAAAACAAAGGCTCCATTAAAATTGGAATTGAACTTACAAACAAAGAAAAAGAATTCCTAGAAACCCAAACGGGATATTTGCAAGGATACATAGAGTTAGATAATTTACACAATTGTACTTTTGATGAAGAGTTAGGAAGACTCTTAACTACAGGTAGTACGCTAACAGGGATTAATTATTTTCATGCAAATAGAAGGTTTGGTGGTCAGGATAATAATGACATTAATCTCAATGCCATGACAAGAGACCTAGACCAAGGAGATTCTAGAGCAACATATCGAAGAAGAAGAATTAATGAGGATAATAAGTTTGCTAGAATTAAAGATTATTTAGTGGCTATATACCTTGATGACTTATTACTCTACAGTGAAGAATCAAGAATTGGAACGGAAATGGAAGATTTGAAGAGAGTGCTAAACTCCTACCTGGAACCTAAAGAGTTTTTAGGTGTTCGCCGAGATAAGCAGGGGCTAAGCTTTCAAGTGAAATATGGAGATGATATACATGACCTTGATGATTTAAGCTCTGGAGAGAAAGAAATACTTATGCTATTCGTTAATTTAAAGTGGTTACAAACTGAAAGTTATATTTTGTTATATGATGAACCGGAGCTGCATTTAAATGCGAAAATGGAAAGGCTTATAATTCGTCACCTTAAAGAGTTACAAGGAAATAATCAAATTTGGTTGACTACACACTCTTATGAGATATTAGATTCTTCGGAATTCGATGAGATAGTACAGGTTAAACATTATACAGGAGATAATCAAGCCGTAAAGCTAACAAATAAAGAAGAAAAGGTACAAACATTTGAGGTATTGGGTGCAAGCATAGGTTTACAATTAATATCGGAAAAAGTAATTTATGTTGAAGGTAAAGATGATAAGTTTTTTTTCCAAGCATTATTTAGAAGTTACCCAGAAAGTCTTAGCTTTGTTCCCACAACAGGCATTAAGAATTTAATGGGAATTAACCAGGCGGTAATTGACTTACTGGCTGAAGCTAGTAAAGAATCAGAATTTTATTTAATCAGAGATAGAGATTTTCTTAGTGACGAAGATGTTGAAAAGTATAAGCGCGAAATGAACAATAAAGTATTTACACTAGACAGGTATCATATAGAGAATTATTTACTAAATGGTGAATTAATAAATCATGTATTAAAAGAAAGATTGAATATACAAAAATTCGCTAATCCAGTAGAGATTGAAACTGAGTTAAAGAAAATTGCAGACGCATTAAAAGACGAAGTCATTACACAATGGATTTCGTATGATTTATACAAACAGATTAGAACTGTAAATTTCAAAGTTGGGGGAGAAAACCTGAAAACAGTTCTTCTAGCCAGAACAAATGCACAGAGAGAAAGAATAAATAGAATGCTTGAAGAAGATAATATTAACTCTTTAATTAGCGAGAAGGAACAATATATAGAAAGTAATTGGGATACTATTTGGAAAAACCTATGTCCGGGAAAAAGCATCTTAGCACGATTTGCAAATAGTCATGTTAACATGAAGGAAGATTATTTTACAAATTTGCTAATAAAAGATGCTATAGATTTAAATATCCCGGAAATTGTAGAACTAAGGAATAATATTGCTGAAGAATTAGGAATTAAAAATACTTAAACATCTACAAAAACTAAATGGAAATAAAATTTCATTGATGATTATATTTTTAAAGGTGAATTTTGTAATATTGCTAAATGCTACAGGTGAACACTGCTGCAATGATTTTTTAAAAGCTTTGTCAATAATGCTTACTCTTTACACGTCGAGGCGGTTGCGAAGCTGGTTTTGAAGGTGTAAACCCAAAATAAACTCCTGACATATTAAACAAACTTATAGCAAAAAAATCAGGGCACTACATAAATTCATTCGTAGTGCCCATAAACATTTATCTTCTAATCCCCCAATAAGTAATCGTTCTCCAAAGATATTCTAACGGTCCAAAGCGGAATCTGGACAACCACCATTTACTAAAGAAGATTTGGACAACATAGATGGCAATGGCAATTATAATGGCTGTCGTTAATTGCAGTTTTCCGTATACTCCGAATGCAAAAGGACCAAATAAGAATGTACAGATAATCGATTGACTGATGTAGTTTGTGAATGCCATTCTTCCAGGGAAAGTGAGCCAATGTAATATTTTCTTCCCATTTACTGTGTGATAAAGGAAGAGAAGGCTAATGGCATAAAAGATTGTGATAAGCGGTGAGCTAACATATTGAATGGTTTGTACCGCGTATTGGTTCTCTACTATAAATGGCAAAGCCCAATTTAAAGTGCCTCCAGTTAGTAAGGTGATCAGCCAAGTGATGAAAAACCCTTTTCTGTGTTGTTGAAAATGGTGCACCCACTTGTTCTTCGCAATTGCTGCCCCAAACATAAAGATTAGTAGAAAAGGAAGATTCGTAAATAAATAGGCAAGTGGCATGCCTGAGTATAGCGCATATAATCCGTTTCTCATCGTATAATACGTTCTTTCTTCGAGGTTTGCCTCCATTAATTGTTGGATATTCCCATTTTGATGTGCTTCTATTGTTGATTGGATGAGTTTTTGATCTTCTTCTGATATTTTTGTCACCATAGCAGAGGAATCGGCTGATAGAGAACCTACTGCGACAAGAATAAATAATAAACTGTATAAAGTGATACTAATAATTAACAGCGTCTTCGGTTTTAACTTATGCATAAGTAGGAGTAAGAATCCAAGGATTGCGTAGTCTGTTAAAATATCGCCGAACCAGATGAAGTACGCATGGATACTACCGAAAATTAATAAAGCTATCAGTCGTCGAGAATAAATTCCCCAGAAGTTTAACTGCTTGACAGCTGTTCTTTCCTGCATAATGACCATTCCAAAACCGAACAGCATGGAAAAGAGCATAATAAATTTTCCATCGACAAACATGGAAAGAATCGACTGGATCGTGTAATCAGACTGATTCCAAAAAGATGTCCATTCGTTTTTGAAAGCGGGATCTTGTTGCAAATAGACAGGGTAAAGAAACCAAACAATATTTGCTATAATGATTCCAAACAGCGCAAAGCCTCTTAGCATATCGATCGTTTCTATGCGATCTTTTCCTGAAATAGGTGCAAGTTTTTGTTTCATAATTATCCATCCTTTGATTAATATAATGTATTTCAGTTGAAAAACATTTGATAATGAAACTTTAATTTGAAATCATCAAGATTTTATAAAGAGAATTCATTTTTTGCAACGAATACTGCTCTTTATCCTTTCTTGATAATTATTAAGTATATTTTAAATGAATAGGATGATTGTTAATGAATGAAAAAATCTTAATTATTGATGATGAAGTAGAAATCCTTACTTTCTTACGAGATACATTAGAGGATGAAGGGTATCAAGTCTTTAAAGCGGCAAATGCTGAGGAAGCATTGGGGCAATTAAAGCATGGGCCGGACTTGTTGATTCTTGATGTGATGATGCCAGGGATGAACGGGTATGAGTTGTGTGAACGAATTAGGAAAAATGTAAATGTGCCCATTTTATTTCTAAGTGCCAAGCAAACAGAGAATGATCGTGTGCAAGGTTTGCTTGTTGGCGGCGATGATTACTTAGTTAAACCATTTAGTTTAAGAGAGTTAAAAATGCGAGTATACGCACATTTGCGGCGTGAAGCCAGAAAAAGTAGTAGTCCGCAGCAATGTTTATTTTTCGGAAAGCTAATCATTAATCTTGAAAGCAATCAAATGTTCTATGATTCACAAGAAGTTCCTTTGACTATGAGAGAGTTTGAGATCATTCAATATCTTGCTTTGAATTGTGGACAAGTACTTACTCGTGAACAAATATATGTGAAAGTATGGGGGTTAGAGGCGACGGGTGATTCGATTACGATTAGTGAGCATATCAAGAATATTCGCGCCAAACTGCAAAAAGTCGGTGAACAAGTTCCAAGAATTTCAACCATTTGGGGAAGAGGCTACCGATGGGAACAATGAATCGAAAGAATCAGACATTAAGAACAAAATTTATCACTTCTTTTCACCTTATTTTATTTAAGAGTGTTGTAGCTACCATTGTCATTTGGTTATTAATGCTGTTTTGTATAAATATGTTGTTTTCGATGAATAAGCTAAACCCTGCCAATTATTATGAACGTCAACTGCCTGCTATTGAAAACTATATTGATGATGTTGGGACGACTTTGCTTTCTAATAATCAACAAGACCAATTAGAATCAGTTATTCCTGTAGAGGGGATTGATTATCAAGTCATTAATTCCAACGGCTTGATTGTCTACGGTACTTATCGGGCTAAATCGCTTGGCAATGCGGAGGAGTTAAAGCGAAATATCACAGCAGGTGTAACCAAAAAAGATGGCGGCTTCGTCAAGTATTATCCGATTAAGGATGATCTAGGAACGGTTCAAGGGGCTGTTAGTTTAAAATATGGGCTTAGTTTAATCACCTCCAACCCTAATAATAAATGGATGATCTTCCTTTGGTGTCTGCTTCTTATATTTGTTGTCGCACCATTTCTGTGTTTCTATCTTTTTTCTTATTTTGCTGGCAAAAGATTAAGTGAGGAGTTTGAACGACCATTTAATGAAGTCATTGAAAGTACGAAAAAAATAAAAGAACAGGATCTGGATTTTACCTTGCCGACGATTAGTTCTTCCGTTGAATTGGAGCAACTAACGCAAGCTTTTGAAGAAATGAGATCAGTATTAAAGGATTCGCTGAATCGCCAACTTCAACTAGAGCAAGAACGAAAAGAGATGATGGCAGCTATTTCCCATGATTTGCGAAATCCTTTAACGATTATTCAAGGTCATGCTGAAGGGCTACTGGAAAGTGGAAAAAGGCAACAAGAACGATTAGAGCCGTATTTACAAACGATTATTAGAAATACAAACTATGCAAGTCACTTAATAGCTGATTTAAATGAAATGGCGCTTGTCGAGAAGCCGACGTTCACTCTTAATTCGAAACAAACATCGATTAATCAATTTGTGCAAATGAAAGGTGAAGAATATCAAAGGCTGTGTGTGAAGAAATGCATCGACTTTCAATATCGAATGATTAACGAAGGTGAAATATATACGAGAATGATTGATCAAGAGCGAACTTCTCAAGTGCTTGATAATATTGTGACGAATAGTATTCGTTACACACCTGCTAATGGGAAAATTGAATGGATCATTACGATGAATCCAGATCAAAGTATTTCGTTTGACATTTTAGATAATGGTCCCGGTTTTTCTAGTGAACAGCAACAACGTGTGTTCTATAAATATTATCAGGAAGAAAGTAAGAAATCAGGAGAGAATGGACTCTCAGGTTTAGGACTATATATTGCAAAGGAAATTGTGAAGAAGCACAGAGGAGAGATTACCGTCAATAACCGAGAAATTGGTGGAGCGCATGTGAAAGTGAGGATTTGCGAGTTATAACTAAAGAAAGTGTGGTAAAATAATGGTAATAAAAAACACAAAAGGGAGGGAATTGACATGAAGAAATATTTACTGTTTACAGGTAGTTTTATTTTAGCTTATGGCGTACTTCAAATAGTTTCAGGTGTAGTATTAACTGCGTTTTATACACCAGACTTTGTAATGGGAAATGCTTCATCTTTGCCAGCTGAAGTTGAGTTTGGTAGCGTACATTTGATGTCACCATTAATGATCTCATTATTAGCATTAGGTGCTACTTTTGGTGTGATGAAACTTTTTAAGCAAAAACTCTATTAATGATGAATCAAAATAATATTTGAATAAAAGTGATGCTTATTTTTAAAATATGGGGGGAAAGAGGACAATTTATTGAGAAAAATATTATTCTTGTTAATAGTTACAACAGCTATTTTATTAGCTTGTAATACATCAACTTTAAGTGTAAGTGAAATTGATATTGTTCCAAACGATGTACAAAATAAAATTGATTCAAACTATGGGCTACAACTAATTTATGAGGGAGAAGATATTGCTTATATTGTGTACCAAACAAATGGGACAGTTGTTACAGACCTTGAGGTACAAGATGACACATTGAAGGTAAAGTTAGATGAAACGAATAAGCAAGATGATGTAATCGAACAACATGTTTATAAATTAACATTAGATCCAGAACATGACGTTATTGATGTTTTGATTAATGGGAAACCTACACCATTTGATAATGTTTCAAGTTTATAAATGAAGTTGTTTCTCTTATTAAAGATGTTTTAGCAACAAATGATGACGTTTACTAATTTTCCTTATAAAGAATATAAAAAGGAGATTTGTAATGGAGATAAATTACAATTTAACAGAAGAGGATTATTTAAAATTCAATATGTTTCATGTTAAAAATTCAAAAACGGTCAAAAGAGTATTGAATATGCAAAGATTTTTAACTCCTATCCTCTTTATCATTGCCTCCTTTGTACTTTCAAAAGCCGGAAGTATGCCTTTTCTTGGGGTATTCATTACTTTTTTAGTAATGAGTGTTTTGTGGATTATTTTCTATCCAAGATATTTCTATTTTTATGTTATCCGAAATACTAAGAAAATGATAAAAGAGGGCACGAACGAGGGGCTATTAGGTGAACATCATATGATTTTGTCGGAAGAGGGGATCATCGATTCGACTTCTAATGGTGAAACAAAAGTAACTTGGTCAGGCATTAAAACTATTAGTGAGGACAAACATAACATCTATCTTTATAACAGCTCAGTAAGTGCATACATACTTCCAAAAAGAGAGGTAGATGATGTTGAGGAAATAAAAACTTATCTTAAATCGAAGGTGACAGAATGAATGGTTATCAGGATTACTTGCCAAGACAAAGCGGCTGTCGCAGGAAGTCAATTTTCACTGACTTTTTGAATAGCCGCTTTTTGTTAAATTATCTTTAAATTAACGTTTTCCAATTAAGGTCTTTTATGTCTTTCTCATTGGGCTTTCTTACAGACTGAATACAGACTTCTTCGCAAGCGCCAAACTTATTAAAGTTTTTTTGTGCTTGTCTCAATGAAACTTCATTTGCCCCACCTTCATAATCAGGATCATTAAATTGAACTATATCATCTTCCCAAAAACAAATTTCACATATATCATACGTACCTGGTGGTTCTTCTTTTAATGTTTGATATCCACAACAAGGACAAGTATATTTCATACAATCACCTATTTTCTATTTGAATAGTTTATCAATCTGTTCACGGTCATAATCCAATATCCAAGCATATCGTTCTTTATAAAGTGGACGCAAATCTTCTTTATTAGATGCGACTACATCACAACCACGATCATCATACAGGTGATAAATGAACTTTTTAGTGATATTGACAAAGTAAATATTATAGCCAGCCCGGTCGTAATTGTTTAAGATGCGTGTCGGGTGTGGAAAATCTTCGTAACTGATAGCTGATAAAAGCTGGTGATATCGAATATCGCTCTTTTTACAGGGTAAAATAAATCGATGTGTTACGATATCTTCCTCTGCAAAGACTTTATGCTGTAATTTCATCGCTACTTTGTTGTCTTTAATATATTTCTGGTACACTTTTGTTGGTCTCTTCTGTAAAAAATGATCGTTCTTTTCACAATGAACATCTGTAATGAACCATATATCATCAGTGGCGTGAAAGACATCGTTGAAAAGGCCAATACTTCTTTCTTTTATTTGCTGGAGGTTTTCTTTATCTTCGTACTCTATCCAAGGCATTGAAATTTCAAAACGAATACCATACGGCCAATTATAAAACAGTGCCGGCCTAAGCTGTAAACTGTTAAAGTGTTCGGTCATAAATGAATCTAACTTGTTTGACATCTGAGGTTCTCCTATAATTTCAATGAATATATGTTTCTATCAGAATAGAGGAGAATGATCTCTGTTGCAAAAAATTAAATCGAGCAATTGTTTGGATACTATAATGAAATATTGAAAATGATAGGAGGAGGTAGTTTAGAATATTGTTAGAATGAGAAAGCATCTGTATTTGTTATGTTTTGGGTTGACGCTTTTAACATAACAAATACAGATGCTTTTTTTATTTCCTTTTTCTTGTCAAGAACAGAAGTTGGTATTGATCCCCAAAAAAAAGTTGATAATATTTTTTGATTTGGTATACTTGAGTAGAACATTGAAATTGATAATTATTATCATTACTTTTTTATCGCTGTGCACTATGTTAATATAGAGATAATTATTATTTAAATCGCGCATAAAAATATAACGATAGATATTAATTTTATCAATTCAATAATCTGTTTGACTATAAAGTTTATACATAAGGAAAGAGGTATAAGAGATGAGGAAGTCTAAATTAACTGTCATTATGATGGCGATTTTTGTTTTGATGTTGGCAGCTTGCTCAAATTCAAGTAATGAATCTAGTAAGACTGAAGATAAGGGGAAAGAAAAAGATTCTACTGAAGTTAAAACAGTTGAAGTCACTGATGCTCATGGAAAGGTTACTGTTCCTGTAAATCCTAAGAATGTAGTTGCTTTGGATAATAGAACGTTTGAAACTTTAGCTGATTGGGATATTGAGTTAGCTGCTGCTCCAAAGGATGTAATGCCTGCGGATTCACCATATGTAAAGGACGATTCAGTTCAAGATATTGGAAATCACCGCGAGCCAAATTTTGAAATTTTAGCAGCGGCAGACCCTGAACTTGTAATTGTTGGTCAAAGATTTGCTGACTATTATGAAGATATCAAGAAATTAGTACCAAATGCAGCTGTTATTGATCTTAATGTTGATGTTTCTGAGGAAGCTGCTACACCTGGAGAAAACTTGGCAAATGGACTTAAGGAATCTACACTTACTTTAGGACAAATTTTTGATAAAAATGAAGAAGCTAAACAATTGACAGCTGATTTTGATCAAGCGATCGAAAAAGCTAAGTCTGCATATAATGGAAAAGATAAAGTTATGAGTGTTATCGTTTCTGGCGGAGATATTGGTTATTCAGCTCCTGGTTCTGGACGTGTTTGGGGACCAATGTATGAAATCTTTGGATGGACCCCAGCATTAGAAGTTAAAGATTCTTCTACAGATCATCAAGGTGATGAAGTTTCTGTTGAAGCTATTGCACAAAGCAATCCTGATTGGATTTTCGTACTAGATCGTGATGCTTCAATGTCTGATTTACCTGATGCAGTTCCTGCTCAGGATGTTATTGATAAATCACCTGCTCTTCAAAACATAACTGCAGTTTCTAAAAAACAGATTGTTTATGCACCAAATGACACTTACTTAAATGAATCAATTCAAACTTATTTAGAGTTATTCAACAATCTTGCAAACACTTTAGCTAAGTAGTATAAAGGAGTATAACATAGTGCCGAAAAATGTCATTACCGGGATTGAGAAAAATTCTCAATCCCGGCTTTATAACCACGATAAGATATGGACAAAACCTTTTATACTAACGATTATAGTTGTTATTATTTTAGGCATTATATCACTGTTTACTGGAGTTTATGATATACACGGGCAAGAAGATGGAATGGATATGTTTTTCACAACTCGTGTTCCAAGAACAGTTGCACTAATGCTTACTGGAGCTGCCATGGCAATGGCAGGCCTTGTCATGCAACTTATTACACAGAATCGTTTAGTTGAACCTACAACAACAGGAACTATTGAATGGGCAGGCTTGGGCCTTCTTTTTGTTTATTTATTATTTCCTGCACCAACTTTGGTTCTAAGAATGACGGGTGCAATCATTTTTTCTTTTATAGGAACTATGATTTTCTTTTTATTTTTACGCAGAGTTAAACTTCGTTCGTCTTTAATTGTCCCAATCATTGGGCTGATGCTTGGAGCAGTCATTTCCGCAGTTTCCACTTTTCTTGGACTCTTTTTTCAAATGACACAAAATATTGAAAGTTGGTTTGTAGGTTCTTTTGCGAATGTTCAAGTTGGGAGATATGAATATTTATGGCTAATTGTTATCGTTACTCTTCTTATTTTTATTTATGCTAATAGATTGACTTTAGCTGGACTAGGAGAAGATGTTGCAACGAGCCTTGGCGTTAATTACAACAGGATCGTTCTTTTTGGTACGGGCCTTATTTCTTTTGCAGTTGGAATTGTTGCAGCTGTTATTGGAAATTTACCTTTTTTAGGTTTGATTGTCCCAAATATTGTTTCGATGTTTAGAGGAGATGACCTTAGGAGCAATTTGCCTTGGGTATGTGTGATAGGCATGGGGACTATAACTGTTTGTGATATAATTTCTAGAACAATTATTATGCCTTTTGAAGTGCCTGTCTCTTTAATACTTGGAACAGTGGGTGCGGTCGTATTTATTACTATTTTATTAAGACAAAGAAAACCAAGGAGGCTAAGATGAACGCATTGGAATATAGAAATAAAGAACATGTTGCAATCGATTCTAGCCTTCGTAATAAAAACAGATCCGCTAGAGCTTTTCGTTCTAAGAAAGAAGAAAAACGTTATTGGATTTTGCTCATAACTTTTATTGCTTTAGGTGCTCTCTCTTCGTATGGACTTTTAGTTTACAACAATCCAGTTCCAGTGGATTCACCTTCTTTTATCCCAGTTGTTGAAAGAAGGATAGTAGCTGTGGTTTCCATGATTATTGCTGCAATTTGTCACAGTTTGTCGACCGTTGCGTTCCATTCGATTACGAATAATAGGATTATAACTCCTTCACTTTTAGGTTTTGAATCACTTTACTCAACAATTCATACTAGTACAATATTTTTCTTTGGTGCTGGTGCATTAATAAATTTTACTGGTATTGGACCATTTCTATTTAAAGTTAGTGTTATGGTCTTGATGAGTTTGATTCTTTATGGATGGTTGCTTTCTGGAAAGTATGGGAATTTACAACTTATGCTTTTGGTTGGAATTATTATTGGAACAGGGCTGAATTCTGTGTCCACTTTTATGAGAAAACTTCTTGCGCCGTCAGAGTTTGATATTTTACAGGCAAGATTGTTTGGTTCTGTCAATAATGCAGATGCTGAATATTTTCCGGTAGTAATTCCAATGGTAATCATTGTAGCATTATTACTTCTTGCTTATTCTAAGAATTTAAATGTATTGTCACTTGGAAAGGATGTCGCTACTTCTTTTGGAGTTAAACATCAATCTAGTATGATTTATACGCTTATATTAGTTGCTGTTTTGATGTCAATTTCAACGGCTTTAGTTGGGCCACTTACTTTCTATGGGTTTTTAGTTGCAACTTTGAGTTATCAAGCAGCGCCAACTTATGATCATAGATATATTTTTCCAATGGCTCTTGCTATAGGATTTTTGATACTGACGAGTGCGTACTTTTTAATGTATCATGTATTCAATGCTCAAGGTGTAGTTTCAGTTATTATCGAACTGTTTGGTGGAATAATATTTTTAATTGTGATTTTAAGGAAGAGGGCTCTATGATAAAGATTGAGAATGCTAGAAAATTGTATACTGATAAGGTGAAAATAGGACCATTGGATATTGAAATACCAAAAGCTGGTTTTACTTCTTTAATTGGACCAAATGGTGCTGGAAAGTCTACGACACTTTTGATGATTGGAAGACTTTTGGATATGGATGAAGGTCAAATTACGGTGGCAAATATGGATATTTCTGAATCTAACTCAAAAGACTTAGCGAAGATTATGACTATTTTGCGACAGGAAAATCATTTTGTAACGAGGCTTACTGTTAGACAACTAGCTGGATTTGGACGTTTTCCTTATTCAAAGGGAAGATTAACTAAAGAGGATGAGGCTATTATTTCTAAATATATCGATTTTTTAGACTTGACTGATCTAGAAAATAGATATTTAGATGAGCTTTCAGGTGGTCAAAGGCAAAGGGCATATGTTGCAATGGTTTTGTGCCAAGAGACGGAATATATACTTTTGGACGAGCCTCTGAACAATCTTGATGTTGCTCGCTCTGTTCAAATGATGGAGCATTTGAGACATGTTGCTAATGAATTTGGAAGAACCATTCTGACTGTTATGCATGATATCAATTTTGCAGCCAAATATTCCGATAGAATTTGTGCTATGAAAGATGGACAAATTGCTGCTTTTGGAACAGTAGAAGAGATTATGGACTCAGAAATTTTGACGGATATTTTTGAAACGAAAATAGAAATTATCGATGGTCCTTATGGGCCACTAGCGGTTTATTAGTTACAAAATTTTAAAAAAGAGAAGCATCTCACAAAATGAGTATGCTAAAGAAACCTAATAGAAACTTAGATTATTTATTACAGCTTGCATAGATCATAACAGCTATTCCGTTTGCAATGATTAGAAAAACATTCAATTTATCTACGAGATACTTTCTAGGGGGAACTACAGTGAAATGTATAAAAAATTAAGTGATATCGATTTTAGTCACTTTATCGGACAGAAAGTGACCGAAGTGAAATCAGAAGCTGGATTGCTGTTAGGAGTGTTTTTTGAAAAAGGTGTGTTAATCATTGAATGTCCTTGGCGGTTACGAGATATGCAGCAGATTATAAAGGGATATTCGGACTGTAAACAATGGTCTCGATTACTGTTGCGCGAATCATTAGAAAAACAGATTAAAGGAAAGAGAATTGTTTCCATTCAACACTATGAGAATACTTCGGATTTCGTGCTTGAACTGGAAGAGGATCTATTTTTAGAATTATTTCACGATAGTAATATGTTTGAAGGCTGGCAATTACAAGGAGAGCAAGGTTGGCTTGTTGTTTCTTTGCCAGGCGGTTCTTATACAGAGTTTTAAACAGAGGTGTTAAAATGATGGATTGTTGTTGTGGGAGCGGGAAGACGAATCAATTGAAATTGCAAGGGGATGTTGATACAGATCCCATTTGGTGTGAGGTATGTGGATGTAATTTAGAAATAGAGGATTTGCCTATTTCAATTGATTTTGCAAAGGAATTAAATTTTTGGGCAGAGCAGTACGGCGAATGGATAGACTGGGAAACAGACCGATTGCTTTCTAATGGTGTTGAACTAGAAGATCATTATAATGGTAGAGGAGTTCTGTTGACAGAAAAGTTGCAAACAGAACTTGGAGACTCCTATAAAATAGTATATTCGCCTTCAACTAGTGCAAGATTGTATGTCCAAAAATGAATTTTTAAATATCACAAATTGATATAGTTAAAAAGTCAAAGAAGCCCGCTCTCCCTAGTGAACAAGAGCAGGCTTCTTTTTTATCTATTTATCCCGCATTAACGGGCTGTAAGACTCCCATCTCAACTGGGCAGAAAAAGTGCAGACATGTAGGTGGGAGATCAACAGCCCGTAAATGCCCGATTGGTTCGGGCCTGCACGATGCAGGTTACAAAGGCGTTGCAACAGGACGTTGCGATTTTAGCCTTTGTTCTTCTTTTAATCAGTGGGGATGAAGAAAACCCCCACTGATTGAAGTTTCACTTTACACACCAACAGATACGGTTTCAGGTAACGTACTGCCACCGTCGATAACAATTTGTGTGCCTGTTATGTAGCTAGATTCGTCGGATGCCAGAAAAGCAGCTAGTTCGCCGACTTCTTCAATTTTTCCAAGGCGACCTAGTGGAACACCTCCAGCAATGCCGTCGATGACTTGTTGAGGATTGGATGGATTGGATTCTTGAGCAATTTGTTCAGCCATTGGCGTCATGATATAGCCTGGTAAAATCGCATTGACTGTGATATGATCATTCGCGGCTTCGCGAGCCAATGATTTAGTAAAGCCTAAAAGAGCGGCTTTCGTTGTAGCGTAAGCAGTTTCTCCCTCATCAGCGACCATTGTTCCAGTGACAGAGGATAAGTTGACAATTCGACCGTACTTTTTCTCTTTCATAAATGGAAGCACAGCTTTCGTGACATTCCAAACGCCTTCAATATTCACTTTAAATTGAAAATCACGTGTTTCATCACTCATATCAAGGAAGTTAGCTAAGCGTACAACCCCGGCATTATTGACTAACGCATCAATTTTGCCGAACTTGCCCACGATGGTAGCAACGGCTTGTTTAACACTGTCGTTGTCAGTTACATCCATTTGAACGGCATGTACATCAAGTCCCTCTTGTTTCATTTGTTCAGCTGTTGCAAATACTTGATCAGAAATATCAGCTAAGATTGTCGTTGCTCCATGTTTAGCAAGAACTTTTGCGATCCCTTGTCCATTTCCCATAGCTGCCCCTGTAACAATTGCTACTTTTCCATCCATTTTTCTCATTGTGAATATCCTCCTTTTGTGATTTCACTAATATTATACAATGATAGGGAATATATTCAAATAAAAAAGGGGTATTTATACCTGTTTTTAATAAGGTATTTTTTTATGAGTTGTTCATTTGCATCATGTGGGAAATATTGAGAATGACGTGGTATAATGAAAGTTAAAAAATAGAGCGTTCCTTATTGTGTTAAGGGAGGGAATTCGTATGTCTATCAAGGTGGCTTTGTTTGGTCCAGAAGAAATGGCGAAGTTAGTGAAAGAGTTAGAACGTCATGTAGAAGGAATCGAAATTATTCCTTATGTGTATAAAGTCCCTCGTGAAACGGAGCAACTCATACGGGAAGCGACCTATTGCGATGTGTATTTGTTCTCTGGTATTATCCCCTACTATTATTGTGAAAAATTCTTGCATTTGTTTGACCGACCAGCTATTTATGTTGTCGATAATGAATTAAGCGTTTCGTTAACGTTATTATCCCTTTTGTACGGTCAACAAGCGAGCATCAACCGTTTGTCTATTGATTTACCTGATCGGAAGTATGTGGACAGTGTGGTCAAACAATTAAACATGATGCCAGAAGCGTTGTATGTACAAGATTATCCGTGGATGATAGAAAACTTAGATAAGGATTTCCAAGTGACTGATATTTTAGCAAGGCATCGCGACCTTTGGAAAGGTGGACAAGTGGACTTGATCATTACGAGTATTCATGCGGTGTCCGATCAATTGAAGCAAGAAGACATTCCATGTATTCAAATGGTTGAGCCTGAACGAAATATTATAGAGGCATTGAAAGAAGCGAAAATGCTCGGTGAATTACAGCAAAGTCAACAAGCGCAAGTGGCGATTGGTTTAATGAAGCTAGAGCCATCTATTGAAAAGAAAACGAACTCACATATTTATCAACGATTAATGAGTGTAGCAAAACAAATAAATTGTACGCTTCAACAATCTACATCCGATTTTTTTATTCTGTATGGAACGAAAGGGAGTATGGAGTTTTTAGTCAAGAATATGGATCTTTTATACTCTCTTTATGCAGATGTAGAAAAGCAAGAACAGACCGTGAGTATTGGTTTGGGGTTTGGTTTAACTATCGTGGAAGCAGAACGGAATGCTCATATTGCTCTTAATTATTCTGAGAAACAAGAAACCGAAAATGCGATTCATATTGTGACAGAAGAACAGACAGTCATCAATCCACAAAAAGAGTCATTCGTTGTGTCTGTTTTAAAAAGCGAAAATGAAGCAGTCGTTCAATTAGCAAAAGAGTTAAAAATGAGCGTTACGAATGTAATAAAAATGGCGCAATTTGTTGCTTCGCGTCCCATGAACCGATTTACAGCTAACGATGTTTCTGAATATTTCGAGGTAAGTAAGCGGTCGGCAGAACGATTATTAAAGAAATTTTTAGAGGCTGGTTATTTGCATATTATTGGGGAAGAGCAGCCTTTTCAAAATGGTCGTCCTCGATCGATTTATCGATTAGATTTACCCTTTCAATAGAATAATTACTCATTGTAGTGGATTTAATTTCATTTATGTTGTATGATTTATGAAATTAAATCCACTTTTTTGTATAACAATAAATTGATTAAATATTTAAAAAATACTATTGACTATTATTTGTTCAGTCGGGTATAATCTAACCAATTAACGACTATATAACGACATAATTTTAATGTAAGGAGGAGAGTTGTATGAGTGTAAAGAACGAAAAAAAGCCAAAAAGTTTGAATGTGTATGTCTTAATCTTTTGTTTAATTGTTTTATCCGCTGTGTTAACTCATTTTATTCCAGCCGGGCAATTTGAAAGAGCAGAGGTTGATGGTCGAAGTATCGTTCAACCGGAGACGTTTCAATTTATAGATGGAAATCCGCTCGGGTTTTTAGATATATTCAGCAGTGTTCATGGTGGGATGGTCCAAGGAGCCAACACGATTTTCTTCGTCTTAATCGTTGGGGGAGCGTTTGGGATTTTAGCTGCGACAGGCGCACTAGATGCTTTTATTGCGATGATCTCACGCAAGATGGGGAATCGGGAAAAGCTCATTATTCCGGTGTTAATGTTATTTTTTGCGGCTGGTGGTTCTTTAATGGGGATGTCAGATGAAACGATCGTTTATGTCGGTGTTCTCGTTCCGTTAGCCATTGCACTAGGATTTGATGCTATTACTGGTTTTGCGATTGTCATTATTGGAGCATCTGTTGGATTTACGTCTGCGGTGATGAACCCATTTACAGTCGGAATTGCTCAAGGAATTGCAGAGTTACCGACGTTTTCAGGACTCGGTTTTCGCCTTGTTTTATTCATTGTCATGTATGTAGCCGCTGTCATGTACGTGTATCATTATGCAGGGAAAGTGAAGAAAGATCCGTCCTTAGGTTTTTACGGAAAATATGAACATGTGAACAAAGAGCAGTTACTAAACTCTCATGGCAAGATGGAAACGCGTCACAAGTGGGTGATGATTACCTTTTTATTCAATTTCCTTATTCTTATATATGGTGTCATTCAATACGGATGGTATATTCCTGAAATTGCTGGTTTGTTCTTGTTATTCGGAGTGATCATGGGCTTTATCGGCAAATTATCACCGTCGCAAATTGCTGATAACTTTATTAAAGGAGCAGGAGATTTAATTGGAGGCGCATTAATTATCGGTTTAGCACAGACGATTTTAGTGATCTTTAATACGACAGGAATTATGGATACGATTCTTTACTATTCAGCGAATGCATTAGATTCGTTTCCAGCTGTATTATCAGCTGTTGGTATGTTTTTCTTCCAATTAGGTTTAAACTTCCTTGTTCCATCAGGAAGTGGACAAGCAGCTTTAACGATGCCGATATTAGCGCCATTATCGGACATGATCGGTGTGACAAGACAAACAGCTGTGCTTGCGTATCAATTCGGAGATGGTATTTCGAATATCATTTTCCCGACAAGCGGCTATTTTATGGCAGCGCTAGCAGTCGCAGGCATTCCGTGGGGGAAATGGGTGAGATGGTTTTTTCCGTTTTTCCTCATTCAAATTACGATTGCCGTCATTGCACTAATTATTGCTCAGTTGATTCAGTTTGGGCCGTTTTAAATGAAGAGGAGGTTTTTTTGTGACTATTGTCGATGATCATTTAATTAAACAAGCGATTGAAGATCGACGTCACTTTCATCAATATCCTGAATTGTCAGGGGAAGAGTATGAAACAAGTGCATTCATTCGCAAGCGATTAGAATCCTTAAATATTGAACGATTAAATTACGAGCCGCCTAGTGTGGTTGGTTTCATAAAGGGAACAAAAGGTGATAAGACGATTGCTTTACGAGCAGATATAGATGCTTTAGCGATCACGGAGGAAGGAGATCAACCGTATATTTCTAAGCGTCCTGGAGTTGCTCATATGTGTGGGCATGATGGACATACAGCGGTATTGCTTGCCGTGGCGGAGTGGCTATCAAATCATAGACAAGAAATTGAACCAAATGTTGTGCTTATTTTTCAATCAGCGGAAGAAATTACACCTAGTGGAGCGGATGCACTCGTCAAGCAAGGAGTGTTGGATCATATAGATGCAATCTTTGGGTTGCATCTATGGCAAGGGCTTGAAAAAGGAAAAATCGGTCTGACTCATGGACCGATGATGGCTTCAATTGATGACTTTGAAATGGTGATCGAAGGCTCTGGTGGTCATGGGTCCATGCCGCATGAAACAGTCGATCCGATTTATGTAGCTACTCATGTCATTCAATCTTTGCAAAGTATCGTCAGTCGTAAGCTGAATCCTATTGATGCTGGTGTGATCACCGTTGGGAAAATTGAAGCAGGATCGACGTATAACATTATTCCGAACACAGCGAAATTGATTGGAACGATTCGAGCATTAACGCCTAGAGCAGTGAAGACGATTCAGGAGCAAACAGTTCAGCTTGCAGAAGGGATTTGTCAAGCATTTGGTGCAAAGGCTCATATTGATTTTATCTATGGTACGCCACCGCTTGTGAATCATCCGAAAGAGTCGCAGTTTGTTGAATCTGTTATTCGTGAGTCATTCGGTGAGGATGTATTTGAGTTAATTGAGCCGGTGATGGGAGGAGAGGATTTCTCCTATTATTTGCAGCAAAAGCCGGGCGCATTTATTTTTGTCGGCATGGGTGGCGAAAAAAGTGCGTATCCACACCACCATCCTCGATTTGATATTGACGAAGACGTCATTCCAGATGCAATTAAACTATTTGTTGATATTGTCAAAAATCATAATTAGTAAAGGAGTTCGTTCATCACATGAAAATTAAAAAGATAGATGTGTTTGCTGCTCGTCTACCGTTGAAAGAGCCATTTATTATCTCTTATCTGCGGTTAGACGATATGCCAACCGTTCTTACACGAGTAGAAACAGAAAGTGGTCTAGTCGGTTGGGGAGAAGCCGTGCCAGATCCGATTGTGACTGGAGAAACATGGGAAAGTACGTATCAAATCATTCAAAATGAGTTAGCTCCACTATTAATTAATGAAAGTCCATTCTCTATTGATCGTATCCATAGAAAGTTTAATGCAACAGTTTCAGAGGTTCCTTCCGCAAAGGCTGCTTTAGATATCGCATTATATGATTTAATGGGGAAAATGACAGGACAGCCTGTTTATCAGTTAATTGGTGGAAAAGCGCATGAGGAATTACAAGTTCCTCAAGTAATCAGTATTAAAGATCCTGCCGTTATGGCAAAGGATGCGCGCAACTATGTGGCCGCGGGTTGTCGCAACATCAAAATTAAAGTAGGAACGAATGCAAAGGTCGACATTCAACGGATTCAAGCAGTGAGAGAAGCAATTGGTGCGGATGTTCAACTAAGAGTCGATGCTAACCAAGGGTGGAGTCGAGTTGAAGCGTTGAAAGTGATTCGTGAAACGGCTGACTGTGACGTGGATTGGTATGAACAACCTGTCAAAGCGCATGATTTAAAGTCGATGAAGGAAATAAGATCCGTTTCTCCTGCAAGCATTATGGTAGATGAAGGAGTGCATAACATTCACGATTTAGTCGATGTGATCGAGATGAGAGCGGCAGATATGTTAAATATTAAGCTGATGAAATCTGGCGGCATTTATCCAGCTCTAGCATTAGCCAACTTAGCGGATGCAGCGGATATGCCATGCCAAATTGGCTCGATGGTAGAGTCTGCGATTGGTACAATGGCTGGTGCTCATCTCGCCATGGCTAAGTCTATTATTGAAACAAATGAAATGGTTGGTCCACAAATGTTTTCAAAAGATGTGGCAGAAGTAACTTTTAACGGAGATGTTCTTCAGCTTAGCGATCAGCCAGGGCTTGGGGTTGAAGTGGATGAGGATTTCGTGAAAGAGATTACGTGTTTTTCTTGTGAGGTTCAATAAGTTTTTTAGACTCTTTGAAGTTTTTTCTCAAAGAGTCTTTTTATTATTTTTTAAAGAAAAATTAGACTTAATGCCTATATGTATTATCTTCTATCTATTGATGAACAGTAGTGTTAGACATGAATCTATGCTAACGAAAGTAAAGTATCTATGTTAAAATGGTTTCATCTTTTTTTAATGGTGATCTCAAGAAAGAGGGAGTAAATAAATGAATGAGCACGTGAAAACAGGAGTTGCGTCTTTGCAATGGTTCTTTTTTATTTTTGCAAATACGATTGTTGTGCCGGTATC
Source organism: Bacillaceae bacterium SAS-127 (assembly GCA_002261155.1). GTDB lineage: Bacteria > Bacillota > Bacilli > Bacillales > Domibacillaceae > Bacillus_CE. The sequence continues at coordinate 17,899 of NKXN01000072.1, read as the reverse complement.
GATTGGAACGGCGTTTGATTTATCATCGGCAGAAATTGCGATGACATTAAAGAGTTCGTTGATTGTCACTGGTATCGCTTGTGTGCTACAAGGGGTCTGGGGACATCGCTATCCGTTAATGGAAGGGCATTCAGGCTTGATGTGGGGGTTATTTTTAAACATTAGTGCGTCGGCTGCCGCTCTCAATATGGATTTGCAGACGATTGGTGGGGCGATGGCAACGGGGATCATCGCCGCTGGTTTGCTGATGGTTGTAATGGGAGGACTAGGATTAGTTCCTTGGCTTAATAAAATTTTCACTCCGATGGTCATGAGTGTCTATTTATTTTTGTTAGCGATTCAGCTAGTCATCATTTTCTTTGGTGGAATGTTGAAGTTGACTCCTAGCGGTGGTTTAGATATTCCGGTCAGCTTATTTTCTGTCGCTATTGCTGTACTAGTTGGAGTGTTAAAAGTGAAAGGAAAAGAAGTGCTGAGCAATTTCTCGATTTTGATCGGGATTGTAACGGGTTGGATCTTGTATCGTTTGTTGTTTCCAGTAGAGGCGATGCCTTCGAGCCAGAATGCGGCCTTTTCACTTTTTCCTTTAGGTCAGCCCAATTTAGAGTGGGGGATTATTATTACGACGTTTGTCGCATGTTTGTTGAATATGAGCAATACGATTACTGCTATTCAAGCGGCGAGCTCGTTTTATAAAGAAGAACCGACCAACAAGCAATTTAATCGTTCTTTGTCTTTAACGGGTATTTATACGGTTATGACAGCGCCTTTAGGGCTTGTTCCGTACGCTCCATTCGCTTCGTCGCTTGGCTTCCTTGAAAGTACGCGCATTTTTGATCGGCGTCCGTTTATTATTGGTGGGTTGTTTTTTAGTGTGCTCGGCTTGATTCCGGCAGTCGGTGATTTCTTTGCCACGCTACCGATTACAGTAGGGAATGCCGTTTTATTTATCGCTTATTTACAGTTGTTTGGAACGGCTTTAAAGTCTTTACAAGGGACCGAATTTAATTCGAACACCATTTTTCGAATTGCCGTTCCTGTATTAGTAGGAATTAGTTTAATGACGATTGATCCGGCCATTTTCAGCACTTTGCCGATCTTTTTACAGCCGTTAATTTCAAACGGACTGATGGTCGGTGTGCTACTATCGATCGGATTAGAATTATTTGTGCGTTGGGAAAAGGTATGAGTTAAGGGGGCTGACTTTGATGTCAGCCCTTTTTTGTGTAAATATCTTTAAGCGCGGCATCGATATCAGGAAAACGAAACGTAAACTGGTGAGCAAGTAATTTTTTCGGGAGAACTTTTTGTCCATCTAGGACGAGTGTGCTCATTTCACCAAGGATGATCTTCAAAGTAACACTTGGAACAAGTAGCCAATGTGGTCGATGAAGCGTTTTGGCAAGTGCTCTTCCTAGTTGATCCATCGTTTTTGGCGTTGGAGCCGTAACATTGATGGGACCGTGAATATCTTTGTTTTCAATGGCAAATAAAATCGCTCTAGCCACGTCGGTAATATGAATCCATGACATCCATTGTTTACCTGAACCGATTTTTCCTCCGGCGAATAGCTGATAAGGCAAAGCCATGCGAGGAAGAGCTCCATCTTCTTTTCCGAGGATGACGCCGAAGCGAGTGAGGACGGTACGAATTCCGATCTCTTCTGCTTGGTATGCGGTCTCTTCCCAAAGCTTCACGGTATGAGCTAGAAAGCCGGTACCGACAGCTTTCGCTGCTTCTGTAAATGTTTCGGTAGTTGAAATAGGGTAATAGCCAATTGCACTGGCATTGACAAATACATCTGGCTTATTTGGAAGCTGCTTCATAATACGAATCATTTCTGTCGTGGAAGAAATCCGGCTATCCAAAATTCGCTGTTTTCTTTCCTTCGTCCAGCGCCCGCTATTTAATGATTCACCAGCTAAGTTAATGAACACTTTGACGTCTTGAAGGTCATGTTCTAGTGTTGCATCAGCGGTCATCCATTTAACGTATTTTTTATGCTCTGTGTTGATTTTTCCATTCGTATTCCGTGTTAAGATGTAGACATCATAGCCATTTTTCAATAGTTCGGCTGTTAATGCTTTGCCGACAAATCCGGTCCCTCCAGCAATCGCTACCTTCATGTTATGCCTCCCCTTATTTTCTTTCTATTTTACCTGTTCGCCATCGTATAAAACATTTTCAATGTGTTAAAGTGAAGAGAGAGGTGATTATATGGTCGTTATTACAAAAATATCCCAACAGAAAAAGCGAAAGGACCGCTACAATATTTTTTTAAATGAAGAGTACGCTTTTAGTGTGGATGAAGCAGTATTCATTCGCTTTCAGTTGAAAAAGGGGATGGAATTGAGCAAGGACGAAATTGATACGATTGCTCATCAAGATGGCATTCAAAAAGGATTAAATATAGCGATTCACTTTTTATCGATTCGGATGAGATCGGAGAAGGAGGTTCGCGATTACTTACAGAAAAAAGAGATTGAGCTTGAAGCGATTGAAGAGGTTATCCGTTCGCTTCATCGACTCAGTTATTTAGATGATGCTCAGTTTGCTAAAGCTTACGTGAACACACAAATGAATACGACCGATAAAGGCCCAGTCGTGATCAGGCGTGAGTTAAAGGAGAAGGGGATACAAGAGAAATGGATAGAAGAGGTGCTGTCATCGTTTGATTTCAGTAGCCAACTTGAAAAAGCGACCGCTCTTGCTGAGAAGTATCGAAAAAAATATAGAAAAGAGTCATTCGTTATTCAAAAGCAGAAAATAGAACAAGCTTTAATGAGAAAAGGTTATGGATGGGACGTCATTCAAGAGGCAGTGGTTGCTGAGCAGGAAGGGGAGGATGAAGAGCAGCAGGAAGCATTAATGTATCAAGTAGAAAAAGCTCACCGCAAGTATAGTAAATACACAGACGGTGAGTATAGGCAAAAGATGAAGCAGTCGCTTTATCGGAAGGGCTTTTCTATTAGTGACATTGAAAAGGCGATGGAGCGGCTAGGACAGGATTAATTAGGTTCGATCATGATTTCGGTTTTTTCTGCTGCCTCCACGACAATTTTCTGTGCGACCTCTGCTGCCTTTTTTAGACGGGATGCATCTGTGATATGGGTGGAGTGCTCCCAAAATGGTGTGTTCATGCCACCCATATAAGCAGCTACAAATTTGATGCTGCTGTCTGCAAACTCTTGTTGCATACTTTCAGTGAATCCACGCAACGCAAATTTACTGGCACTATAAATCGCTTCATTTTTCTTTCCGCGTAGACCAGCAGTCGAAATAATATTGATCACTCGTCCATTTTCACTCATTAATGGTAAAAAGGCTTTCGTCATCATAATCGGGGCGTACACATTTGTCTCAAAAGTTGTTGCGAGATCATCGGGATCAATTTCTTCAAAAGGGCCAAATATTCCGATGCCAGCATTATTAATGAGAAATTCGACTTTTTTCGCACTCGTCTGGAAATGTTGCGCCAAGCGGTCGATTTCTGCCGAATTGCGCAAATCCAGTTGATATACAGAAGCTAGTCCACCTGTGGATTCTATTTCTTGTTTGACTGTCGCTAATTTTTCCGCATAGCGGCCAATAATATGAACATGATACCCTTTTTGGCTATAAATACATGCTAATTCTTTACCAAGCCCAGAGCCGCCACCAGTAATTACACAGTTTTTCAATGGTTTCATCCTTTCAAATATCTTGTTCTTTTAATATACTTAAGGAAAAAGGAGTTGCAACTAGTGGAAGCAGAAAAACGTTACAGTGAGATGACAGAATTCGAGTTAAAACAAGAAATTTCACATTTAAAAGAAAAAGCAAGGAAAGCGGAGCAGTTAGGGATCGTCAATGAATTTGCTGTTCTTGAGAGAAAAGCGGTCATGGCCCAGGCGTATTTAATGAATCCAGACGATTTTGAACCAGGGAAAATGTATGAAATTATCGGAGACCCAGGAAGCTATTTCAAAATTGATTATATGAATGGTGTGTTCGCTTGGGGGTATCGTTTAGGTGGGAACGGGAAAGAAGAAGGATTACCAATCTCGATGCTAAAAGAAACAGAACGACTAGAAAATTGAGGTGAGAGCAATGGAAGAAATATTTGAAAGATTGACGACGATGTTACTCGATAAAAACGATCGTTTATCTCAGGATCGAGCGAGAACTTGGGTCGAGTTGCTTTGGGAAGATTTCGAAGTTACTTATGCCAAGGCTGGTCATGACTACCAAGGAAAAGAAATGACCGAGAAAGTCGTCCGCCAATGGATCGAAAACTACGGTAGCCGTCTTCACGAATTTGCCGGCCGCTATGAAAAATACAAGCATCTACTCAATGACGAGCAAGATGTGAAACATTAAAAACCTGCTGCGGCAGGTTTTTTGCTATTGGTAAGGGGAAAGTGGTCACTTCGCAAAAAGCGTAGAAAAGTCAGCGAAAGCCTAGCACGAATCAGCAAAAAAGCCCACACAATTTCTGTGTAGGCTTCCCTTAATTCGATCCAGGAACAAATTCTAATTTTTTTCTCAGTTTTTCTTCGCTGAAAATCCAGCCAGTGTAGGAGCCAACAATTTGATAATCAAGATCAAGCTGAACGACAGCGACGAATGGGTAATAGCCGTTGTTTCGGTAACGAAGGTCGATGAATTTAACTTCGTAGCAGTCGTCGTATTCAGCGACTTCCCAGCGATAGACTGGGGAGAAGTGGAGAAATGCATCCAAGTTTGGATCTTGCTTCGCCGCTTGAAAAAGTGGGCTATCTGGTATTGGCACTCGTTTGTATTTATCAAGAACCGTGACAGAGCGGCGGTACCCTCTTGCGACATAAAAGTGAGTCGGCGTTTTCACGGCAATTCTCCAAAGGTTAAAGCGAATTGTTGGGGCGATAATCACTTCTTCTGCATCGGGAATTAATCGGTGTACAGCATTTCGCACGGCTCCTTGCATTTGAAAGCGTAATATATAATATCCGATCAATACGAGATAGATCGTGATAAAAGTGTATCCCGGATGGAATCCAATCGCCCAAAGAACGAGTCCAACGACATGGGCGGAAAAAATAAAAGGATCAAACGTATTAATCACGCCTAGAGCGAGCCATTTAGATGAAAAAGGTCTGAGTGCTTGTGTGCCATAAGCGTTAAAGATATCAACAAAGACGTGCAGAAAAACGGCTAATTGTGTCCATAGCCATAAATGCAATAGGTTGCTTTCTGGCATGAAGAAGGAGAGAACAGCTACAATTAGAGCCGGCCATAGAAGCATCGCTGGAATGGAATGAGTCGCTCCTCGGTGATTTCGAATGTAGACAGCGTTATTTCTAAGCTTTAATATGGTATCTATATCAGGAGCTTGAGAGCCGATGACGACGGCTGTTAAAACGGCATATTTTGTTACCGGATCAACAGCAACGACAGGGTCAAGGGTAGACAAGCCTCCTAAGGCAAATCCCATGACAATATGAGTTCCAGTATCCAAACAAGGTACCTCCTTATAGTAGGATGCAAACGAAGTGGTATCTTTCTTATCTTTATTTTAACATTTTCGGAGGTTAATTGTGAATTTTCCATCACTGAAATCATTAGCAAATATAAATATTGAGCAATTTCAACACGATTTAATTTCTTGGTATCAAGCCGAAAAGAGAGACTTGCCGTGGAGGAAAGATCAGGACCCTTACAAAGTATGGGTGTCGGAAATTATGCTTCAGCAAACACGGGTTGATACAGTAATTCCTTACTTTAATAACTTTGTTGACAAGTTTCCGACGATTGAAGCGTTGGCTGATGCGGAAGAAGAAGCGGTGTTAAAAGCATGGGAAGGACTCGGCTATTATTCGCGTGTGCGTAATTTGCAAACAGCGGTGCGTGAAGTTAAAGAGCAATATGGCGGCCAGGTGCCGAACACGAAAGAAGAAATTTCTTCGTTAAAAGGAGTAGGCCCTTACACTAGTGGTGCGATTTTAAGCATTGCTTACGGTGTGCCAGAGCCCGCTGTCGATGGCAATGTGATGAGGGTGATTTCACGTGTCTTATCGATTTGGGACGATATTGCGAAAGTTTCCTCAAGAAAGATATTTGAAGAAGCGGTGCGGCAGTTAATTTCTAAAGAAGATCCCTCTTCATTTAATCAAGCTTTAATGGAGCTTGGTGCGTTAATTTGTACTCCAACTTCACCTTCTTGTCTTCTTTGTCCCGTACGTGATCATTGCCAGGCGTTCCATGAAGGAGTCCAGCAAGAGCTACCGGTGAAGACAAAAAAGAAAAACATGAGGCATGTCCATTTAGGGGCAGCTGTGATTGAAACAGACGAAGGGCATGTTGTGATTCAAAAGCGACCGAAGACGGGGTTGCTCGCGAATTTATGGGAATTTCCGAATGTCGAGTTAAGCGGAGCTGGAAATCCGAAAATGGAGCTTGAGTTGTTTTTTCGTCAAGAATATGGCATAGACGTCGAGTTACAAGCAGAATCGATTGCGAAAATCCAACATGTTTTTTCTCATTTAACATGGGATATTGATGTATATTATGGAAAGGTCGAAAAATCACCTGTCACTAAAGAAAATAGTCAATGGGTGAAAAAGGGAGAGGTAGAGAATTTCGCTTTCTCTGTCTCCCATCAAAAAATTTGGAAAAAAGCACAGGAGGAAGTTAGGTAGTAAATTTAGCTTCCTCCTAAATCAAAAGGGATTTCTGTGTCGTGAGCGTAATCCACTTCCTGACTTTTCACACTGTCACGGTTCATAATTTCTTCGACAATATCCTGATGAATCGTTTGTCCTTCTGCATTTAAGTAAGGAACGATTTGCTGAAAGGATTGATGAAAATAGGCAAGTTCGGATTTGTTCCAGTTTTTGATCGACATGGTTGATAATTCGGTTAAATCACGACCAACATACATGAAAAGCCCCCCTTTCTATTTAAAGTTCTCATGTGAGTTGTCGGCTATTCAAAGAGAAAGTAAAATGAAAAAGAGAAATGAAAGGGGAATGAACATGGAACAAAAAGTAGCACTTGTGACAGGGAGTAGCCGTGGTGTCGGGAAGGCGATTGCTCTAGAGTTAGCGAAGCAAGGATATAATTTAGTCATTAACTATGCACGCAGTAAAACAGCGGCATTTGAAACAGCAGAAGAAATTAAAGCGTTAGGACGAGAGGTTCTCGTCGTGAAAGCGAATGTTGGGGATATCGAAAAGGTAAGAGAGATGTTTGCTGAAGTAAAGCAAACATTCGGTCGACTTGATGTATTTATTAATAATGCTGCTTCTGGCGTGCAACGTCCGATTATGGAGCTTGAAGAAAAGCATTGGGATTGGACGCTGGATATTAATAGTAAAGCGTTGTTATTTTGTGCACAAGAAGCGGCTAAGTTAATGGATGAAAATGGCGGAGGGAGCATCGTGAGCATTAGTTCACTTGGAGCGATTCGTTATTTGAAAAATTATACAGCAGTCGGTGTGTCAAAAGCTGCTGTTGAAGCATTAACAAGGTATTTATCAGTCGAGTTAGCTGAGAAGAACATCGTCGTTAACGCGGTATCTGGTGGAGCGATTGATACAGATGCCTTAAAGCATTTTCCGAACCGCGAAGAGATTTTAGAAGATGCCAGAATGAATACTCCAGCTGGACGAATTGTGCATATTGAGGATATCGTTCATACGGTTATGTTTTTAATTTCTGAAGGTGCTTACATGATTCGCGGACAAACGATTATCGTCGATGGTGGCCGCTCATTATTAGTATAATTTTTAAAATTTTTTAGGGATATTTCTTTTCCTTCCGGGACAAATTAACTTTTGTGGAGGTGAAAAGGGATGAAAAATCAACCGAACTTCAAACAAAACACACCAGCAGCTACAGATGCAAATCAAGTAAGACAACAGAACGCTGCTTCTGCTGCAGGCCAAAATGCTTTCGGTACAGAATTTGGTGCTGAAACAGATGTTCAGCAAGTAAAGCAACAAAACGCTCAAGCGGAAGCTCGTAAAAACCAAGCTCCTCAAAACAAGTAAGGCATTCGCTTTACAAATCGACAAATCAAAGAAAAAGGCTGTCTCCGAATCAACGGATGATAGCCTTTTTCTTTGGTTAAATCATCACTTTAGTTTTCAATTTAAGCTTAAATCGTTATAATAGTGGAATACAGAACGTTTGATTTAAATAGATTAAGGAAAAAGTAAAGTCAAAGTGCTTTAAATGAAAGTAGGGGAAAATCATGGCGATTCCCAGAGAAGGTGAATCCATCCAAATACATAGTTACAAGCATGACGGAAATATTCATCGTGTTTGGGAAGAGACCATTGTCTTAAAAGCGAACAATAACCTTGTAATTGGGGGCAATGACCATACGATTGTAACGGAATCAGATGGTCGTACGTGGGTAACGAGAGAACCAGCTATTTGCTATTTTCATGCTCGGCAGTGGTTTAATATCATCGGCATGCTGAGAACGGATGGGGTCTATTACTATTGCAATATTAGTTCCCCTTTTGTGTATGATCATGAAGCATTGAAATATATTGATTATGATCTCGATATTAAGGTGTTTCCGGATCGGTCTTATATTTTACTCGATGAAGATGAATATAAGCAGCACAGCAAGCAGATGAACTATCCAGATGTGATTGATAAAATATTAAAGCGTAACATCGATCATTTAATTTATTTAATCCATCAGCAAAAAGGACCGTTTTCTCAGGAGTTTATCGATAAGTGGTACGCAAAATATTTAAGTTACCAAGGCTGACATGACTCCGTTGAAAGAACGGGCGCCTGTTGAACATTCAACAGGTGTTTTTCTTTTTTATATAGGGTTATATTTTTTGTAAGTAAAGGGGAATTTTGAGAGGTAGGGGGGATCTATATGGGTGTAATGAAACGATATATGCAATTTGTGCGACCTTATAGTTGGCAAATTGTTGGGACGCTTGTGATAGGGGTTATTAAATTTGCCTTGCCGTTAATGATTCCTATTTTAATTAAGTACGTCATTGATGATGTGATTGGTAGTGACGGAATGACAGCTGCCGAGAAGCAAGAACAGCTGTTTATTATTATCGGTTCGATGTTAGTTGTTTTTACTTTTCTTCGGCCACCGATTGAATATTATCGTCAATATTTTGCTCAATGGACGAGCAATAAAATATTGTACGATATTCGCGATCGGCTGTTTTCGCATATTCAACAGTTAAGCTTTAAGTATTATTCAAATACGCGGTCTGGAGAGATCATTTCACGTGTAATTAATGATGTGGAACAAACGAAGAACTTTGTCATTACCGGGCTGATGAATGTTTGGCTTGATGCGGCAACGATTGTTATTGCGATTATTATTATGTTGACGATGGATGTTAAATTAACCGTCGTATCGCTTTTGGTCTTTCCTTTTTATGCTTTTTCTGTTCGGTATTTTTTCGGTAATTTACGTCAGCTAACGAGAGTACGTTCCCAAGCGCTTGCCGGGGTACAAAGTTATTTACATGAACGGGTGCAAGGGATGTCTGTCATCAAAAGCTTTGCAATTGAAGATTATGAACAAACGCAATTTCAAAAGCATAATCACCATTTCTTAGAGAAAGCTTTAGATCAGACTAGATGGAATGCGAAGGCATTCGCTGTTGTGAATACGATTACCGATATTGCGCCGCTGCTTGTGATTGGGTATGCGGGGTATCAAGTGATCCACGGGAATTTGACGGTGGGGACGATGGCTGCTTTTATTGCTTATATTGATAAGCTATATAACCCACTTCGTAGATTAGTGAACTCCTCAACGACGATGACACAAGCGATCGCTTCGATGGATCGAGTGTTTGAGTTACTTGATGAAACGTACGACATTAAGGATAAAGAGGCTGCGATCACATGTGAAGGTGTAAAGGGGCATATCGTATTTGAAGACGTAGGTTTTGCGTATGATGAAGATGAGAAAAATGTACTCGATCACATTCAACTCGATGTGAAGGCAGGGGAAACGGTTGCTTTCGTTGGAATGAGTGGTGGAGGAAAGTCTTCGTTAGTGAGTTTAATTCCACGATTTTACGATGTAACAGCGGGACGGATTTTACTGGATGGTACTGATATTCGTGATTTTAAAGTACGAAGTCTGCGCGATAATATCGGGATTGTGCTGCAAGATAATATTTTATTCAGTGAATCGGTTCGAACGAATATTTTGTTAGCGAAGCCTAATGCGACAGAGGATGAGATGATCGCAGCTGCCAAAGCGGCTAATGCCCATGATTTCATTATGAATTTGCCTGAAGGGTATGATACGAGAGTAGGAGAAAGAGGTGTGAAGTTGTCAGGAGGGCAGAAGCAACGGATTGCGATTGCTCGCGTATTTTTGAAAAATCCGCCAATCATTATACTAGATGAAGCGACATCTGCTCTCGACTTAGAAAGCGAACACTTAATCCAAGAGGCGATGGAGAAGCTTTCGAAAGACAGAACCACTTTCATCGTAGCACACCGCCTCTCAACGATTACTCACGCAGATCGAATTGTCCTGATCGAAAACGGCCAAATCATCGAAAGCGGCACCCATGAACAACTTATGAACAAACAAGGACGGTATTACAGTTTGTACCAGGTGCCTGTCACTCCCCGATAATTGTATAACTTTGTCGAAAAGTATAAAGAAGCCAGTCGGATTGTCCGACTGGCTTTTATGCTTCATCTTCAAGTTCAGGTGGTTCTTCATCGTCGTGATGAAATTTATTATAGCTTGAAATTAAGTGATCGAGATGTTCTAAATTTTCTCCGTATTCAAGGATGGAGGAGAGTACGTGAAGCATATGGATGGATGTATTCATTTCTTCCGCTGAAGCGGCTTTTAATTCATTAGCGAACAGAGTCAAAAACTCTTCTCGATTAATACATAGCTCGAATATATCCTCTGTATCCGTTGTCTGTTTAGCTTTCCCGATGTAACGTAGTAATAAATGCTCGTGGTAGCTCATTAAATAATCAAGATGATCTCGCATCATCTTTTGCACATCAGGCTTGAGATGATAAATTTCATTTTCGAACTGATTCATTCGGCGCAAAATATCAAAGCTTCTTCGAGTAGAAGAGATCATCTTGCGGTAAAGCACCATTTTTCGCTTTTTGGCGGTGATATTTTTTTTCAATGTACCACGGTCTTCTTTATATAGTAAATAAAGATTATCAATTTTAATGAGCCGCTCGCGAATTTTGCTAATATCCTTTTTCAATAAATGATATTCCGCACCATTTCGCATACTTAAGCGAATCCACTTCAATGTATCTTCTGTTACTTGATTAATTTGCATAAATAATTTCGTTTCATACTTTGGAGGTAAAAAGATTAAATTGACGATAAAAGCAGAAAATACTCCAATCATAATTGTCAAGAAACGAACAGAGGCGAATTGAATAAAATGTGCATCTTGGACTTCCATAATAGCGATCACCGTCACTAAGGCAAGTCCGATCGTATTTTCTAAACGCATCTTCAAAATCAAGCTAATCGCCACAATCGCTGCAATCCCAACAATTAAAAAGTGATTACCTAATAATAAAACAAAGGAAATGGCAACAACAGCTCCAATGATGTTTGCTTGCATCTGTTCAACAACGGTTAAGTATGAACGATAGATGGTGGGCTGGATGGCAAATACGGCTGCGATCCCAGCAAACACTGGAGAAGGAAGGCCTAACAAACTTGAAGCAAACAGAGCGAGCACAATGGCAATGCCCGTTTTAAAAATTCGCGCACCTAGCTTCATATATTGAGTAATTCCTTTCATTAATGAAATATGGTTTCCTTCATAAACAGCTAGTAGAGCTCTTAAATAGGAAGCCAATTATGTACTATACAATGGACTGAACCCAATAGCAAGAAATAAACAAAGATTTCTATTTTTCTTATTTAAAAATGGGGGATTAAGCGAAATGAAGGAGGGGAGCTAGGGAGAAATAACAAGCAGCAAACGGTTGTCTGCTGCTCGTTGAAATTTATAGTTGAGAAAAAGCGTAATCGACTGCTTTTAACGTCGTTTCAATATCTTCTTCCGTGTGTTCCGTCGTTAAGAACCAAGCTTCGTATTTAGAAGGAGCTAAATGAATACCTTGGTTTAGCACTAATTTGAAGAAGCGACCGAACATTTCACTATCAGTTGCTTCCGCTTGCTCGTAATTGACGACCGTTTCTGTTGTGAAATAGATCGTCAATGCGCCTTTTAAGCGGTTGATTGTGATCGGTGTATTATATTTTTTAGCGGATGCTAAAATGCCTTTTTCAAGCATTGCGCCTAATCGATCCAGTTCTTCATAGACGCCTTCTTTTTTCAACACTTCAAGGCAAGCGATTCCCGCTAGCATAGATGCTGGGTTTCCAGCCATCGTTCCAGCCTGATACGCTGGGCCGAGCGGAGCAACCTTTTCCATAATGTCGATGCGGCCACCGTAAGCCCCAATTGGCATGCCACCACCGATAATTTTTCCGATCGCTGTTAAGTCTGGATAAATGTTTAATAAATCTTGGGCGCCGCCATAAGTGAAGCGGAAGCCTGTGATGACCTCGTCAAAAATAAGAAGAGAACCGGCTTCGTGAGTCAATTCCTTTACTTGCTGTAAAAAGCCTTCTTTCGGTTCAACGATACCAAAGTTGCCGACGATTGGCTCGATTAAAACAGCAGCAATTTGATCGCCCCATTTAGCGAGTGCTTCTTTTAATGGTTCGATTTCATTGAAAGGCACCGTGATTACTTCTTGAGCGATGCTTTTCGGCACGCCTGCTGAATCTGGTGTACCTAATGTAGAAGGACCAGATCCTGCTGCTACTAATACTAAATCAGAATGGCCGTGATAACAGCCAGCAAACTTAATGATTTTATCTCGACCTGTATAGGCGCGTGCGACACGAATTGTTGTCATCACCGCTTCTGTTCCGCTGTTGACGAAGCGAACCTTTTCCATCGCTGGCATTGCTTCCTTGAGCATTTTAGCAAATGTCACTTCAGATGGCGTTGGTGTTCCAAATAATACTCCATTTTCGGCTGCTTTCTTGATCGCTTCAGTAATATGAGGATGAGCATGTCCGGTAATAATCGGTCCGTAAGCGGCTAGATAATCGATATATTTATTGCCGTCGACATCCCAAAAATAAGCCCCTTGTCCTTTCTCCATCGCGACAGGTGAGCCGCCGCCCACTGCTTTATAGGAACGGGAAGGGCTGTTCACTCCGCCTACAATATGTTCTAGTGCTTCTTTATGTAATTGCTCCGATTTGGAAAAATTCATTTGAATACCTCCTTATTTTTTCACTCCCTTTTCATTTTAGACCTGCCTTCCTGTTTAATCAATTCATAAAACATCGTGCGATTGCGTATAGTGGAAGGAAAGAAGGCGAAAAGGGGCGGTGGGGATGACTGCGATGATTTTCAGTGCGGTCGTATTATGTGTAGGGGTAAGTATAAGGGGATTTTTTGTACAAGGACAACCTCAACATCGCTATCTTTCCCTTTACTATTTTGTTTACTTTGGCCTCTTATATTTAACGCTTATGATTGGCTTTGCTCTTATTTATATGATTTTGAATATGAATGGGCATGTCGTATGGGCAGGAGTGGACCTTCAGCAGTTACCATTTTGGGATCGTTTTTTTACGTCCTTATATTTTAGCGGGATTACGTTGTTTTCTGTTGGATACGGAGACATCGTTCCAGAAGGGGTAGGACGTTGGGTGGCTCTGTTGGAAGCGTGGACAGGCTATACGATTCCTACCGCCTTTGTTGTCCGGACGATGTTAGAAAAAGAAACGTAAATATATTTGCTATCTCTTAACTGATCCGTTACCCTAAAGTTGAATTCATTTTTGGCTAAGGGGGAAGATGGCTATGACAGTAACAATAGGGGCAATGGCACCAGATTTTACGTTGCCAGCAAATAATGGCGAAGAAGTGAAACTATCCGATTATAAAGGTAAAAATATTGTTTTATATTTTTACCCGAAAGATATGACACCAGGCTGTACGACGCAAGCGTGTGATTTTCGCGATCAGCATGCAAGCTTTAGTGATGTAAATACAGTGATCTTAGGTATCAGCATAGACCCAGTAGAGCGTCATCAAAAATTTATTGATAAATATGATTTACCTTTCTTGTTGCTAGCGGATGATGAGCACAAAGTGTGTGAATTGTATGATGTATGGAAACTAAAGAAGAACTTCGGAAAAGAATACATGGGGATCGAACGCTCCACTTTCGTCATTGATACGGAAGGCAAGCTTGTGAAAGAGTGGAGAAAAGTAAAAGTCAAAGGGCATGTAGAAGCAGCACTTCAATTTATTCGAGATGAGTTGAAATAATGAAAACGGTCTTTACCTTTCGTCCGCCACGAAGCTTACAAGCACAATTAATCGAGAAATATCCAACTATTTACTTCGTCTTTTATAAAACGATTGCAGAAGCAGAACAATTAGTAGATGCAGAAATTATCGTTACATTTGGTGAGGATTTAACTTCACAGCATATTGAAGAATGCGAGCAATTAAAATGGGTAATGGTGGCGTCTGCCGGTTTAGAGAAAATGCCATTGCAAGCAATCAAGGAAAAAGGGATATTAGTAACCAATGCGAGAGGTGTACATAAAATCCCGATGGCGGAATTTACTCTCGGCTATCTGCTTAATCATGTCAAACGCTTTCCGGAACTTCGGAAACTTCAAGATGAAGCGACTTGGAATAAGCGTCTACCCATCGGTGAACTGGCGGGACAAACGTTGTTAGTGTTAGGCACAGGGGCTATTGGAAGTGAGATCGCGCGCTTAGCGACGGCTTTTCGGATGAAGACGATTGGGATCAATCGCAGTGGAGAGCCAGTTGGCCATTTTGCTAATGTTTATCAAATGAATGAGCTGTTAACAGCGTTGCTTGAAGCAGACTTTGTTGTGTCAATCTTGCCTAGCACGAACGAGACGCAACATATCTTGCAAAAAGAGCATTTTCAAGCGATGAAAAAAACAGCTGCTTTCATTAATATTGGTCGAGGAGATTTGTTAGAAGAACAAGTGTTAATTGCAGCGTTAAATGAAGAAGAAATCGCTCATGCGTATCTTGATGTGTTTGTAGAAGAACCTTTGCCGGAGAATCACAGCCTTTGGAGTCATGAAAAAGTGACGGTTACTCCCCACATTTCAAGTATCACACCGCAATACTTGCCACGGGTGTTTGAGATTTTTGAATCCAATTTAGATCAGTATTTGCAAGGATATGATACTTATAAAAATAAAGTGGAAATCGATCGCGGGTATTGAATAATGAAGAAAAGCTTGAAAAGATGACGATCTTTTCAGGTTTTTCTTAAATAAGGCGTGGTTTAGCGATTGATAATCGTTTTCTATATTGACAAATGATGTAGGAAATTAGTACACTATTTATAAAGATTATAATATAATAATACCTTTTAGAAAGAAATGAGGTGCATGACAGTGTCCCATGAACATGATCATTTAAAAGAAGCATTGGATACGTTAAAGGAAACTGGGGTTCGAATTACGCCTCAACGTCATGCGATACTTGAATATTTAACTCAATCTATGACTCACCCGACTGCAGATGATATTTATAAAGCGCTTGAAGGAAGGTTCCCTAACATGAGCGTTGCTACAGTGTACAATAATTTACGAGTATTTCGTGAAGTTGGCTTAGTGAAGGAACTGACTTACGGTGATGCATCGAGCCGTTTTGATTTTATAACGACAGATCATTATCACGCCATCTGTGAAGACTGCGGAAAGATTGTTGATTTCCACTATCCGGGCTTAGATGAAGTAGAACAACTGGCATCGCATGTCACCGGATTTAAAGTTAGCCATCATCGAATGGAAGTATACGGAACTTGTCCGGACTGTACGAAAAAAACAGACATTCATTAAGAGGCCGGGACAAAAGGTTTTCAGTTAATAAAAAAACCCGAACTATTATTTCGAACTCTAATTTAGAGCTTCGGAATAGTTCGGGTTTATTGTTCTTAATGTTTTTATTAAAATAGAATTATTCGGCTTTAATGATAGCAAATTTAGTTATGTCCCAGCCTCATTTTTTTGATTATATTTTTCATCAAACTCTTTACCTTCAAGGCTCTGATCTAGTGTTAGTGGTTCTTTACAATACATGCACATATCGACTCGACCGAGCACTTTCGTTGGCTTTCCGCAACTTGGACACATGACTTGCACTGCTTTTGTAGACAGCATCCCAATCCAGAAATAGACGACTGTACTAGCAATAATACATAATAGACCGAGTAACATAAATATTGTCATGATGAATGGAGACTGTCTAAAGAAAATTCCTACATACATTATAATAAAGCCAATGAAAATTAAACTAAGAGCAAAGGTACGGATACGGTTAATTTTGCTTGAATAATTTTTTGCCATTATAATTAAACCTCCTAACAATAGACTATAACATAATATCGATCTTTTGGAATAGTTGAAAAGCTCGTTCAATAGGCTCAAAATTTATTGAAGGAGTTTTTTATTTTTTTGTCGAAATTATGGAGACAGAACAAACTTTGGTTTGGAGGAATTAGTATGGAGGACATCCTTCGTCCGCTTTATCAAGAACGAACAAGCCAACAAAATACTCTTGGCGTTATTGCTGTTGAGAAAAGAGAAAAGGCTAGTATTTTTACTGAGAACTTTGATGTCGTTTTATTAGTCATCGTTAAAGAAGCAGAAGAGTCTGTTTTCACTAAGCACTATTTATATAGTGAGAAAAAAGCTGCATTATTTATCATCACTGAAGCAAAGTTGAATGAATGGCTTCTTTTAGGAAACAAACGTAAGGTGATCGAGTGGTTGTATCATGGAAAAGTTTTATTTGACCGAAATGACTTTGTGCATGAATTAAAAAAAGAAATGCGAGAGTTTCCGTTTTATGGACGACAAATAAAAATGTCTATCGAATTTTCAAGGTTGATCAGAAGATATACAGACGGAAAAGCGTTCTTTACGAATGGGCATTACTTAGATGCTTATAATCACGTCATGCATTCGTTGCATCATCTAGCGCGCCTAGCTGTGATTGAAAATGGCTTTTATCCAGAAGTAACCGTCTGGCAACAAATAAAGCAAATAGAGCCTGAAATTTATAAGCTTTATGAAGAATTATTAACGAGCGATGAAAACTTGCAAAAACGGTTAGAGCTACTATTTTTAGCGAGTGAGTTTTTAATCTATTCTCGGGCGGAAAGTGGAGCGGCACATTTATTATCAGTTATTAAGGAAAAAGAGTCGTGGACGATTCAAGAGCTTTTAGACCATCCAGAGGTTCAATACTATGCTGTGGACTTAGTCATCCTACTTGAATATTTAATAGAGAAATCATTTGTGCAGGAACTTTCCGTTGAAACAAAAGGTCAAGGGATTTATCATCGGTACTACCAAGTTATAGATAAATAATTTTTCAAAAAAGTATTGACGGTGTTTTTTATTTTTGTTATATTAATATGCGTCGCTACTGACAGTAACCAGTTGCGACGCAAAACAATAAAAAGTTGTTGACATCAAGTTAGAAACTTGATATGATAGAAAAGTCGCTATTGAAGCGAAACTGATCTTTGAAAACTGAACAAAATAAACGTCAACGTTAATTCTAAAAACTTAGTTTATCTAAGTAAAACAAATTGTGAGTTAAGGAACATCTGCTAAGTTCGTCACGTCCTGTGACAACGCAGATGCCTGTACATCCGTGTGCAATCAAACACTTTATCGGAGAGTTTGATCCTGGCTCAGGACGAACGCTGGCGGCGTGCCTAATACATGCAAGTCGAGCGGACTTGATAGGAGCTTGCTTCTATTCAAGTTAGCGGCGGACGGGTGAGTAACACGTGGGTAACCTGCCTGTAAGGCTGGGGTAACTCCGGGAAA